>JBBIHQ010000026.1:0-42803 GCA_037446975.1 Opitutia bacterium
GTGGCGACGTTCGCCGTCCCGCCGGCGCGTTCCACCGGACAAGCTGGTGCCTTAGGACTGGACCGGCGGGCCACGGCCGCCGCCAGTTGTGGCGGCCGCGCCCTCATGCGGCACGAGCGTCAGCGCCGCGGCCGCCACAAACAGGAATACGCCGCCCGCCATGACCGCGTGGACCAGGTTGCCATGCAGGTAGTTTTTCACGAGGCCGCCAAAGAACAGCGCGGCCAGGATTTCCGGCAGCACGATGAAAAAGTTGAAGATCCCCATGTAAACCCCCATCCGTTCCGGCGGCAGTGCGCCGGCGAGCATTGCGTACGGCATTGAGAGTATCGAGGCCCACGCCACGCCGCCCAGGGCCAGCGCGCCCAGGAGGAGATAGCGGTGCTCCTCGCCGTGGATGAAGCCTACGGCCAGCAGGCCCAGGCCGCCGAGTACAAGGCAAATGCCGTGAACAATACGCCGGTCAGTTTTTCGTGCCGCCACCATGAGGCCAAAGGCTGCAATAAAGGTCACCGCATCCTTGGTCGCGTAGCAGACTCCGGCCCATTCCGCCCCACGCTTGAACAGATCGGAGTTGGGATCACTGCTGCCGAAGATCACCGGCACGGCATTGGAGAAATGCAGCCACATGCAGAACAGGCCCAGCCAGGTGAAGAACTGAACCAGCGCCAGCCGTTGCATGGCCACCGGCATGTGCCGGAGGGCCTCGGGGATTTCCCTCAGCAAATGTGCCACGCCACGGCTCGCGGCCTTCTGGCGGAGGAACTCGGCCATATCCTCGGGTGGATTCTCCTTCGTGGACAAGATGGTCCACAAGACCGCGCCCAAGAAGGCGGCGGCCCCGATATAGAAGGATATCTTCACGTTGACGGGCAGTCCGTTCGCGCCATCGGCCTCGGTGCTCACGCCAAACCAGTTGCGCAAAACATAGGGCAGCAATCCCGCGGCCACGGCGCCCACGCCGATGAAGAAACTTTGCATGGCGAAGCCGACGCCCCGCTGTTGTTCCGGAAGTTTGTCGGCCACGAAGGCGCGAAACGGTTCCATTGAAATGTTGATGGATGCATCCAGCACCCAGAGCAGCCCCGCGGCCATGTAGAATTTGGGCAGATTGGGGACCAGCCAGTCGGCCAGCGATCCGGCATTAGGCATCAGCAGCAGCGCGAGCGAGCTGAGGACGGCCCCGATGAGAAAGTAGGGCCGGCGCCGGCCGAGCCTACCCCAGGTGCGGTCACTCATCGCGCCAATGATCGGTTGCACGATGAAACCTGTGAGTGGCGCAGCGAGCCAGAGTCTGGATATCTGGTCGTCCGCGGCGCCGAGATATTTGTAGATGGGGCTCATGTTGGCCATCTGCAGGCCCCAGCCAAACTGGATGCCGAGAAACCCAAAGCTCATGTTCCAGATGGCCGGCAGGGAAAGGGGGCGGGGTGGGGTGGTCATGGGGTCTCGGGACGGGCTTCAGCGCCAGGGGGCTCGCTATAGTCGCGAAGTGGGCGCATGCCTGTTCGGTCAAAGAGTATGATCCAGCGCCGGAGAACCGCGAGCTTGTCGTCGCTTAGTTGCCGCAGCTGCTTTTCGGTGCAGCGCCATTGCCAGTTGCCCTCGGAAGTGCCGGGGCGGTTGAGCGTCGCACTGGCCGGCAGATCCAGCAGATCCTGCAAGGGGAGGACGACCAGGCGCGATACGGTCGCCAATGCGGTGCGAATAATCGGCCAGGCTGAGCTGGATCCGTCCAGCTGGTAATACTCCCGCACCGGCACCGCGGCCTCGGGTGTCAGGCTTTCCAGCCAGCCCCGGGTGGTGACATTGTCGTGTGTACCGGTGTAGGCGACGCTGTCCGGTGGGTAGAAATGCGGCAGATTGACGTTGTTGGCGTCATGCCCGTAGGCAAATTGCAGGATCTTCATGCCGGGCAGCCCAACCGCACGCCGCAGGGCAACGACCTCCGGTCCGATGTAACCGAGGTCCTCGGCGATGATTCGGGCCCGGGGCAGCGCGGCCCGAACCGCCTCGAAAAATGGCTGGCCCGGACCCTTGCGCCAGACCCCTTGGCGCGCATCAGCCGCATCCGCGGGAATCTCCCAGTAGGTGTCAAATCCGCGGAAGTGGTCCAGCCGCACCACATCGTAGAGTTCGAACGCCGCCCGCAACCGTTCGATCCACCAGGCGTAGCCAGTGCGGGCCAGGTGATCCCAGTCGTAAAGCGGATTGCCCCAGAGTTGACCGAGCGAAGAGAAATAGTCCGGTGGTACCCCGGCTACCGCACGAGGGCGGCCCTCGGCATCAAGCTGGAAAACCGGGCGGTTCTGCCATGTGTCGGCACTGTCAAGTGCAACAAAGATCGGGACATCACCGATTATCTCAATTCCCCGCTCTGCCGCATAGCGGCGCAGTCGGGCCCACTGGGCGAAGAAAACATATTGGTAGAAGATGTGGCGGGAAGAGTCCTTGAGGACCGGGGCGGGAAGGGAGGCATGCAGTTCCGGCGACCACTGCCGAAAGGGTTCCGGCCAGACAGTCCAGGCGTAGCCGCCGAAATGGGTCTTCAGCGCCATGAAATCGGCGAACGGCTCCAGCCAGCCTGCGTGTTCGCGACGAAACGCGATCAGCGAGCCGCAGCCGTCAAGGCCATCGCGGCCGGCTGCGGCAAATCGATCGTGAGCCTTGGCGAGCACGGGCCAGAATGCCTCATATAGGCTGCCGTAGTCCACCTGCCCGACCGGGAGCCGGCAGAGGGGCGTGAGCTCGGCGGCGGAAACAAGGCCGGACGCCTGCAGCTCACCCAAATCGATGAAATAGGGATTGCCGGCACAGCCCGAGAAAAGCTGGTAGGGCGAGTCGCCATATCCGGTGGGGCCCACGGGACAGATCTGCCAGTAGCGAATCCCGGCTTCGCCGAGCAAATCGATGAAACGCCGGGCACCCGGCCCAAGATTGCCAATGCCGAAATCACCAGGCAGCGATGAAATGTGGGCCAGCACACCTGCGGTGCGGGTTGTCAGCCAGGTTGACGGCGTTGGTCCCATGGAGAGCGGAGGAAGGGCGTGAACCCGGCGAAAAGAGGTCTGCCGGAATTGGTTTTGCTGACCCGATTGGGATTGAAGATCGATCGCCCGCGTTGAGCCACCGCGCTCGCGTGCTGCCCGCGGAACACCAGGTTGGTGGCGAGCCGCGGCCACGTTGGAGTCAGGGAGAAAGAATGCGGCCACCAGATAAATCCGGTGGCCGCGGTTCAATTAGCACACAGTTCCTTCCCTTGGGTTAGAACTTATAGGATGCACCCGCCGAGTAGGAGGCACCGTATTTCTGGTAATTGATAACCTGCCGCGGATCACCGCTGTTATAGGTGACAAGGGGCTCGTTGTTCAGGTTATAGGCCTGCAGATAGAAGGTCAGGCCCTTCAGGGAGCCGGACTGGATCGCGTAGCTGACCTGGGCGTCAACCACCGCCTCGGGCTTGGCCACCGAGAAACCGGAGCCGGAACTGGAGTCGCCAGCGCGATTGGGCGGGCCGAACGTGGTGATGTATTCGCGGGTCTCAGAGCGGTAGCGTTCGCTGACGCGGGCCGAGAAGCCGTGGCTTTCATAGTAGAAGGTGACGTTCGCCACTTTCCGCGAGAAGCCGGCAATCGGGGAGTCCCCGCCCGTGGGGCCCCACGGCTTGATGCTGCTGTCGGTATACGCCCCGCCGAAGGTCAGGCCTAATCCGCGCACGGACTCGGTGATCAACTCGCTGGGCAGCGACAGCGTGAACTCCAAGCCCTGAATCTTGCCGCCGGCGCCATTGGCCGGCTCCGTCGAAACACCCTGCCACAGCACGGGCGGACTGCCGGTCCGCACCGGGTAGCCGGTGAAGTCCTGCGCCACGCTTTGATTGTAGATGTAGCTGACCAGATCCTTGTAGAACGCCGCCAAGGAGACGTAGCCCCGGTCTTTGCTGAAGTATTTCTCCAGTGAAAGGTCGAGGGAATTGGCGGCCCAGGGCTTCAGCTTGGTGTTGCCGCCGCTCGCGCTCCACGGGCTGTGCGCCAGATCGGTCGACGTGGCCAGCGTGGGGTCATAAGACCAGCCTTGGGAGGCTCTCATGTCATACATGCGTGGCCGGGCAATCTGCCGCGCCGCGCTGAACTTGAGGTAAACCTGATCCCCAAAATCGAAGGTGAGGTTCAAACTGGGAGCAAACTGGGTGTATTTGTCCCCGCCGGTGACGGGATTCAAAATACCACTGTTGGCGGAAAGCCCCTTCGATGATTGGTCGGTGTTGATCGCCCGGACGCCGAGGTTGCCCTTGAGCCCGACCGAGCCCACTTTGCTGTCGAGGTTGAATTGGACGTAGGCTTGCGCGATCTTTTCCGTAACGTTGAACGTGTTGAACGCCATGTCGGTCGAAAGGTTTGGCGTGAAGCCCCAGGTTCCGGCGCTGTAGGCCGCCAGCGGATCGTAGGCATAAATGCTGCCAAGCCCGAGGAAGCTCATGTCAGTCGTTCCGACCTTGGCGGGCAGGGCGGCGGTATTGGCGCCGGTGGCCGAGGTGACGAAGCCTGAAGGATTCTCGCCGTCCTTCTTGTACCGATCGCTGTAGCTCACCCCGAACTCAACATCCTTGAAGAATCTCTTCAGTTCGTGCTCCGTCGACAGTTTGACCTGCGCCAGTTCGTCCTTGGCCTTGAAATACTTCAGATAACCCTGCATGCCGCCGCCGGGAAGGCTTGTGGATCCCCAGCCCTGCGGATCGGACAGCCGCAGGATGGTGCCATCGGCGTAATTCAGTGTCGAGTTGATCACCGGGATTTCACCCGGGATCAATTTCACGGTCATCGTATCGGGATTGGCCGCGGTCTGCCTGAAACCGAGACCGGAGTAGGTCTCCAAATTCTCGTCGGTGCGGGTGATCCGGGAGTAGCCCACGTCGAAATTGATGGGCCAGTCGGTCTTTTGGCCCAGCTTGAGATTCCAACCGATGGAAAGGGGTTTGGCGTCGCGCTTGAAAACGTCGTTGCGGACCACCGGCTGGACGTTGGTGAGCGTCGCCTGCGTGATCAGGCCGTTGGTGACCGTGTATCCCGGCTGCAACACCGCCGAACTCCAAAAGGCGAGCGGGATCTCCATGCCGCGCAGGTAGTCCAGCTCCGTGAATTTCGAGGCAAAGATGTCAATCGTGCTGTGGATATTTTCGTTGGGCTTGAATTCGAGCACGCCCATGAAGCTGTTGCGTTTCAGGTTCGTGCTGCGGACGTAGGATTTCGTGCCGCCAAGGGCATAAGCTCCGTTCGAATCCTGCGGGTAGCCCCACGCCTGAAACTGCTGGCCCTCCCATGGTGAGTCCGTGTGCGAAAAGCCGAGCGCAATACCCACGGTGCCGCCGTTGAGTTGATCGACGTAAGACGCGCTGAAATGATCACCCTTCGACTTGGCTCCGGGGGTCAGGTGGCTCAATTGCGTCCAATCGTAGTAGCCGTTCACGGCAATCACCCGGTTGCTCTTGCTCAATGGCCGGACCGACTGGAGGTCGATGGTGCCCACCAGCCCCTGACCGGTCAGGTCGGGTGTGGCCGTCTTGTAGACCACGACGGAACTGATCAATTCCGCAGGATACTGGTCGAACTCAACCCCGCGGTTTTCGCCGGTGGAAACCTGCTCGCGACCGTTGAGCATGCCGGTGCTGAAATCGCTCGTCAGACCGCGGATGCTGATGTCCTGGCTGCGCCCGTTGGTGCGCTGGGTGGTGAGACCGGTCAGGCGCGTCAACGAGTCGGCGATGCTGACGTCAGGCAGCTTGCCGATGTCTTCCGACATGATCACCTCGACGATGGTCGGACTGGCTTGTTTTGCCTGCGCGGCCGCCGCCAGGCTTCCGCTGAAACCACCGGTGACGGTGAAGGTGTCCAGTTGGACGGCCATTTCCGTGTCCTTCTTGAGCGAACCGGGCGATGCCTGCGCAGCCTGGTCGTCCTTCTTGGTTTCCGGTGCCTGGTTATCTGTCTGGCCAAAAGCCAGCGGAACAGTCGCCAGCGCTAATATGCCAATGGCCGCGGACCGGATACGGCCCGCGCGTGTGTTGCCTGATTTTCTTGGGGTGTGCATGGTGTTTGATTTATTGAACGCTGCGCATCTGGCCACGGAGAGTCCCGGCAGGACCGGGCGGCTGTTGCGCAGATTAACTGGGGAATGAGGTAATGACGCAGTGGCGGTGAAGAGCGCCTTGCGGGATGGGGTCAATTTCCATGCGTTCGTTTGGAGAAGCGACCCACAAGCCTATAAAAAAACCGCGATGACCCGGAAGAATCTTGGATAAGGCCGGAATCCCTCGGGCGCCGCGGGCCGGGTAACACACCCTCGTTCCGGTCTCTATCTCCTCCTGCGCTTCGCTATTTAGGTTTTGTCTGGCTGGTCTATGTATTGTCTTTCCGGACCCCTTTGACTCACCGCTGGACGGGTGTTCGCTAGGTGCAACCCCGGTTTCTCATGTTCATGCCCCACCCCCTTTGTCGGTCGGTCTGGCGCGGATTGCTCCGTCCCGTACTCTGTTTGCTGCTGGTGGTCCTGACCGCCGGCACCACCCATGCTGGTGAAACTCCGCCGCTGAATGTGCCTCGATTCACCCATCCGGGCGCCGGCCAGACTTATTATTTCGTGCTGACCGACCGATTTGCCAACGGTACGGCCGCCAACGACACCGGCGGCATCCCTGGTGGGCCGGAGCAAAATGGCTTTGATCCCACCCGGATCGGATATTTTCACGGCGGAGATTTTGCCGGCCTGACCGCGCGGCTGGATTACCTCAAGGGTCTTGGCGTAACCGCCATCTGGATTACTCCACCCTTCCGGAACAACCCGATGCAACTTGGCTCGGCCGGCTACCATGGATATTGGATTACCGACTTCCTGCAGATCGATCCCCACCTTGGCACCGGCGCGGAATATCGCGAATTCATCCGCCAGGCACACGCGCGCGGCCTGCGGGTCTGCATGGACATTGTCGTCAACCACACGGCGGACATAATTCACTATGCGGACGGTGATACCACCTACCGCGACAAAACCTCGGCTCCGTACCGCGACGCCCAAGGGCGGGTGTTCGATGATCACGACGTTGCCTATAACGGCCTCAACGATCCCGGGGCCTTCCCGCCTTTGTCCGCGCAAAGCAGCTTCCCCCACGTGCCCGTTTTGACCGCCGCGGAAAAGCACCTCAAGAATCCCGCGTGGCTGAACGACGTGACGCTCTATCATAATCGTGGCAACAGCACCTTTCAGGGGGAGAACGCCGTATACGGTGATTTTGTTGGACTTGATGATGTCTTCACCGAACAGCCGCGGGTCGTTAAGGGTTTCATCGACATCTTCAGCCAGTGGCTCGATTGGGGTATCGACGGCTACCGGATCGATACCGCCCGGCACGTAAACGCGGAATTCTGGCAGGCCTTCGGTCCGGCGATCCGCGCCCGGGCTCGCGCTCTGGGCCGGCCGGATTTTATTCAATTCGGCGAGGCCGCCAACGGCTCGGGTGATCCGGTCTTCCTCAGCGAATTCTCCACCGGCACCATCCCGCTCGATACCACGCTTGATTTCGGTTTTTTCATCGCGGCCCGGAAGTTCGTTTCCCAGGGCGGCCCGGCCGCCGCGCTGGCGGATCTGTTCGCCCGCGATGACTATTACACGGACCACGACAGCAATGTGCACTCGACCATTACTTTTCTGGGCAATCACGATGCCGGCCGGTTCGGCTACTTTCTGGAGCAGGACAATCCCGGCGCCTCTCCACGGCAACTGGCTGATCTGGTCAAACTCGGCCATGGTCTGCTGTTCCTTTCGCGCGGCCAGCCGGTGGTCTATTATGGTGATGAACAGGGCATGATCGGCCGCGGCGGCGGCGACATGCAGGCCCGCGAGGACATGTTCGCGTCCAAGGCACCGGACTTCAGTACCGCTCCGCTGCTCGGCACAAGCCGGACCGGTGCCGATGACAAGTTCGACGAACAACATCCGTTCTACCGGTTTCTTTCCCGCCTGAGTGCATTGCGGGCCGGTCACCCGGCTTTGCGTACCGGGGCAATGATTATCCGGCCCACCGCGGAACCGGGTATGTTTGCCTTTTCGCGTATCGAACGCCGCGAACTTGTGGAATATGTCGTGGCGCTCAACAACTCGCGGGTGGCAACCCTCACCGCGTCGGTGGCGACCAGCCAACCCGCCGGCGCCAGCCTCCAGCGCATTTTCGATTCGCGCACCCCCGAGGCACCGGGCGACGAAACCCTGACCGCCGACAGCACCGGCGCCGTGCGTGTCACCCTGGCGCCCCTTCAGTTCGCCGTCTGGCGGGCCAAGGTCCCGCTTTCGGCGCAAGCGAATCCGCTGGAAATTTCACTGGTGACTCCGGCCTCGGGCGCGCGTCTCAGCTTTACCTCGTCAGAAGTGGACGGTCTTACATTTCCCAGCCGCCGGGAAATCCGCGCGGAAGTTTCCGGGGGTGACGGCATGGCCGAGGTCACGTTTGCCTTTTCGCGAGCGTCCCGCCCGGGTCAGTTCGAGCTGATCGGCACCGATGACGCCGCCCCTTACCGTGTTTTTTGGCAGCCGCCGGCCGATCTGGCTCCGGACGAGGAATTGGAATTTGTCGCCACGGTGAACGACCTGCGCGGCCGCTGTGCGGTCGCACACATCGGTGGCGTCAAGGTTGAGCCGGGCAAGATTTCGTTCGGCATCCGCTATGCGGTGAATCCCGTCATCACCCAGGCCGCCCCGCCAACCGTTGTCGTGCCCTTGAACACCTCTTTCACGCTGGCGGTGCAGGCCAAAGGTTCGGGTTCGCTGGAGTATCAGTGGTTGCACAATGGCGAAGGCGTCCCCGGCGCCACCAGCGCAAGCTACACGATCAATCAGGCCGGAGCTGCCGACACCGGTGAGTATCGGGTGCTCGTGCATAATCTCGCCGGGACGACAATCGGTCCGCCGTCTCTGGTCCGCATCACTGGGGTTGGGCGGATCGACGCACGTCCCACGTCTCCTTCCTCTCTTGTCGCTTCGCGCAAGCTTGCCGGCCGGCCGCCTTTCGATAATTCAACGTCGAGAAACTAAAGCCTCGGATCGACCTTACCAACCGGACCAAATCAGACGCGCCCAACACATTTGTCGCGGGTTTGAGCATGGGTGGCTTGATCTCGGCCTAAACAACGGCGGAACATCCGAAGGTATTTGCGGGCCTCGCTGCCCACACCATCAATCACTTCCGCTACCCGCGCTCCCCGTAGCGTAAGTCGGGCTAACGCTGGAGAGTCGCGGCCATCAGGCCGATCACAACGTCATTGGCCAGGGTGCGGACGGTCAGTGACTTCAGTTCCTTGTCCGCACGCAGCGGTAGTTCGAGTACGGTCGCCGCTCCGCCGGGTATCTCGCCGCCGGTGCCATCAAAGGTCACGTGCTCTAGCACCCGTATCACGCCGGTTTTCAAGTTGAGGCGAATCGGCAATGGCTCCGGCCGGCGGAACTGGTAGTCATCAATGAAATAATCCTGCTCGATGGGCCACCAGTTCGTCGGATTTTCGAGCGCCAGTCTGTCCGTCGAGCCATCGCTATAAGTCACCACCACCTCGCCGTTTTCAAAACGGCTTTGCATCGGGTTCGTGGAGCCGGCCATCAGCAGCGACAGGCGCCGCGCGCGACCGTTCAATGGCACCACGGTTTCCCGGGGATAATTGTCCCACCGGGAGGTGAAAATGATGTTCTTGGTTCCGGCCTCACCCGGCGTGGCAAACGGCGTCCCGTCTGGCAGCACGATTCGCCCGCCTCCCTTCGCCGCCAGCGCGCGCAAGCCCGAATCGTCGATCTCCGCCCTTGCGTTCACGCCACCGGCCCAGGCGCCGATGCCCTGCTTCGGCAGGGCAAGCGACACGAATGGTGAGCGTGGCGATCGATACTCGTTCTTGAAGATCTGGGTCACCCGGTCGTTGAACCTTGGGGTCAGATCAACCGTCTCGAACCGACCGCGCGATGGTTCGGTCGGGGCTGGGGCGACCTTGGGTTCTTTTTTCGGCGCAGCGGCCATCTGCCACCAACTCATCTGACCCTGTCTGACTTGATAAAATCCATCCCCGACCACCCCGGATGTGGTGGCCGCCGGCACGGCACCGCTCCAGCGCACGATCACCTCGTGGCGGCCCGCCGCCGGAGCCAGCATTTCAATCCGCGGCGCACCGATTGAATCCTCGACGACCCGCCAGGGCGCCGCAACCCCGTCGACCGTCAGTGCAGCCACTTGATCACGGCGTGCCACCAGCCGCAGGCGTAGGGCCAGCGGTTGCGCAAACCTTTGTTCAATCAAATAAGTATCGGCTTCACCCGATCGCCGGAAGGCCACGGAGAAATCGGGATGGTTGAGGCCAACTTTCTCCCATTCCTTGGGCCAGCCCGGTTCCAGTCGCAATTCACCCGCCACGGCATCCGGCCGAATCCCGAACAAGCCCTCCACCAGCGCCCGCGACAACACCCCCGAACCGTCCGCAAAGTCGCGCTGTGATTCGCCCCGATAGGCGTCCAGATAGGACATGGAGCCGACGTTCCCGGGTGAGATGCCCAGATACATCGCCGCGATAATCGACCCCTCCGCAATCCGCCATGCGTCATCCGGGCGGCCCGCCTGCCAGAAGCCCAAAGCGGCATGTACCGCTTCAGCCATCACCACGTTGTTGATCGACCACGTGTAAGGCATCCAGTTGCTGGTCCCGAGCGTGTAGAGGCCGGCCGGTACGCCCGGACCGCATACGGGCAGATGCGGAATCTCCGTGTCCACCTCGTGCATCATCCGCCATGCTTCCCGCGGCGTCGGCACCTCGGAATCAACCGTGTGATAGAAAGTCCACAGGGCGGCACTTGGGTGCACTCTTTGCAGCCCGAGCAGATCCTTGTACTCCGCAAACCAGCCGCGATCGGCCAGCCAGAGGTAGGTGCGCATGCCCCTTCCAAGCAGCCGGGCCTCGTGTTCATACGGCGTCGGATCTTTGCCGAGCAACCGCGCCAGCCGGGCTGCCTCCCGGTTGTGAAAATAGTTGTAGGCAGACGCATGCATCGCCCCTCCGCCGCTGTAATAAAGATCGTCGCTTGCCCAGATCATGGCATAGGCCTCGTAAAGCGGCAGCCGATCCGGCCCGAATTCCCGGCGGAAAAGCCGGCGCTCCCACGCCAGATGCCGTTCGATCACCGGCCAGACTTTCTTTGCCAACTCCAGGTCGCCGGTCCACCGGAGGTGCCGGAACAGCGCGTCGATGTAGACGGCATTCATGTCGTAATGACTGTTCGACAGGTCGCCGTTGCTGTGCAGCCCGGCTTCATTGCGCGCAAGATTTGCGTTTTCATCCGCTGGCGGCAGCCGGTCCGGGATGGGGCTTGTGTTCTGCCGGCCGGCCCAGTCGGTGAAATGCCGCCGCGCCCGCTCGTGCCAGCCCAGGTCGTCGAGGAGGTAGGGTCCGCGCCAGCCGAGCAGTTTTGTCCGCCACGCGATTGCGCCGTGCATGATGGCCTGTTCCGGTTCATCCCACACCGCGTCCGCTGCGACATTCAACGCTCCTACGGCCGCATTCAGGAACAAATCCGGTGTGTCGACCGTGACGCGCGCCCGCAGGGTTGCGAAGTGTTGTTCGGTTTCGGCGAACAGGCGCGGAAGTTCCGCCGGTACGTAAACCCGGGCCAGTGGCAGTCTGGCGGCCGGGTGCGCGGTTTCGGTGCTTTCGGATTTAACCTCAAGGTACGCGGGGAGCTGCGCCGCCGCCGTGGCCTCGGTTGCTATGCGCTGGAGGGAAAAAAACACGGGCTCCGCGTTACCGAGCGCGATATGGCCAACGACCACCGGCTGCGCCGGTTTTTCCGCTGAATTCGCAAGCAGGGCGGACAACTCGTCCCAGTGCGTTGCGTCCGCCACCGCCAGTTGCGCCCCGACCGGCAGTATTCCCACGATCGTCGCCGGTTTGGCGCGCAGGGTGAACCGGCCCGGTCCCAGCTCGAAGGAGTTGCCACGACAAAAGACCGGCTTGAGCTGAAACCACTGGCTGATGGGCACACGCTCCGTGCCGACATCGCCGTCGCGGCGGCCTCGTTCGCCGTTCACCCCGCCATACGCACAGACCAGCTCAACGCCCGCCGCAATATCACGCGCTTCCGCGCGGACGATCATTCCCTCCGTCTGGTTATAGGCCAGCACCGCGAGCCGCAACTCGCCGGTTTCGCCCAACAAGGGATCGCGGATTTCATAAAGCAGTTCACCAGGCCGGTAAAGGGTGACGACTTTCACCACGTCCTGCAGCCACTTCGCTCCCGCGGCGGTGCGCAACCCGAATCGGAGATTTCCGCCGCGTCCCGGCAGGTAGAGGCTGAATTCGGGCCGGTCACCGCCATCGACCCGGAAGGCGGTATTGCCGCCGTAAAGCGGCCGGTTGAAAAATTCGGCGCCGTTTTCGATGACAAAGTCCGCGCCCTCGGGCCGGTAGCGCAGGGGGTGCTCCATCCGGTCGGCAAAATTGGGCGCGGCGTGGAGCAGACTTGCGGTCAGAACAAGGACGAGGGGTACTCTCATGCCGCGGGCATCCTGCGCTGGCACCGTTTCCCGACGCAAGCCGGCAGCCGCCTTCCACATATTCGTCGTCGAGGAACAGAAGCCTCGAGCCGGCAAAGCGGCGGGCTGGAACCTGCTGCGTGTCAGTGTTTCTTCGTTATTTGCCGGTATTCATCGCTGTGCCGGATGCTTTCTCGCACGGTGTTTTCCGTCCACTCTTGCTCGATGATCGCCTTGCTATAATCGCGCAGTCCTTGCTCATCCGGCTCACGTTTCAGCAATTCCTCGTAGGCCCGGCGGACAATACGGTCCGCGACCTCGTGCCGAAATTCCTCCCCGTGGCGGATGCGATCGCGCACCATTTGGTCCGTCCAGTTCCGGTCGGTTATTTCTCCGCGATATAAACGCACCGCCCGGTCGTCGGGTTGGCGCCCCAGCAGGTCAAGAAAGGTCCGCCTGATCACCCCGTCCAAGTCCCGGACTCGTTCGCCGTCCCGGTGGCGGAAGCCTTCCACGCGGATTGAGGAAATCCGGTCGTTCCAATTGTCGCGCCGATCATCCCTGAGCCGGCGGCTGGTCAGGTCGCGTACACTTTCATTGAGGTGCAACTCCTGGCCGCGAAACCGGGCGTTCTCAAAGGCCGACACTTCGGCTCCGCCTTCAACGCGGATGGACGATACGCTGTCGTTGAGCGCATTGCCGTTGGCAAAAGTCCGGCCGGAGAAGTTGTCGATTACATCGCCCGGGTAGAGCACGAGCGAGTCTCCGCGAAAATCTGCGTCCCTGAAAAGAATCACGCGCGGCTCTTCCCGTCGGCGATCCCGGTCATCGTCCCGCCGATCTGCACGGGCGACGGTCAGGAGGCTGCTCAACGCCAGCAACAATAGCATGTGTTTCATGGGCGTTGGTATTGTAGACCTTCAACAACTATTCAAATCGATTGCGCCGAGTTTTTGCCCTGGCCTGGCTTCGGATTTGGAGACCCTAACATCGGACGAGGCGGAAATATTCCGCCTTTTGCGTCCTGCCTGGTAGCGGTTCTTCTTTCTGCCGGCCAAAAATCAAAACCATGTTACCGTCAATTCCTTGCCTGAAGAAAATGACCGCCGCTTCTCCGTCAGGCGGAATATTCGATCCGGTGGTCGTGGCGTGCAGCTGCGCTTCCCGGGCGAAAACAAGTGCAAGTCGATTCCATGACGTGTCCGGGTAGCTCTCATTGAACCTTGCGATTTCGAGCGAACCATCCGGCCGGATATGAGCATCGATCAAAGCGAAGGCCCGATATTCCAAGCCGTTCAGCAAGCTCCACTGGGCCGGCGGGCAAATCTTCGCGATATCATTGGCGGGAAGCCGCGGATCTCCGCTCACCTTGTGCGGCAAAACCACTTGTATCGGTCGCGCTGTCGTGCAACCGCAAACCGCCAGAATGGCGAGGCCGGCACCAATCTTCGGGATCAAGGCCCGTCGGGCTGGGGTATTAACGCGCCTTGATCACGGTGGCTGGCTTGTCACCTCACATCGCCAATTGCGGGCGACTGGGCTCGGGCCAGTCCACGTGGAAGAACTTGCCGCGCGGTTGATCGACCCGTTCGTAGGTATGGGCGCCAAAGTAGTCGCGCTGGGATTGCAGCAGGTTGGCGGGCAGCCGGGCCGAGCGGTAGCTGTCGTAATAGGCCAGCGCGGAGCTGAACGTCGGCGCAGGCACGCCGCACTCGGCTGCCAGTGAGACGACCTTGCGCCAGTTGGCCTGAGCCTTCTTCACGGTCTTGTTGAAATAGGGATCGAGGAGCAGGTTGGCGAGATTCGGATTCCGGGCGTAGGCCTCGGTGATCTTCTGGAGGAACGCCGCTCGTATGATGCAACCGCCCCGCCAGATCTGGGAAATCTGCCCGAAGTTGAGCTTCCAGTTGTATTCCTTCTGCGCAGTGCGCATGAGCTGAAATCCCTGGGCGTAGGAGCAGATCTTCGAGCAATAGAGCGCGTCGTGGATGGCCTGCACGAGGACTTTCTTTGAGCCGCGGAATTTTTTGCCCGGGCCCTTGAGAATCTTCGCGGCAGCCACCCGCTCTTCCTTGATCGCGGAAATACAACGGGCAAAGACGGACTCGGCAATGGTCGGGGCGGGCACCCCCATATCAAGGGCGTTGGTCGAGGTCCATTTGCCGGTGCCTTTCTGGCCGGCGGTGTCGAGGACGATGTCGACAAAAGCCTTTTTCTTCGTCGCCGGGTCCATCTGTTTGAGAATGTCGGCGGTGATCTCGATCAGGAACGAATCGAGTGTGCCCTTGTTCCATTCGCTGAATATGGCTCCCATATCGGCCGCTTTGAGGCCAAGCAGGCCCTGCATCAACGCATAGGCCTCACAGATCATCTGCATGTCGCCATACTCGATGCCGTTGTGGACCATTTTCACGTAATGGCCTGCACCGTTTTCCCCAATGTAAGTCGTGCAGGGCACGCCACCCGTGACGGGCTTGCCCGGCGCCGCCCCGGGAATCGGTTTGCCGGTCTTGGCGTCCACTTTCGCCGCCACGGCCTCCCAGATCGGTTTCAGCTCCAGCCACGCCGCGAACTCGCCGCCGGGCATGAGCGACGGACCGAAGCGCGCGCCTTCCTCGCCACCAGACACACCGGAGCCGATAAAGCGGAGGCCTTTTTCCCGGAGTGCTTTCTCCCGGCGAATGGTATCGGTCCAGAGCGAATTGCCGCCATCGATGACGATATCACCGGTTTCAAGCAACGGCACGAGGCTGTCGATCACCGCGTCGGTGCCCTTGCCCGCCTGGACCAAGATGACCATCTTGCGCGGCTTGGCGAGCGACTGCACAAATTCCGGCAGGGTCTTTGTGCCCACCACCCCGCCGGGGGTATGGGGGTTTTCCGCGACAAATTTGTCGGTCTTCTCGGTCGTGCGGTTGTAAACCGAGATTTGGAAGCCGTGGTCGGCGATATTTAGCGCGAGGTTTTGACCCATCACCGCGAGTCCGATGAGTCCGATGTCAGATTGGGCTTTTGGCATACCCAACCAGCCTACCTGCCGCAGACCAAACACCAATCTTTTTTTCCGGGCAGCCTAGTGGGGTGACCCCTTTGGCATCGTCTGTTGCTTGGCATTGTATGCCCCGGCGGTGGGGAAGAAGGGGGCAATCTTATTCACAATCGGCGTCAGGAATTTCGGCTCGTTGCGATTGTAGATCCACGAAAAGAACACCACGGACATCACGACAAAGATGATCACGCCGGCTATGACCTTGTTCATTTTCATCACCCGGCGAAACACCAGGACCGCGATGATCACCGCCGCGATCGCAATGACGATCTTGAGCCACACATCCGGCGGGAGTGTCTTCATCTTCTCCAAAGCGGTGACGGCAATCAACGGCATGGTCTACGAGTTAGCCGGAATTGCCCACGAGACGAGTCCTTTTTCGAGCCGGCGTTCCATTTAACCAGCCTTTGACCCCCAACGGCCGCCCGGGCCGGCCGGCCCGGGTTCAATGATAACGTCCGGCAATGCCGAAATAATCAAGCAGCCAGGCTTCTTTCCAAATCCGAAAACGTCCTTCCGGGGTTATCTTGCCGAACTCCTCCCGTTCCGTATGCGGCAGCAGATAACCCAGTTCCATATTGATCATTTCCATATGCTGCTGCTGCTGGTTGATGTCGTCGATCGGGCTGATATCCCATGCCCGGGCGGTCTCGCCGGATTTCTCCACTCGCGCCCGGTGTCGCGCCACCAGCCGTATCAGGCTGCGCCGCCAGGGACTGCGCTCGACGTGCCAGCTTTCCGGATAGAAGCCGCCAAAGGGAATGTAGAGATTATCCGTCACATATCGCCGGGCGTCGTCCACCAGGCTCGCCAGGCTGTAGCAGACCGTGATGGCTCCGTTTTCCTGCGGCACAAAGAGCACATGCAGGCGCACGGTGTTTTCGGGGTCCTGATAGACCGAGGTGCGCAGCCAGACGCCGCCGCCCAGCTCGGCTTTCAACGCCTGCAGGTGGACAAACCGTTTTTCGCGCAGCCAGTCCCGCACCTTGAGCAGCCGTTTCTGCGTCGGCCATTCGTCGCCGCTGCTGTTCACCACGTAGCGCGGAAAAAGTGGCATGGAACTCAGGCTGATGGCGCTGACTTTCAGCCAGTTGAAACCGGATTCGAGCAGGAACCAAAGCAGGAAGACGGTGGCGGTCACCACCCAGAACGGCCGGTCGACCAGCGCCAGTTGCTCATTTGTCTGCGCGGCGAAAAGCGCAAAGAGAATCCAGCGCAGCCAACGGATCGGGATCGCCAGGACCGGCGAAGCGACCCGCAGGTTGATGTAGAACAACAACAGCAAGAGGGCCACCGAGGGAGCGAGAAACAATGAAAGTGTTTCCGGCATGGGAAGATGGGCGCGGCGTTTCCGCCGCTGTTCAGCTCAGGCGAACCGGCATGATCACGCACACAAAACTTTCCAGGGTCTTGAATACGCCGGGACTCACCTCGTCCTTCAACTCGAAGAAGACCTCGTCCTTGGTGAGGGCGCGGAGCGGATCCATCACAAACTGCGGGTTGAACGCCACCTGCAAATCGGGTCCGCTGTAGGAAATCGCCATCGATTCATGCGACTCGCCGAAGTCCGGCGAGGCGGCGCTGATCTCGAGCAGATTGGCACTGAGCTTGATCTTGACCGAGTTGGATTTCTCGGAGGTGACGAGCGCGGCGCGATGCACACACTGCAGGAAAAGTTCGCGCTCCAGCTTGATGCGCTGATGGGTTTCCTTGGGGATGACCTGCTGGTAATTCGGGTAGTTGCCCTCGACCACCTTCGAGAAGAGATAGATGCTGTCGGTCAAGCCGCTGGTGTCCTTGCCGGTGTCGATCTGGAACGCGGCCCGGCGATCGTTGAACGCAATCTTGAGTTTCTCGCCCTTCCCCAACAGCCGCAGCAACTCCGCCACGGTCTTGGCCGGCAGGATGATCGCGCCCGCGCTGGCCGCCGGCACGCTCATTTCCTTGCCGACCAGCGCCAGGCGCCGCCCGTCGGTTGCCACCAGCACCAGTTTGCCATCCTTGAAGTTGAAATAGACGCCGTTCAAAATGTAGCGCGTCTCGTCAGTGGATTGGGCATAGGAAACGTTGCTGAGCATCGTCGCGAGTTCGCCCTGCTCGAGCGTAAAGGTCTTGTCTTCGGCCGTGTCCGGCAGCTTCGGAAATTCCTCGGCGCCTATGCCCATGATGCGGAAATTCGATCCGCCCGAAGCAATCTTGACCTGGTGGCTGGCCGACGAATCGAACGCGACGTCGATATTGGGCAGCTCGCGCACGATCGTCGCCAGCCGTTTGACCGGCAGAGTGACCGAACCCCCCTCCTTCACCTCCGCCTTGATTTTGCAGCGGATACCCAGATCTAGATTGGTGGTCGTCAGGCAGATATAGTCCTTTTCCGCCTCGATCAGCACGTTGCTCAAAATGGGCATCGCGGCCTTCGAACCCACGACGTTAAGGACCTGAGCCAGGCCGTTGCTGAAGTGGTCGCGGTTGATCTTAAATTTCATCGTGCGGGGCGTTAAGGTGTCTTTTACTAACAAAGGCTGATTAGAAAGGTATTCAACAAGGAAGTATCCGTATTATTATGGTCTGGGAGTTTGTGGAGAACCGCCGGATTACCGAGCAAAGGACGGGAAGCTTGAACGGTGAGACTGGTCTGAATAACAGGGGATAACCGGCGGGTTGTTCACAGAAAATAGTTATTCGGAATTATCCTGCTTCATTTTCACAACTTTCCGGCGTAGGGCGCGCATCTGCACATGGCGGACACCACGCTGGTAGTGGGCGAACAAGCCGTAAAAAATATAGGCGAGAAAAAGAAAGAAAAACGACACCTCCTGCAGCCGCCAGACGACAACGACGGCAATGAACACACCGACAAAGGTTCGAAAACGGGTTTTGGTTTCCCAATTGATCTGCTTGAAGCTCGGGTAACGCACCGTGCTGACCATGAGGAACGACACCAGAATCAAGATGAGCGGCAGAGCGAGGGTCAATTCGCGCAGTTCCCGGGCGCTGGCCGACATGTTCAGCAGCAGCAGCACAAGCGTGGCGACAGTTCCGGCGGCGGCTGGAATGGGCAGACCGACAAAGTCCTTGCTCAGCTCCAGCTCGGAGCGATGCAGCAGCGGGTTGGTGATCACGTTGAATCGGGCCAGCCGTACGGCGCCGCACAGGAGGTAAACGAAAGCGATCATCCAACCCAGCTCGCGAAACCAGTGATATTCGCCCCGGGGCGCCAGAATCAGGAAGAAAACCATCAGGGCCGGCGCCATGCCAAAAGAGACCACATCGGCGAGCGAATCAAACTCTGCACCAAACAGGGAGGTCCGGCCTCCCATCCGGGCCAGGCGGCCATCAAGCGAATCAAACACGACAGCGGCCAGAATGAGCCAGACCGCCTGGGTATAGAGCTCACTCCAAGTCAGCCCGGAATTGATCCCCGCATATTCACCGGAATCGGTGATGAGCCGCGCCTGGATGCACCGGATGACCGCCAAGAATCCGCAAAAGAGATTTCCCGCGGTCATCAGATTCGGCAGGAAATAGATGCGGCTCGCCTGGGTGACGTTGTAGGGGTTGTCGCGCTGCTCGAGGTCGGACATGACGGCGGTTACTTGGTCAGACCTTCCAGGTATTTCCAGAATTTCGAGTGTTGCTCGACGAGTTGTTGTTCCGACACCGGCAATTTCATGCGGAAAAGCCAGTCCTCCAGGGAGGCCTTGTGCAGGATATAATGCGTATGCAGGGTCTGGCCCTGCACCTCAAAATAGAAACGGAAATCCCCGGCGCGCAGCCGGTAATAGTCCTTGCCGTTGCGATGGAACTTGCCCAGCGGCTCGCGCGGGTGCGAGAGATCGGTCGCCCGGATCTTGCTGATCGGCTCAATGGCCGCGAGCTGCGCCAGTTTGTCGAGCCGGTTCAGCTCGCGCATGCTTTGCTCGGAGAAAGTAACCTGATACATGGTCGATGGGCCGTGGATGGATGACCGGCGGGAGCGGAGCCCGTCGTGGCCCGGCAGCCAGCGACAAGCGTCCACAAACTCCGGCTAGATGGAAACCAGCTCTGTATCCCACTATCTTTTGACGGCAACGCTATTCGCCAGCCGGGATCGGCCGGTGTCCTGGGCCGCCGGATTTCGCCGGCAGAACTGGCGGGGCGAACCACCGACTGCATCTTTGTTGCACGCCGTGGGCGAGGCAACTAGAACGGCACGATCAAACGATCGGCGTCCGTCACCCTCGCAGAGATCCAAGCCGCGCGCCGGCGCATCGCCGGCGGCGTGGTCGTAACCCCATGTCCGGAGTCGATTCCGCTGTCGGAAATCACCGGCGCGCGGATCTTCTGCAAACTCGACAACCTGCAGCGCACGGGTTCCTTCAAGGAACGCGGGGCGCGAAATGCGCTCCTCCGCCTGTCCGCCGGGCAAAAGAAACGGGGTGTGATTGCGGCTTCAGCCGGCAATCATGCGCTCGGACTCGCGTACCATGGAAAGCTGCTCGGCATCCCGGTCACGGTGGTGATGCCCGACTACGCGCCGCTCATCAAGGTGAGCACCTGCCGGCGGATCGGAGCGACCGTGATCAGCTGCGGACATGATTTCGCGGAAGCCCGGGCCCACGCGGACACCCTCGTGGCCACGCAGGGCCTGACCTACATTCACGGATTTGATTCGCCGGAGATCATTGCCGGGCAGGGCACGCTTGGGCTGGAAATCTTGGAGCAGGTGCCGGAGGTTGATGCCATTGTCTGCCCGGTGGGAGGAGGAGGACTGATCGCGGGAGTCGCCCTGGCCGTTAAATCACGGCGACCGCGCGTGAAAATCATCGGAGTGGAGAGCACCGCGACGGGAAATTTAACCGCCGCTCTACGGGCGGACCGGCCGGTCTTGGTTCCGCGCCGACCCACGTTGGCCGACGGCCTGGCCACGCTCACGGTTGGGACCACGGCATTTGCGCTGGCCCGGAAGCACGTGGATCAGGTTGTGCGGGTGACCGAGGACTGGATCGCGCTGGCGATTCTCCGCATGGTCGAACTGGAAAAATCGGTCGTCGAGGGCGCCGCGGCCACGCCTCTCGCCGCGATGATGTCCGGGCAATTGCCGGGCTTGCGGGGCAAGAAGGTCGTTCTCGTCGTCTGCGGCGGGAACATTGATCCGGCAATCCTGAGCCGGGTGATCGAAAAGGGCTTGGTGCACGATGGTCGCATGACCCGGTTTACCGTGGTCATCAGCGACCGCCCGGGCGGCCTGGCCGCGTTGTCGCGGGTCATCGCCGAGTCCGGAGCCAGCTTCAAGGACATCGAACACGACCGGGCCTTCAGCGGCCCCGACATCTCTGCCGTCAATGCCATCTGCACGGTCGAGACCCGCGACCATGCGCATATCCGGACGTTGTATCGTGCCCTGCGAAAAAATGGGTTTCCGCCCGTCGTCGCAAAATAGCCGCCGGGTGCGCGGCGTGGCCGCCGCGACCGCCGGCGGGCTGATCCTGCTCGCCGGTTGCCGATCCGTGCCGTCGCTGCCGCAACCGCCAGCCGCGGTGGCCCGAGCAGAAGACGAGATCATTGTGGCAGGGCAACGTTTTCACACCGGCACGCGGGTTATCACCTGGCAGGATCCGGGCGGATATGACGCCTATCAAGGTGGGCGCGTATTTGCCCCGCGACAAGGCGGACTTGGCCCGGCGGAAATCGCCCGGGTGCAACAGCGCGGCTGGGACCTGCCGGCCCTGCAAAAGGTGGTCGACCAATTCGTCCTGCATTACGACGTGTGCGGCCTCAGCAAGATCTGTTTCAACGTCCTGCAACAGCAGCGCGGTTTGAGCGTCCATTTCCTCCTCGATGTGGATGGCACAGTCTACCAGACCCTCGACCTGCAGGAACGGGCGTTGCATGCGACGAGCTCCAACGACCGTTCCATCGGCATAGAAATCGCCAACATCGGGGCGTATCCGCCCGACGCGGCGGAGCCGCTCAGCCTCTGGTATCGCCGGGAGAAAGCGGGCGGCACGATCCTCGCGGTGCCGGCAAGGATTCGCGATCCAGGGATTCACACGCGGGGTTTCGTTGGCCGGCCGGCGCGGCCGGCGCCGGTGCGGGGAACCTTGCAGGGCCACCCATTGGTCCAGTACGATTTCACACCGGAACAGTATGCGGCCCTCACCCGGCTCACGGCCACGCTTTGCCGGGTTTTCCCCCGGATCAGATGCGCCTACCCGTGCAATCTTGCCGGCCGGCTGATCACCGGCAAGCTTCCGGATAAAACCCTGGCCAGCTACCACGGCATCCTGGGCCACTACCACATTCAGGCCAATAAAACCGACCCCGGTCCGGCGTTCCAGTGGGAACGGTTCATCACGGACGTGCGGCAGCAGCTGTCTTCTTCCCGAAAGCTCCGTCAACCTTGATCAGCGCCGTGGCGACAAAGGAGGGAACGGTTGCCAGGCAGACCCAGAGAAAAAAATTCACATAGCCAAGGTGGTCTTCGATCCAGCCGGCCGCCATACCCGGCAACATCATGCCCAGGGCCATGAAGCCCGTGCAGATGGCGTAATGCGCGGTCCGGTGCTCGCCCTCGGCAACCAGCATCATGTAGAGCAGATAGGCGGTGAAACCAAAGCCGTAGCCGAATTGCTCGAACGCGAGCGCTCCGCTGATCACGAAAAGGTCCGACGGTTGGGTTGTGGCCAGAACAATGAAAACGACATTGGGCACATACATCGCGAGAAGCATCGGCCACAGCAGCCGCTTCAGTCCGTAGCGGGAAATTACCAAGCCGCCGGCCAGCCCGCCCAACGTCAGGGCGATAATCCCGACGGTGCCGTAGGCCACACCTACCTGTTGGGTCGTCAGGCCGAGCCCGCCGAGACTCCGCTCATCCAGCAGGAACGGCGTGACCAGCTTGAGCAGCTGGGCTTCCGCGAAGCGGTAGAGAAGCAGGAAAGCGAGAATCACCCCGATGCCCTTCTTGCGAAAGAATGCGCCAAAAACGGCGCGATAACCGGCCACCAGCGGCGGCGGCCGCGCGGCCGCGCAGTCGGTTGCCGGCCGCGGCAGCACCACCCAATGATAAAGGCCCAGCAGCAGAAAGAGGCCGGCCGCCAGAACAAAGACCCAGGCCCACGCGCGCACGACCCCACCGGAAGCAGCCTGAAACACACCGGCCAGATAAACCAACCCACCTTGTCCGGCGATCGTCGCCAGGCGGTAAAAGGTGCTGCGTACGCCGACAAACGCCGCCTGCTGATGCGCGGGCAGCGCAAGCAGGTAGAAACCGTCGGCTGCGATATCATGGGTCGCGGAGCTGAAGGCCAGCAACCAGAAGACGGCGAGCGTGGCGCGAAAGAACAGCGGCCCGGGCACGGTCAGCGCCACCAGGCCCAGCGCGGCGCCAACCACCAATTGCAGACCGACGATCCAAAGGCGCTTGGTTCCGTAAAGATCCACCAGCGGGGACCAAAATGGTTTGATGACCCAAGGCAGATACAGCCAGCCCGTGTAGAGTGCGATGTCGGTATTGGAGACCTTGAGATTCTTATACATCACAACCGAGACGGTCATTGCGACGACATAGGGAACACCCTGGGCGAAATAAAGCGTTGGGATCCAGTGCCACGGGCGCGGCGGATTGCGGGCGGGGTTTTCCATGGTCATCGGTCTTGCCAGAAGCCTATGGGCAGCCCGGGTTAACCGCGGAGGCCGGACCCAGCAGACTGCGAAGGGGGCGGGAGATCTTCATGACGCAAAGGGATTGGCGCGGACAGTGGTGCGCCCCCGCGGCCGGTGCAATGGCAGAGCGAAACGAGCAAACCGCGGACCTTGGGTTGACGAAACAACTCTTGCGGGAAAATACGCGGATCAGTAACCTCGGGAACTCCGTTACCCCGTGAATTCGCTTCCGCCCAATTACCGCGGCAAAGGCAAGGCAGGCTTCCCTGCGGGGCGAACCCGATCCAAGCTGGTCATCGCCTTGCTGTTGGTATTGCTGTGGCCCGCTCCGGGTTTGAGCGCCGGGGAAACACCGCCGGCCATCACGGACCTGCAGGATGTCTGGAAACTGTCTTCGGTGGAAAAAAACCGCCCGCAGCCGTTGCGGGTCGAAGGACGGATCAGCTATTTCGACCCGGGTTTCAGCATGCTGTGGCTCGAACAAAACGGCGTCGCGACCTACTTGCTGCTCGATAGCGATCCGCCGCCGCTCAAAACGGGTGAACGGGTGCTGATCGAGGGGAAATTGACCCCCAACAAAGGCCTGTGTGCAAAAGATGTGGCCGTTCGGGTTTTGGAAGAGGATGTTCCCGTGGTGCCACTCGACACGCGCGGCCGGATCAACGACCTGGCAGCGTTTCACGGCCGGATCTCGATGACGGAGGGCTTTGTCGACAGCCAGCAGAAGAACGACGACAACCACGTCCGGTTGATTCTGATTGTCGAAAACCGGCCGGTCGTTTGCTGGGTCAAACCGGATGACCCGAAGGCCATACCCGATTGGCGGGGAGACTTCGTGCGTGTCACGGGACTCTACTCCAGAAAATTCGACCCGACCCAGACGGACTCCACCATTGAATTCTGGGTGGGGCGCCAAAGCGGACTGCAGGTGCTGGGCACGCTCCAAAACAACGAACAATTCGACCTCCCGGCCACGCCGATCAACGAGCTTTATGAGAAGCCGGTGGGCTCAAGGGTGCGCGTGCGCGGGGAAGTCATAGCCCAACACGTGGGGACAGCCATGACCGTGCGCGATGAGACAGGGCAGGTTAACCTCCGCTCGATTCAGCAGCAGCGCCTGCCAAATGGGACCGAGGTGGAGGCGGTCGGACAGGTGGACATCTCCAGCGGCCGATGGGTGATTGATCCCGCGCTCTTTCGCCCGGTCCCAAAGGCGGCCACCACCCCGACGGTGGCGGAAAATCCAACGCTGACCACGGTGGCGCAGATCCGCGAACTCAGCGCCGGGGAAGCAGCCAAGAGAAAGGCGGTTGATCTCCGCGGCGTGGTTGTCTGGTCGATCCCCGAGGGAAACTTCGGGTTTTTCTATCTGCTGGATGTCACGGGTTGCGTGCGCGTCTATTTTGACCGGGCGAAGACCGGCCCGATCCGCTTCGACAAATACTTCCGGATCAAGGGCGTGACCCAAGCGGACCAGTTTGCCCCGGCGGTCCAGATGGAAGACTTCACGGACCTGGGATCACTGAGCCATCCGCCCGCGCGGCTGATCACGCTTGAGCAGGCCCTCACGGGCAAGCAGGAAGGGCAATGGGTGGAATTGCGCGGGTTCCTCCGCGACACGGTTTCCGAAGGCGACTGGCGCTGGATTCACGTGACCACGCCGGACGGCGATTTCACCGGCCATCTGCAAAACCCGGTCAATTTTGTCGCCAATCCCGGTTCTCTCATTCGGGTGCGCGGGGTTTGCGAAACCAATGCGGACGCGGACGGCCATATCAGCGGAGTCACTTTGCGGGTTCCCTTCCTGCAGGATATCACGTTGGAGGAAGACGCTCCGGCCAACATCTACAATCTCCCCCTTCGTGCGGTCCAGGACTTGGACCAGCTAAGCGCCCGGCAGGAAATGACGCGGGTGCGCATCAGCGGAGTGGTGCTCGATGCCGTGCTTGGCGGCCCGGTGTACGTGCAGGATGGGAACGCCGCAATTCTCATGCTCAGCCATGAGACCGAACCCGTGGCACCAGGAGACAGGATTGAAGCGGTGGGAATCCTCGGCCGGGAAGGCGTGCGCACGGTCTTGCGGGAGGCCATCTATCGCAAGGCCGGCCCCGGCCCGGCCCCGGCGCCGCTGGCCATCGAGGATCCCGCGCTGTTATCCCTGGGCAACGATTCAAGGCTGGTGCGGGTGCGTGGCACCTTGGTCGACAAACTAGATCGGCCCGGGCACAGCCGCCTGACCATGCAAGCGGGCAACACCATGTTCGAAGCCGTCCTGGAACGCAGGCCTCATGCAACTCCGCTGGATCTGGCCGTGGGCACGGGCTTGGAGCTGACGGGCATTTATCGGCTGGAATTTGACGATTCGCGCCAGATGCGCGGATTTCAGCTGCTGCTTCGCACGCCGGCCGACATAACGGTCTACCAAAAGGCGCGTCTGTGGACGGTGCAACGCGCCCTCGTTGTAATGGCCATTCTGGCCGGTTTGACGCTGTTGGGGTTTGGCTGGATCGCAGCGTTGCGCCGGCAGGTCCAGCGCCAGACGGAGCAACTCCGCGCGCAAATGGAGCGGCAGGCGCAAATGGAGGCTGAAGTGCAACGCGCCGTGCGTTTGGAGTCGCTGGGGGAGATGGCCGGCGGCGTCGCGCACGATTTCAACAACGTGCTGACCGGCATCCTGGGTTACACTTCGATTGCGATGCTCGACAAGGTCGCCATGACCCTCGTGGGCGATTGCCTCCGCGAGATTGAACGTGGGGGCCGCCGCGCCCGGGACCTGACCCAGCAACTGCTGACCTTTGCCAAGGGCGGCGATCCGGTGTGCGAGTCGATCTCCCTGCCCGGATTGATTCATGAGGCGACCGAGCTGGTGCTGCACGGCTCCAATGTGCGTTGCGAATATGATGTGCCGCCGGCGCTTTGGAGCGTCAATGCCGACCGCGGCCAGATCGCGCAGGCGATCCAAAACCTCATGCGCAACGCCAAGCAGGCCATGGCGAAGGGCGGCGAAATCCGCGTGCTGCTGGCCAACGACGAGATTGCCGGGGGAGCAAAGGACGGACTGGCGGCCGGCCGTTACGTCCGGCTTTCAATGATCGATACCGGCGAAGGCATCAGCGCCGAGAATCTGGCCCGGATCTTTGACCCGTACTTTGCCACCAAGCATATCGGCGGCCTGGGGCTCGCCACGGTCTATTCCATTGTCAAAAAGCACCGGGGCTTGATCGAAGTCCAATCGGCGCCGGGAAAGGGCGCCACCTTCCGCCTCTGGCTGCCCGCGGCCGAACCGTCGACGCCGCCGATGCCGGTGGTCCAGCCCGCGGGGAAAAGCCCGCCGGCGCACCTTCGGGTGCTTCTGATGGACGACGAGGAAAGCATCCGCCACTTGGGTTCGCTGATCTTGCGGCGGATGGGCCTCGAGGTGACCGCCGTGGTTGATGGGGAAGGCGCCATCCGCGAATTTGACAATGCGCGGAACGCCGGCCGGCCCTATGATCTGCTCATCCTCGATCTTACCATCGCCGGCGGATTGGGCGGCCGGGAAACGATCGAACAGTTGCGCCAGAGAGACCCGGAGGTGCTGGCCATTGTCTCTAGCGGCTATTCCAGCGATCCGGTCATGGCCAATTTCCGCGATTACGGTTTTCAGGCCATCGTGCCAAAACCGTACAACGTGGAGCAGTTCACGCGGACCGTCGGGCGCCTGCTGGAGGAAAGGCGGGGGATCCGGCTCCCGTCCGTGTTTTTGCGGCCGGGCGACCCGCCGGCCGGTTAGAGCCAACCGGGCCGGGCCACGGTGTAAGCCCCGCCCGCACTTCCGGTGTTTACCGTCGACACCGGCTCGAAGAGCAGCAGATGGACTTCTTCCTCCGCCACCGGGCGGTGCTCGACGCCGCGTGGCACCACCAGCATCTCGCCTTCCCGCAAAACGACCGTGCGTTCGCGAAATTCCATGCGCAACCGGCCGCGCACGACGAGGAACAGCTCGTCCTCCTGCGCATGCTGGTGCCACGGAAATTCCCCAAGCGCCTTGACCAGCTTCACGTGCTGGCCGTTCAACTCGGCGATGATTTTCGGACTCCAGTGCTCGGAGAATTTCTCAAGCTTCTCCTTCAGGTTGATCGGATGCATGGGGGATTACGACCGTAACCTAAGGTCCGTTGATCTTGTCGTGAAGCGAATCCGCCCAATCGACCAACAGCTTCGTCTCGGCGGAAGTGAGCCGCGCGTCGGCATGCACCCAGGTATAGGAACTGAGCGGCATCGTGTGTTGATCCACTTCGTCGGAAACCTGTTCCAGTTTCTTGGCCGCGCGCTTCTCCGGGTAGGCGCCAAATTCCGAAAAATTCAGATGCCGGCGGCCGTCATTGACATGCTGGCTCAGCCACCAGCCGACGGGCTGCACCTCGGCATACCAGGGATAACGGGTGTGGTTGGAATGGCAGTCATAGCAGGCGCGGGCCAGCAGGGTTTTCACCGCCGGCGGCACCGGATATTTGGCGTTGAGGTCGTTGGGCCCGACAACGGCGCCGAGGTTCTTCGCTGGACGGATGAACTGCGCGGCAACCAGAAGGACGGCAAGAACAAGAACGGTCTTTTTGAACATGCGTGGTGGAATTGTCCTGACGGACGGCGGCAAGCTAGCCGGTTGACTGGGGCCGCGGCGCGGGCTCGTCAGGCAGGCGCTTGATCCGTTCAGCCAGCGGCGGGTGGGTGGAAAAGACCTTCTTGTTGTCTCCGCCGCGTCGCTGCAGCTGCACCAACACCGAACGCAGACCGCCGGGAGCGTACCCGGTGACGCTCGCCAAGTTGCGGCCGTCCTTGTCCGCCTCGTATTCCTTGCCGGGGGCATAACCGGACTCGAAAAGGGTGCTGGTGATCTTGTCGATGCTGATGTCGAACTGTTTCAGCTGTGCCTGGACATTGCCGACCTTTTGATTTGTCGATGCCCAAATCCCGAGGCCGCCGGAAAGTTTATTGCTGTTCTCGACAATCTTCAATGCGTGCCGGCCGGTAATATGGGCGATTTCGTGGCCGAGGATTCCAGCGAGCGTGTCGTCATCCTTGGCGAGCGTGTAAAGCCCCCGGGTGATGAACACCCAGCCATCCGGGGCGGAAAACGCGTTGACCGAATCGGAGTTCAGAACACCGAACCGCCAGTTGAGCTCCGGCCGGTCGGAATAGCGGGCGAGAGCGCGGCCCACCAAATTCACGCGGTGCAGAACGGCCGCATCGCGGACCAAGCCGCCATACTTGCCCACGATCTCAAGCGCGACGGAATCGCCGATCTTCTTTTCCTCCTCGGGTCCAATGCCGGCAATACCTTTTCCGAACTGCCCGGCGGCTTTCAATGTGTCGTTCGTCGTGCTATTGTTGCTCTTCAGCGGATTGTCCTTCACGGCATCCACGGCATCCTTGAGAAAACCGAATTGGGCGGACGCGGTTGATCCACCCAGGAACACCAACGCAAAGAGGAGGAGCGCTCGGGTTCTCATTGGTATTCTCCCTTCTTCTGCGCTTTCAGAAAAGCGTCCACATCAGCGGCGGTGACGCCCTTGCATTGCGCCTGCAGCCAGTCGAGGTCGACGCGGGCGGAGCCGAGGTTGCGCCGTGCCGCGTAGGCGTTGGCTTCTTCGGAAAGCGGGCGATTGGCGGCGGTCGCGGTAGTGGCGCTGGCGAGAAGCACATTGCCGTCGGCGCCCTTGGTTTCGGCTGGCTTGCTGTCGGTCAGACTGCCGGCAAAAACCCAGCCGCCGGTCGGGCCGTCACTGACCCGCAGCCAGTTGCCTTTCATTTCAACGATTTTGAGCTGCCGGCCGAAAGCCAGCTCGCCGGTGGGCGAGGCCATCGGCGACGGTTCGGCGAGGAGGGTGGTCTTGTAACGTTTGGTGTAGGCGGTGCCGCCCGGCGTCAGCGCGGCTTCGGCCACTACCACGGTGGCGAGCAAAAGCGCGGCCGGCCAGAGGCGGAATGCAGGGCGTGGTTTCATTTGGATTCCAGGGTTAGGATCGGTTCCCAGTCGGCCGGCGGCGGAGTTAGTGAATACCGGGTACACTCGTCCCGCAACCGCGCCGTGGTCAAGTCACCAGACATTATTCCATCCGCCTTGGCCAAGGCGGCAGCGGCCTCGCCGAACCGCGCTTTGACGTAGGCGTCGAAGCCGGAGCGATAAGCCTCAAGGAATTCGCGTTCACGGGGCGAAAGTTCGTCAAGAGGCGCGAGCACCGTGTGGACCTCGACCGCCTCGTCCTTGCCCTTCACCCGTAACCGGGCCAGCGGTCGCGTCGCGAGCCGCCCTTGGACCCGGAGTGCGGTTTCGTGCCCGATTAGAATGCCGGTGCCAAAAGCCTTGTTGGCTCCTTCCAGCCGGGAGGCCAGATTCACCGTGTCGCCCATCACCGTGTAGTTCTTTTTTCGCGAGGAACCGACGTTGCCGACAATCAGGTCGCCGGTGTTGAGTCCGATGCGAACGGCCAGCCGGACGCCGACGCTCCCGGCATAACGGGCGTTGATGCCGGCGATCAGCTTCTGGGCGCGTAATGCGGCCTGGCAGGCGGCCAGTGCGTGATCCGGCAAGGCCTGTGGGACACCAAAGACCGCCATGACGGCATCCCCGATGTATTTGTCCACATAGGCGCCGTGATTGAGCAGGCACTCGCTGGTTTCGTCCAGGTAAGCGTTGACCACCTCGACCATCAACTCGGGCCGGTCCTTCAGCTTTTCCGACAGATCAGTGAAGCCCGCGAGGTCGGAGAAAAACACGGTGGCCTCGCGACGCTCGCCACCGAGATTGATGGAATCCGGATCGCGGACCAACTGCGCCACGACCCCGGGATCGACGTAGGCGCCAAACATGGACTGGATCTCACGCTTGCGTGCCTGTTCGGCCCAGAAACTTTCGGCGATCACCCCCAGCAGCGTCAGGGTGATGGCGGCCAGCGGGGTGGCGGGGGGCAAAAACCAGCCGGCCGACAGCGCGGCATACGAGCCAACCAGAAGAAGCACGGCAAAAACACTGGCCACCACCACGGGCACGGCGAGCGTAAGCCGCTTTCGTCCGGCGCCGATGATGGCGCCCGCCACGAGCAACGCCACGAGCAGCACGCCGGCGCGCGGCACCGCGGTGATGAAACCACCCGCGGACAAATTCGACCATGCAGTCCAATGCAGCAACAGGCCGGGTTCAACCTGACCGACGGGCAGCTCTTTGAAATCGAACGTGCCGCTGGCGTTGGAGCCGACAAACACCACGCGGCCGCGGACGGAATCCGCCACCGCGCCCGTCAACACGGGCTCGGCCGCAAGAGCCTCGGCGATCTTTTCCGGTTCAAGATCGGGCGCCGCGGCGCTGAGCCGCTCGACAATCGGCCGGCCGGCCGCGATAAACTGGACCGCCGAGAGGACGGGCACGCCTTTGGCTCCAAGCTCCTTGAGCCCGCCATGCCAGCGCAACAGGCCGCCCGGGCTCGCCGCCGGCGGGTCGAAGACCGCGGCCGCCAGCGATCCCGGGGCCGCATAGAATCGGGTGACGGTCTCGCGCTCGCCGCCAAGATCGGTCAGCCCGGTGCGGGGCTTGGTGAAGAACCGCGGATGGGCGGCGACGAATTCCTTGGGCCAGAAAACCGGCGGCCGTTCTTTGGTGCAAGCAAGCACGACGGTCGGCGCGGCTGCCGCCACCGAGGCCAGCAGCGCATCTTCTGCCGGGGCATTGGATTCCTCAAAGAAAGTGGAGTCCACCACGATCCGGGCGGCGCCAGACTGTTGCAGCCCGCAGATAAGCTGCGCAAAGATCCCACGGGGAAACGGCCAGCGCACGCCAAGCGCGCTCATTGCCGACATCGTGTTCTCGTCGATCAGCACCAGCGCCGAATTGGCCGGCAGCGGCGGTGACCGCAGGGGATGACGGCTGGCGGTGTCAAAGAAGCCCCAGTCGAGAGCCGTGCCGAAGGACGAGAAATGGAATGCGGCCACCAGCGCGGCCACCGGCAGCAGCCAGCGCCAGCGGAGAGCCGGCGTGTTACGGGAAGAGGAGGCCACGGCGAGCCATTAGAGTTGGCCGGGGCCGACACGGCAAGCGAGCATGCAAAGCCAGGCGAGGCATCCTGCGCCGTAAATTTCGCGGAAAAGGCCGTTTGGATGACCGCCGGGCCGCGGCCTTGATTGCGCCCTGTAGAAACAGCGCAGGCGAACCCGCTGATCCCCGAAGCATCCCGGGTTGATTTGGCTAAATTAGCGCTGCGCGGACCAGCGCGGCAATCGCCGGTGGCAGGTTCAAGCCCAAGGCGGCTTGCTGCGCGGCGGGGCTCATCTTGCGCCAGGTTTTTTTCAGGATATCCACAAATTTCTCCGATGGGTAGGCGGCATGCTGCGCCGCGAAGGCTCCGATCTCGTTCTCCAGAAAAACGAGGCAGGCCGCATCCTCCAGTGCCTGTGTGCCGGGATTGCGCTTAAGCCCGGTCTTGGAAACCCAAGTGGAAACTTCATCCGCCTCGGCGGCAATGACACCAGCCGTGAGCAGAAGCTCCCGGGCCCGGGCGGCCTGTTTCACATAAAGCGAGCGGCGCCAGGCCAGATAGCCGGCCTTGCCGTCGGGAAACGTCGTGCGCGGTACGCTCCAGCGCTCCAGGTGCTGGCAGCGCGCGGCGAGGCGCAGGAGCGGCGACACCTCCGGGACCAACCGACCGACCCACGCCTCCATCCTCCCGGCGTAGATCAGTTCCGCCGGACGGCCGTCGGCTTCCCGCTTGGGGTCGGCCGCGTGGGCGGCATCAATCAGTTCGCGAGCCTTGGCGTAAGGGTCCACGGGCGGTGTTATAGGTTGGCCGGCCGGTGCGGCAAGGGGCGAAACAAAACCGCGTTGGCGCCGAGGTTTCAGGTTACTCGCGCAACGACTGGCCTTGGACCAGATCCTGAAACAAACCGGGCTGGCTGACGAGCTCGTGATACGTGCCGTCCTGGGCGATACGCCCGTCGGCAATCACAAGCAACCGCTCGCAATTCTTCACGGTGGCGAGCCGGTGGGCGATGAAGATGACCGTGCGCCCGCCGAGATTTTTCTCGATGGCCTCCTGGATCAACTGTTCGCTGAGCGTGTCGAGCGCGCTCGTGGCCTCGTCGAAGATGAAACACTGCGGTTCGGCGAGCAGGGCGCGGGCAATGGCCAGTCGCTGGCGCTGGCCGCCGGAGAGCGAAGAACCGCCCTCGCCGACGCGCGAATCGAGCCCCCCGGGGAGGCGGGCAATGAATTCCCACGCGTTGGCCAGTTCACAGGCCCGGCGAATCGCGGCATCGGAGGCGTCGGGCTTGGCCACCCGGACATTGTCGCGCATCGTGGTCCGGAAAATAAAGGGATCCTGGGGGACGACCCCGAACTGTTTGCGCAGGTCGCCAGCCTCGAACTGCCGCAGGTCCACGCCCCCGAGGCGCACCATCCCGGTCTGCGGGTCGTAAAGCCGGAGCAGGAGCTGGGCGAGGGTGCTCTTGCCCGCGCCCGAGGGACCGACGAGAGCAAGACGCTGGCCGCGCGGGATGGTGAGCGACAGATGGCGCAGGACCGGTTGGCCGGGCACATAGGCGAAATTGACATTTTCAAAAACGATCCCGGCGCCGGCCGGAACTGATTTCGCCGGTCCCACGGGGTCGGGTGTCGTGCTGGGCGTGTCGAGCACGGCACCGATCCGGTTGATCGACGCTTCAGCGCCACCCCACAGGCTGAAGGCCTGAAAGAGCACCTGAATGGGATAATTGAGGCCGATGAACGACGCCAGGCAGGCCGCCACCGTGCCAAGGTCGATGTGTCCACCCAAGTAGCGCCAGGTGCAGGCGGCCAGCAACGCGGCATAACAGAAATAACCGAAGGTCTCCTGCTTCATGTACTCGATGTGGCTGAGCACGTCCCGTTCGTAGGACTTGCGGCCGATGACCAGCGCCTGGCGGTCGAAGTCTTCCGCCACCTGATCCTCCATCGCGTACAGCTTGACCGCCTTGTTGCCGCGCAACAGATCGGCGACCCGGCCGCTGATGTCACCCTCGGCGGATTGGAAATCCCGGTTGATCTTCTGCATCTTCTCACGGGCGCGGATCATCAAGGCCACGCTGGCGAACGAGGTGGTCATCAGCACCGTGGCGACCAGCCAGTCCCATTGCCAGAACATGCCCAGGGTTGTCACCACGGTGACGATGGCGCCCGGCACGTTCATCGACGTATGCTGGAAGAACTGCATGACGTTGTTGAGGGGCGTCCCGAAAAGGTAGCTGAAGAGTTCGCCTGACGGGTGCTCGCCGTGGAAGCGCAGGCAGAGGTGGTTGACGTGCCGGAAGAACTGGCCGCGCAGGGCAAAAACCACCCGCTCGCGCACCCAGGTGAAGAGCCGGTAACCCGCGTGCCACGCCGCCATGCGCGCGATCAGCGAGATGACGAGAAACCCGGCGATCAACCAGCCCAGCCGCTGCCAGCGCTCGGTCAGCGACAGGCCGGGTTTTTCCAGCACCTCGGCAAACAGCCATTTCGGCACGAGATTTTGCAGGGCGATGGCGGCCCCGTGGATGCCGTTGAGCAGCAGCGCACCGAGCAGCAGCCAGCGATGCCGCAGAAAAAGCGGCCAGATGTACCGGCGGAAGGCGTTGGGCGTTGTTGCGGCAGGCATGAAAAATCAGCTAACCACGAAACACACGAAACCTGCGAAACGAAAAGGAAGAAATACGGCGGCGGTTCCGAAAAGATCGTGGCGAGGAATCCGGTCCCCCGTGGACGGCAAAGCCGTCCGGCCAGGGGCGGCCGGACCATTCATCCCGCGAAGAGCCGCTTACTCCTTCAGCACCTGCTGCGCGGCCAGCACGAGGAAGAGGTAATCGGACGTCGGATGGCCCAGGCAGTATTCGCCCTGCTGCCAGAGGAACGGCCAGTCGAGCAGCTCGGGATAATCCGGCCGGATGAGCGCGGTGCCGGAGGCGATGCCGCCGGGGATATACGACCAGTCGGCGCGGTTGTTGCCATAGGCGGTGGTCATCGACTTGGCGCCGACGCCGGAAACGAACGAGGCGGTGTTGGATCCGGGGTGGCAGCCGAGGACAAAGTCCAGCGCTTGCAGCAGGTAAGTGGTGGGGAAAATATCCGGCGCACCGGTGTGCAGGTAATATTCCTCGACGCCGAAGCGCTGAATCTCCCAGCCCGCGCCCCAGATGTCGGGCTTGTAGGGCACGCCGTAGGGCGTTTCTTTTCCCAGGGCATCGACTTGTTTGCGATAGGCGCGGAGCGCAGTCCGGATCTTTTCGGTGTAAACCGGATCCTTGATGAGCAACAGCGAGCGCGCCCCGAGCCACGCGGCGCGGTTGCGACGGGAAGCGACGAGGAGATCCTCCTCCTCGGGATCGGGATGATTGCCCACCCTGGTTTCGTCGGCGAAGGACACGATGACATCGGCGTACTGTTTTTCCCCGGTGGTCTGAAAAAGTTCGATGGCCGGTTCAAGCCGCGACAACGGGAAGCGCGGCTTGCCGGCCTTGTGCCACAATTCCACGGCGATCCGCCGGCAGTCGTCCGCCAGCGGGTCGTTGAAGCCCTTCAGCGCCCGCGCCGCCGCCGCCAGCCCGCCGGCCGTGTTGAGCTCGCGGTCGGGATTCTCCTCGGTGAAGACCCAGCGGTCGTCGGCCGAACCCGGCGAGCCGAGCGGAGGCAGGCCGGGAATTTCTGGCTCGGCCTGCGAGCCGTGCACCGCCGCATCGGCGAGAATCTTCATTGCGGTGCCCTGCGCGTCGTCATGGAAGACGAGATTGTCGGTCATGTCGTGCGCATCGCCGAGATGGGTATACTGGTGGAGCGAGGCGTCCTGAATGCCGCGGTAGAGCCGGCCCATGGAATTGTAGCCGCCGACGATCGACAGCACGCCGTGCTCGATTTGCTGGAGGATGTCGGGTTTGCCGTCGGGCCGGTGCAATTGGACGGTGCGCGTGACCTCGTCGATCGTGGTGTTGTCGAAAGTCGGGTGGAACAGCTCCCACGCAAGGGCGAGGCCGTGCACCGTGTCCGCCTGCGACTCGACCCGCAGGTCATAGTCACCGGCGTCGTGCCAGCCGCCGCGGTCGAGTCCGGGCACATGGTCGCCGGGCTGGAATTTGGTGAGCGTCGACGGACCCTGGCGGTAACCGTCAAAATGATTGTGATTGACGGGTGCCATGAGCGCGTCGTCCGCGTGGCAGAGTCCGTGCCAGACCCGGTAGTTGTCGTTCACCCGCATGTGGCACATTTGCACCGGCAGAAAATATTCCAGCGTGGGCTGCCAGACATTCCGGTCAAAAACCCGCGCATCGATCGGGAACGCGGCGGAGCGTATATCGCCATAGCCGAGCACGTAGAGCCCGGGCTGTTCGATCTGGGTGAAATTGAACTGCAGGTAATGCGAACGCAGGAACAGGCCCCAGTCCTTCGGCAGCTGCTCGAGGACTTTCTCGAGACCGCCGTTTGCCGCCGTGCGATAAAGCACGACCGGTTTCACCACGGTGTCATGGGGATCGAGTTCAATGACGGCCACCTTGGGCTGCTTCGGGTGGTAGCCCACCTGGGAGATCTGGATGACCGGCTCGGCTTTCCAGTCCGGAATCACCTGCGGCGTGACCAGCCACTCGATGGCCTCCTTGGTGGCGCCGGCGGCAATGAGGGAGCGTACCACAAACCAGCCGTTGTTGTGCTGCGCGCGGCCGTCGAGCAGGGCGAGTTCGCCGCCCTGCACCGCTTCGATGGTCATGCGTTGGCGGTCGGAGTCCGGCGCGATGGTGAGTTGCCGCCCATGGCCCAGCGCTTCCATCTGGTAGTCGCCGTCGGTCAGGGCTCCCGGCCCGTTGGCCTGGCGCGGGAAGCCGCCAAACTCCCGGCCAAAGGAATAGGACTTGCCGAAGAGGTAGCCGGGGAACAGCTCGAGGTTGAAGCCGACCTTGCCCACCCATTCCGCCGGCAGAGGGGCGTCGAGATCAACAAAGATGCGGAAGGCGGAACCGCCGGCCGGAACGACCCGCACGGTATAGGCCAGCTTCAGGTCGGGATAGTCGATGGGATTGAAACCCTGGCGGTTGTTCTTCTCGTCCGGGTATTGCAGGCGCAAGCGGAGCTCCTGGAGCTCGTTGTCCACGGTGCGTTTGCCGGTTTTCGGGATCGGCTGCCACTGGCCGGGCGTCGGTTCGAGGCGCAGGTCGCCATTGGTGGCCGTCCGCAGGCCGTTCTGGATGATGCCGACGCCGCCTTGGTGTCCCTCGGGATAGTAATCGCTGCCGAGCATGACGTTCAGGCCGGTCATCTCGAAGTAGCCGCGGTCGTTGAGCGTGAGCTTTTCGGCGGTGGCGAAGGCGTTCAGGGTAAAGCCGGCGACCAAGGCGCTGAGACCAGCCAGCCGGCGTAGGGAGCGAGTGGGGTAGGACAAGATGAGTCAGGATGCGTCAATTGCGCAACCCGCGCAAATGCAAAGGCCGCGCAGCCGGCCGGCGGCGCCAAACGACAGTCGCGCGAAGAAACTTCAGGGTGCGGCGGGCACCGTGGCATCCGCGCCGAACTTCCGCGGGAAAGGCGCAAACCATGCGGCCAGCACGGACGGGATGGCGGCAAACATCACCACGATGAAATAGGTTTTGTAGCCGAAATGATCCGCCAGCGGTCCGCTGATCATCTGTGTCGGCACCAGCATCAGGTTCATCAGCGAGTTGGCGAACGCGTAATGCGTCATGTGGTATTTGCCCGGCGAAATCTGCTGCATCATGTACAGCATGTTCGCCACGAACCCGAAGCTGTAGCCGAACTTCTCGATGGTGACCAAGGTGCCCACCGTCCAGAGCGAAAGGGTGTGGCCCGGTCCGGCCAACTGGGAAAGCACCACGAAGGTCAGATGCGGGACGTTCAGGCAGAGCGCCATGAAGAAGAGGGTGTTTCGTTTCAGGCCGAATCGGGCCATGAACGCCCCGCCGATCAGCCCCGCGAACAGGCTGACAAACGTGCTGATGGTGCCGTCGATGAGGCCCTTTTCCTTCAACGACAGACCGACCCCGCCGACGGCGGTCGACGCCTGGAGAAACAGCGGCCCCTCGACCAGCAGCAAGCCCTCGGAACAGCGGAAGAGAAACACAAACATCAGCATGCCGAAAATCTTTTCCTTCCGCAGGAAGTCCACCCAGGTGTCGACGAAAGTGCGGGCCACCGCGCTCACGCTCTCCGGCCGCGCGGCGATCGAGCCCGTCGGCAGCATGAAGAAGTGGTAGATGCCGAGCAGCACGAGGGTGGCGGCCCCGAGGCCCAGTGACCAGCCCCACGCGGCGCTGGGGGCCAGATGATAGTCGTTCCGCAGTGAGCCCGCCGCCCAGACGATGGCGGCCGTGGCGAAGATGCGGCCGACGTTCCAAAACACGCCCTGCACCCCGATGTAGACCGCCTGTTTGGCGGAATCGAGCGTGGTGATGTAAATGCCGTCAACACAGATGTCCTGGGTGGACGAGGCGAAGGCGAGCACCCACAGGACGGCGATGACGATCCGGAAATAATTTGGCAGCGGCAGCGACACGGCGATGCCGATGAGCAGCGCCGCCATCAGGAACTCCATGGCCAGGACGAAGAATTTCTTCGTCCGGTACATGTCGAGGAACGCGGCCCAGAAAGGTTTGAGCGACCAGGCGATGCCGATACTGGCGGTCGCGAGCGTGATCTGGCCGTCACTGTGGCCAAGGTCCTTGAACATCGTCCCGGCGACCCAGATCACGAGAGCGAAGGGAATGCCTTCGGAAAAATAGGAACTCGGAACCCACCACCAGGGGTTGGGGACTTTCGGGCTGGTTGAACTCATGGGGTGGACGGAGTGGGGTAGGGGCGAAGCCCGGCCATCACACCGGTACAGCCATGAAAGGCAAGGCGAAGCCGGGACCGGAGTGCGGCGGACGACGGGCGTTTATGACAGAATTTCTCCGCGGGCGGCCGAAATCAGGATAAGGCGGGATAGCGGGCTTGTACTATGTCCGCCGGACGGGAAAAATCCCCCCTGCCATGAACACCACCACCGTTTCCCAGCTCCTGCCCATCCTCCAGTCTTCAATCGGGCCGGTGATACTGATTTCCGGCGTCGGCCTGCTTTTGCTCACCCTGACCAACCGGTTTGGCCGGATGGTGGATCGCACCCGGCTGCTCAACCAGGAACTGATGGCGGAGCCGGCCGCAGACAAAGCCGGGCCGCTTCGCACCCAAATCGACATCCTGATGCGGCGCGCCAGCATCCTGCGGCTGTCAATCACCCTGAGCACAATCACCGTGCTGGCGGCGGCGGTGATCATGCTGTTGCTGTTTCTCTCCACCTGGCTGCACCTGGAGTTGGGCGGGATGATTGCCGGGGCATTCTGTGTGGCGCTGCTCTGTCTCATCGGCTCCATGCTCGCCTTCATTCGCGACATGAACCTGGCGCTCGCTGCCGTGCGGCTCGAGGTCAAGCCATGGAAGCAAGTGGAAGCGGCCGGGCCAAACGCTACGGTTCGACAGTAAACCGGCCGAAATCAGCCACGGAATCGTCCCGCCACCAGAGCACCGAGGGTTTCGTGTTTTCGGGGCGGTCGTGATCCTGCCAGCCGATGTTCAGGCGGAAGGTCTTTTCACCCGGCGGCAGCGGAAACACAAACTCGCCCACCAAGCCGTTGGCCTTCGCGCGGACACAAACCTGCGCATTGGTCTGTCCGGCGACTCCCTCGAGCGTGGTGGCGCCGGCGGACGTCCAGGCTTTGACGTAAAGCTTGTCCTGCAGTTCCGCGGGGTCGGCCGCGGTGATCAGGTGGTCGTCGAAAGTTTCGATGGCCACAAAGACCTTTCCGTCGTGGTGCTGCACCGCGAACCGGAAGTGACCGTCGTCGGGTCCGGTCCATTCCCAGCTTTCCTCGATGAACATCGGCTGGTTAACCATCGTGAATGCACCGGCCGGCCATTCGCCGAGATCGCCATCGAGCTGGACCGGCCGGGTGGCCGGTGGCGCGGTGTGCCGCCAGTCGAACCGCAGCCGTTGGTGCGTCGGTAATTTCAATGGTTCGCCATTTACCTGATAGCCACCGGTGAGGGTCAATTCGACCCCGGCTTCATTCAGCGCGTGAATCGAGACCGCCGGACCTTGGGCAATGACCTTGACCATGACCGTGTCCGTCTGCTGCGGCGCGACGACCCGGTCGATTTGTGCCGGCTCGAAACGCACGCCGGCGGTCGGGGTTAGCTGACCGGTGACCCGCAGGGGATGCTCCGTCGGATTGAGCAATCGGAGCGGTAGAGTCAGTTGTTCGAAAGTGGGTTCGGTTTGCACCACCGGTTCGATCCGCAGCCAGCTTCCTTCCCGCAGGGCCTCAACGCGCGGATACGTTGCCTCCGAAACCACGTCGTCAGGCAGAATTCCGTCGAGCCTGAGGTTCGCCACGACCGGCCCCCCGGGTTTCATCGTCACCCAAGTCACATGGTCAAACTCGCCATACTCGGCGCCGCGGCCCTTGCTGACCCCGCCGGTGGTCGCGAGCACGTAATATTTCATGCCGTCCCGCTCGCTTTTCAGATAATGGTGCAGGTGCCCGGCAAAAACAGTGTAGGACCGGCCGTGCAGCGCGGCCCCGATCTGCTCGTAGCCGGCCTGGTCCTTCTCCAGCCAGAGCGGCCGGTGAAAGAACACCAGGGTCCAGCGCACCTCCGCGTGGCTGGCCAGGATCTTCCGGGCCCACGCGATCTGCGCCTCGCCGAAGCCGCCCCCCGGACGGTCCTCCGTGTCGAGACAGAGAAACAGCACGTCCTGGTAAACAAAACTGAACCACGGATCACCCCGCCGCTGTTTCCAGGCGGAGAGCAACTCGGGGTTGCTGATGTCGTGATTGCCCGGGACATAGTAGAAGCGGAGGTCGAGCCGCTGCACGATCTTCTCGAACTCCTGCCACTCGGCATTCCACACCTTGGGGTCCTTCGTGTAACCGTCGATCAGATCCCCGATGGACATCACGAACTCCGGCTGCATCAGTTTCAGCTTGGTCACGGCGTTTTCGAAAACCCCCGGCCGAATCCCCCCGGCGCGATCGGAGACAATGGCGAAACGGAATATCCCCGGCGCATTGTTGAACGGACGATCCGTGACCGGGACTTGCGCCAGAGCGGCATTCGCCAGCCAGGCCACTACGCCAAACGCCAGCGCCCGACGGACTCCAGGAACGATGGGGCGAAGGCGGCGCGGGATCATCGTGGCAGCTTCCGTCGGTCCGCGCGTCCGGCAAGGCGAAAAAGATCCGGCCGGCTAGTGGCCGGCGGCGCCGGTTGGACAGGTCTCGTTGTGTTCCCGGAACGGCGCGAACCAGGCGAAGACAAGCGGCGGGACCGAGGCGATCAGGACGAAGGTGAAAAACTTGGGGTAGCTGTGATCAAAGAAAGGAAAGACCTTTCCGCTCAGCCAGCCGGTGCTCAGTTTGGTCAGGGCCATGACGCCCGTGGCGAAGGCATAGTGCGTCATCTTGAACGGCCCCGGAGCCAGTTGCTGCATCATGTAGAGCATGTGCCCGACCGAGCCCATGCCGAAACCGAACTTCTCGATCACGACAATGACCGCAATCCACCCGTGGTTCACGGGCATGGCGTGGCTCAGATAGAAATAGGTCAGGTGCGGGATGTTCAGGGCGAGGGCGAGGATGAAAAACGAACGGCGCAGGGTCATCTTCGCCGCCAGGAAACCGCCGAGAAATGCGCCGACGATGAACGCGATGGTCCCGACCGAGCCGTTGATGCTGCCCTGGATCTGGTTGCTCAACCCGAGCCCGCCGGCGGCGCGGTCATCGAGGAGGAACAGCGGGCCCATCTTTTCGATGAAACCTTCGCCGAACCGGTAAAAGAAGACCACGACCAGCATGAACCAGATGCCGGGTTTCTGGAAGAACGAGATCCAGGAGTCGCGCAGCGAGATGAAAGCGGAGCCGATCCCGTGACCCTGGCTTGGGGAAGGCGCCCCGGGCGGGAGCACGCGCCAGTGCCAGACGCCGAACGCACCCATCGCCGCGGCGACCAGCACCATGACGATCGTCCAGCAGTGCTGCCACGAGAACCCCCAGTTGTCATGCATCGTGCCGGTAAAGGAAACCAGGAGACCGGAGGCGATGACCGCCCCGAGGTTCCAGCACATGCCCTGCAGGCCGGAGTACCGGGCCTGATCCTTGAGCGAAGCGGTGGTCATGAACACACCATCGGCCACAATGTCCTGGGTCGCCGAGGCAAAGCCGGTGATCCAGAAAAACACCAGGGTGACCGAGAAGAAGGCGGGGACCTTCAGCGCCACGGCGACCAGGCCCAGCGCCCCCATCATCACAAACTCCATGGCGATGACCCAAAAACCCTTGGTGCGATACGGCTCGAGAAAAGGCGACCAGAGGGGCTTCAAAACCCACGGCAGGTAGAGCCAGCTGGTGTAGGTGGCAATGTCCTCGATCGAGACGCCCATGTTCTTGTACATGATCGCGGCCACGGCGCCGACGGTCACGTTGGGCAGGCCCATCGCGAGGTAAAGCGACGGAACCCAGAAAAGCAGGTGGCGTGGTTTGCTGACCGGAGGGGTGGTGGGCATGGGGTGCGATGCGGGGTGGGGCGGCCGGAAATCGGCGATATAACGTTAAATCGAGTGACCGTTGCCGGACTGATTGTCAAAGCCGGGAGTTGTGTCGCGGAAAAATACCAGGCGAGGATCACCCGGGAACGAGCGATGACCGGCGGAAACCGCCGGACCCGCGTTCACCCAGCAGATGGACCGGAATGCGGGGAGCCTTGGATGTTGCGAAGGAGCCTCGCCGGGCAGCCGGCGGTCAGGCCCGAGCTCAGTAAACCTGTTCGTCCAGCAGCGCGAACAGTTCGGGCTCGGTGATGCGCTTTTGCTTCATGCTGTCGCGTTCGCGAAGCGTGAAAGTGTCGCCGGGCTTTTCGATCGTCTCGAAATCGATGGTGACGCACCACGGTGTGCCGGCCTCGTCCTGCCGGCGGTAGCGTTTGCCGATGGCGCCGCCGTCGTCGTATTGCACGGCGTAGCGACGCTGCAGCTTGGCGTGAAGCGCCCGGGCGCGGTTCGTCAACGCCTCCTTGTTCTTGAGCAGCGGGAGGATCGCGACCTTGACGGGAGCGATGCGCGGCGAGAACCGGAGCACGGTGCGTTTTTCCACATTGCCCTTCTCGTCGGTCACATCCTCCTCGGCGTAACCGGCGCAAAGCACGGCCAGCATGATGCGGTCGACACCCACGGCGGGCTCGATGACGTGCGGCACGAATTTCTTCTTGGTCGCCTCGTCGAACAGCTCCTGGGGCTTGCCGCTGGCGTTCGCGTGCTGCGTGAGGTCGTAATTGCCGCGGGCGGCGATGCCCCACAGCTCCTGCACGCCGAAGGGATACTTGAACATGATGTCCACCGTGCCACGCGAATAGAACGCGAGCTTCTCCTTCGGATGCGCGTAGCGCGAAAGATGCGATTCAAGCAGGCCGATGCTCTTCAACCAGGCCTCGCACCAGGCGATCCACTCCTCGTGGCATTTGGCCCAGTCGGCGTCCTCGTGGATGAA
>JBBIHQ010000027.1:0-42773 GCA_037446975.1 Opitutia bacterium
TTGAACGGACCGGCGCGCAGGCCGGCGGGCAGCCAGACCTGGGCCCGCTTGAGTTTTCCGAGCCGGCCGTTCCGCACCAGTTCGCAGGCGAGCCGAAAGCGCTGATTGCTGCGCTGCTGGGTGCCGGTCTGCAGGATGATGCCGTTGTCGCGCACCGCCTTGATGATATGCCGGCCCTCGTCGATGGTGAGGGTCAGGGGTTTTTCGCCGTAGACATCCTTGTGGGCGCGGGCGGCCGCCATGTTCACCAGCGTGTGCCAGTGGTCGGGCGTGGCGTTGACAATGATATGGATGTCGTCCCGCTCCATGACCTTGCGGAAATCATGGTAGATCGCCGGAGCCTTGCCTTCGACCGTGAACTTGGCGGCGGCCTCAGCCGCATGCCCTTCGTCCACGTCGCACACGGCCAGAATTTCCCCGTGGCCGCTCGCGTTGGTCGCATCAAACTTGCCCATGCCGCCGCAGCCCACCAAGGCGATGCCCGGCCGGTCGTTGGGTGTCGGCAGCTTGGTCGTCTCCGCCGCCGCCAGCTGCTGCCGCTCGACGAACCAGAGCGGCAGGCCGGTCAGCGCCGCCAGCATGCTGCAGCGCTTGATGAAGGCGCGCCGCGAGATATTGAAGTTGGTCAAGGAGGCCGAAGCGGCGGACTCGCGGTCAGGGTTCGTGGATTTCATAGACCAAGAAAGACGTTGGTGAGCGGACAAAGTGTCAACGCCGGAACCAGAAACACCGGTATAAAATTCGCCCATTGAAACCCGATCCGCGAGCCGGGGACAGGTAAGGCTTGGCGCCAAACCGCAAAGGCCTAAGGATGCCGTGAGGTCAGCGCCGCCATGGTCTTTCATCGGCTCTGCCCGACGCTCATCGTGTCCGCCCCGCACTATTCCCTCGTCGTTCCGTTCTACCAGGAAGCGGGCAACATTCTGCCCGTGATCACGGCGGCCCGCGAGGTGATTGCGAAGCTCGATCCGCAATTTGAGGCCATCCTGGTGGACGATGGCAGCACGGACCGCACCGCGGAGGAGCTGGCGCTGGTCGCGGCGGCCGATCCGCGCTGCCGGATCGTCACCCTGCCTGAAAATCGCGGCCAGGCGGCCGCCCTGCTCACCGGCCTGCTGCAAGTGCATGGCGCCGTCGTTCTGACGATGGACGGCGACGGGCAGAACGATCCGCGCGATTTCCCGGCCTTGCTGGCGCTTTTCGAGCAGAGCGGGGCGGACGTCGCCTGCGGCTGGCGTCATGACCGGCACGACAACGCCCTGCGCCGCGGCCTCTCGCGGCTGGCCAATTCCATCCGGAGCCGGTTCCTCCGGGACGGGCTGCACGATGCCGGATGCCAGCTCCGCGTTTTCCGGCGCGAGGTGATCGCCGCCTTGCAGCCTTCGCCGCTGATGCAGACTTTCCTGCCCGCGATGGCCGTGGCCGCCGGATTCCGCGTCGTCGAAATGCCGGTGCGCCATCATCCGCGACGCCAAGGCGCCTCCAAGTACGGCCTCCGCAATCTATGGTGGCGGCCCTTCACCGAGATGCTGCGCCTGCGCCGCCGCCTGCCCCGCCCGGCTCCTTCGAGATGAACTGGCCCGTCTTCAACCACGAGGCAATGGCGACCACTTTCCAGGTCTTCACTGCCGGCCGGCCGGCCGAATATTCGCGCCAGGCCGCCGCCGCCGCGTTTCGCGAACTCGATCGTCTCGAAAACGAGCTCAGCCGCTTCATTGAAACCAGCGACATCGCGCGCGCCAACCAACTCGCGCCGGGCGATAGCATGGTGCTGGGCGAGGACACCCTGCAATGCCTGCTCGGCGCCGCGCAGATATCGGCGCTGACTGACCGGGCCTTCGATCCGGCTTATGCCTCGGCACGGCCCGGCGGCTCCGAAGACCCGCTGTTCGCCCTCGATCCGGCGTCGCACACCCTCACCTCGCTCACGCCCCGACTGCAGTTGGATCTCGGCGCCGTGGGCAAAGGCTATGCGCTCGACCGGATGGCCGGTATCCTGCGCGAGTGGGACATTGAGCCGGCCTGCCTGCAAAGCGGCGGGAGCACCGCGCTCGCGCTGGCCGCCCCGTCCGACGCCGGGGGCTGGCCGGTGGGAGTCGCGGGCGAAGTGGTGGCGCTCGCCCATCGCGCCGTGAGCGGCTCGGGCATCGCGGTGCAAGGCGCCCATCTCATCGACCCGCGCACCGGCACACCGGCCAGCCGCACGCGACGCATCTGGTCGTTTGCGGATTCCGCGGCCGATGCCGATGCGTTGTCGACCGCCTTTTTTGTGATGACCGACAACGAGGTGGTGAATTTCTGCCAACTCCATCCTCACTTCGGCGCGGCGTTCACGCTGGCTGATGGAACGGTCCAGCGCTTGGGTGAGATCGGGCGACCGGCGTGAGGCTCGCCTGCAGGCGGGACGCCCCGCCCACACCAAACCAATCCGCCCCGCCCCTACTTCCCAATGCGGGTGAAGACCACCAGCACAAAGTTTGGGCGCAAGCCGAGGAAACCCTCGCGGTATTTCCCCTTCAGCCGCGAGCGCACCGCGTCAGCCTGACCGGCGCTGGCAAAGACCAGCGGTCCGTCGCAGTCCGCCGGCGGTTTGGTCCAATAGCCAGTTTCCGGCCGGTTGCGCAAATACCATGGCAGCGGCCAGTATTCCTCGCTGATGACCTTGACCGGACCCGGCGCCGCCGCCGCGGCCAGCGCCGGCACTTTTTGCATGTCGGGCGATGTATGGACATACGCGAACGGATTTCGCGGATCGGCCGGCCGGAGGAAGGCGGCCTGCCGGGTCTGCCAACCGAGTTCCAGCACCACGACCAGCACGAGCATCCCGGCCCTGAGCCCCCGCAATCCCGCCAAGGCCAACGCTGCCAGCACGCAGAATCCGGGAATCAACGCCACCACCAGCCACGGGGTTTTATAGGGTGTGGCGGACAAGACCACTCCGACGACCCCGGTATAGATCAGGACGAAACGCGGCAGTCCTTTCCGGCGCCACGCCAGGAAACCGCCGACGATCACGGGCAGCACAAAGAGAGACTGGTCCCAAACATATCCGCCATTGCGCTGAAAATCGAACAGGCTCGCATAATACCACCAGGGTTTTTCTTGGCCCGACACTCCACCGGTCACGCGGGCCAGCATGTCCCCGGGCGAAAGGAACGCATCGCGCAAGCCGGTGAGATTGGCCCCGAACGAGGAATAGAAAAGTACTGCGACGCCCAGCGCGACGGTTCCGGCCACTCCGGTGTCGCGGCCGAGTTGTTTCCCCTCAAGCCAGCCCCGCCGGCCGGGAACCAGGGCGATCCAAGCCGCGGCGGCAAAGAAAAGCGCGCTGGATTTTGTCGCCAGCATCAGGCCAAAACAGGCTCCGACCACCGCGGCCCATAGCCAACCGCCTGTGCGCAGCCAATACCGGCCGCCCACCAAAGCTCCGAGGGTAAATGTCACGAGCAGCGTCTCCTGGATAAAATAGCGGCTGTAATACACCGCCGCCGGCGCCAGAGCCAAGAACAGCGCGGCCAGGAACGCCGGCCGGGGTCCGCGAGATCGCACCAGCAGCCAAAGCAGGCCCACCCCCGCGACGCCCGCCAGCGCCGGCACCAGCCGGACCGTGGTTTCGGTCAGTTCGGCCAGCGACGTTTCGCCCCGCAACTTCGCGGCCACCAAACCAAGATAATAAAGCGTGGGGCCATGATGGTCGTGCGGATCGAAAACATAGGTGTGGCCTTCGAGCATCTGCCCGAGTTTGACCGCTTGGTTCGCCTCGTCGGCATGCATCGGCCGCGCGGCAAGGTCGTCGGTGCGCAGCCAGAGGGCCGCCAGCAACACCAGTAAAACCAGCAGAGTCTCCACCCAGACGGCCGCGGGTCGGCGGAAATTCCCTTCGGCACTGGATCCGCTCGACGCCGGACTGGGAACAGCTTCTGGCATGAAACCACATTAGCCGGCGAGCCGGCGCTGGCGACAATATCCCAACCGCCCGGTCACCACCGCTATTCTGCAGCGACCTACTTGAATAACACCGGCCAGTCGCGTGCTACTTCTGGCCGAACACCTCGACTTCCACGTAGTGGTTCAGTTCATTGGTGGTGTTGCCATTGCTGTAAAGCCGCACGTACCGGGCGCGGGTGGCCTTGGCATCGATCAGCCGGCCCTCGGCCGTCTCGATGTAAGGTTGATCGGTGCCGGCCCCGAGGTGGGAGGAATTGTCGTTGTCGTTGTTGTAGAGCGTCTGGACCCCGGTCTTGAACGCCGGGTCATCAGACACCTGCACGATCACGGCATGATAAACGCGGGCCTGGGAGTGAAAGTGCCACACAACAATGGCGTAGAGCGTGGACGGAGCCCCGAGATCGATCTGCACCCATTGCACGCCCGGTCCGAATTCCACGAACGAGCCGTCCTCGCCCGACTTGTCGCCGTCGGTCACGAACGAGAGGTCGCCGATGACCGGATAGCTGTCACTGGCCGTGACCGTCTTGCCCCGCGCCAGATTCACCGTGCCCACGGGAGCAAGGAAGGGCGGCCGTTTGCCGGTTCGCGGTTTCTCGAGGTTCGGCACGTTGATCGGCACCGGCGTCCCGACGAACAGCGGTTTGGGCAATTCCAGCGGAATCGGCACTTTGTCCTGGGCGTTGAGCGCGGATGCGGCGATTAAAACAGCAGTCAGGGTAAGGATGCGGCGGATCATGGAGAAAAATGAATAGGGCCAGTTTGACGTTCAGTTCCAGAAGGCGGGAACCCAAATCCTAGGCGACAAAGTCCTTGGGGTCAAACGTCAGCATCCGGCGGGCCGCGACGGCCTCGTTCACCCGGAGAATGGTGACGGCCGAGGCAAAGCCGCTCTCCGGCGGACAATTCAACTGCGCCTTCCCCCGAATGGTGTCGAAGAAATTCTCCAGGTGCGGCTGGTGGATCGCCTTGTCGAGCGTGGCCGTCAGATCCCACGAGGACAGGGCCGCGGTTTCACGGACATCCACGACGCCGGCCCGGGACGGGCCGCCAAGTTTGGGCCGTGGTTTTTCCCACGGCTTGAGCGGCACATCACCCGGATCCGGCACGCCCGGCTTCTTGATGTAACCGCGCTTGACCCATTGCTCCCAATCCGGCGCGCGCGCCTCGCGAAACAGCTTCGTGTAGGCGGGATTCTCCGACATCTTGAGCGAACCTTCGTCGCCCATGAAATATTCGGTGTAGCCGCCGCCGGCGCTCGTGGTGGTGAGGACCTCGTAGAAGGCGCGGACCGGACCCTGGGCGGTGGCAAACTCGTAGATCGCCATCACGTTGTCGTACCACTCATGGGTCGTGTAGTAATCGACCCCGCCGCCCGCCAGGACCGAGCCCGGATTGGCGCCGAGGAACCAGTTGTAGACGTCAATCTGGTGGGCGCCGAGGTCCGAAATCGGCCCCCCGGCATATTTCTTGAACCAGCGCCAGTTCCGGAACTGGTGCATGTTCGCGTAGCCGTATTTTTCGAGCTGCGCCTGCGGCATGGCATAGCGCTCCGGCCAGCCCAGGTCCTCGCTCACCGCCCGGTTCCACTGGCCGTTGATGTTCGTGATGCGCCCCAGCAGCCTGGCCTCGTTGATGACCTTTTCCCGGGCCTGCAGGTAGCGCGGATTGCTCCGGCGCTGGTGTCCGATCTGCAAGAACTTCCCGGTCTCGCGGGCGGTCAGCACCATCGAACGGGCGTTTTCCACCGAGTTGGCCATGAGCTTCTCGCAGTACACGTGCTTGCCGGCCTTGAGGCAGGTGTTCGTATGCTCGGCGTGCATGAAGTCCGGGGTGGCCACGATGACCGCATCGAGGTCGCTGACCTGCGCCAGCATTTCGCGGTAGTCCTCGAACGGCTTCGGGTCGTGTCCGAATTTCCTCAGCAGCCGCTCGCCATAGGTGCGGTTGTAACCCCAGATGTCGCAGACCGCGTGGAAGCGGATGTCCGGAATTTTCAGCGCCGCATTCAGGAGCACCCGGCCCTCTTCGCCGCAGCCGATGAGCCCGACCTTGAGCTCGGCCTGCCCGCCCGAGGCGCCCCGGGCCACGTAGGGCGCGACCAGAACGGCGGCGCCGAGCTTCAAACCGGTGGAAATGAAATCGCGGCGCGAAAGCTCCGCCGTCGCGGGGAGAGTTGGCTCACTCATGTTTGTCCGGCCAGACGGCGAACCGATTGTAGCGCACCAAGAGGAGGGCCCCGACCACCAGGGCCAGATGGACGCCCAGCCACGCGACCCCGTCGCCCTCCTGCACCGCCATCAAACCGAAGGACAGCGCCACATAAACCAAACCCATGAGGATGAGGCTTGCCCGCATTTTCAGCCCGAGCAGCAGGGCCACCCCCAGGGCGATCAACAGGTAGCCGAGCGGCAGGGCGAAGCTCTTCGTCGCCCAGAGGGGCAGAAACGAGGCGCCGGTGATGCCGGTGGCCATGCGCTTCATGTTCGCCGTGTAATTTTCGATCGAGTAAGTGCCGTTCAGCTCAAACTTCTCGATCCCGCCAAACAACGCGCGCAGGCCGAGGAAAAGCCGCAGCAGCAAAAAGGCCGCGGTGTATTCGCAGGCGGCCGGTACGGAGGAGGAATTTTGACTCATGGGGGAAGGAGGAATCGCCGGGCCCGGCCTAGACGCCAAAGCCGGCGCGATACTGTTTTGTAATCAGATGGTTGGCCGAGGGCAGATTCGTGATCTTCTGCGCCGCGCCATCCCACTCGATCCGGCGGCCGGCCCGGATCGCGACGTTGCTGAGCAATACCACCTCGGTGAGCCGCGAAGAGTAGTCAAAGTTCGAGCCGGCTGGCGTCCCGCCCTTGCAGGCGCGGATCCACTCGGCGAAATGGCCGCCTTCGACCCGCGGGATGGTCTTGGGTGGAAGCGAGGGCGCCAGCTCCTTCATTTTGACCTCCGGCACGATGCGCACGCTGCCGTAATACGTATCGGCAACCACGTTTGCCTTGCTGCCAATGAGCAGGGTTCCGCTCTCCGGCAGTTCGCGTCCCAGTTCAAAGTCGTCCGGCGGGATGGGTTGCAGGCCGCCGTCATACCAGACCCACTTCAGCGGCGGCATCTTGCCCCGTGCCGGGAAATGGTAGGTCACCATCGAGGACTGGGGCGGACTTATCTTGGTCATCTTGCCGCTGATCGCCTCGATCCATTCCGGTGCGTCGAGATCCAGCGCCCAGAAAGTCCCATCCATCACGTGGCAGCCCATGTCGCCGAGCGCGCCGGTGCCAAAGTCCCAATAGCCGCGCCAGGTGAACGGCAGGTAAGCCGGGTCGTAGGCGCGGGGCTCGGCCACGCCGAGCCACAAATCCCAGTCCAGGGTCTCGGGCACCACGGGAATCATCTTGGAGTGATCCGGCGCGTTCACGCCCTGCGGCCAGATGGGCCGGTTCGTCCAGCTGTGGGCTTCGCGAACCTCGCCCAACACCCCCGCCTGCACCCATTCCCGCAGCACGCGCGGTCCGTCAAAGGCGTGCCCCTGGTTGCCCATCTGGGTGGCGACCTTCTTCTCCCGCGCCAGTTTTGCCAGCTGCCGGGCCTCCCACACGGTATGGGTCAGCGGCTTTTCCACGAAGACATGCTTGCCGAGGTGGAGCGCCGCCATCGCGATCGGAAAATGCATCTGGTCGGGCGTCGAAACGGTGACGGCGTCGATCTGGTTGCCCAGCTTGTCGAACATCTGCCGGAAGTCCCGGAAGCGGGGCACATCCGGATATTCCTTGAAGGTCTCGGCCGCGCGCTCGTCGTCGACATCGCAGAACGCCACAAAGTTCTCCCCTTTCATTCCGTTGATCGCCGAGCGCCCCTGGCCGCCGACTCCGCAGCACGCGACATTGAGCCGGTTGTTGGGCGACGCCGCGCCGGCCGTCTGCGAACGCAGGATGTTCGGAAGGACGACGGCGGCCGCCGAGGCGAGGCCGGCGGAGCGGATAAATGAACGACGGGACAAGGGACGACTCGGGGTATTCATATCATGCTGAATTTAGACGTAAGGGAGGGGTTGACGATTCCGGCAAGGCCGGTCAGCGGCTGGTCGCAGGCGAATGTCAGGGAGAACTCATCCACCATTCTTCACAAGTCAAAATCCGTAGATCATGTCCCGCCCCGGTGGCCCCGGCCGGCTTTATGTCCGCCGGCATCCGGTTCTGGTTTGTCATCCGCGAATATTGTGCCCATCGATGGCCCTTCATTCCCTTCCCATGGCCAAAATCGAAGTCAGTCAGGTTGCCGAGATTCTCAAGAAGCACAAAATCGCGCCGTCGCTCCTCCGCGAGATCGTCGAGGACCTGAACAATGTCACCCAGCCCGGCGGCGACGACGAGCTCAAGCCGCCGGCGCCGAAGAAGCAGTTTGTGGTGCTGCTCTCCGACCCGGCTGGCCGGTTGCCAAAGCAGGATCTGACCGGCTGGGTCGTGCAGATTCCCGAGAACGCCAGCCCCCACTCCACCGCCGAGCGAATCTTCAAGGGCGCCTACGATTTCAACGCTTCGAAGCGCGGCCGGCTGCTGCCCGTCAAATCCGTTGGCGAAGCGCTGGAGAGCGGCAGCGCGAAATATTTCCGGGAAGCCGAGCTGTGGGTGAAAACCAAGCTGCCCATCGCCGTCATGGTGACCGACAACGTCCTCCCCAAGGATGAATTCAAGATCGAAAAGGTCGACCGCCGGCGGAAGGACGAGAGCGACGACGAGTAGAAATCTCCGGAGCAAACTCCGGGGCATTCCCAAGAAATCATCTCTGTCCGCATTGTGGGAGCGAGCTCCGGGGGATTAGACCCAAAGGGAGCAATCAGCCGGCCCGGCCATTCCCTCTGTTCGCGATCCGCCGCAAGCGTTTCCGTTCCTGAATGAATTGTCAGGGAGCGCTGGTTGCGCGTGAAACCTATGCCGGCGGACAATGTCTAGTCCTCCGGTGCCTTGCTTCAGGCCGGTGAAGCATATCCACGCGCGCCGACGTAACCTTTCATGAACCTACCCGCGCTCCTTCGTCCCAGCCCGCTGCCCCGGATCGGCATGGTTTCCACCCATGGCTATGTCGCCGCCGAACCGCCGCTCGGTGCCGCCGACACCGGCGTTCAGGTGGTCTAAGTCCTGGAACTGTCCAAGAAACTCGCCCAGCTCGGTTTCGAAGTCGACATCTGGACGCGCCGATTCGAGGACCAGCCCGAGATCGAGGTCGTGAACGAGCGGGTCCGGATTTTCCGCATGCCGTGCGGCGGACTCAACTTTCTGGCCAAGGAATACCTCGTCCGCCACCTCGGGGAATGGTCCGAGCGCGCCCTGCGCTTCATCAAGCAGCACCAGCTCAAATACCAGTTCTTCGACAGCCATTACTGGGACGCGGGCCTGGCCACCCAGCGGCTCGCCGAGGCGCTCGACGTGCCGCATGTCCACACGCCGCACTCGCTCGGGCTCTGGAAGAAACGGCTGATGGAAACGGATGCCCCGGACGGCGTGGCGAAATTCGAGCAGAAATACAATTTCACGCAACGCATCAACGAGGAGACGCTGCTGTACCGCACTTGCGACGAAGTCAACATCCTCGCGTTCCTGATGAACGTGCTGGACGTCGACCGCGCCCGCACCGCCTTCCGCTTCATGTGGGGCGTCGGCGTCAACCAACCCTGGCCGGTGAGCAACCTCTACCCCGTCGTGCAGGCGGGCGATCCCGACTGGCGTGCCTACTATACGGTGAATCTGCTCAATCTTCCGCACCACTACCACAACGGAGGCATCTGGCCGTTCATCGGCGGCCTGTGGGTGCGTTTCATCCACCGGCTGGGCTTCCATGATGTCGCCTGCCACGAACTCGTGCGTCTGGCGCAGCTCAACCGGCCCGGGCGCGACCACGTATGGGAATTCAAAGAGTGGGCCCACGGCCGGACCGGCCGGCCGATGGGCAAGGCCTTCCAAGCCTGGAGCGCCGCATCGTTCCTGCGCGCCTGCCATGAAACCGGAGCCGATCCGGCCAGCCCGCGTGATGAATGAGCCGATTCCCCGCGTCATTTGTGGCGGAAGAAATTTTGGGGATACCTGCCGCCGGGGATTCTTTCCCCGCGGCGCCCTCGCCAACATCTGCCATCTCAACCGACTCGGTCTTCGGGTTGACCTGGTGTCGGCTATCGGTCGCAACCCGCCCGGGGCGAGTTGCTGCGCCGGCCGCAAGCTTAGCCAAACCTCGTTCCTTTGGGCTTGGCCGTCAGCGCTTCGACCTGCTGTGGCCCTGCCGGTTGGCTGCCCGACGATCACGCCAGTCTTTGGCGCCGGCGGTCATCACCCGGCAATTGGATGTTCAGCCAGAAGACAGGTTGCATTCGACGCCGCCTCGGTGTGCTCTGGGAACCGTCATGCTGAGCCTTTGCGCGATTGCCTCGATTTCGAACGCCGCGCATGCGTCCGAGTCCACGGTTTCGCTCCTGCCCATACCGCTGGACCTTTATCACGATCCGTCCGGGGCCGGCCTGTGGGAGGTTCTGGCGCACCGCGCCGCGGTTGATCCCTTCAACCTCGTGGCGCTGGTCATATTTGCCTGCGCCATCCTGCACACGTTTCTCGCGGCCAAGATCCGCCACTGGGCTCATGTCATTGAGGAGCGCCATGCCACCCGCGCCGGCCGCCGGGAGACAGCGCACCCCAGCGACGATGACGGCCTGCCCGATGAGGTGAGTTTCCTCGGCCAGGTGCTGCATTTCTTTGGTGAGGTCGAGGCGGTGTTCGGCATCTGGGTCATCGTGCTCGCCGGCGCAATCACCTGGTGCAAGGGCTGGGCCGCAGTGGTCGGCTACATCAGCGGCCATGTGAGCTACACCGAGCCGCTTTTTGTCGTGATCATCATGGCGCTGGCGGCCACCCATCCGGTGCTTGCGCTGGCCGAACGCTGCCTGAAAGTGGTGGCCGGGCTGGGCCGCGGGTCGCCCGGAGCCTGGTGGCTCGCCATCCTCATTGTTGCCCCGCTGCTCGGATCCCTGATCACTGAACCCGCCGCCATGACCATCGCGGCTCTGCTGCTCGCGCGGCAGTTCTACGATTTGAAGCCAAATCCCCGGCTGGCCTACGCCACGATCGGTCTGTTGTTCGTCAATGTCTCGGTGGGCGGCACCCTGACGCATTTCGCCGCGCCACCGGTGATCATGGTCGCCCACACCTGGCAATGGGATTTGCTCCACATGCTCACCCACTTCGGGTGGCGCGCGGTGCTCGGCGTGGTGGTTTCGACCCTGCTCTACTACCTGATCTTCCGTCGCGAGCTGGCCGCACTCGCCGGGCACGCCGCCGGTCGCACCACCCCGACCCGTCGCCCGCCAGCGCCGGGGTGGATCACCACGGTGCAAATCGGGTTCCTGGCTTTCACCGTCTGGCAGGCGCATCACCCGGTGCTGTTCATCGGCGCCTTTCTGTTCTTCCTGGCCTTTACCCATGCAACGGCTCATCACCAAACCCCGGTCGATCTGAGGTCACCGATCTTGGTGGGATTTTTCCTCGCCGGACTCGTGATCCACGGCGGACTGCAGGCTTGGTGGATCCAGCCGATCCTGAGCCGGCTGGGCGAAGTGCCTCTTTTCCTGAGCGCCACCGTCCTGACGGCTTTCAACGACAACGCCGCGATCACATTTCTCGCGTCCCTGGTGCCCGGATTCACTGATCCGTTGAAATATGCCGTGGTCGCCGGGGCGGTCACCGGCGGCGGCTTGACGGTCATCGCCAACGCGCCCAATCCGGCGGGCCAGGCAATTCTCGCCCGTTATTTTCCCGAGGGAGTGGCTCCGCTCAAGCTCCTCGCTGCCGCGCTCCTGCCGACCGCGGTCATGGCGATCTGTTTTATGGAGTTTTGAAAGCAGACCTCTCTGCCAGCGACAATGACTCCCGCGCGGTCCCGCAGCCTTCAACCCGTTTCGGCCCTGGGCAGAACAAGACTGAAGCAACTGCCCGTCGGCTCGGCGGGAATGCATTCCAATCTCCCGCCCAGTACCCGCATGTAGGCTTTCGTAATCGCCAGCCCGAGACCAAAGCCGCCGCGACCACGCACCCGCGAATCCTCCACCCGGTAAAACCGGTCCGACAGGCGCGCCAAATGTTCAGGAGGAACCCCCGGGCCCGCATCGGTGACGGAAACGGCGCATTCCCCTGCCCGCGATGCGACCGCAATCCGGATGGTCGCCCCGACGGGGCTGTATTTCATGGCGTTGTCGGCGAGATTCTGCAGGGCCTGCCGGAGCAGCACCGGGTCGGTCAAGACCGCACACTCCTGCGCCTCAACCGTGATCTGCTGGTTTTTGTATTCGGCCAGAATTCCGATCTCATTGACGCAAGCCGTGACAAAATGGTCGAGCCGCAGGTGCTCGCGGTGCGTTGTTTTCGCCCCGCCCTCGGCGCTCGCCAGCTCGAGGAGGCGCTCGACCAGCTGGTGCAGCCGCTGCGCCTCCTCCAACATGCTGCCGATGATCTCGCGGTATTCGTCCATCGTGCGGCCGCGACGCAGGCCCACCTCGCCGACGCTGCGCAGTGTGGTCAGCGGCGTGCGCAACTCGTGCGACGCGTCGGCCACGAATCGATCCAGCGTCAGGAACGAATCCTCCAGCCGACCCAGCGTCCGGTTGAAAGCCGCCGCCAGCCGGCCCAGTTCGTCGCCCGTTTCGGTTACCGGTAATCGCTGGCTGAGGTTGTCCACGGTGACGCCCTCGGCCTGCCGCACCATCTGCTCGAGCGGCTTCAGCCAGTGCCGGGTGACCAGGTAACCGCCGGCCACGAGCAGGGCCAAAACGATCGGCAGCGAAATCAGGATGATGGCCAGCAGGGCGCCGAGGGCATCCGCCGGAGGTTCATGGATGCGCATCACCCGGATCATCCACGCCTGGCTGCGCCCCGGCACATGAAAGGGCGTCGAATAAACTCGCAGCGGAATATCCGGAGCGATCCGGTAAACCGACAGGGTATCGGAGCCGGGGGTCGGTGCCACCGGCAACCGGTCGAGCCGGTCCTCGGTGAAAGGCCAGAAACGCCGGACGAGCTGGCCGTTTTCGTCCCAGAGTTCAAACCAGGGATTCCGCGTGTCCCACACCGCGCCCACCGGCGCCACCGCGCCGTCCCAGAAAATCTCGTCCTTGGGCCCGAATGACAGATGCGACCGGATCGTTTCCAGGTCGCGCCGAAGATCCTGGCTGAGCGGCTGCGCCATGCGTTCAGCCACAAAACCGTAGAGTGTCACGCTGAATGCGGCGAGCAGCACGGTCCCTCCCAGGGCATACCACAGCGCCAGCCGAAACCGCAGGGTCCCGTGCTTCCACCACGATTTCATGCCGGTCCGGGTCCCAGCCGGTAGCCGATGCCCCGCACGGTATGGATCAGCGGCTCGGCTCCTTCGACATCGATCTTGCGCCGCAACCGCATCATCTGGACGTCGATGACGTTGTCCAGCGAGGTGTACCGGCGGGTCTGTTTCCAGACGTCGCTCTCAAGCATCTCGCGCGATACATTCTGGCCCTGAAAACGCATGAGATATTCCAGGATGTCGACTTCGCGTGGCGTCAGTGCGATCTCCTGCCCGGCGCGTTTGGCCGAGCGGGTGCGGGTATCGAGCAGCAGATCGCCGCAGCTGAGCGAAGGGCCGCTGCTCAACACCGGGCGTCGCAGCAAAGCCCGGCAGCGGGCGAGCAGTTCGGCGAAGGCAAAAGGCTTGGGCAAATAGTCGTCGGCCCCGCCCTCAAGCCCGGCCACCCGGTCATCGAGCGCAGCCCGGGCGGTGAGAAGCAGGACCGGCACGTGGTTTCCGCGGGCGCGAATGTACCGCAAAACCTCCATCCCGTCCCGGCCGGGCAGCATCCAGTCAAGGACCAGCAGATCAAAGGTGGACTTCTCCAAGGCCGCGAGGGCCTCGTCGCCGGAGACCGCCGTGGTCACCCGCCAGTCCTCCATCTGCAACCCCTCCGCGACAGAATCCCGCGTCTTTCTTTCGTCTTCCACGAAAAGCACATGAGGGGTGGTGGCGGCAACTGACATATCGGCCCCGATTCACATGAAGGGGAATTCCAAAGATTCCATTTCCCCGCGCAGTGGCAACGAAGAATCCAAGGCGGCTCAGGCTCGGCGCGGGTGTTGCCGTCGCCACCATCCGCCAACCAGCGCCAACGCCACCAGGCAGATTCCGAATGATTTCGGTTCAGGCACGGGGGTGATCTGATTGTCGTAAGGCTGCCACTTGGTGTCGGTGGCGGTCCACCCTTGGAAGACAACCTGATCCAGCGGGGCGCTTCCCTGGACATAACCGGTCTGGCTGTAGAAGTAGTCGGCCGCGTTTGTCCAGTTCTGCACAGTCAGGCCGATCCCGGTGGTGCCGAAGCTGAGCGAACCTGCCGCGAGAACCGAATCGGCCGTCGCGCTGAAATCGATGACCGAATTGCCGGTCAAACTCAGGGCCCCCACGGTCAGACGGTGCCCGCCGAGCAAAAGCGTGCCGCCATCGAGGGTGATAGTGAGGTTTGAATTGTTGAAATCCGCGCCGAGCGTGAGCGTGGCGCCCGCGCCGATGACCAAATTGCCGCTGCCGGCAAACGTGCCCGCAAAGGTGCTGGCGCCCGCTCCAAGGGTGAGCTGGCCGGCGCCCGTGGTGCCAAAATCCAGCGTGCCTGACCCGCTCAGCCCGCTGATAACATCGGCAAAATCATTCAGGCGCAGCGAGCCGCCGGCGGCGATGCCGATGGCGGAGGTGTCGGCGAATACATTGGACGCCGCCAGCACGATCGCCCCGGCGCTGATGGTGGTCAGGCCCGTGTTGGTGTTGCTGCCGGAAAGGCTGAGATTTCCCGTGCCCTGCTTGGTCAGGCCGCCACTGCCGGTCGCGATGTTGCCGGTGACGTTTATCGTGCTCGAGGTGTCAAAGGTAAGATTACGATTGGTGCCGGTAAGGTTGGAACTGATCGAAAGGTTGCCGCCTCCCGTGGCGCTGATGGTCGACGCACTTTGAAATTGGAGGGTGGCAATGCTGATGGTCTGGTCGCTAGCGGAGAGACTGCTGATAAAACCGGACGTGCCATTGCCGATCTTAAGCGTGCGCGCCCCATTGTCATCACCCACATCGTAGCTGGAGGCCGCGGCGCTGAAACTGATGCCTCGCACGGTATAGCTGCTGGAATTGAGCAATGGGTTCAGTTGTGTGCCGGTCCCGAACTGGGCGACCTCAGAGCCGGTGTTGGGCAGGTTGCCGCCCGACCAGTTGCCCCCGCGGCTCCAGCGTTGGTTGGAACTGCTGGTCCAGGTGCGAACGGTCTGACCGGTGGCGACACCGGCCAGACCCACACACAATGCAAAAGAAACAATCGTGTTTCTATTCACGCCCCGTGTTATACGGGCACGGCTGGGCGGGCTCTACTGCATCAGCCTGACGTTTATGTCAGGCTAAGTCGGATCTTTACTCATTCGTGTTCAGGTTTTTATGCACTGAAGTCGCAAGCCCGGGAAGACCGCGATCCTTCAGGGCCTCGGACACGGCATCCAGGTCGAGTTTGGCCCCGGGTTTCACTCCATTTTTCCCATACCAGCCTTGGTTCATTTCGAGGCAGAATTGGATGCGGTGGCTGCGCGAACCGACGGTGCGCTCATCGAGCGGATACATGGGATAGATTTCCTTGAGTTCGCCGTTGGTGTCGAAGTATCCGATGTCGAGCGGCAACGTGGTGTTTCGCATCCAGAAACTCTGCCGGCTGGCCGATTCAAAAACAAACAGCATGCCTTCGTCCGGACCCATGGAATTGCGGTACATAAGGCCCTTTTCCAACTCCGCGGGCAGCGCGGCAATCTGCATTTGCACGATCCGTTCGCCGACCTTGATCGGGAACCGGTCATCCACCGTTTTCGATGCCCCGGCCTTGGCCGCCTCCGAGCCGCCACACGCGGCCAGAAAGACAACGGCAGTCAGTACAAGCACCCGGGCTGAATGATGGCGGGAAAACATTTTTGCGTTTTGGTGTCATTCCTAGCTAATGCCCGCCAGCCACAACTCAACCCTACTCTACCAGTGAACAAAATAATCCCCGCCCCGCTTCTTTACGCCGACACCCACTCCTGCCCCGACATGTTGTACTTCGGGCGCGTGGAAGTTCACGATCCGTTCATCGCGTTGGGCGTCCGCGGCAAGAAGATCACCGTCCAAAGCCCGCTCGAACTGGGCCGGGTCCGCAAGACCGGCGCCTTTGACCTCGTCCTGTCCCGCGAAACCTGGCTGGCGCGGGCACAGGAGATCTACGGACCCAAGGCCGGCGTCGCGGAAATCATCGCCGCGCTTGCGGCAAAATACCGCCTGCGTCACTTCCGGGTGCCGGACGACTTTCCCGGCGCTCTCTATGTAAGACTCGCGAAACTCGGCTTGAAGCTCCATTTCGCCGACGGCCTGATGTTTCCGGAGCGCGAGATCAAATCGCCTTGGGAAGCCGCCTGTATCCGCGAAGGCAACCGGCTTTGCGCCATCGGTTATGTTGCCGCGGAAGAGATTCTCCGCGCGGCGAAGATCAAGGGGCGCACGCTCCGCCATCGCGGCCGGGTGCTCACTTCCGAGGGCCTGCGTTTCGCTCTGGAAACCGCGATTCGGGCGCAGGGAGGAGATCCGCGGGACACCATCGTGGCGGGCGGCAACCAGGCCTGCGACCCGCACGACCAGGGCTCCGGTCCGCTGCGGCCCGACGAACTCATCATCCTGGACATCTTCCCGCGCGTCGTGAAAACGGGGTATTATGGCGACATGACCCGCACCTACCTGAAGGGACGAGCTTCGGAGGCACAGCGCAAGCTGGTCGCCACCGTGCGCGAGGCGCAGAAACGCGCGACGAAGGTCATTCGCGCCGGCGTGGACGGCCGGCTGGTGCATCGGGCCGTCACCGACTGCTTCACAGCCGCCGGTTATGAAACCAAGCACGGCAAGAACGGCTCGGTGGGATTTTTTCATGGGACCGGGCACGGACTCGGGCTCGCGGTGCACGATCCCGGCCGCATGTCTCCAGCGGTGGCATATCCGCTGAAGAAGGGCTCGGTGATGACGGTTGAGCCCGGCCTCTATTATCCCGGCCTCGGCGGTTGCCGCTGGGAGGACGTTGTGCAGGTAACCGCCACCGGCACGAAGCCGCTATCGAATCACCCCTACGTTTGGGAAATCCGCTGATCCCCCCGCCATGAAATCATTCCTTCCCCGCCTCGTCGTTCTGCCCGCCGCCGTTCTGGGCTGGCTGACCTCCGTCTCCGCCCAACCCATCGATTTCTATGTGGCCGTCCGGGCACCGGTCGTCGCCCTCACCCATGCGCGGGTGATAGACGGCCGCGGAGACCCGGTGAGGGAAGACCAGACGGTTGTTCTTCGCGACGGGAAAATTGCGGCCGTAGGCGCGGAGACCGACGTGAAGGTTCCCGACGGCGCCACCGTGCTCGACCTCAGGGGCAAGACCGTGCTTCCCGGTCTGGTGATGGCGCACGAGCACCTGTTCTATTCCTCCATTATCCGCGGTCCGCTGCACATCAATGAGATGGAGTACTCCTTCCCCCGGCTCTACCTGGCGGCCGGCGTCACCTCGGCGCGCACGACGGGCAGCATCGAACCCTACACGGACCTGCAGACAAAGGATGACATCGATGCGGGCACGACGCCCGGCCCCAAACTCCACCTCACCGCGCCCTATGTCGACGGTCCCGGCACGGGCATCACCCAGTTGCGCCCGGTCAAGGACGCCGCCAGTGCGGTGCGCATGGTGAACTACTGGGCCGACGAGGGATTCACCTCCGTCAAGGTCTACACCAATCTCCCGCACGATAACATGGCGGCGACCATCGAGGCGGCCCACCGGCGCGGCATGCAGGTCACCGGACATATCGGCAAGGTCAGCTACCGCGAAGCCGCCGCGCTGGGCATCGACAACCTCGAACATGGTTTCATGGCCATGTCCGATTTCATCCCCGGGCGCAAGGAGGGCGATCCCTCCAATGCCGTGTCCAACTACCGCAGCATCGAGGCGATCAATCCCGATGCACCCGCCGTCAACGATCTCATCCAGTTCCTCATCAGCCGGCATGTCGCGGTGACCTCGACGCTCGCCATCTTCGAAACCTTCACCCCCGGGCGCCGCGTCGCGAGCCAGGCGGAACTAGACGCCCTCGCCCCGCCCCTGCGCGAAAGCTATCTCACCCGCTGGGCGGCGATCAACGTCCAGAACAATCCGACCTCGGTAAAAGCCTTTGCGAAAGACCTCCAGCTCGAAGCGAAGTTCTTCCATGCCGGCGGCCTGCTGGCGGTCGGAACCGACCCGACCGGCTATGGCGGCTGCCTCGCCGGCTACGGCAGCTGGCGCGCCATCGAACTGCTCGTCGAGGCCGGACTCACCCCGCTCGAAGCCATCCAGGTCGCCACTGTTAACGGCGCCAAGCTCCTCGGCATCGACCGGGAGACCGGCAGCATCGAAACCGGCAAGGCCGCGGACTTGATCATCGTCGACGGCGACCCGGCGAAAGACATCTCGGACCTCCGGAAGACCGAAATCGTCTTCAAGGACGGTGTCGGCTTCGATTCCCGGAAGCTTTTCGATTCGGTGAAGGGGCTGGTCGGCGTCCAATAACGTGCCCGAACTGGCCGAAGTTGAGTTTTTCCGCAAGCGCTGGAGCGCCGGCCACGGCGCCAAGGTGCTCGCCGTGCGGTTGCACGACGGGAAGAAGATTTTTCGCGACTGCAACGCCGCGCTGCTCAAGACCCGGCTCAAAGGGGCGCGCCTGCTCGGCTCCGCGACTTCGGCCAAGCAGATGCTGTTTCGGTTCAGCGGAAACGGCTGGCTCGGAATTCACCTCGGAATGAGCGGTGAATTGCGGGTCGAGCCGCCAGACTACCTTCCGGCCAAGCACGACCATTTCACCCTCGTGCAGAAGCAACGCCAATTGGTCTTCAACGACCCGCGGATGTTCGGCGGCGTGCGATTTCACGCGGGCAGGACTCCGCCGCCGTGGTGGACTCGCATTGCGCCGGCCATTCTTTCCGACCGATTCACGACCGAGGCCGTCGCTGATTTCCTGCGGCGGAGGCGCCGCGCTCCGATCAAGGCCGTGCTGCTGATGCAGGAACGTTTTCCCGGGATCGGGAACTGGATGGCCGACGAGGTGCTCTGGCGCGCGGCGATTCACCCCAAACGGCTGGCTGGCTCACTCTCGCCCGCCGAGATCGGCACCCTCCACCGGGCATGCCGCCACGTCTGCCGGATGGCGCTCGACACGATCGCCGGCCAAGGCCGCTACCTGCCGCCGAATCTCAATCAACACATCCCGAAGACCTGGCTGTTTTGGCACCGCTGGGAGGATGGCGGCCGCTGTCCGCGCACGGGGAAACGTCTGTTGCGCGAAGAGGTGGGCGGACGCACAACTTGCTGGTCGCCGGCCCGGCAGAAGCTACGCTGACCACATGGGCGCGAAGATCCGACTCGATGAATTGCTGGTGGCGCGCGGGTTGTCGGGCTCCCGGTCCCAGGCCAAAGCCCTCATCATGTCGGGCCGGGTCCGTCAGGGCACCGAACGGCTGGACAAGCCGGGAAAGGAATACCCCGCCGATTTTGCATTCACCATCGACCAGCCCCCGCGTTTCGTCAGTCGCGGGGGGGAGAAACTTGCCGCCTTTCTGGAAAAATTTCCGGTCAGCCTGGGCGGCGCCCATGTGCTTGATGTCGGCGCCTCCACGGGTGGATTCACCGACTGCGCCCTCCAAGCCGGCGCCGGCTCGGTGACGTGTGTCGACGTCGGCCACGGCCAGCTGCACGAGAAACTGCGCCGCGACCCGCGCGTCACCAATCTCGAAAAACTCAACGCCCGGCACCTGCAACCCGGTGAACTTCCCCGCCCCAGCTATGACGTCGTGGTCATGGATCTGTCGTTCATTTCGCTCAAGGTCGTGATACCGGCGGTCTGGCAGTTTCTCCGGACGGGTGGCACCCTCATCGCCTTGGTGAAACCACAATTCGAAGCTGGCAAGACCGAGGCCGACCGGGGCCAGGGCATCATTCGCGACGACTCGGTGCGGCAACGCGTGCAGGCTGAGGTGCGCGGGTTCGCGCTGGAGGAACTGGCGGGAGCTGCGCTGCTGGGTGAAATGGAATGCCCGGTCGCCGGGACCGACGGCAACCGCGAGTTTCTGCTGGGCCTGACCAAGGCGCCCTCCGGCAACAGTCACCCGTGATCGCCGCCAGATTGATATTCCAATATCGCCGTTTATCCGCGTAATCAGGGGCGGATTATCCATGCCTCCCCTTCGCAAACTGGCCTTTGTCGTAAACTCCGAGAAACCCGGCGCCCCGGAGCTGGCGCGGGAGTTGATGGAGATCGCGCGCCTGGCTGGCGCCAATAAAGTCAAGCTGTCGGGCGACCAGCAGCTCCCCCGCGGATATTTCAAGGGCTGCGATGCGTGCTGCGTGATCGGCGGCGACGGCACCCTCCTCGGGGTCGTACGCGGTGCCACCCGCGAAAACATTCCCGTGATCGGCGTCAATCAGGGCGGTCTCGGCTTCCTGACCACGTTTTCGGCGGATGAGGCCCGCGCACAATTTGCCGCACTGCTCGGCGGCGATTACCGGATCGCCCGGCGCACCCTGCTGGAATGCCGGACCGGCGCCCGCGGGCGGGACATCGCGCTGAACGACGTGGTCATCAAGAGCGAGACCAATTCCCGCCTCGTGCGGCTGGAGGTCTTCGCCAACGGCCAGCTGGTGACCGATTACTATTGCGACGGCGTCATCTTCTCCACGCCCACCGGCTCGACGGCCTACAATCTGGCCGCGGGCGGACCGATCATCCATCCCGCCGCCGGGGTGATCGCGATGACGCCCATCTGCCCGCATACGCTGAGCAACCGCACCATCATATTCCGCGACCACATGAAGCTGACGGTCTTCAACCGCCGGCACGATTCGCGCCTGTTGGTGGCCATGGACGGACAGCGCAATCCCGCGGTGACCGAAGGCGCGCCGATCGAGATCACCATCTCGAACCGCACGCTGGCGCTGGTGCAGCGGCGGGCCTACTCCCATTTCGAAGTCATGCGCGCCAAGCTCAAGTGGAGCGGCGGTTTCCTCGACAAAAAATAAGCCCGGGACGCTTTCGTCCCGGGTAGCGGTTCCATCACAGCGAGAGGTGAAACGACGAATCTGTCCCAGCGATTCGTAATGGCCCACTTCGCATCTCGCGATGACCGGCGGCGTTATTTCTGGGTGTCGTCGGCCGGTTGCCTGGCCGCCTCCTTCTCGGCTTTCTTCTCCGCTTTCGCGGCGGCCTTATCGGCCTTCATCTTCGCCCTCTCTTCCTTGTCGAGCTTGCCATCCTTGTTGGCGTCGTACTTGGCCAGGTCGTCGGCTCGCTGCTCGTCGCGCTTCGCTTTTTCGTCGGCCTTCATTTTTGCCGTCTCGGCCTCGTCGAGCTGTCCGTCTCCGTTGGCGTCGTATTTCTTCAACTCGGCCTTGCTCGGCACTTTTTCCTTTTTCGGCGCCGTTTCATCGGCCCCGACAGGTGAAACCGCCAACAACATGGCCAGCGCCAGTAAACCCGGCGCGATTTTCATGACTGAACGTTTTGATTGCATAGCGCGCGAATCTAGCCGGGAACCGCCACCAGCGACAAGGGACCGGCTTGACCTTTAATCAGGTCGTTTCTCTTCCTTAGTCAGGGCTTTACGACGAGTTGTATTCGCTGCGGTCGCTGGAAATATTTCTGCGCAAACGCCTGCAGATCGGTGGGTGTCACCGCGTTGATCCGCGCGTCGTAAGTGCGCCAGTCGTTTACCGGCAGGCCGTAGACCGCGTTCAGGGCCGACTGCATGGCCCGGGCCGAGTTCGTCTGCATGCCCATGCGTTTGCCGGCCTTCAACCGGGTCTGGCACCGGGTCAACTCCGCCGCGGTCACGCCGCCCTGCTGCACCCGGGCGATTTCCAGATTCAGTTCGGCGATGACTTCCTCGTATCGCTGCGGGCTCGTGCCGGCATAGAAATAGAACATCCCGGTCTCCAGGCCGACGATCCGGCTGGAACGAACGAAATACGCCAGGCTCTTCTGCTCCCGCACGCGTTCAAAAAGGTACGACGACATCCCGCTGAACAGTTCGTCGGCCACTTCGCCCACCTCATAGTCCTTCGCCCGCAGCCCCGGGCCGGGAAATGCCTGGAACACGATCGCCTGCTGGCGCGGCTGGGTTTCCACGAAATCACCGGCTTCGACCCGTAAAGGCGCCTCCCTTCGCGCAACTTCGCCCCGCGGCAGCTTGCCCAAGAAGGCCTTCAATTTTGGCCCAAATTCACGCACGTCGAAGTCACCTGCCACCGCCAGCACGGCGTTGCCCGCCACCAACAGGCGGCGGTAGCAGTCGCGCAGATCGGCGGTCCGGATCGCGGTCAACCCGGATTCGTCGCCGGTGCTTTCAATGGCAAACGGGTGCGACCCGAAGAATTTTTCCCGCAGCTTTTTGCGGCCGACGGTGACCACGTCGTCAAGGCTTTCTTTCAGGGCGGCCAGCGCCGACTCCCGTTCAACCTCCAGCCGGGCGGACTTGAAGGCCGGCCGCAATGCGGCGTCGGCGATCAACTCCAGGGCCAGATCCGAGTCGGCCGGCAGCACCTCGGCGGCGAGGCCGAAGCTGTTGTTTCCCGAGAATTCGTTGAAGGTGCCACCGACCGCCTCGATGGCCTGCGCAACTTCCTCCGCCGTGCGCCGGGTCGTGTCCTTGGCCAGCATTGTCGCCAGCAAGGCGGTGAGTCCGCGCCGGCCGGCGGGCTCGAAGAGCGGACCGCCGGCGAATGCGAGGCGCAAATGCAGGTTGGGCAGCTGGTGGTTCGGTTGAAGGAGCAGGCGGGCGCCACCCGGCAGACGGATCTCCTCGAAGTCGAGGGACGGCCGGCCATCACCCTCGCGGCGGCGGGCAGCCGGGATCGCCGAAGCGGCTGGATTCGAGGACACCACGGTCAGGTGCTCGGGTACAAGGTAAGTGTGCATCACCCGGCGCAATGCCGCCGGTGTGAGGGCGAACAGCCGCTCAAAATAGGCGCGGCTGTAGTTGATATCCCCGACGACAACTTCACCCGCACCGAGCCGCGAGGCCTGGCCTGACATCGTCTTGCGCATATTGACCTCGGAGGTGACTGCCTGCCTGACCGCCTTGGCCAGCGCCCTGGCGCTGATGCCACGGGCGGCAATCCGGACCAGTTCGCTAAGGATGGCCTGCTCGGCGCCCAAGCGCTTGTCGGGATCGGCAAGATACGAAATATAGAAAAGTCCGCTGGTCCCCGGGCTCCACGTCATCGCATCAACAGTATGAACCAGCCGCGCCTTCTCCCGCACGGCCTGCCACAGGATCGAACTGTCGCCGTGACCAAGTACCATGGCGAGCACGTCGAGCGCCGGGGCGTCGGGATGGGTCAACCCGGGTATCTGCCAGCCCAAGCCGGCCCGGGAGACCTGCACATCCTCAAAAAGGTGGCGATCGCGTCGGGCGAGCTGCGCCGTTTCATCCGGCACCAAGACCGGAGCGAGCCTGACGCGCGGCGCCTGGCCAAAATGCTCCGTGATCGCCGCGCGGGTGCCCTCCGGGTCGAAATCGCCCGCAATGACCAGCACCAGGTTGTTGGGCACGTACCGGGCACGGTAGTAGGCCAGCAGGTCTTCGCGGCTGCTCGCCGCGAAAACATCGCGATGACCGATGATCGGCTGCCGATAAGGATGGGTGCGAAAAGCCGTTTCGAACAAGGCCTGGGCGAGCCGCTGGTCGGGGTCATCCAGACACATGTCGATCTCGCGCAGGATCACTTCCTTTTCCTTGGCCGCCTCAGCCTCCGGCAAAATGGAATGGAGCACGGCGTCCGCCAGGAGATCGATCGCCACGGTCGTATGCTCGGCCGGCACATCGATGTAATAGACCGTGCGGTCAAACGTGGTGTAGGCGTTGATGTAGCCGCCATGTTCTTGCACCGTGGCCGAGATCTCGCGACCGGCGCGGCGTGCCGTGCCCTTGAACAACATGTGCTCGAGATAATGCGACAGACCCGCACCGAGATACCCGCCCTCGTGGATGCTGCCGGTTTTCACCCAAACCTGCACGGAACTGACCGGGGCGGAGGCGTCGGGCTTGAGCAGCACCGTCAGCCCATTGGGCAGTACGTAGCGCTCAATGGGTTCGGTCCAAAGTTTCTCGAGCAGAACAAGGTCGCGGGTGCGGGCGGACAATTTCTTGGGCATGAAGACGCGGACTGAATCGCAATCCGGATCACCGATCAAGCCGCGCCGGCGGGCCGGGCCGAACGGGTACGCCGCCCTTGGGTCGGGGCAAACGGCCGGACAAATGCCTCTTCAAAATCGTAGAGATCGGCGAAATCCTCGCGTCGGTCATTCTCGGTTTTGCTGAAAACATTGTATTCAATCAGATTGAAAACGATGTCACCAAAATCCGTGCACCGCTGAATTCCCCAGGTATTCAGCACCGTCTTGGTCAGCGGCCCGTATTGGTCCAGCGCATATACGCGAATCCCCTGCAGCAGCTCGGCCCCGGTGACATGCTGGGATTTTCCAGTCCGTTCCGGGGTCCTGCGTTTGAGCTCCTTGACGGTGTGATCGAGCGCCTGCCGGACGAACGTATAAGCCTTACGGTCGAAACGGGTATCCTCTTTACAAATCAGCCCGACAATTTCTGAAAATTCCAAGTCTTGCATTAATTTCTGAGCCAATAGCTAGCACAACAAACGCCCGGCCGCAACCCCTCAGCTAAAGGGAAGTACGCATTTTTTGGCCTTGAAAGACACTCAATTGCGTTATTTGTGTCTCAGCAGGAACTTCGATTCGCAATTCCACGGATTTACTGCATTCTTATTACAAGATGATTGCCGCCACCCAGTCCAACCACCCCTTGGGAAAAATAGAACAGCAAGGGGCGGCCGATACACCGCTGAATGAGGCGCGTGCGCGGATCAGGAATGCGCAGATGCGGATCACCAAGCCTCGCATCGCGATCATCGAGTCGCTCATGCACCATGAGGGGCCGATCAGCATTGAGCGGATTCACCAGGATGTCGGGGCCAATGTCTGCGATTTGGTCACGGTTTACCGTTGTCTCTCCGCCTTTGAAAATCTCGGCTTGGTCCGCCGCACCTATCTGCACAACGGCACCTGTCTCTATGAACTGACGGTGGGCAATCCGCAGCATTATCACATCGTGTGCAAGTCCTGCGGCAAGACGGAGCGCGTGGATTATTTTTCCGTCGAAGGCATGGAGCGCATGCTGCAGGACCGCGGATATACTGAGGTCAGCCATGTGGTCGGATTTTTCGGCATCTGCCCGGCCTGCCAGAAAGCGGCGCCGGCTCGCTCGGGGATTTCCGCGCCGGCTCGGTCGGTCACGCCCACGATGCCCGAAGTGAACAGCTGAAGGCTTAGCCAGGGGAATTCCCCTTTGCGGCGCGCATTTGGTCGCGCCTTTTTTGTGCCTCTTTGACGGTAAGGAAAACAACCGCGAGCTCTTGTGCCGCGATGCAATCTGCCGTGCTCGCTCGGTTGCCCGTCCAGCTGCCAACCAACGTGGTTTTCCATTTGCTCCTGCCGGAACAGGAGTTGAGCCAGGTATATTGTCACCCGCCTGAATCTTCCCGGAATCGGGACGCCTGAATTTCATTTTCAGAAGCTGGACGGAAAATCACCCGGGGTGGTTTTTTTCGTAGAATCTGTCTGTCAATGAATAACAACAGTCGTCCGGCTTGGCATCGCTTGTGCATAAAAGCGCGGCATCCACGATGCTCGGTAGCGAATACAACTGGCTGATCATTCCCACGCGTCAGGCCGACGGCCTGCAAAAGGCACGTGTCGCAGGCAGTGGTTTGCTCACCCTCGCGGTCGCCGTGTTCTGCTTTCTGTGCCTAGCCCTGCTCGCCGCAACTGCGGCCTGAGCATCGTTCCCTCCAATCCACGCTTCCCATGTTTATTGAAACTTTTCTCCAGGACCTTCGCATCGGCTTGCGCGTGCTGATCAAGGAAAAATCCTTCTGTGCGCTGGCCGTATTCGTCCTCGCGCTCGGCATTTGCGCCGTCACCACGCAGTTCAGCGTGGTCAACGGCGTCATCCTCCGCGGCTTCTCCTTCCCCAATGCCGACCGCCAGATGAGCCTCAACTTCATCGATCCGTCGCAGACGAATGCCTTCGGCACCAACGGCCAGATCTCCGCCATGGATTATGAGGAACTTCGGCCGGGGCAAAAGTCGTTCGAGATGCTGGCCGCCTATCTGAATGGTTCGACTGTCAACGTCACCGCCGGCCCCGTGCCGCAGCGTTATACCGGCGGTTACGTGACGGAGGACTTCATGCGCATCATCGGGGTCGCCCCGATCATGGGCCGGAACTTCACCGCCGAGGACAACAAACCCGGCGCGCCCAAGACCGCCTTGCTCAGCTACAAGATCTGGCAGCGCGACTTCGCCGGGGCATCCGACATTGTCGGCCGGGCGGTCCGGATCAACGGCGCCGCCGCGACGATCATCGGCGTCATGCCGCCGGGGTTCCAGTTCCCGACCAACGAGGAACTTTGGATTCCCCTGTTCGCCGAATTTCCGCCGCGAGCCCGCAACGACCCGCGGGCACTTTCGCCCTCGGTCATCGGCTTGCTCAAGCCCGGCGTTTCCCTCGACCAGGCCACCCTTGAGTTTGATGGCTTCGCCAAGCGTTTCGCTGCCGCCTATCCGGATAGCAACAAGCAGTTTTCAGTCGCGGAAATCGAACCGCTTCGCGCCGCCTTTACTCCGAATTTCCTCAAGAACCTCATGCTCGGCATGCTCTCGATCTGCGTCCTCGTTTTGCTGATCGCCTGCTTCAACGTCATGAACATGCAGTTCGCCCGCGCCACCTTGCGCGCCAAGGAACTGGCCGTGCGCTCGTCGCTTGGGGCCACCCGCATCCGGCTGATCCGGCAGATGCTCACCGAGAGCCTGCTCGTGGCCGGCCTCGGCGCGGTCATCGGCGTGGCCGGATCCTATTGGGCCGTCGACTACCTCACCGCCGTGGTCCGGAATTTCGACACCCCGCCGCCTTCATGGATCACTTTCGACATCGACGGCGTCGTGCTGGGTTTCACGGTCGCCGCGACCGTGCTCGCCGCCGTGGTCTCGGGTTTCATTCCCGCGTGGATGTCCTCGCGCGCCAGCGCGGCCGAGGCCCTGAAGGAAAGCGGGCGGGGCAATACCAGCCGCACGGTCAATTTCATCACCCGCGGGCTCGTCGTGACCCAGATCATGTTGACCAGCCTCATCCTCGTCGCCTCGCTGCTGCTCACGCGCTCGATGCGGGCGCAGGAGAATGTCGACTACGGTTACGATACCGATGGCATCATGACCGCGCGCATGGGCCTGATGGACGGTGAGTATCCGAGTGCCATGGCGCGAAAGGAGTTCTATGACCGGCTGCTGCAGGAATTGCAGGCCAGCCCCGAATTTTCCGAGGTCGCGCTGACCAACCGGATGCGCATGACCTTCGTGCCGAGCGGCCCGGCGCCGACTGAAATCGAGGGGAAAAGCTATCCGACCGACAAGGACCGCCCGAACGTCATCGTGGAAAACGTCAGCGGCGGCTATTTTGCGGCCCTCGGGGTCAGGATTCTCGAGGGTCGTCCCTTTAACGAGGACGATCTCGACTCGAAACAGCCGGTGGCGATCGTCTCGGCCGGTTTCGCGAAAAAATTCTTCGGCAACGAGAGCCCGATCGGCCGCCGCCTGCGCACCGTCGCGAACAACGGCAAGCTGTTTGGTCCCTGGCGCACCATCGTGGGTGTCTCCGCCAACCTCCGCATGACCGGACCGTTCAACAATCCGAATGTCGAGGAGTTCGGCTACTACGTGCCGATCTATTCTCCGGTTTTCGGGCCCGTGCAGCCCGAGCCCGCGGCGCCGCAGTTCACCACAGTGGTCGTGCGCCCGCGCGGCCAGATTCCCGCCGCCACCCTTGTCACCGCCCTGCAACGCGAGGTGAAGAAGGTGAATCCCAACCAACCGGTCTATTTTGTCGGCACCGCCAGGACGAACCAGGCGGCGTTCACGGCGCAGAACAAGATCATCGCCGTGATGGTCGGCATCTTTGGGGTCGTCGCCGTTGTGCTCGCCTCCGTCGGTCTCTATGGCGTCATGTCTTTCTCGGTCAATCAGCGCGCGCAGGAATTCGGCGTGCGCATGGCGCTTGGCGCGGACAACCGGCGCATCCTCTCGCTGGTACTCCGGCAAGGCCTCTGGCAAATCGGTCTCGGCCTCGGCGTCGGGCTGGGCCTGACTCTCCTGCTCGCCTACGCGGGCCGGGACCAGCTGCAGACCGTGTTCTTCCAGGTCTCGGCCACCGATCCCGGAGCCTATGTTGTCGTCGCCCTGCTTGTCGCGGTGGTCTCGCTCGGTGCGGCCCTCGTGCCCGCGCGCCGCGCCACCCGGGTCGATCCCATGACGGCGTTACGCTCCGAGTAACCCCCGCATCCCCATGTTCATCGAAACCTTCCTCCAGGACCTGCGCATCGGCCTGCGCGTGCTGATCAAGGAAAAATCCTTTTGTGCCCTGGCCGTCTTTGTTCTCGCGCTGGGCATCTGCGCCGTCACCACCCAGTTCAGCGTGGTCAACGGCGTCATCCTTCGCGGCTTCTCCTTTCCCAATGCGACGCGGCTGATGAGCCTGAATTTCATCGATCCCACGCAGACCACCGCCTTCGGCACCAACGGCCAGATCTCGGGAATGGACTACCAGGAGCTCGCGGCGACGCAGAAATCCTTTGAATTACTCGCCTCCCAGATCAATGGCGCCACGGTCAACCTCACCATCGGATCGACCCCCAAGCGTTTCACCGGCGGTTATATCACGGAGAACTGGCTGCGCATTCTCGGCGTTGTTCCCCTGCTGGGGCGCGATTTCACCGCCGAGGACAACCGCCCCGGGGCGGAGAAGGTCGCTCTCATCGGCTACAACCTCTGGCAAAGGGAATTTGCCGGCAGCGCCAACATCATCGGCACCAGCGTCCGCGTTAACGGCAAACCCGCCACCATCGTCGGCGTCATGCCGAAAGGCTTCAGCTTCCCCACCAACGAGGAGGTGTGGATCCCGCTTTTCAGCGAGTTTCCGGTTCTCCCGCGCAACAACCCCCGCGCCATCAGCGGGGCGGTCATCGGCCTGTTGCGCACGGATGTGTCGATCGACCAGGCGACGCTGGAGCTCGATGCAATCGCCAAGCGCTTTGCCGCCACCTATCCGGATACCAACAAACAGTTCAACACCGGCCAGGTTCAGCCGCTGCGCCAGACCTTCACGCCCGCCTTCCTGAAAAGCCTGATGTTCGGGATGCTCGCCATCTGTGTTCTCGTGCTGCTCATCGCCTGCCTCAACGTGATGAACATGCAGTTCGCCCGCGCCGCCCTGCGCGCCAAGGAACTGGCCGTCCGTTCGTCCCTCGGCGCCACGCGCGGCCGCCTCATCCGCCAGATGCTCACCGAGAGCATCCTGCTCGCCTCGCTTGGCGCCATCATCGGCGTCGCCGGATCCTATTGGGCCGTTGACCTGCTCACCGCGGTCACCCGCAATCTCCCATTCCCGCCACCGGCCTGGATCACCTTTGGAATCGATGGGGTCGTGCTGGCGTTTACCGTGCTGGCCGCCATGGCCGCCGCGATCGTCTCGGGACTCGTGCCGGCCTGGATGTCCTCCCGGGCCAACGCCGTCGATGCACTGAAGGAGGGCGGTCGCGGCCATACCGGTCGCGCCGTCAACCTCATCACCCGCGGCCTCGTGATCACGCAGATCGTGCTGACCAGCATCATTCTCGTGACCTCCCTCCTGCTCGCCCGCTCCATGCGGGCGCAGCAAGAGCTCAACTACGGCTACGACAAGAATGGTGTTCTCACCGCCCGCATGGGCCTGATGGATGGCGACTACCCCACGCAGCAGGCTCGCCTCAATTTCTATCAGCGCCTGCTGGTTCAGCTGCGCGGCAGTCCCCAGTTCGATTCCGCCGCACTCACCAGCCGTTTCCGGATGACCTTCGTTTTCAACGGACCCGGCGCCATTCCCATCGAGATCGAAGGCCGCACGTACAAGGACGACAAGGATCGTCCCAACACCAACCTTGAGCAGATCAGCGAAGGCTATTTTGAATCCCTCGGGGTTCGGATCCTCGAGGGCCGCGATTTCAACGCGGACGACTCGGACCAAAAGCAACCGGTCGCCATCGTCAATGCGGCCTTCGCCAAGAAGCATTTTCCGAAGGAGAGCGCCGTTGGCCGCCGTTTCCGCACCGTGGCCAACAACGGGGTGCTTTTCGGCCCGTGGCGCACCATTGTCGGAGTTGCCCCCGACCTGCGGATGGCCGGACCGTTCAACAACCCGAACGTTGATGATACCGGCTTCTATCTGCCCGTTAACGCCGCCATTACCGGTCCCATCCCCGATCAGCCGGTGGTCAGCCAGTTTGCCACCGTGATTGTCCGCCCTCATGGTGGCCAACGGGCCGCCGCGCTCGTCGAAGCCCTGCGGCGCGAAGCCGCCAGGGTGGACGGCAATCTGCCGCTTTATTTCATCGAGACGCCCGCCGAAGGCCAGAACAGCTTCATCGCCCAAAACCGCATCATTGCCATCATGGTCGGCATCTTTGGCGTCGTGGCGGTCATCCTCGCCTCGGTCGGCCTTTACGGCGTCATGTCTTTCTCCGTCAATCAGCGCACGCAGGAATTCGGCGTGCGCATGGCCCTCGGCGCCGACGCCGGACGCATTCTCGGCATGGTCCTTCGGCAGGGTGCCTGGCAACTCGGCCTCGGTCTCGCGGGTGGCTTGGGCATCGCCGGCCTGCTCGGCACGCTGGGCCGGACTCAACTCAAGGCGGTATTCTTCAATACCAGCCCGACCGACCCGCTCACCTACGCCGCCGTCGCCGCGCTCCTTGCCGTCGTCTCGCTGCTGGCGGCGTTCATCCCCGCCAAGCGGGCGACCAAGGTGGACCCCATGGTGGCCCTGCGGGCCGAGTGAAAATGAACGCGAAGAGTGGATAAAAGTAACGCTCCAGCCGCACCGTCGACTCCGCTCACTTTCTCTCCCCTTCACTTTCCTTCCCCCCTCCGACTCCTCCCCATGCTCTCCGCTCTACGTCAAACCCTGCGCCGGCTCACCCACGAGATAGGCTTCACCACCACGGTTCTGCTGACCTTGGCCCTCTGCATCGGGGCAAACGTCGCGATTTATGCCGTCGTGGACGCCATCCTCGTCCGCCCGCTGCCTTTCCCCGAGTCCGACCGGCTCGTCGCCGTCAACAATTCCTATCCCAAGGCGGGCGCCGACCGCTCCGGCGCTTCCGCCGTCAATTATTATGACCGGCGCCAGGCGATCAAGGCGTTCAGCTCGGTATCAATCGAACAGGACGGCAGTACGATTGTCGGCGGTGAAGGCACACCGGACCGGGTCCCGGTTGCGCGCGTCTCGCCGGAGTTCTTTGCCACCCTCGGGGTGCCCCTTGCCTTGGGCCACATGTTCACGGACGCCGAAATGCTTTACGGCCCGGATCAGGTGGCCGTGTTGACCGACAGCTTCTGGCGGACGCACTTCAACGCCGATCCCCACATTGTCGGCAGCAAGTTCTTCAATGACGGACTGCCGGTGACAATCCTCGGCGTATTGCCCCGCGGCTTCCAGTTTCTATCGAGCCGGGCCCAGTTCTTCCGTCCGGCCGCGCACGGACCGGACGACCTCAAGCCCAACAACCGGCACAGCAATAATTATCAGATGATCGCCCGGCTGGCGCCGGGAGCGACCCTGACCGACGCGCAGGCCCAGATGGACGCTTTCAACCAAAAACAACTCACTGACGATCCCTACGCAGAAGTTGTCCGCAATTCCGGTTATCATTCTGAAGTCTTGCCGCTTCATGCCGACCACGTGCGCGACGTCCGCGCCATTTTGCTCCTGCTCCAGGTGGCGGTGCTCGCACTGTTGCTGATCGGCGCCATCAACCTGGTGAATCTGCTGCTCATCCGCGCCAACGGCCGCGCCAAGGAGTTTGCCGTGCGTCAGGCGCTTGGCGCCGGTCGCCGCCATCTGATGGGCGAGGTCATGCTCGAAACCGTGCTGCTTTCACTGGCCGGCGGATTGTTGGGGCTGCTCTTCGGGGCGTTCGGCGTCGACCTGCTCGCCCGGCTTGGCACCGACCGGCTCCCGTTGGGCGCGACCATCAAGTTCGACAGCCGTGTCGCCGTGGCCGCTCTGCTGGGCTCACTGGCGCTCGGTGTCCTGCTCGCCCTGCCCATCATCGTTTTCAATCTGCGCAGCCGGCTCGCCCCGGTGCTGCATTCGGAGTCGCGCAGCGGGACGGTCAGCCGCGCCGCCCAGCGCGTGCGGCACGGCTTCATCATCGCGCAGATTTCCCTCGCCTTTGTCCTGCTTGCCGGAGCCGGCCTGCTGGGAGTCAGTCTGGAAAGGATCCTTTCGACTTCGCCCGGCTTCCAGCCGGACCATGTGCTTACCGGGACAATTTCGCTGCCATGGAAAAGCTATCCCGACCCGGCGAAGCGCCAGGTGTTTATTGAGCGGCTCGACGCCGCACTCCGTGTCCAGCCGGGTGTGACCGCCGTGGGCTTCACTTCGTCGCTGCCTTTCGCCGGCAACAACAGCAACAACGCCATCGGCGTCGAGGGCGTGCAGCTTGCGCCCGGCGAATCCATCCGCACCCACTACACTTCCTTCGCCCTCGGGGCTTACTGGCGGGCCCTGGGCATTCCGCTGCTGGCCGGGCGCCTGCTGGAGGATGCGGATAATCACCGCGAGCAACGCGTCTGCGTGGTCGATGCCGATTTTGCGCGGCGTTATTGGCCGGCCGGCAACGCGCTGGGTCACCGGATCGCCCAGGACGTCACCGTCACGGACAAGAACGCCGCGACCATAGTCGGAATCGTTGGCGGGGTGAAACAGAACGATCTCTCGGACACGAGCCCGTTGGGCGCGGTATATTTTCCCTACCAGTATTACAGCTCCACCGGCTTTTTCGTCATCGTCCGCACCGCGTTGGAACCCGCGGCCCTGGCGGCAACACTGCAAAAGACCGTGCTGGCGATCGATCCCGATCTGCCGGTGGACAGCATCAAGACGATGCAGACCCTTGTTAACGACAGTCTGGTGTCCCGGCGTTCGCCCGCCGTGCTGGCCGGAGCCTTCGCCGTGGTGGCGCTGCTGCTGGCGGCCATTGGAACCTACGGCGTGCTTGCTTATGCGGTCAACCAGCGCCGCCGGGAGATCGGCGTCCGCATGGCCCTCGGCGCGCTGCCCCAGCAGGTGCTCCGGCATTTTCTCACTCTCGGCGCGAAACTGCTGGCGGTCGGCGTCGTCCTCGGCGTCCTCGGCTCCTGGGCCGCCGGCCGCGCGATGCAATCCGTGCTCTTTGGGGTGGGCGTCGTGGATCCGGCGGTGATCGCGGCGACCACGGTCACGATGGTCATTGTTGTGCTGCTTGCCACTTTCATTCCTTCGCGTCGCGCCACGAAGGTCGACCCGATGGTCGCGCTGCGTGCCGAGTGACCACCGACCAATCCACGCTACCATGATGATCGAAACCTTCCTGCAGGACCTCCGCATCGGCCTCCGTGTGCTCATCAAGGAGAAGTCATTCTGCGCGCTCGCCGTGCTGATCCTCGCCCTTGGCATCTGCGGGGTCACCACCATGTTCAGCGTCATCGACGGCGTCCTCCTGCGCGGCATGCCGTTTCCGCATCCGGCGCAGCTGGTCGACGTGCAGTGGCGCGATCCGAAGCAGCCCGTCGGCGTGACGACCAACCTCCTGCCGGCCGACTATCTCGAGCTGCGCTCGGCGCAAAGGTCCTTCTCCGATCTCGCCGCCTACCTCGGCGTATCCACGGTCAACATCACCATCGGGCGGACGCCGCAACGCCTGCAGGGCGCCTACGTCACCGACAATTTTTTCTCCGTGCTGGGCGTGAAACCGGTGCTCGGCCGCGACCTCGCCCCCACGGACAACGTGCCCGAGGCGCCCCGGGTCGCGTTGATCAGCGACCAGGTCTGGCAGCGCGACTTCGGCGGTGATCCCGCCATCATCGGCCGCGGCGTGCGGCTCAACGGCCGCGCCGCCATCATCATCGGCGTCATGCCGCGGGGCTTTACCTTTCCGACCAACGAGGAGATCTGGCTGCCGCTCTTCAACACCTTCCCGCCGCCGGCCCGCAACCTCAAGGTCGCCGCCGGCCTGGGCATCGCCGCCGCCCCCAACGTCGCCGTGCTCGCCCGGCTCAAGCCGGATGTGACTCTGGCCGAAGCACGCCATGAATGGGACGCGCTCGCCGCCCGCCTCGCCCGGATGTATCCGGAAACCAACAACCTCCTGACCGAATGCGCCGTCTTGCCGCTGGTTGAATCCCTCGTCGGGCGCAACCAACGGATGATGCTCTATATCATGCTCGGCGCGGTCGTGGGCGTGCTGTTGATCGCCTGCGTGAACGTGATGAACATGCAGTTCGCCCGGGCCACCCTCCGCGCGAAGGAACTGGCGGTGCGCAATGCCCTCGGCGCCACCCGTGCCCGGCTCATCCGCCAGATGCTCACCGAAAACCTGCTGCTCGCCTCCCTCGGCGGCGGGGCCGGTATCCTCCTTTCGCTCTACGCGCTGGACCTCTTCCGCCACGCCCTCGCCATCCAGCTGCCGGCGCCCCCGTCGTGGATCCATTTCGTCATCGACCCGCCGGCGCTCATCGTGACCGTCGGCATCGCGATGCTCGCGGCCGTCATCTCCGGCCTGCTGCCCGCGTTCTTCGCCTCGCGCGCCCGCGCGGCCGACGCCCTCAAGGACGCCGGCCGCGGCAACACCAGCCGCGCCACCAATGCGATGACCCGGATTCTTGTCATCAGCCAGATCTGCCTCACCTGCGCCCTGCTCGTTCTGTCGACCCTGGTCATCCGCTCGGTGGTCAACCAGCAGCGGATTGACTACGGCTACAACACGAACGCGGTGCTCTGCGCCCGCGTCGGGCTGTTTTCCCTCGACGATTATCCGACTGAGAAGGAGCGCCAGGTGTTTTGCGACCGCGTGCTGCGCCAGCTCCGGTCCACCCCGGGCATCGCGTCGGCCGCCCTGACCTCGCGTTTCCGCATGACCGTCGGCGGCAACGGCCCCTATGAGGTCGAGGGGGTCGCTTACGCCACCGAACGGGACCGCCCGCAGGGCTCCTTCGAGAACATCAGTGAGGGTTACTTCGCCACGCTCGGCCTGAGAGTCCTCGCGGGCCGCGACTTCACCGTTGACGACAACGACAGCCGCCAGCCGGTCGCCATCGTCAACGAATCGTTCGCCCGGCGCAGTTTCGGCGACAGCAGCAGCGCCCTGGGCCGGCATGTCCGGCCGTTCAATCCCGCCAGCCCGGGACCATGGCGCACGATCGTCGGCGTGGTGCCAGACACGGTCCTGCAGGCGCCGCCCTTCAACACCTCGGTGAACACGGTCGGCATGTTTCTGCCCATCAACGCGACAACCCCGCCGTTCCTGAGCATCCTCGTGCGCCCGCCCGGCGGCGTACCCGCCGCGATCGACAGCTTGCTGCGCAAGGCCGTGGCCGCGGTCGATCCCAATCTGCCGCTCTATTTCGTGGAGACGCCCCAACAGAGCCACGACGAGTTTCTCGCCCAGAACCGGATTCTTGCGACCATGTTCACCCTGTTCGGCGGCGTCGCCACCTTCCTCGCGGCCGTCGGCCTCTATGGCGTCATCGCCTTCACCGTCAGCCAGCGCACGCAGGAATTCGGCGTGCGCATGGCCCTTGGCGCCGACCGTCGCCAGATCCTGGCGCTGGTCCTCGGCCAGGGCGGCACGCAACTGATCATCGGCCTTGGTCTCGGCCTGCTCGGCGCCGTGACCTTGGTGCTCTGGTTCACCGGCGCCTACGCCGGCCTGTTCTTCGGCGTGAACCGGTTCGACCCCACGATCTACGGGTTCGTCGTCCTCCTGCTCACCACCGTCGCCACGATCTCGTGTCTCGTCCCCGCCCTCCGCGCCACCAAAGTCGACCCGATGGTCGCGTTGCGCGCCGAGTAAGCTCTCAGCCGTCAGCATCAGACCACTTTCCCTGCCCCTCTCCACGCCGCTGACAACTGATCGCTGATTGCCGACCGCTATTCCCTCATGATCGCTGACCTGAAATACGCCCTGCGTTCCCTGCTCAAAACCCCCGGGTTCACGCTGATCGCCGTGGCCACCCTGGCGCTTTGCATCGGGGCGAACAGCGCCATCTTCTCCGTCGTCGACGCCATCCTCCTCAAGCCCTATCCCTGGCCTGACTCGGAAAGGCTCGTCTACGTCTATAACAGCTACCCGCTGATGGGTCTCCAGAACGCTGGCGTCTCCATTCCCGACTACCTCGATCGGCGCATCGGCGTCAGCGGTTTTGCCGATTCGGCGATGTACCACGGCGACAGCTTCAACCTCGCCGGCGCCAGCGAACCGGAGCGCATCGTCGGCGTCGCGGCCACACCTTCGCTCTTCAGCACGTTGGGAACCGGTGCGGCGCTCGGTCGCGTCTTCACCGACGACGAGGCGCAGCCCGGAGCGGCCAAGGTTGTCGTGCTCAGCCACGCGCTCTGGAAGAATCGCTTCGGCGCCGACCCGGGGCTGGTCGGCAGGACGATCCGCCTCAACACCGAGCCCGTCACCGTCGTCGGCGTGATGCCGGAAAGCTTCTATTTTCCCAGCCCGCGCGTGCAGGCCTGGGTGCCGTTCGTCTTTACCCCGCACGATCGCAGCGACGACGAGCGCGGCACCGAATACTCCACGATGATCGCCCGGCTCAAACCCGGCTCGACGCGCGCCGGCATCCAGCGCGATCTGGACACGATCCAGGCGCGCAATGCGCGGCGCATGCCCGACAATCGCGAGTTCTGGAAGAACTCCGGCTTCGGCGGCCGCACCGCCGGCTTTCTCGAGCAGAACGTCGAGAATATCCGCGGCATGCTGTGGCTGGTGCAGGCCGGTGTGGCCGCCGCGCTGCTTATCGGCTGCGCCAACGTCGCCAGCCTGCTCCTTGCGCGCGCGATCGCCCGCGAACGAGAGCTGGCCATCCGTGCGGCGCTTGGTGCCGGACGGGCGCAACTCACGCGCTTGTTGCTGACCGAGAGCCTCCTGCTCTTCCTCAGCGGCGGCCTGCTCGGCCTGCTCGTGGCGGAATGGGGTGTGGGCACTTTAGCCGCCCTCGGCCTTTCCGCCCTGCCGCGGGCTTTTGGCGTGCAGCTCGATGCCAGTGTCTTCGCCTTCACACTGCTGTGCGCCCTGCTCACCGGTCTCGGCTTCGGCATTTTGCCCGCATGGTCTGCGTCCCGCAGCGATGCGGCCACCGCCCTGAAGGAAGCCGGAGTCCGCGGTTCCGCCGGCCGCCGCACGCAGCGCCTGCGCGCCGCGCTCGTGGTCACCGAGATCGCACTCGCCGTCATGCTGCTTTCCACCGCCGGCCTGCTCGTGAGAAGTTTCGCCCGGCTCCAGGAGGAAAACCCCGGCTTTGCCCCCGCCGGGGTCATCACCGCCAACCTCGATCTGCCGGCCGCTAAATACGACCAGCCGGCGAAAATCGTCGCCTTTCACGACACCCTCGTCGCCGCGCTGCGCGCGCAGCCCGGCGTGCGCGATGTCGGGGTGACGACCCTGCTTCCGTTCACCGGCCACAACAGCTCGGGCTCCTACACGAGTCCCGAAATCCAGATTCCCGCCGGCGCGCCCACCCCGCACGCGGGGGTCCGCAACGTCGATCCCGGCTATCTTCACGCCCTCGGTCTCACCCTCCTCCGCGGTCGCTGGTTCGTCGACTCCGACGTCGCTGGCACCCAGCACGTCGCGGTCATCGACCGTCTCCTCGCCGACCGTTACTGGCCCGGCCAGGACCCGCTCGGCAAACATCTCAGCCGCAACGCGGGCTCCACCGACCCGAAGGATTTCTGGACAATCGTCGGCGTCGTCGCGCCGATCAAGGTGCAGAACCTCGAGGAAAACGTGACGAAAGAAACCATCTATTTTCCGTTCGCGCAGCAGGCGGAGCGTGGGATCACGGTCGTGGTCCGCACCGACGGCGACCCCGCCGCGCTCGCCGCCGGTCTGCGCCAAGCCGTCCACGCCGCCGATCCCGAACAACCGACCTACGAGATTAGAACGATGGCGCAACGCATGGCCGAAGTCGCGCAACCGCGCCGCGCGCCGATGGTCCTGCTCTCGCTCTTCAGCGGCGTCGCGCTGCTGCTCGCGGTGCTCGGCGTCTACGGGGTACTGACGTTCTCCGTGGCCCAGCGCACCTCCGAGTTTGGCGTCCGGATCGCCCTGGGAGCCACGGCCGGCAATATCGCCGCGCTGGTTTTGCGGCAGGGCGCGCGGCTTGTCCTGACCGGCCTCGGAACGGGCCTGGCCGGGTACCTTGCCGTGAGCCAGATTGTGGGCCGGCTGCTCTACGGCATTTCCCCGACCGATCCTTTCACGCTGGCGCTAGCGCCCGTGGTACTCGCCCTGGCCGCCTTGATGGCCTGCTGGTTGCCGGTGCGGCGGGCCACTCGCGTGAACCCGATCGAAGCGCTCCGCGCAGAATAAGCGTCCCCCCTGCCATGATCGCCGACTTCAAAACTGCGCTCCACTCGCTGCTTAAGTCCCCCGGCTTCACCACCGTCGCCCTGCTGACGCTGGCGCTCGGAATCGGGGTCAACACCGCGATGTTCAGCCTGGTCAACACGCTCCTGTTCAAGACCGCCCCCTATCCGGAACCGCAGCGCCTGGTGCGCATCTTCCGCACCTCCCCCCAGTCGCAAAGCTGGCCGCATTCGGCCGCCAATCTCGCCGACCTCCGCGCCCAAGCCTCTTCGCTGGCGGGGATGACCGTCTTTGACTGGAGCACGTTCAGCTTTGCCGAGCCCGGCCAGCCGGCCGAGCGCATTCCGGGTCTGGCCGTGGACGCCGATTTTTTCCCCACCCTCGGCGTCCGGCCCGCCCTCGGTCGCGCCTTCACCGCGGAGGAACTCGTCCCCGGCCACGACAAGGTCATCGTGCTCAGCCACCCGCTCTGGGAACGGCGGTTTAACGCTGATCCCACGATCGTCGGCCGCCTGGTCCGCGTCGACGGCGAAAACGTCACGGTCATCGGTGTGATGCCCGCAGGGGTGGAATACCCGCTGCTCTGGGGCCGGATCGACGCCTGGCGGCCGCTCGCCCTGTCGGCCGAGGACTTGCACAACCGCGGCAAGAACTTCCTCAACGCCATCGGGCGCCTGAAACCCGGCGTGTCGGTCGGCCAGGCCCAGTCCGAGTTCAGCACCATCGCCGCCCGCTGGGCGAAGGATTTCGCCGCCACCAACGAGGGCACCGGCCTGCGGGTCGTCGTCCTGCACAAGTCGACCATGGACGAAAGCGGTCGCAGCCTGCCGTGGCTCGTGCTCGGCCTCGCCGGCTTTGTCCTGCTCATCGCCTGCGCCAATCTTGCGAACCTTCAGCTGGCCCGCACGGCCGGCCGGGCCCGCGACTACGCGATCCGTTCCGCGCTCGGCGCCTCCCGCGCGCAACTGATGCGACAGTTGCTCGTCGAAAGCCTGACCCTCTCGTTCGCCGGTGGCGCACTCGGTTTCCTGGTCGCCCAGTGGATCACCGACGCCCTCAGCCGGCGCATCACCATCACGGAGAATCCCGGTCTCGCCATTTCCGTCGACCTGCCAGTCCTGCTTTTCACCCTCGGCGCCTCGGTCGCGACGGGACTGCTCTTCGGTCTGCTGCCCGCCTGGCAGGCGGCACGTGGTGACGTCAGCGCCACGCTCAAGCAGCAGGCGCGCGGCTCCACCGGTGATCGCGTCCAGCACCGTCTCCGGCACGGTCTGATCATCGGCGAGGTTGCCCTCGCCCTGGCCCTGCTGACCGGTGCCGGATTCTTCGTGCGCGGTCTCCAGCGGTTCACCACCCGGGACACCGGCTGGCGTCAGGACCATGTGTTGACCGCCACCCTCACGCTGCCCGCCTCCAAATACGGTACCGAGGACCAGCGCCGGGCCTTCTACACCCGCGCGCTCGAACGGCTCCAAACCCTGCCCGGGGTCGAACACGCGGCGCTTGCCTCGGCCCTGCCCGTCTGGGCCTACAACAGCTCCCGCGATGCCGTGCCCGAGGGCCGGCCGCTGCCGCCGAGCGACCAGACGCCGCTCGCCTACGATGTCAGCGTCAGCTCCGATTATTTCTCGGTCCTGCAGATCCCGCTGCTCCAGGGCCGGCTGTTCCCGCCCAACGTCACCGCCGACGGCCCGCGCGTCGTCATCGTCAACGAGGCGCTCGCCCGCCAGTTCTGGCCCGGTGAAAATCCCGTCGGCAAGCGCATCGGCCGGGCCGACCCGAAGAACAAGGAGTGGGACGAGGTCATCGGCGTCGTCGGCAACGTGGGCTTTGCCGGTGATCTCGCCTCCCCCGACACCCGGCTGCAGATGTACCGTCCCTTGGTGCAGGAACCGTGGAGCTACCTTTCGATCGCCCTGCGGACGGCCAATGCGCCGGAGGCCCTCGCCCCAAGCCTGCCTGCAACCATCGCTGCGATCGATCCCGATCTGCCCGCCTACCATATCCGGACGGTGGAGGAGGCGCTTGACCGCAACATGCACAATCTCCGCCTCACGAATCAGATTCTCACCGGCTTTGCCTTTCTCGGCCTGCTTCTCGCCGCCATCGGTCTCTATGGCGTGATCGCCGGCCTTGTCGTGCAACGCACCTCCGAATTCGGCATTCGTTTCGCCCTCGGAGCCCAGACGCGCGACGTCCTCTGGCTGGTGCTGGGCACCGGGCTCCGGCTGGCGCTGGCCGGCACCATCCTCGGCCTCGCCGGCAGCTACGCGTTGATGAAGCTCTGCGCCGCCTTGATGCCCAACCTCCCCGGTCAGGATTACTCCCTCGTCGCCGCCACGGTCGTGACGCTGCTGGCCGTGGCGCTCGTCGCCTGCTGGCTGCCCGCCCGCCGCGCCACCAAGGTCGACCCGATGGAGGCCCTCCGCGCCGAATGAGCACGCTCCGCCTTCCGCCGACAAACTGCTTGCTCCCAGACCCATGCTCACCGACCTCCGCTTCGCCTTCCGCCAACTGATCAAATCCCCGGGCTTCACCCTGCTGGCCGTCGCCTCGTTCGCCCTGGGGATCGGCCTCGTGGCGACCCAATTCAGCCTTATCGACGCCGTCCTGTTGCGCGGAATGCCGCTGCCGGATGCCGGCGGCCTCTACCACATCGCGTGGCAGGCGCCGAAGACCAGCGACCGCGACCGCTGGGAACCGCCACCGAATCGCGACTATCTTCGTCTGCGTGAACAGCAGACCTCCTTCCAGACGATCGCGGCAACTCAGTGGCTGGGCCTGAACCTGAGTGGATCCGGCCTCGTGCCTTCGCGCCAGACCGGCTGCCTCGCCAGCGCCAATCTGCTCGACGTCCTGCACACCCGGCCGATCCTGGGCCGGTGGTTCTCGGCGGAGGAGGACCGGCCCGGCCAGCCGCTGGCCATCGTCCTTTCGCACGCCATCTGGCTGGAACAATTCGGCGGCGCCGCCACGGTCCTCGGCGGCAAAGTCAACGTCAACGGCGAGCCCGGCACCATCGTCGGCGTTATGCCGGCCAAGTTCAACTTCCCGGGTTCATCAGCCCTCTGGACCAACCTCCGCGCCGCACCGAGCGACCCACGCGAACGCCTGATCGAACGCGTCGAAATGTTCGGCCGGCTCAAGCCCGGCGTGACCGCCCATCAGGCCCGGGTGGAACTCGACACAATCTTCGCCCGCCTCGCCCAGACTTGGCCCGAGACCAACGCCGGGTACGACCATGCCAACCTCCAGACCGTCGCCGACGCCTACAGTGGCGGCGGCACCCGGCCGCTGCTCTTCCTGATGTTGGCAATGACCGTTTTCATTCTGGTCCTCGCCTGCGTCAATGTCGCCACCATGCTCCTCGGCCGCGCCGCCCAACGCACGCGCGAACTGGCGGTCCGGGCGGCCGTCGGCGCCAGCCGCGCGCGCCTGCTTCGGCAGATGCTGCTGGAATCCCTCCTGCTCGCCGCGCTTGGGTGCGTCGGTGGCATGCTCGTCGCCCAATTCGGCGTCGATTTCCTGCAGGATTACCTCGTGAACCAGAAAGCCGTGCCGGACTGGATGGACTTCCGCCTCGACGAGCGCGTCGTGGTCGTCGCGGTGGTCTCGACGCTGCTGGCCGGCATTCTCGCCGGGATCGTGCCCGCATGGCGGTCCTCCCGCATCGACGTCAACACCGCGCTCAAGGACGAGGCCCGCGCCGCCACCGGCATGGGGGTCGGCCGGCTGGCACGCTGGTTGGTCTCGGCCCAGATTGCCTTTTCGACGATGCTGCTCGTCGCCGCCGGTGTGATGAGCCTCACCGTCTACGAGACCCGCCACGCCAATCTCCGCTACGACCCGGACAAACTCCTCACCGGCCGGATCGAACTGCAGGAGGGTTCGCAAGCCACGCCCGCGGACCGGGCCCGCTTCTACCAACGTCTCCTCGAACGGCTGCAAACCGAACCAGGCGTCGAGGTCGTCGCGGTCACCAGCCGCGACTTGATCGCCAGCGGGGTTCCGACCCAGATCGAGCCGGAGGGAGTCACCTACGCCCACCCCAACGACCGCCCGGTCGCGTGGCTCGACGTGGTCTCGAACGACTATTTTCGCTTGATTTCCGTCCCGGTCGTGGCCGGCCGCCTTTTCGACAGCCGTGAACAGGGCCTGACCGACGCGCGCTCCGCCCTCGTCAACGAGTCCTTCGCCC
>JBBIHQ010000028.1:0-42184 GCA_037446975.1 Opitutia bacterium
TAGATCTCGTCAAGCATGACTTCGGTGTGCCGGGAGCGTTTTCGCGCGGCCAGTTCCGCTGTCCAGCGCGCCCGGGCGAAAGTGATCGGCTCCAGGGGCTGCCCGCCCTGATCGCGCAGCTTGGCTCCGAGGTGAACGAACAAATCGCGCGGATGCGCAAAGGTGCGGGTCACCACGGTGTCAAACACGTCGTAGCTTGCCGTAGGGTTCATCTCCCGGCTTTGTTCGCCACAGCCAGCAAATTTGGGGTGAGGACAACCGCCCGGCCGCGAACCCAGCCCAACTCGGCCACAAAAACCGCCCGCTGGCGGAGGCGGAGCATACTGCGCAACCACCAAGCGATGGTGCGCGGCGTGGGCAACCAGAAGAGAAAACGGGGACGAAGGAAGAACTCCACTCCGGAGCACCGTACGGGGCCAAATCCGCATTCCGCCAGCAGGTACTCCAGGCTGTCGGCAGTGAAACATCCCAGATGAGTGTAGTCATTGTGCAACCAGAACCCCCCGATGGACGACCCGGCATTGGGCACGGTGCAGACCAAGCATCCATCGGGACGGAGGCTCCGGGCTATGGCCTGCAAGAAGCTCGGCTGTTGTTCACGGGGTACGTGTTCAAGTACATCGAGAAGGAGGACTGCCGCATAGGCGCCGGCTCGGTCCGCGAGGAATTTCTCGGCGCTTTCCACCAGCGTGACGTCGAGTCCCTGCTGGCGGGCAAAAGCCACCTGTCCGGGATCAATATCGATGCCGCTCAGCCGGGTGTAGCCGAGCGCACCCACATCTTGCAGCGCATAGCCGCGGCCACAGCCGACATCCAGGATTGGCGCATCGCGCTCGATCGGCAATTGATCGCGCAGCATGCGCTGATGCAGCAGGGCAAGCCCATGCCGGTGCTCCGGATCAGCCGGATGAAACTTCGCGTAATGCTGGGAATAGTCCATCGACATTGGCGGATGAGGTGGAACGAAGGTTTGCCGCGGCGGGTTCAGGTGTGAAACTGCCGGAGCAGATCGCGCCAGCGGCTTGGTGTAAAGACGATGAGGAGGCCACGCAATTGGTCGGCGGCACAGGGGCGAAGGGAGCGAAACAGAAAACTCGTCAATAGGCCGCTGACGGTGTTCGCGACCAGCAGCGCCACCGCCGCGCCCACGGTGCCCCAGCGCGGCATCAATACGCTGGCGACACTCAACAGCGTGAGGATGTGAAGCAGGGCGGCGCCCAGATTGACGATCGTAGGCGCCGAGAGGATGATAAAATTCCAGCGCGCAGTCGCATTCAGGGCGATAAGAGCGGCCCAGCCTTGAACCGCCAGCACCGTGGCCGCCCCGGCATAGGCTTGGCCATATAACAGGCGGATGATCCAAGGGCCACCCAAAGTGCAACCGACGGCCACGGCCCAGCCGAGCGCCGAGAGCGCGTCAAACATGGCTTGCAGCCGGGACCTGAATTCATCGACGGTACCCGCGTGGCTGGACGACAGGGAAGGAAACAGGCTGAGTGCCATCGCTCCGCCGGCAAACGAAGCCATGTCAGTCAGGCGCGTAGCGGCGAAATAGACACCGGCCTGACCCTCTCCCAACCATGTTCGTACCAGGATCTGGTCGAGTCGCATCGCAAATGCGACCGCGACACCGGAGACGGCCAGCGGAGCCCCACGTTGCCACAGTGTCCGGGCGATGGTCGCGTCCCAGGACCAGCTTCCGCTGTGATGCGGGCTGCGCCCACCGGTCCATCCTAGGGCGAGGGCCACGAACCCGACATCTGCGAGCTGCGCCCACGCGAAAGCCGGCAGGGACGCGCCGACCGCCACGAGCCAAAGTTTCAATGTGGCGCCCGCCATAATCCCGACGCTTCGGGCCACGACGGTGCGGCGCGAATCGAGATGGCGCTGAAACCAAAGGTCCACGACCTCCACCGGCTGGACGACCAGTCCCAGCGCCACGATGCTCACCAACAAGGCGTCGGTCCGCAACGCCGGGGCGGCCCAGAACGCTGCCGCCAGCAGAACCGCGGTGACCACGCCCGCCATCAACCTCAGGCGCATCGCGGTGCCGAGCACGGCCCCCGCTCGCGCCGGCTGGCGGATCAGCTCATTGACCACCACGCCCTCTAGGCCGAGCGTGGCCAGCGCCGCACCGATGGTGGTGATGGTCACGGCAAAATTCAGACGGCCAAACCCGGCCGGTTCAAGGTGGCGGGCCACCGCACCGAGCACCGTGGCCGTGACGGCGGCCCGGCCCACCCGCTCACCCACCAGCCAGATGATATTTTGCAGGGGTTGCCGGGGAGGAGACACGGCGGGCATCATTGCACGTGAAACCGCGGAAATGAAAGCCTTAGCTGGCACGGCAAATTTGCTGTCCTTCGGGAAGGGATGAACCTAGAGACGCGGGTGCCATTTTGCCCATGAACACCGTGCTGCATTACACCGGATCGGAGTGGGATGGCAGCGGCATCCATGCGGTGATCCGGCAGCTCGCGCAGGCGCCAGTCGCGCGCAGCATTCTCGGAGTGACGAAGGACTACGTGGCTGGCCCCCACCAGCGTCTGCCGATATGGCGAGGGCCGCGCATTGCCGACGAGGCTGTCAACCTGCCCAATTTGTGGCGGGCCTGGGTGGTTGCGCAGCGGGTACGACGTTGGCTTCGGCGGGGGAATCAGCGGATTTTTCACGGACACTCACGAGCAGGACTGCTCGTGGGTTTGTGGCTGCACCTGTTTCGTGAGAGCCGGGTGATCGTCACCGTCCATTGCTACGGGAGCCAGCGATGGTTCTACCGTCTGGCCAAGCGCTGCCTGGGCTCGCGGCTGGTCTGGCTGACGCCCGCGATGAAGTGCCATTACGGTTACACGGACCCCTCGTGGGACGGTTGCATGCCCAACGGCCTGGCGGCGGCTTTGCCGGCCACCATGCACCGCGGGCCAACCGGGGGCGTACTTCGTTTGGGCGGAGCGGGCGCGATGGTGCGCTGGAAGCGATGGGATCTGGTGCTCGGGGCCTTGGCCCGGTTGCCGGCGGGTTGTCCGGTGGAATTTCTGCACATTGGTGGACCGACTGATCTGCCGCAGTCGAAAGATTATGAACAGGAGCTGCGCGCCCTGACGGTCAGCCTGGGCCTGACGGAACGGGTCCGCTGGCTGGGCTGGCAGTCCTCGTCGGTTGAATTGCTCAAGCGGGTCGATGCCGTCGTGGTGCCTTCCGATGGGGAGCCGTTTTCCATGATCGCGCTCGAGGCGCTTTTTGCCGGGGTGCCGGTGATCGCGACCCGCGGAGGCGGGCCGGAGGACTTTGTTCTGGACGGTGAAAACGGCTGGCTGGTGCCGCCGGGAGATGCCGCAGCCCTGGCGCGGTGTTTTGAAAGGTGTCTGGAGCCCGCGGCCTGGCAGACGCTGCGTCCATCGCCGGAACACCTGCAGAAGTTTTCCTTGCCGCTTACGCTGGCGGCGCAGTGGGCGGAAATTTACGCAGCCCTTTGAGGGCGGGCAGTCACTCCTGCAAGTTTTCCGCCACCAAGGCCGCAAACCGGAGCAGGAATGTCTTGTCAGTCCCGTGCGCCAGAAAATGCTGACGCAATTCACCCTGAGGCGGCGGTTCGCCGGCGAGTCGTGCAAGGGCGGAGGCGATTTCGACCGAGGACTTCGGGCGCACGATTGATACGTGCTGTGCCGGGAGGTTTTCGGCGACCGCCCTCCAGACGGTGAGCACCACGGGCAAATCGTAGGCCAGGGCCTCCAGGACAACGAGTCCCTGCGTCTCTGCCTGATAGTACGTGGGAAAGAGCAGCGCGTCGGCCCGGCTCAACAGAAGGTGCTTGGCCTCGGCTCCGGCAAAACCTTCATGGTGGAGCCAGCCGTCCGCCCCGTCAGCCAGCGCGGCAAATTTTTCCCGGGTACTTGCGTCGGTGAAATTGCCCGCGACCCGCAGGCGCCAGCGCGGTCCGGCGGGCTGCGCATTGGCGAGTCGCACCCCGTCGATGGCATCGAACAAGCCTTTGTCCTCCGTGCACAGCCCGAGAAAAACAGCCGTGCGGCTTTCGACGGGTGGTTGGACCGGTCGCACAAACCCCGGGCAAGGGTCGGCGATGCCGTTGCGGAGGACCGTGATTTGCCGCGGCCGGAAGTGCCGGGCGTCGGCCCGCAGGCTTTCACCGAGAACCAGGGCGAGGTCGGCGCGCCCGAGCAATCTCTGCGTGAGCCAGCGTTCGGGGGCTGTGCCGTGGGCGCCGAGCCATTCGCCCAGTCCGGCGGCGTGCCAGTGCAGAACGAGTTTCTTGAAGAAGGGCCGGCACAGCATCATCACGACCCAATCGCGGTAGAGCGCGCCGCGTTTGCCCGGGGCCGGAATATAGTACAGCGTGTCGCAGCCGTGGCGGAAGCGTGTCACCACCGCATGCAGACAGGCGTCGAGCACGGCGGCGATCTTGGCCGGCCGCCAGCGGCCGATATCCGCCGCGTCACGCGAAAGGCCAAGGTTGATGTGATGCACCTCGATCCCGAGTCCCGGCAGACCCGTGACGAGAGTCTGAACCATCAGACTCTGGCCGTGGACGGGCGGGGGAGTCTGGGCAAGGACGAGCAGTTTCATCTTCGGCTTGGAAACGTGGCGGGACAGTGGATGATGCGGGACGAGCGTGAGCAATCCAGCCGCAAAACGAGTCACTCCCAGCCCGGCCCACGTGGTGGCGGTGCTGGTTTGCGGTCTGGCCGGGTTCGCGGTGTTTCAGTTTTTTGGCAATTCGGCGCGGGGCTACATCGACTCGCGTTCGCTTTTTTACTGGTGGGGGTATCAATGGATCGACCCGCGTTCGGAGACTGAACACGGCTGGCTGATTCTTGCTCTGTCGGCGTGGCTGCTCTGGCGGAACCTGAAGATCGGTCGTCCAGAACCCGGCACCCGGAGCCGGGGAATTGGCCAGGCGCTGGCGGCCATGCTCGGCGGACTCGCGGTGCACCTGCTCGGGTACACGATGCAGCAGGAGCGGCTTTCGATCGTCGGGTTTTTGATCTTCTTTTGGGGCCTGCTCGCGCTTGCCGGCAGCCGGCGCTGGGGGCGGGCCGCGGTATTTCCGCTGGGGTTCATGGTTTTTGCCATTCCATTAAATGTGCTGGATACCGCGGGATTTTATCTGCGGCTCTCGGTGATCGATGTGGCCTGGCATCTCGCGCGCCTGCTGCATATCGACGTCATCCGCAACGGAACCCAATTGCTCTCGCCCGACGGCCACTACCAATACGACGTGGCGGCGGCTTGTTCGGGCATGCGTTCCCTGATGGCGCTGGCGGCGCTCTCGCTGCTGTTGGGTTATCTGAATTTCCGTTCGTGGCGGACGCGGACTTTCGTCGGCCTGTTGTGTTTTCCCTATGCGTTCGTCGGCAATGTCGTGCGGATATTCGCCATCATTGTGGCGGCGACGTGGCGGGGGCAGGCGGCCGGCGAGAAAACGCATGCCGTGATGGGGTTTGGCGTGTTTATCATCGTGCTCGGTTTGGTGCAGCTGACGGTATGGCTGCTGCGGAAAAAGGAGATGGCGGTGGGGAGCAGGGAGCAGGGAGCGAAGAAAGAACGGATGCCTGAAGCGGCTGGGGAACAGGGAACCGGCGATCTGCGTAACATTGGTGCCGGAGCCACGGCGATGACGATCGTGTTGGCGGCCGGCGCGGTGATGATTGCGGCTCATCGGCTTGATGCCATCGCCCTTAATCCGCGGGTCGGCATCAAACTGGCGGCCGACGGCATCAACCCGGTCGCTTTGCCCGATTATCTTGGCGTGGACTGGGCGGGTCAGCACGCGGATATTTCTCCCGTCGAGCGCGAGGTGCTGCCGCCTGACACCGGATTCTCCCGCAAGAACTACGTGTCATTGCGGGACCGCAGTCAGCAGGTCTATTTGTCCATCGTCCTCAGTGGACGCGACCGCACGTCGATTCATCGGCCGGAAATCTGTCTGGTCGGACAGGGCTGGACGATTGTCGGTCGGACCACCCACGCCTTTTCCTGGCCGGCCGCCGCCGCGACGCGCGGGAGCAAGCCGGGCAAAACGTTTGCGCCCGTTCCGGCCACGTTGTTGCGCATCGAGCGCGAGTTTACCACCAAGCGAGGAGAAAAGGTCAAGGTCCCGGCTCTCTTTGCCTACTGGTTTGTGGGCGCCGACCGGGTGGTGGCCTCGAACACCGAGCGGGTGCTTTATACCTCGCTGGACCGTCTTCGCCGCTTGCAGGCCCATCGCTGGGCCTATGTGGTGATGCAGACTGTTGAGCTCGATGGTGAAGCGGCGGCGCTGGCCCGCATGCAATCAATCCTCGACGAAACCTTGCCTCTGTTCCAGCAGCCTATTCCCACCGCCGGTTTGTAAAAAACGGCGATTCTGCGGTGTTGCCAGGAGAGTGGACGTTAGTAGGTTAGCCGACCCGTTGATGATGACCGTCATCGCAGTCACCAAGCCATTCCTTCAGTCTGCCGCCGCCGAGCCCTATGTGGGGACTTTGGTCGCGGCCGCGCTGGTTGGTGTCCTGGGCGGATTCGTCGCCGTGTGGTTCATCATGCGCCAAACCCGGCGGCTGGCGGAGCAAAGCGCCCGGTCCCACCTTGACCTCGCCAAACGCGAGGCGGCCGTCGCCTCGCAGGAGCTGATCAGCCAGGCCGAGGAAAAGATCCGCAGCCGCGAAGCGGAGCTCAACCGCGATCTGGACCGCCGCAAGATCGAGATCGAGATGATGCTGCGCGAAATCCGCTCCCACGAGGAATCACTGGCCCTGCTCGACTACCAGCTGGAACAGCGGCAGGAACGCCTGGCCCGCGAGGCCGGCGCGATCAAACAGGCGCGGGACGCCATGCGGGATCTCTCCAAGAGCCTGCGCAAACGCCTCGAGGGCGTGGCCTCGCTCGATGGCGAGGAGGTCCGCAAGCAGTTGCGCGACGAGGTGACCTTCGAATGCCAGGAGGAGTTGCGCGCCCTGCGCAAGGATCTGCTCGAGAAGTCCGAACAGGACGTCGTGCAGGAGGGGAAGCGCATCCTGGTCGCGACCATGCAGCGTCTGGCCAGCCAGCCGAACAACGACATCACGGCGACCATCGTCCAGCTGCCGAGCGAGGAGATGAAGGGCCGGATCATCGGACGCGAAGGGCGCAACATCAAATCGTTCGAGGCGGCCACCGGCACCACGCTGCTCATCGACGAATCGCCGCAGATGGTGCTGATCTCATCGTTCGATCCCGTCCGGCGCGAAGTGGCCAAGCTGGCCCTTGAGGCCCTGCTCAAGGACGGACGCATCCACCCGGCCAGCATCGAGGAATTTGTCGGCCGCGCCCGGCAGGAACTCGACCTGCATGTCGCGCAACTGGGCGAGGCGGCCGTCGACCGGCTGAAAATCTCCGGGCTTCATCCGGAGATCATCAAGCTGTTGGGCAAGCTGCGCTTCCGGTTTTCCTACACGCAGAACGTGCTCGATCACTCCATCGAGGTGGCGCAGCTCTGTTCCATGCTCGCGTCGGAGCTCGGCCTGGAGCCCCACGTGGCCAAACGCGCCGGCCTGCTTCATGACATTGGCAAATCCGTCGATGGCGAATTCGAGGGCAGCCACGCGTTGATCGGCGCCGATTTCATCCGCCGCTATGGCGAGACCACCATTGTCGTCAATGCCGTGGCGGCCCACCATGCGGAGGTCAAGCCCGAGACCATCTACGCCGGCCTGGTGATTCTGGCCGATGCCATTTCGGCGTCCCGCCCCGGCGCCCGCGCCGAGCCGATGACGTCCTATATTGAACGGCTGGGCCGGCTTGAAAAACTTGCGATGACGATGCCGGGCGTTCAGCAGGCCTTCGCGATCCAGGCCGGCCGGGAAGTGCGTGTGGTGGTGCAGCCCAGCGTCGTGACCGACGAGCAGGCGCAGAAGCTGGCCAAGAGTCTCCGCCTGAAGATCGAGCAGGAGCTGGATTATCCCAGCACCATCAAGATCACCGTCATCCGCGAGCAGCGCTACACCGAAACCGCGACCTAGCGCCGCCCGCCACGCCGCTTTAGGCTTTAAGCCTGCCTGGATAACCGCAGAATTTCTGCATGGCCGACAAGAAGATCCTCCAGACCTTTCCCAATCCCGCGCCGCAGCGGGACTACGTGATCGCCCACACGCACCACGAGTTCACTTCGCTCTGTCCGATCACCGGCCATCCGGATTTTGCCGACATCACCGTGCGTTACGTGGCCGGGGAAAAATGTGTCGAACTGAAGTCGCTCAAGCTTTACTTCCACGCCTACCGCAACGAAGGCATGTTTTTCGAGGCGGCGACCAACAAGATTTGCGATGATCTCGGTGCGGTGCTGAAGCCGCGGAGCCTCGCGATCATCGCCGACTGGAAGGCCCGTGGCGGCTTCTCGTCGGTCATCACCGCCGAGTGGAAGAAAAAACGCTAGGCGTACGGCCCGGCGGCGGTGCGGCCCGGCGGCATTAGGCTCCGAGCACGTGCAACGCCGCGGCGTGCAGCTCCGGAGTGGCGGCGGCGACCGTGGATGTCGCCGGGTAGGCCGGGCCGCCTGACCAGTCGGTGATGACGCCGCCGGCTCCGCGGATGACCGGCACGAGCGCGGCGATGTCCCAGGGGTGCATGATCGGATCAACGACCGGGTCAGCCCAGCCGGTGGCCAGCAAAAGATAGCCATAACAATCGCCCCACGTGCGGCAAAGGCGCACGGACCTGGCCAACTGATCGAAGGCGGCGCCGTTTTGATATTTGGCCGGCGAGAGCCAGTCGCACGTGAGCAACGTGGCTTCCGCGAGCCGGGTCACCCGTCGGCAGCGGGCCGGTTCGCCGTTCAGCGTCGTGGTGGCGCCGTCACCCATCACGAGTTGATTGAGGACGGGTTGATGGATGCAGCCCAGCACCGGTTGCCCGCGGTGGAGCAGGGCGATGAGCGTGCCCCATAACGGCACGCCGGTGATGAACGACTTGGTGCCGTCCACCGGATCGAGCACCCAGACGAATTCAGCGTCGGCATTTTCCGGTCCCAACTCCTCGCCGAGCAGGCCGTGCGCCGGAAAGCGGGCCTTGATCATCCGGCGCATCAGCTCCTCGGCCCCGCGGTCGGCTTGGGTCACCGGGGTCTGGTCGGACTTGAGTTCGATCGCGACGTCGTGCCGGCCGAAAAGCGGGCGGAAGAATTCGCCACTGGCCCGGGCCAGCTCGAACATGCAGGCGCGGTAAGGCGATAGATCCATGGGAACCTTGAAACCACGAAATCCACGGAACACACGAAAATACGCGGGATCGAATTGCCGTGATTTCGCACGGGCGGTGTATTTCGTGGTCGTTGATGCACTGGGCCGACACGCCGATTCACTTCATCGATTTCGAGGGCAACCGCACCTCGGGGATCGTCGAGTTTGGGGTGGTGACGCTGCACGGCGGGGAAATCGCGGGGACCCGCACCCGTTTGTGCGCCGCGCTCGGGCGGGTGAGCGCGGACGACACGGCGGTGCATGGATTGCGCGCGGCCGAGCTCCAGGCCGCCGCACCGTTCAAGGATGAATGGGACTATTTTGCCGGTTTGCGGGCCAGCGGGCCGTTGGCGGCGCATTTTGCCCACGTCGAGAACCACCTGCTGAAGTCGGTGTGGGCCTATCCGCGCACGGCGGCGGATTTCGCCCGGGCCGGCCGGACCCTGAACGAGTGGGGTCCCTGGATCGACACTGGCCGGCTCTGGCCGCAATTCTATCCGCAGCTGGGCGACGGCAAACTGGAGGAATTGGTGGCGGCGTGCGGATTGCAGGCCGAACTGGACCGGAGCGCGGCGGAGCATTGTCCGGCCGGGCGGCGCCGTTACCACGCGGCGCTTTACGATGCCCTTGGCGGCGCCCTGCTGCTGCGGGAGTTTTTGCGGCGGCCGGAATTCGCCGGGGCGACCATTCCCTGGCTGCTGCGGATGAGCACCCTCGACGGCGGCAAGCGCGACGCGCTGCAGCAGGGGGATTTGTTTTAGCCGCAAAGAGGCACCAGGCGGTTGGCCCTGTCGGAGAAAGTCTTCCGCGCGCCTTTCGGCGCCTTGGTGGTTTTATCAGCTGCCGGACTTGGTGACTTCCGGCGGCCAATCGTCCGAATAGGTTTTCAGCCCGGCCAACTGGGCGACCGTGCGAAGGACGAATAGCGGGTTTTGGACCAGGTAGCGCCACCAGAGCCGGCGCGGTTCGGTCCCGAGCCGGAAGAGCCATTCAAAGCCGCTGCGTTGCATCCAGCGGGGCGCCTGGCGCACCCGCCCGGAATGAAAATCAAAGGCCGCCCCGACGCCGATCAACAGGCCGGCATCCAGCGACGGCCAGTGCTTTGCCATGAACAACTCCTGCTTTGGCGAGCTGAGGCCGACCCAGACTATATCCGGTTGAGCAGCGACAATGTCGCCCTGAAGCCGCGCGAACTCGTCGGCCGTCAGATCGCGAAAAGGCGGAGAATACGTGCCGACCACCGTGAGACCAGGAAATCGCCCGATCAGTTTGACCTTGAGCAAATCCGCCACGCCCGGTCCGCCACCATAGAGAAAATGTCTGAGTCCGATGGTGCGGCCGGAGTCGCAGACCTCGGCCATCAAGTCCGGACCGTAGACCCGGGTGATTGGTTTGTGGCCGTGCCAACGCCCAAGCCAGACCAACGGCATGCCGTCGGGATGGGTGAGCCACGACCGGTTGAGTGCGGCACGATATGTTGGATCGGAACATGCGGCCTGCGTCCCGTAGGCCGTGGCATGGCAGACGTAGCCGAGATTTTTCCGCCCGCGGGCCGAGAGCACGAGGTCGCGCGCCTGGTCCAGCGACAGGGCGGAGACTCCGGTACCGAGGACGTTGAAACGCGCGGGGAGATCCATCGGCGCGAAGTTGTCGGCAATTCCGCTGCCGTGCAATGCGCGAGCGAGGGCTGGTGACAGCGGCGACTTGGGCGGGCCGGCTTTCGGCAGGGACGTCCGGCCCCAAGTTGACTGGATCAATTACGGCGCGGCCGGCGGCGGCTGGCTCCGGCGGACATAGATGCGGCAGTCAGCGACGGTTTCGGCCAGCACGTAGTTGCGCTCGATGAACGATTGCAGGGCCGGGAAATTCTCATGCCGCGTGGCGGCGGCCTGATGGAAAAAGAAGTCGGTCGGTCCCATGGTGTCGACGAACACCGCAGGCGGGCGGCTGGTGAGGGCCCGGAGATAGCGCGACTGATAGAACTCGATCCGGCGCGAAGGCAGGATCTGCCAGACAATGACCGTGTCAGGGGTGGCCGGGACCGTCTGGGTGAAGACATACAACGCCGGTTGCCAGCCCCAGACCGCCAGGAGCTGGCCGGGCGACACATGGCGCTGCAACGATTCCAGCAGGGCACGCGAGACCGCCGGCCGAGAGCGGAGGATGTAGGGGAAATAAGCCGGATTCAGGGCATGATGTGCAACGGAGGGCCCGGCCAGGCCCGCCAGCACGGCAATTGAGCCGACCATCCGGACCGTCCTGGAGCCTCGCGACTGCAGATATTCGAGGACGGGACCAGCCGTGGCGCCGAGCAACAGAATTATGGGCCCGATCAGGAAGATGAAGTAATGGGCAAAGGGTTTCTGCGGGACGTAGATCGCGACCAGCGCAGCAGCAACGAACCCGAGGGAGAAAATGAGCGCGCCCCGGGAGAATGATTTGCGCCAGACCAACGCGGCGATCCCCCCGGCCAGGATGCCGCCGGTCACCGGCCAGACAAATTGACGCAGGCCGAAGATCATGGCCAGCGCGGGCCGCTCATCGTTGAAGAATCTTTTGCCGCCCGCGACGTAGCCGACGAGGTTGGCGTCGAGGTACCGGATGTAGAAATCGTCAAATCCGCCGCCAAGCGCGGCCAACCCGGCGAAAAAAAGCACCGGCAAAACCGCACCGATGCAAAGCAGGCCGGCCTTTTGCCAACGCCGGCCGGCCGGCTCACCAGGTTTGCTCCAGAGGGCAATGAGCCCAAAAGCAAGAATCCAGGCGGCGAGCGGAGCAGCCTGCAGCTTGGCCAGGGGCGCGGCGCCGCCGGCCAAGCCAGCGAGCAGGCACCACCGCGCAGAATTCTTCCCCGAGGCCAGCGCTCCGGGCAGCAGCGCGGCGGCCAGCGCCAACAGCAGGCTGGGCGGCAATTCGCTCGTATATTGGGCGATCTCCGGGTCCTGGTTGAAAATAAAGAAAGTCCAGCCGGGCAGCACGAGCAGCTGGGCGGTGCCTTCGCCCAGTTGTTTCGCCAGCACTTGATGCAGACACAGCAACAGCAGCACCGTGAACAACGCACCGACCACCCGGGTTGACACATAATCAATGCGGGCGCCGAAGAGACCGGGAAGCAGCAGGGGAAACTGGTCGAGCGGACCGGTCGAGCCGCCATCAACATCCCGCCAGAAGACCGGCCGTTCCTGGAGCGTGAGGGCGCCGGCGATCATCTGGCTCTCGTCGGGATTCCAGAGCTGAAAGTTCGCCTGGATGGCGGTGCGCTGAAACTGGAAAAGGCTGAGTGAAAGCAGCACCACAAAAAACCAGCGGCCGGACCACCAGCGTTTCAAACCCGGCGACGTGCAGCCGATCACCGCGGTGCCGGCCGCCAAGCCGTAGGCCAATGTTCCGATGAGGGTGGTGCTCAAGGAGAGCCGGACTAGACCCGCCCGTCATCCCCGGTGTCAAGCCGTCGTCCGGCTGACTGGAAGCGATTTGCCGCTCTCCTGATGGGCAAGGCCGGGGTGGGTTGCCGGCGCAACAAAAAGGCGCGCCGGTCCACCCGTCTCGAATGGGTGGAGCGGCCTGACTTCAAGACGCTCTGAAGCGTGCCGGGGCTGACGCGCTCCACTTCACGTGGCGGCCGGCGGGGTTTCCATCGGCGGGGCGGAGTTGGCTTCCAGTTCCTCGGAGGTTTCAACAATGCGGGCGATGGCGAGCAGCTTGTCGCCGGCCTCGAGGTTGACCAGCCGGACCCCCTTGGCGCCGCGGCCGGTCTCACGGATTTCCCTGACCCGCGTGCGGATGCTCTGGCCGTTGGCCGTGAGCAGCATCACCTCGTCATTGTGGTGCACACTGAGGGCGCCGGCAACGGCGACCGAGCCGTCATCAGGCAGGTCGATCGCGATGACCCCGGTGCCGCCGCGGCGGGTCAGACGATAATCAGCAAACGGCGTCCGCTTGCCAATGCCATCCTCGCGGGCGACCAGCAGGCGGGCCTCGGGGTTGCAGACTTCGAGGGCTTGGAGAAAGTCACCTTGTTTCTTGAACCGCATGCCGGTGACGCCGCCAGTGAAGCGTCCCTGGGCCCGCAGACCCACCTTCGGTCCGGCGGTCTCGGGCTCGCCCTCGGCGGCGGGCTCCGCGGTGTCGGCCGGTTCCTCCTCGGCGGTGACGGTCGCGCCCTCAAAGAAGCGGACAGCCTGGCCTTGGTGCGAGATCAGGATGATCTCGTTCGAGCCGTTGGTGAGGACGGAACCGACGATGGCATCACCCTCGGCGAGCTTGATGCCGCGAATGCCACCTTCGCGCGTGGCACCCTCATATTCGGCGAGCGCGGTCTTCTTGATGGCGCCCTCCCGCGTCGCCATGACGACATATTGCTCGCTGGCAAACTCCTTCACGCAGAGCAGTGCCGCCAGCTTCTCCCCGGGGGCGAGACGCAGAAAACTGGCGACGGACTTGCCCTTGGCGGTGCGGGTGCCCTCGGGAATGTCGTAGATCTTCTTGGCGAGGCACTGGCCGGTGTTGGTGAAGAACAGCACATAGTCGTGCGTCGAGGCGGTGAAAAGATTTTCGGCGAAATCCTCCTCGTAGGTCTCCGTGCCGATGACGCCCTTGCCGCCGCGCTTTTGCGAACGGTATTCGGCCACGGGCGTGCGCTTGATGAAGCCCAGATGCGAGACGGTGATGACGCAGCCGACATTGGGAATGACATCCTCCATGCGGAGATCACCGGCATCATCGATGATCTCGGTGCGGCGGGGGGAGGCGTATTTGTCGCGCAGTTCCAGCAGCTCCTTCTTGATCAGGGCGAGCAACCGGGATTCGGAGGCGAGGATGTCGCGGAGCTCGAGGATGAGTTTTTCCAGCTCCATGTACTCGGCCTCGATCTTGCCGCGCTCGAGGCCGGTGAGCTGGTAGAGGCGGAGTTCGAGGATGGCGTTGGTCTGGATCTCGGAAAGCGGGTACTTCGCCATCAGTTTCACCTTGGCCTCGTCGCGGTTGGCGGAGGCGCGGATGATCTTCACAAAGTCATCGAGGTTATCGAGGGCGATGATGTAGCCCTCGAGGATGTGGGCCCGCGCCTCGGCCTGGCGGAGCCGGAACTGGGTGCGGCGGGTGATGACGTCCCGGCGGTGGTCGACGTAGCACTCGATGAGTTCCTTGATGTTCATCTGCTTGGGCCGCTTCTTGTCGAGGGCCAGCAGGATGACGCCAAAAGAGGATTCGAGGGCGGTCTTCTGGTACAGCTGGTTGATGATGACCTGCGCCTGCTCGCCGCGTTTGAGCTCGATGACGACGCGGGTGTTCTCGTCGGACTCGTCACGCAGGTCGCGGATGCCGTCGATCTCCTTGTCCCGGACCAGGTCGGCGATGCGCAAGACGAGCGTGGCGCGGTTCACATTATACGGAATCTCCGTGATAACGATCTGCTCCATGCCGTTCTTGAGCTCCTCGGTGTGGGCCTTGCCGCGCATCCGGACGACGCCGCGGCCGGTGGTGAGGTAGGATTTGATGCCGGCGCGGCCGTTGATGTAGCCGCCGGTCGGGAAATCGGGGCCGGGGATGTAGCTGACCAGTTCCTCGACGCTGATGCCGGGGCGGTCGATGATCGCGCAAGCGGCGTCAATGATCTCGGAGAGGTTGTGCGGCGGGATGTTCGTCGTCATGCCGACGGCGATGCCGGTCGAGCCGTTCATCAACAGGTTCGGCAGCGCGGAGGGAAGGACGGTCGGCTCGGTGGTGGACTCGTTGTAGTTCGGGATGAAGTCGACGGTCTCCTCCTCGATGTCGCGGAGGAGTTCCTCGGCGATGTCCTTCAGCCGCGCCTCGGTGTAGCGGTAGGCGGCGGGCGGGTCGCCGTCGACCGAGCCAAAGTTGCCCTGCGAGTCGATGAGCACGTAGCGCATGACCCAAGGCTGGGCGAGGCGGACGAGCGTGTCGTAGACCGAGGCGTCACCGTGCGGGTGGTAGTTTTTGAGCACCTCGCCGACCACGCCGGCGCACTTGGTAAAGGCGCGGTTGTGCACCAGCCCCTCGCGGAGCATGGCGTACAGGATGCGACGCTGGACGGGCTTGAGGCCGTCGCGCGCGTCCGGCAGGGCGCGCGAGATGATGACCGACATCGAATAATCGATGTAGGCCGTCTGCATGATGTCGGTGATGTTGGCCGAGGAGAGTTTTTCGTTCGCGGTGTACACGGAAGAAGGAGTCGGGAGGAAAGGAAGGGAGGATTCCGGAGAGGTGGAGCGGGAACTTTATTCGGGTTGCCGGCTCCGGACTTCTTTTGTCAGACGTCCAGGTATTGGACGTTGAGGGCATTGTCCTCGATGAACTGCCGGCGGGGCGGAACCTCGTCGCCCATCAGCAGCGTGAAAAGGGCGTCGGCCTTGGCGGCGTCGTTGATCTTCACCTGGAGCAGACGGCGCTTGTCCGGGTCCATCGTCGTTTCGTAGAGCTGCTTCGGGTTCATTTCGCCGAGACCCTTGTAGCGCTGGATGGACAGGCCCTTGCGGCCGTTGGCCCGGATTTGGGTGATGATGTCGAGGGGTGAGAAAAGCTCGGTTCCCGCCTCGTTCTTGGCGCCGGCGTTCTCGGTGAAAGTGTAGCGCGGCTGCTCGGACGGGGCGAACGAGGAAACGTCGAGCCCGGCCCGCGCGAGGGCCTTGATGAGCTTGGTCATTTCATTGGCCTCGAAAATCTCGTGGACGGTAACGCGGCGGGTGACCGGAGGAACAGTCTCCTTGGTCGAATTTTCAGCGGGCGATCCCGGCTTCAGGCCGGGTTCGGCGGACCGGCCGTTGGCGTCGGAGTTCACCTCCATCCGGGCCATCAAGGCGGCCCGAGCCTTGTCGTCGGCGAGGAATTCATGCGATTCCCTGTTGCCCTCGCGGATCCGGGCGATGTAGCGCGGGAGCTCGTGGGTATCCGGGTTCTGCTGGTCGAGATATTCGGCGAGCGAGGCGCCGTGGCGGGTGATGCCGTGGCCCAGGGTTTCGAGCGCCGCCAGCATCTCTACGATCTGGTCCAGCGAGGCCGGGGCGATCGGCGTCTGGCCGCTGCCGGCGGGGGCGACAAGGATGTCCTCGGCCCCGAGCTCGAGCAGGATGCGGTTGAGCTGCTCATCGTTGTCGATGTATTGCTCGCGTTTCTTGCGCTTGATTTTGTAGAGCGGCGGCTGGGCGATGTAAACGTAGCCGCGTTCGATGATGCCCTTCATCTGGCGGTAAAGGAACGTGAGCAGCAGGGTGCGGATGTGCGAGCCGTCCACGTCGGCGTCGGTCATGATGATGACGCGATGATAGCGGGCCTGGTCGGCGTTGAAGGCGGAGTCATCCTCGCCGGCGCCGATGCCCGTGCCGATGGCGGTGATAAGAGTGCGGATTTCCTCGTTGGAGAGGACCTTGTCGAGCTGCGCCTTCTCGGAATTGATGAGTTTGCCGCGGAGCGGGAGGATCGCCTGGTAGCGGCGGTCGCGGCCCTGTTTGGCGGATCCGCCGGCCGAGTCGCCCTCGACAATGTAGAGTTCGCACACGGCCGGATCCTTCTCGGAGCAATCGGCGAGCTTGCCCGGCAGGCCGCCGCTGGAAAGCGCGCCCTTGCGGATGGTCTCGCGGGCCTTGCGCGCCGCCTCGCGGGCCCGCGCGGCCGTGAGGGATTTCTCGACGATGCGCCTGGCGACGGCGGTATTGCTCTCGAAATAGAACATCAATCCCTCGTAGGCGACGGAGCCGACGATGCTTTCGACCTCGGGCGAGAGCAGCTTGACCTTGGTCTGGGATTCAAATTTCGGGTCGCTGTGCTTGATGGAGATGACGGCGGCCAGTCCCTCGCGGACGTCGTCACCGGTGATCTGCGGATCCTTGTCCTTGAGGATGTTGTTGGCCTTGGAAAACTGGTTGATGGCGCGGGTGAGCGCACTGCGGAAACCGGAGAGGTGCGTGCCACCGTCCGGGTTGTGGATGGTGTTCGTATAACAAAGGACGAGGTCGTTGTAGGAGTCGTTGTACTGGAGAACGATTTCGACGTGAACCTCGGCCGGTTTCTCGTCGATGGTGGCCTGGGTCTCCTTGGCGATCCGGACCGGCTTCGGGTGCAGCGGATTCTTGCCGGTGTTGATCTGCTTCACGAACTCGACGACGCCATCCTTGTAATAATAGCTCTCGCGTTTCGGCTCGGCGGGACGCTCGTCGACAAAGGCGATCTCGAGTCCGGAGTTGAGGAAGGCCAGCTCGCGCAGGCGCTGGTTGATGATGTCAGCCTTGAAGACGGTGGTGTCCCTGAAAATCTCCGGATCGGGTTTGAAAGTGATGAGCGTGCCGGTGCCCCGGGCCTTGCCGATGACCTCGAGCTTCTTGGTCGTCTTGCCCCGTTCGAAGGTCATGTGATGAATCTGACCGCCCCGTGACACCTCGACCTCGAACCACTCGGAGACTGCGTTGACGCACTTGGCACCGACACCATGGGTGCCGCCGGAAAACTTGTAGCCGCCCTGGCCGTATTTGCCGCCGGAATGAAGGGTGGTAAGCACCATCTCGACGCCGGGAATCTTGTATTGCGGATGGATGTCGACCGGAATGCCGCGCCCGTTGTCGCGAATGCTGATCGAGCCATCGACGTGGATGGCGACCTCAATCTTGCTGCAATGTCCGGCGAGGTGCTCGTCGACGGAATTATCCAAAACCTCCGACACGCAGTGGTGCAATGCGCGTTCGTCGGTGCCGCCGATATACATGCCGGGCTTCTTCCGGACCGCCTCGAGGCCCTCCAGTTTGCCCAGTTTGGAGGCGTCGTAGGCCGCGGCTGCGGCGTCTGATTTTACTTGGTCGTGGGCTGCTTCGTTATCGGGCATTTAGAGGGGAAAAAGGTATGGGAAAACATCTCGGAAACGGGTCGACACGACAACGTTTTTCTATGCAAAAACAGGGGTATTTTTCGGGATTCGTGCGCAGTCATAAAATATTGATATATAGGTGGTAGTAATTGCATAAAAACCTGATTTCGCCCGAGTGATCCGGCTGGCGTGTTTCCAGCCGGGAATTACCTGATTTTGCAGCGAGAAATCGCGCGCCAGGACGGCGAGAGAATGTTTCATTTGACCGCACCGGACCGCATTGCACAGTGGCGGTAACATGGTTGCCATCAATCTGGACAAGTTGCTTGTGCTGCAGGAACGCGACAGTCGGCGTCTTGCCCTCGAACACCAGCTGTGGGCAGTGCCGCGTGAAATCGCTGCAGTCGAAGCCAAGATTGCGTCCGAGAAGGCTGCGATCGAGACGGCCAAGACCGAATGGCGCGAGCTGGAGGCCAAGAAGAAGCAGCTGGAGGTTGAAATCGGCAGCGCCGAGGAAAAGATTGCCAAATACAAGACGCAACAGAGTCAGGTGAGGAAGAATGACGAGTATCAGGCGCTGACGCACGAAATTGACACGGCACAGTCCGGCATCGGCACGTTGGAGGAGACCGAAATCGGCATCATGCTTTCGATCGACGAAGCGAAGAAGCGCTTCGCCGCCGCCGAGGCGGAATTGAAGCAGAACATCAGCGGTCACGAAGGGAAGATTCGGACGCTGAAAGAGCGCCAGACTCACCTTCAAGCAGATGCGAAGGTTGCGCAGGAAGCGGTGGAAGCGGCCCGCCAGGAGGTCCCGGCGCCGCAGTTGAAGATTTACGACCGGATTGCGGTCAAACCCGGTCATCCGGTCTGTGTGCCCGTAACTGGCGCCCGGTGCGGTGGATGCCACTTGAAGGTGTCGGCCAACGTGGAGATGGAGGCGCGCAAACTGGAGCAAGTTACCACTTGCGACCAGTGTGGACGCGTGGTCTATTGGGCGCCTTAGTTTTGGGGCCAGATCTTCGCTCCGAGTTCTTTGATCCCAAGGCGCGGGTAATGCCGCGCCCGATAGAAGTTCGGAGAGGAAAGTCCGGACACCACAGGGCAGGATTCCTCGCGAAAGAGGGGGAGCGGCGCTTCAAGGCGCCGCGACGGACAGTGTCACAGAGAATATACCGCCAGGCGGGCAACCGCCTGGTAAGGGTGAAAAGGTGGGGTAAAAGCCCACCGCGCCGGAAGCAATGACGGCGGCACGAAAAACCCAATCCGGTGCAAGACTAAATAGGGGACTCGGCGGCCCGTCGGACAGTCCCGGGTTAGTCGCATTCCGCAGCGCCGGCGCAAGCCGGCAGCCCGGAAAGGCTGCGCTCTCGGGCGCACCTAGAGAAATGAAGATCACGCTGCATTAGAAGTGCGCGGACAGAATCCGGCTTATCGGCCCCAAAACTAAGGCCTTTCCCCCGAGCGCGCAGCTCCCCGTGAGCTGCGCGCTTTGTTTTCAACCATCGTATGGGCGGCGCGACCAGGGATGGAATTCTCCCTTGACTCACCGCCCGGGCTCTGAGTTTTAGCCCTTTCCAATCTCTTTAAGACCCATGGCCAACACCAAGTCAGCGATCAAAGCCGCCCGCAAGGCGATCCGCAACTCTGCCCGCAACCAGGCGGTCAAGACCCGCCTGAAGACCCTTAGCAAGGCGGTGCAGAAGGCCGCCGCCGGGAGCGACGCCGAGGCAACACGCGCGGCGGCGATCGCCTACTGCTCTGCGCTCGACAAGGCGGTCAAGAGTCATGTCATCCACAGCAATTCGGCTTCGAATCACAAATCGCAGTGTGCGAAATACATCTTCGCCGCGAAGAAGTGATTCAACTTCGGTGGACCGATTCTGCCCCGCGGACGTCGTTGTCGCGGGGTTTTTATTTGGCGTGAGACGGATCTGGAAGACCGGATTCGGGAGGCGCTGACCACGCCGCCGGTGTCCGCCAGCCCCGGTGGGACTGCGTTCGTCGGGCAAAGGCGTCGTGCTGAAACAGATTGAGCCTAGCGCCGAACTCCGCGTTCATTGGGTTCGCGCAGAATGACTTCTCGCCTGCATCTTCTGCCTTGGACCAGACCGCTTTTGCCCCAAGCGGTGGCTTGGCTTGCCGCCGGCTGGAAGGACGCCGGCCCGCTCGATCTTTCCGGTTTGCTGGTCATTGTGCCCACGGGGCAGTCGGGCCGGCGCTTGCGCGAAGCCTTGGCGGCGCATGCCGCCGCCCGCGGCCAGGCGGTCTTCGCGCCAAAAGTGATCTTGCCGGAGGCCCTGGCCACCCTTGGCCCGGCTGCGTCTGGCGTTGCTTCCCGGCTCGCCAGCCAGCTTGGGTGGATCCGGGTGTTGCGCAACCTGCCGCTCGAAGAATTCCGTGCGGTGTTTCCCGTTGATCCGCCGGCCCGCGATTTCGAGTGGGCGCGACGCCTCGCCGCCCAGTTCCTGCATCTCCAGTCTACGCTGGCGGAGGTTGGGCGGCGGATTGCCGACGTCGGTGCCGGGGCGGGGGAGGATTTTCCCGAGTCAATGCGCTGGAGCCAGCTCGCCTTGCTGGAAAAGCTTTACGATCGGGAGCTGGCCGACCGCAATCTGCGCGACGCGCAAGCCGCCAAGCTGGCCTTTGCAGCCGCGCCGTCTCTTCCCGCCGATATCAGGAGGATTGTCGTTCTTGCGACGCCCGACCCTCTGCCGCTGGCCGTTCGGATTCTTGCCAGTCATGCAGAGAACGTGCCGGTCGAGGTCGTCGTCTTTGGACCGGCAGAGGAGTCGCCCGAGGAGCTTTTCGACGAATGGGGCCGCCCGCGGGCGGCGGTTTGGGCGCAGCGTTGGCCGGCTTGGACGGAATTTGAACGACAGGTACGACTCTGTTCTGATCCGGCTGAGCAAGCCGGGCGGATCGTGGAACTTGCGCAACGATACACCGTGCCGGCAGGGATGCTGGCTCTGGGAATCGCGGATCCGGAGGTGCTCGCTCCGCTCGAAAACGGCCTCGATCGGGCCGGCGTGCCAAGCTTCAATCCGGAGGGCCGGCCGCGCCGGCGCGATGCCTTGTACCCCTTGCTGGCCCTGCTCGCAGACCTGACCAGGGACGATTCCTTCGCGACCGCGGTGGCGCTGCTACAGTGTCCCGACGTGCTGACCTGGCTGCGCAACCGCATTGGTCCGGGATTCTCTCCGGCAGCATTGCTGAGAGAACTCGACGAACTCCACGCCCGACATCTGCCGTCGACCCTGGCTGCGGCGTGCGAACACGTGGACAAATTTCCCGCGGCAGCCGTGGCGCTGTCGACGGTTAATGCGTTGAGGACGGACCTCACCCGGGGTGAATTTCCCGCCAACGCCCTGACGGTCCTCGCGACGCTGTTCGACGGCCGTCGTGCCGTGGCGGATCCATCAGGCGCGGAGTCCGCCAACGCCTGGTTGGAAGTGGCGGCGGAAGTCGAGGATGCGTTGACGGCGTTTCCCGGGCTGCCGGTGGTCGAAGGCTGGGCGCTGGCCTTGGCCCAGTTTGCCGAAGCCGTGCGTTTTGATGATAAACCTGAAGCCGCGCTCGAGTTGAATGGCTGGCTGGAACTGTTGTGGGAAGACGCCCCGCACGTCGTCGTGGCCGGATTCAATGATGGCCTTGTACCAGAGGCGGTGGTTGGCGATGCGTTTCTGCCGGAGTTGCTGCGCGAACGGCTGGGGCTGAAGACCAACGGCGTGCGATTCGCCCGCGACGGGTATCTGCTCGCGGCGCTGGCGGCGGCCCGGGCGGCCGACGGCCGGCTGGATCTGCTGGTGGGCAAGGTCTCTTCGGCCGGCGATCCGCTGCGCCCGTCGCGCCTGTTGTTGCAGTGTGCGGATGCGGAACTGCCGCGAAGGATCAGGTTTCTTTTTCGCAAGGTCGCGACGGCGCAAGCCAGCCTGCCGTGGACACGGGCTTGGCCGCTGCGCCCGCGGGTGGCGCCTCCGCCGGGAAAGATCTCGGTGACGGCGTTGCGCGACTACCTCGCCTGCCCGTTCCGTTTTTACCTCAGGCATGTGCTGCGAATGGAAGCAATTGACCTGGAAAAGACCGAACTCGACGCCCGAGACTTCGGCACCCTGCTCCATTCGGCTTTGCAGGTGTTGGGCGAGGATGAAAGGCTCCGGGTCTGTCCGGACGAAACGGTGCTGCGCGATGCGTTGTTGGCGGCGTTTGAGCGCAATGTACGTTCGCGTTTCGGTGCGCGGTTAACGCTGCCGCTGGTGGTCCAATTCGAGTCGGCGCGCCAGCGGTTGCGTCAGGCCGCCAGGGTGCAGGCGCGCGAGTGCGCGGCCGGCTGGAGCGTCGAGCGGGTTGAGTGGTCCTTCGGCTTCCCTCTCGGTGGACTGGTGGTGCGGGGCAAGATTGACCGCATCGACCGTCACCGCGACGGGCGCGTCCGGGTGCTGGATTACAAGACCTCGGATTCCCCGGTGTCGCCGGTAGCGGCCCATCTCGGACCCGTCCGCCCGGCGGCTGCGCCCTGGGCCCGGCTCGTCGTCGGGAAGCGGGAACGAAGGTGGCTCGATTTGCAGCTTCCGCTCTACCGGCGGGCGGTGGCGGACGAATTTGGAGCCTCGGTGGAATGCGGTTATTTCAATCTGCCCAAGGCGGCCGGCGAGACTGAGGTGAGTTGGTGGAACGATTTTCCGCCGGGTTTGCAGGAGGCGGCGGAGAATTGCGCGGAGCACGTCGCCGCGGCGGTGGTTGCCGGCGAATTCTGGCCGCCAGCCGAACCGCCGGCGCGAGAGGACGCGGACTGGGCCGAACTGTTCCATCACGGCACGGCGGCCAGCGTTGACCAGGATTGGAGGAAAGGAGTCGGGCCATGAAGTCACCCGGTCATGTCATGATTCTCGCATCGGCGGGTTCCGGCAAAACCCACGCGCTGACCAATCGCTTTGTGCGCCTGCTGGCCGGCGGCGCCGCCCCGGAGCGGATCGTGGCCCTGACGTTCACGCGCAAGGCGGCGGGTGAGTTTTTTGATGAGATTCTCGACAAGCTTGCCCGGGCGGCCGACGAGGAAACCGCGGCGCAAAGACTGGCGGCGGAAATAGACGTGCCCGGCATGACACCGGCCGACTTCCTGCGGCTGCTCCGGGCGGTGGTCGCGGCGATGCCGCGGCTCAGTCTTGGCACCCTGGATGGATTCTTCGCGCGGATCGTGCGGAGCTTCCCGCTGGAGCTGGGTCTGGGCGGCGACTTCGCGCTGTTGGAGGAGACGGCAGCACGATTGGCGCGTCGGAGGGTGCTGCAACAGATGTTTACAGCCGGAAGCGGGCCCGACCCTGGCCAGCGAGAATTCATCGAGGCCTTCAAGCGGGCGACATTCGGCACCGAGGAGAAACAGCTGGCGCGGCGGCTCGACGCCTTCCTTGACGAACATGCGGAGACGTTTCTCGAGGCGCCACACGCCGACCTTTGGGGCAACCCGCGGCGAATCTGGCCCCAAGGCACCGGATGGCTGGACGGAAACGTTGAACGCGGGGCGGCGGCACGGGCCCTGCGTGCGGCACTGCCCTGGGAGCTGCTCAAGGACGCCCAGCGAACCAGACTGGAAGATTTTTTCGCCGAATTGCCGGACTGGCAGCCCGGTGCGCCGTTGCCCAAGCCGGTCGAATACCTCGTCAAGAACGCTCTCGCCGCGTGGCGTGAACTCACAACAGGGCGGGCGGAAATCACCGTTGAGCGGAGAAAGGTCGCCCTCGGCCCCGAGGCCTGTGCGGCGCTGGCGGCGCTGGCGCGGGCGATTGTGGGCGCCGAATTGGTGCGCAAAATGGAGATGACGCGCGGACTTTTTGCGGTCCTGCAGGGTTACGAGGCGGTATATCGCGATGCGGTGCGGCGCAACGGACGGCTGACGTTTGCTGACGTGCAAAGGCTGCTGCTGCCAGGAGCGGGGGCGCCGGTTCTCACGGGCAACGATTCCGGGGAGCGGCGACTGCTGATCGACTGGCGGCTCGACGCGCAGTTTGACCACTGGCTGCTTGATGAATTTCAGGACACGAGTTTTGCGCAGTGGAGCATCTTGCGCAATCTGCTCGATGAGGCGGTGCAGGATGGGGAGCGACGGCGCAGCCTCTTTTATGTGGGCGACGTGAAGCAGGCCATTTTTGCCTGGCGCGAAGGCGATCCACGGCTGTTCCGGGAGATTTTCAATCATTACAATGCGGCTGCTCCCGGCGCCATCACAGAGCAGCACCTGACCAGTTCCTGGCGCTCCGGGCCTGACGTGATCGCGATGGTGAACCGCGTTTTTGGTGACGAGGGCGCACTGCGTTCGTTGGTGCCGGAGGCAGCAGCGACACGCTGGCTACAGGAATGGCGGAACCACACCAGCGCCCGACCCGAATTGGGCGGCTACGCGGAATTGCGTCAGGCTGACGACGAAGCCGGCCGTTTCGCAGCGACATTGCAGATTCTCCAGGAGATCCAACCGGTGTGTCGCGGGCTCAGCGTGGCGGTGATCGTGCAAAAGAACGACACCGGAGCGAGGCTGGCCGATTATCTGCGGCGCGAGGGCGGCCTGCGCGCGGTGGCCGAAAGTGACCTGCATTTTGCCAAGGACAATCCGTTCACCGGTGTCCTGCTCTCGTTATTGCGATTGGCGGCCCATCCCGGAGATGTCTTGGCACGCGAACATGTCGCCATGACACCGTTGGGGAAGATTTTGGTGGCCGCCGGAATTGACGACGAGGACGGACTTTCAACGATGCTGCTGAATGAGCTGCATGCTAAGGGGTTTGCCGCGACAATTGAGCATTGGTTGCAGCTGCTTGAGCCGTGCCTTGCGAAGGACGACGAATTCAGCCGGCTGCGCGGACGGCAACTGGTGGGCGCGGCGCGGGAATATGACGACGGCGGCCGGCGCGACATCGCGGAGTTTTTGATGTGGGTGGGGGGCGGCACGGTGCGTGAGGCCGATACGGCTGGCGCGGTTCGCGTTCTCACCGTCCACAAGGCCAAAGGTCTGGGATTTGATCTGGTCATTCTGCCCGATCTGGAGGGACAGACGTTGGCGCAGCGGCGCGCGGGTCTGGCCGTGCAGAAGACGGCGGATCGCTCGGTGGCGTGGGTGCTGGACCTGCCCGGAAGATTATTTCGCGAACATGACGAGGTTTTGAGCGGGTATGTTGAGGCAGAGGACGCGGACGCGGCGTACGAGGCGTTGTGCAAGTTTTATGTCGCGATGACCCGGGCAAAACGGGCGTTATATGTCATCTCCGAACCGGTGGGGACGTCAGGTTCCAGGAATTTTCCAAAACTGTTGGAGCAGACACTGGGAGAGACCTGGATGATCGGTGACAAAACTTGGTACTTGGCGCTGGCCCATTCAAGCAAGGTGGAGGGGAGGGCGGAGGGAATAACGCCGATTATTGAAAGCAGTGCTCGCCGGGTGGTGCGGTTGCCTTCCCATCGCCCGTCTGACGCCAACGCGGAAGCAGGGCGGGTCGCGTTGCTCGGGCGGCCACGGGCAAAGGCTGCAGCATTTGGGGGCAAGGTCCATGAGCTGCTCCAGACGGTCGAATGGTGGGACGAGACGCAGTCGGAAGCTTGGCGGACGGCCCGAAGGGATGAGAGAGTGGTTGAAGCGGCCCTGGCCGAAGCGTTTGGTTGCTTGACCAGCCCGGCGCTGGCGGCGGTGTTTGTGCGGCCAAACGGAAGCCCCGAAGTCTGGCGGGAACGGGCGTTTGAAGTGGTAATTGATGGCATTTGGTATTCCGGCGTGTTCGACCGGGTGTTGATCTATCGCGACACCGCCGGAAGGGTGAACGGTGCCTGGGTCATTGACTTCAAGACCGAGAGATTCAAGGCCGGGGACGCGACCGTCAGAACGATCGAAAAACATTTCGGTCAAATCGGATTATATCGGAGAGCAGCGGCGTCCTTGACCGGCTTGACGGAAAGGCAGGTGAAGTGCGCTCTGGTCATGACGGCCGACCGACGTCTGGTGGATGTGGCAGGACGGGCTTAAATTCGCGCTTTACACCATGCTTGCCGAGTTGCACGTTGCCCGCTCACCAATATTTATCTACCATGGGAAATCTTAAGAAGAAGCGACGTCTCAAGATGTCGAAGCACAAGCGCCGCAAACGCCTCAAGGCCAATCGACACAAGAAACGTACTTGGCAGAAATAGTTTAGTACGATTGTAATAGTCCGTAGCGAACCCGCCACAGCCAGTTGGCGGGTTTTTCGTTTCGTTGGGTGTCTTTGGGAGATTGTAAAGCATTAAGAAAATTATCGACTGTCGGTGCACTTCTAATGGTTTTCGTCTTGTCAGACATCGGGTAGGCCCCTATCCAAACTGTCCTGCAACTGATTTTTACTTGGACTTTTGCACGGTTCTGCCAGCCTCCTGCCAGTCGTTGGTAACCGAAGAAAACCAAGACACCACACACCTAGCTCCGCATGTTTTTCGCGACCAAATCCAAGGGTTTTTGCGTCGATGTCGGCGAACATACCACGCTGCTCGCCCGGCTGGCCCAGCCTGAGGCACCGTTTGTCGTGGAGGAACTCAAGGAGCTGCCGTCCAATGACGTGGGTGCGCTCGCGGATTGGATCAAGGGCAGTGACGGGAAAGGCTCCAGTGGATATGCGCACGCAACTTGCGGAATCTACCCGGCCAAACGAGTGGTGCGCCGCCAGACCCTCGACTTGAAGCGACTGAAGGAGCCGGCCTATTTCAACGAGATATACACCCAGCAATTCCGGGTGGAACCCGACAAATATACGATCAAGGCGCTTAATCACACTGATGGCGGTGATTTCGACACCACGAAGAGCACCCAAAAGGAAGTCCTCTTTTGCGGTCTGCCATCCGATGAAATAAACGCGACCCAGGACAAGCTTTTGGAGTATGGGATCTATCCGGAGCGGTTGGAGTTAGGGACTCTGGCTACGCTCGGAGGAATGGTGAATTATCTCAAATTCAAACAGAGCAAGTCCCCCCTGCTTGTCTTGGAGATGGGTAATGAAGTCACGCAAAGCTTTATCGTGAGTGCCGACGGCGTGGACATATCCCGGCCCATATCGAGCGGGATTGCCGCCATGATTCCTGTGGTCCAGAAGGAGCTCGGCCTGAAGGATGAGGAATCGGCCAAGAAGCTGTTTTACTCCAACACCTTTGATTTTACCAGCATGGGTGGAACCTTGGTGAAGAAGTTGCTCAAGGAATTGCAGTCTTCGATCGGCTTTTATGAGGTTCAGACGGGTCAGTCGATCGGCCATGTTTTTTGCACCCAGTTGCCCGTGAACCTTGGCTGGCTTGGTGCCACCATGGCGACCGCTTTGGGCGTGCCTCAATTTAAGATCGACATGCTCCCGTGGCTTGAGTCGCTAAATATCAAACTGGCTGACGGGGTGACGCCGAATCCTCCCGATGAACGCTGGGCGGGGTTGTTTTCCCTGATCGCTCCTTTCGAAAATGCTGTCCCTGACGAGAAAAAGTGACGCACAGCCGGTGGCGGCGCCTCTCTGGCACACCAACTTCCGCAACTTTGAACGGTTGCCGGACACCAAGGTCGTGCGCACGACCTTCTTTATCAACACTGCGGCCATTGCGGTGACCTTGGGCTTGTTGCTGTGGCTGGGATATCGGGAGTACCATATCTACAATCTGGGTGAACAGATTGCGCAGGCCCAAAAGGAGATAGACGCCAATAGCAAACAAAACGCCGAAGCGATCCGTCTCTCGGAATCTTTTGCCGCGGAAGAGAGCAAACTTAATGAAGCCGCCGCGTTCGCTAACGCGCGCATTTCGCCCTCTGAATTCGTGATGCTCTTGGGCGAGACACTGCCCAAGGAAATCTCGATAGACGCCATTGATGCGCATCTGAATGGCCCGACGGTCGGAGTTTATACGATGCGCGGGATTGTCGCCGGGACGCCGGACCAAGCCAGTGGAACGGCATCAAATTATGTGCAGATGCTGCACGATAATGCCCGGCTTAAAAGTATCTTTGACTCCATCACACTGGAGAGACTTAACCGGGACGCTGGCAGCGGCTTCATGTCTTTCGAAATTTCATTGAAGGTTAAGTCCGAAAAGAACGGGAAGAAGTGATATGAACACAGCTGACGTCATTACCCTCGTCAAGAAACAGCCCATCGGGTTCGGGTGCGGCTTGCTCTGTATCATCATCGCGGTTATCCTTTACCTCCGGAGTGACAAGATCAGCGAAAGTCAGACCGAGTATGAGGCCAAGTCAGCCGAGAGGTCCCAGGTTCTGGCCAATGTGCGAAATTCGGAGCATCTAAAGGACCAGTTGGCTGAGCTGCAGAAACTCTCAAAGGAAATGGAAAGCCGGTTGATTCGGGCCGGGCAGCTCGCGATCAATTTGCAGTACTTCTATAAGTTGGAGGCAGAAAATGAAGTAAAGTTGATGGACCCGCGCCAAGGTGCGCTGTCGCGCGGAAATAAAGGCCCCTATATGGGGATCCCTTACAGCGTGACGGTGCAAGGCAGCTACAAGCACGTGCTGTCGTTCCTGCAACGGTTGGAATCGGGAGCCCATTTCTGCCGTTTCAATTCGGTGACGTTTGCCAAGGTGGTTGGAAGCAACGATAGTCCGGGTGACGCGGGGGCGAGCGCTAATATGAATCTTGCCTTGAATATTGAATTACTCGGAACCCAGTGAAAACTCGCGATCATAAGTTTGCCAAAATCCTGCTGGCCATCGCGGCGGGTCTTTTGATTGCGTCGACGTCGACAGCGGCTGAAGAAAAGGCCGAGGTCTTGAGTCCGACCAAACGACAGTTGGCTTTGGATGACGCCAAAAAATTGCTGGAATTGCGCGATGTTTCGCCGGCGGCGGCTGAACACGATCCCTTCCACCCGACGGCTTTTGCCGAGTTGGTGGGAAGCATGGGCCACGCACCGGGTGTGACGCCGCCGGCGGGCGACACCGCCACCCATGCGCCAGCTGGCCCGCGCAATGACCGCGAATTGCTCCAAGCCATCGCGGCGAGTTTGAAACCCAGCGGGAATTTTGTCATTGGCGGTCAAGAGACATTGGTCTTCGGTCAAAAGAGGGTCAAAGCCGGCGGGACTCTGACTATTACCTTTGAAGGCTCCGAATACACCCTAGAAGTGACCGCCATCCAACGCACCAATTTTACCCTCCGGTTGAACCGCGAGGAATTTACCCGGCCGATCAAATAAGGAACCGAACTATGAGCACACGCACACTCCTCACCGCGCTCTTCGCCACGGCACTGACCATGCCGGCACTCGCTCAACCTGCCGCGACTCCGTCTGCCCAAGCCCCGGCCGTGACCCCGGCGGCGGCGCCGGTGGCTACCGTTGAGGGCGCCGCACCGACCACCCCGTCTGTCAGCCGCGACAAGGACACGCTCTCGGTTGATTTCCCCGACGAAGAAATCAAGACGATCCTGCGGAATGTCGCCGACCTCTTTGAGCTCAATCTGGTGGTCCCGGATACCCTGACCGGCAAGACCTCGATCAAGCTTCGCGACGTTACGTGGCGCCAGATCTTCCAGGTGGTGCTCGCTCCGGCTGGCTACACCTATATCGAAGATGGCAACATCATCAAGGTGGTCAGCAACGAACTGTTGCAGCAGGAGCCGGTGGCAACTGAGGTCTTTGTCCTCAACAACGCCAAGGCCGCGGATATCAAGCCCACGATCGACGGTCTGGTCGATGCGGCGACCGGCGGCAAGATTGTGGTCGATGCTCGCAGCAATGCGCTCGTTATCACCGAGCGCCCGTCCCACATGAGCCGGATTCGCAACATTATCGACAAACTCGACAAGGCTACCGACCAGGTGATGATCGAGTCAAAATTTGTCGAGGTCACCGACAGCGATATCCGCAATATCGGCGTCAACTGGACTTCACTTCAGGGCATGACGCTAGGCATCAACAATATTTCCAAGACGTATTCTAAAGGCAGCAACGTGCAGTCAAGTGACGGGACTAATTCCAATTCCGGCACGAACAACGGCACTTCGAATTCAAACTCGACGACGACCGGCACCAACGGAAGCACCAATAATTCGGTAAGCAATGGTACGACCACGAACACCAGTGCGGGCAATAACGTCACCTATGTGACCACGCCCAATTCCGGATTTGCGGGCATCCCATCAACCGTTTCCTTCCCATCCGGGGCGGTTTCCGGCTTGCCGGCCAGCGTACCCAGCACGACCACGTTGGCGAATATTACCGCCGGGCCGCCCCCGACGGCGACCGCCCTCAATACTTTTCAAGGTACGTCCACAACTGGCACGAACGGGAGTACGAATGTTTCCACGAATGACGGCACATCCACCAGCACCAATGCGCTCAACAGCGTAACGTCGAGCGTCAACAACGCCTTCAACACCTTGGCGAGCCTGACCAACACGGGCACCACGTCGCGGCTGGCATCGGCGGTCTTCTCCTCCTCCGACTTCAATGTAATCATCTCGGCCCTCAAACAGAACAGCAACACGAAGATCGTTTCCAACCCGACGATCGTCACCTTGAACAACACCGAGGCCTTCCTGAATATCGGCCAGGAGTTTCCAATCCCGAGCTACACCTACAACTCGGAGCGGGGTTCGTTCGAAGTCTCGGGCTTCACCTACAAACCCATCGGTATCATTCTGAAGGTCACCCCGCAGGTGAATGCGCAGGGCATCATCAAGCTGGCGTTGGAACCCGAGGTGAGTCAGCAAAACGGTACGACTTCCTTTGGCGGTGCCGGAGGTGCGAACATTCCGGTCATTGCCACCCGCAAGGTGAAGACCCAGATATCTCTTAAGGACGGCTATACGGCCGGCATTGGCGGTCTTATCACCGCCTCAAAGCAGCATGGCGGCTCAAGCGTGCCGATTCTGGGCGACATTCCGCTGCTCGGCAGGCTTTTCTCGTCCAAGAATGTCAACGATGTGACCACCAACCTCCTGATCTTCATCACGGCCAAGACGGTCAATGCCGACGGTGCCTCGGCCGAGGAAATGTTTGACCCCCGGGCCATCGAGGCAGTTGGCATGTCGCGCGAGGATCTGCCCGGTCACCGGGCGCCCAAGGGAACGGATATGTTCCCGCCAGCTCCGTCGGGTAAGTAACCACCCACGGAGCGGTTTCTTTTTTCCGACCGGCGCGTTATGCGCCGGTCTTTTTTTGCCTGGCGCTAACTTCAGTGGCTGACCCGAAAAGTATTTGTTAGCCATTTTTTCCATTCCGCCTAGCCTCTTGGCCCTGATGGCAGTTTCCATGACCTCCACCCCGAAATCCGGGCCGTCGACCGACTTGCCCTTGTTGTTTCGCCGACTGGGCCCGCATATGTCGGCCTTGGACTGTTTCATCCGCGGGCAGGTGGAGAAATTCGAACCGGAGATTCGCAAAATGGCCGCCTACTGCCTCGATACTTCGGGCAAGCGCTTGCGGCCTACCTTGGTTTTCATCAGCGGATGGCAAGGCGAGGGGGTGGTATCCGACGATCTGGTGCGCGCGGCCGGGGTGGTGGAAATGGTGCACCTTGCCACGCTGGTGCACGACGACATTATGGACGGAGCTGAGATCCGGCGCAACTGCCGCACCGCGGCATGCGAGTTTGGCGCCGATGCGGCCGTTTTGCTCGGTGATGCGCTCTTTTCGCAGGCGCTGCACGTGGCCTCGCAGTTCCCCACCGCGGAAGTCTGCCGGCTGGTGGCGGAATCCACCCGCAAAGTCTGTTCGGGGGAGATCATGCAGACATTGCGCCGGCGCGATCTCGACATCTCATTGGCCGAATACCGGCGCATGATCGACTTGAAGACCGCGGAGCTTTTTCGGGTGGCCTGCTTTCTGGGCGCGCGGCTGTCCGGGCACCCCGCCGGGTTTGTCAGGGCGGCGGATCAATTTGGCCACCACTTGGGGATCGCCTATCAGATTTACGACGACTTGGCGGATTTTATCGGTGAGGAGCGTCGCATTGGCAAGACCCTCGGCACCGACTTGGCCACGGGCAAACTCACGCTGCCTCTGATGCTGCTGCTCGAAAGGGTCCCGCCCGAAGAACGTCTGGCCCTGGTAAAGGCGGTACGTGACGGTCGTCCGCCAGGTCTTGCCGCCAGCAAACAGCGCATGAGGGAATTGGGAATCGAAGCCGAAGTTCGGCGAGCCATCGACGACGAGCTTGCTGAGGCCACCCGGGCCTTGGAACCTGTCGCAGCGCTCCCTCCTGTTCCCCTCATGCTCCAATTGTGCGGAATACTCAAAGATCAGATAGTTGCGCTCCAATCCGACAAGTAGCCGGATAATTTGCGTTTGCCTGGGTTGCTTGGCGACCTAATCTGCGTTGTCGACCGATGAATCTGTCCAAGGTATTTACCAAGGCCATCATCACCTCTCCCGAGCGCCAGCTGGAAGCGGATGCGGATTTTTCCGTCGTCAAACAGGTGCAGGCGGGCGACGTAGCAGCCTTTGACCGGCTGATCCTAAAATACCGCGAACGCCTGTACGGGGTCGTTTATAATCTTACCGCCAATCGCGAAGATGCATCTGATTTGACCCAGGATGCGTTCATCAAGGCATTTCAATCGATCAATCGTTTTCAGGGCCATTGCTCGTTCTTCACCTGGCTGTACCGGATCGCGGTGAATACTACGCTCAGCCACCTGCGCAAGAACAGGTTGCGCACCTTTTTCAGTTTGGAAAAGCTGCATGAGGACGGGACCAATGCCCAAATCCTTGAACAATTGACAGATAAGCGTGGAGCCGACCGCGATACCTACCTTCGTGAGCTTCAGGAAAAATTGAACGAAGCACTCCAAAAATTGTCTATCCAGCATAGAACTGTGATAACTCTTTTCGAGATCGACGGCCTTAGCCACTCCGAGATAGCCGAAGTTATGGGCTGTTCTGAAGGCACGGTTCGTTCCCGGCTTCACTACGCCAAACAGTTCCTGCAAGGCGAAATGAGCAAATATCTCGGTTCCTGATTGTTGATGTCCGATTCCAACCATAGTTCCAAAGTGACCATCGAGGATCTGCTGCACCTGAAGCGTGCGGAGCGGCCGGCCGCTGATTTTTGGACCGATTTCGAGCGCGAATTGCGGCAGAAACAACTGGCCGCTCTTTTGGAAAAACGGCCTTGGTGGCAGGACCTGCCGCAACTTTTTGCCCGGCGCGCTTACCTTCCGGTTGGAGCCACGGCCATCCTTGCTTTTACGCTCGTGTCGGTCAAGTACTCGACCCTTCCCGCGCCGGTGGCGCGGATGGACGGCGCCGCTGAGGCGTCCCATTCTGTGGCGGTCATTCACTCCAATGAGTCGTTGGCGGCCCGGGCCGCGACGGCACCGGCGAGCTCGCCGCTGGTGAATCGTCGCGAGGCGCCCGCCGTGGAGGCCGGTGAACACACCTTGGTCCGTTCCGGTGATTCGCCGGCGTTCACCAAGACGGACGAGCATACGCCGGTTGTGGCTGCAACCGTTTCCGCCGAGACTCCTTCAGCTCGTTCTATTGCCGCAAACTTTGCCCGGATGGAGCAATCCGAGCCCGAGCTCTTCAACGCGGTGTTGGGCAGTCGCCTCAGTTCCCGTGCTCGCGTCCAGCCGGCGGCCGGACCGGTCTTGGAACTGGCCTCTTTGAGCAACAATGCTTCCAGGCGCAGCCGCCTGCTGGCTCGATACGATGAGCATGCGCCAAGTCCCGAGCTTACGGCGCCCGAGCCGGTGCGCGAACGCCTTTCACGGCGTTTGGGCGACGCCGAGGCCGGTGAGCGATTCAATCGTATCGGCCTGAAAGGTGATCAGGACTCGCTCGGATTGACCCTCAGGCTGTAAACTTCAATCAGCCTTGCCGCTTTCAGGGCGGTGGCTGTTGATGGGTCGGGACCGGCTCACTTTTCCGGCACGCAGATGCCGCAAACGTTCACAAAGAAATCGGTGCCTTTGTCGTCCACGAGGATGAAGGCGGGGAAATCTTTCACTTCGATCTTCCACACCGCTTCCATGCCGAGTTCAGGATAATCGAGGACTTCGACTTTGGTGATGTTATCCTGGGCCAGGATCGCGGCCGGGCCGCCAATGCTGCCGAGATAAAATCCGCCGTGCTTCTTGCAGGCATCGGTCACCGCCTTGCTGCGGTTCCCCTTGGCCAGCATGATCAATGAGCCACCGTGCGATTGAAAAAGATCCACATAGCTGTCCATGCGGCCGGCGGTGGTCGGGCCGAACGAACCCGACGCCAAGCCGGTGGGTGTCTTTGCCGGTCCGGCGTAATACACCGGGTGGTGTTTGATATATTCGGGCAGCCCTTGGCCGGCCTCGATCCGTTCCTTCAGTTTGGCGTGCGCCATGTCGCGGGCGACAATCATGGTGCCGGTCAGGGACACCCGGGTTGTGACCGGATGCTTCGAGAGCTCGGCCAGTATATCTCTCATCGGGCGGTCGAGGTCGATGCGGACAAAATTGTCGTCCTTGAATGCCCGCATTTCCGGCGGGATGAAACGACCGGGATCCAGCTCCATTTTTTCGAGAAAAATGCCGTCCCTGGTGATCTTGCCTTTGATATTGCGGTCCGCGCTGCACGACACCCCCATTCCCACCGGGCAACTGGCCCCGTGGCGGGGCAGCCGGATGACCCTTACATCGAGGGCGAAATATTTGCCGCCGAATTGCGCCCCGACGCCGCTTTGCTGGGCGAGCTTCAATACCGTCGCTTCCAGCCCGAGGTCGCGGAAAGCACGGCCGTGCTCGTTGCCGCTGGTCGGCAGGCCGTCGAGATATTTGGTCGTGGCCAGTTTCAACACCTTCGTGCAGGCTTCGGCACTGGTGCCGCCGATGACAAAGACCAGGTGATAAGGCGGGCAGGCCGAGGTGCCGAGCAACGGCATCTTCTCCACAAAAAACTTTTCCAGGCTCTTTGGATTGAGCAAGGCCTTGGTTTCTTGAAAGAGGAAGAGCTTGTTGGCCGAGCCGCCACCTTTCGCGACGAACAGGAATTCATATTTCGCCCCCTCGGTGGCGTGAATGTCGATCTGCGCCGGCAGGTTGGTGCCGGTGTTGACCTCTTTGAACATGTCGAGTGGGGCGACTTGCGAGTAGCGGAGGTTTTCCTTGGTGTAGCACTCGTAGACTCCCTTCGCCAGCTGCTCCGCGTCGTTTTCCCCGGTCCACACTTGCTGGCCTTTCTTGGCAAAAATCGCGCAGGTTCCCGTGTCCTGGCACATGGGCAGGATGCCCCGCGCGGAAATTTCGGCGTTCTTGAGCAGGGTCAGCGCGACATAGCGGTCGTTGGCCGCCGCCGCCGGATCCTGGAGAATCGCGGCCACCTGCTCCAGATGCTTCGGGCGCAGAAAGAAATTCGTATCATGAAACGCCTCTTGCGCCAGATACGCCAGCGCCGCCGGGGCGACCTTCAGCATTTCGCGCCCTTCGAATCGGGCTGCGGATACTCCCTCCTTCGAGAGGAGGCGGTATTCGGTTTCGTCCGGGCCGAGCGGCAGGGGATCCTGGTAGGTAAATGGTGGCGTTGGCATGATTGTCAGACGTAAACCTTATGCCATGCGCTGGGGGAAAGCAACGCGGGCGCCACCGCCGCCCCGTCCTATTACATTTTGCCCGTAACCCATTACCCGTCCTTCATCGCCTACAGGATCTTGAGCTTGGGCAGGTCTTGGACGTCAATGTAGCCCACCGGCATTTTCTGGCCATCGAGCGCCACCAGGTCGGAAATCTTGAATTGCTGGAAGATCTTCAGTGCTTCCACGGCCAGCGCGTCGGCCGGGATGCTCCGTGGATTGCGGGTCATGAACTGCGTCACCGGCTTCTGGAGAAAATCCGGTCCCCCGTTCAATGCGCTGCGCCGAAAATCCCCGTCGGTAAAGATGCCCGTCATGACGCCCTTGGCATCCACCAGCGCCACCGCTCCGGCCTTGGCCTTGGTCATCGCAAAGATCGCCTCCTGGACCGTTGTAAGCGCCTCGGTCCTCACCGGGCATCCCTCGCCGGTGCGCATGATGTCCTTCACTCGCAGCAAGAGTGTCATGCCGAGCGTGCCGGCGGGGTGGTACTTTGCGAAGTCCTCGCGCGTCAAACCCCGGCTCTCCAGCAGGACCATGGCCAGGGCGTCGCCCAATGCCAGTGCCGCGGTCGTGCTGGCCGTGGGCGCGAGGGCGAGGGGGCACGCTTCCCTTGGTGCATGATAAACCAGCCGGAAATCAGCGCCGCGGGCCAGTTCGCTGTCCGGCGAGCCGGTGAGGGCAACCGTCCGCAGGCCGAATTTCTCAAACAAAGGCAGCAGGCGCAGCATCTCCGAGCTGGCCCCGTTGTTGCTGAGCAAGATGGCCAGGTCACCCGATGCGCAGAGTCCGAGATCGCCGTGCAACGCCTGTGTGGCGTCGAGAAAACACGACGGCACCCCGGTGCTGTTGAAGGTTCCGGCCAGTTTTTGGGCGATGGAGGCGTTCTTGCCGACGCCGGAGAGAATCAGTTTGTGGCCCGTTTCGATCACGGCTTCCACCGCCCGCACCACCGCCACGAAATCCTCGTTCAGTACTCCGGCGGTCGCATCGATGGCCTCCCGTTCGACAGCGAGGCAATGGCGGGCTTGTGCGAGAATGGTGGCGGAATCCAGTGGCATCAAATACTTGTGTTGGCTTGGGGCTCGCGCAAACCTAGCCGGTGTCAATTCTCGTTCAATTCATTTCCACCCGTGCCACGTCTCATCGCCGCCTTTCATTTGCTCATGCTCGTGCTGCTGGGCTCGCTGGCCCTCGGGCTGGGTGGATGCGGGGATAATGACCGGCTTTCCTATGCCACCGAAACGGACGAGCCGAATTATCGGGAGGGCACGGCGTTGCTCAAGACCGGCCGGAAGCAGGAGGCGCTAAACGCCTTTCTCAAGGTCATCGACAAACGCGGCGAGGATTCAGCCGAGTCGCATCTCGAGGTGGGCCTGCTTTACCTGCAGGACATCAATGACCCGCTTTCCGCCATCTACCATTTCCGAAGATACCTGGCACTCCGACCCAACAGCCCGCAGGCGCCGCTGGTCCGGCAGCGCATCGATTCTGCCACCCGGGAATTCGCCCGCACGCTGCCGGCCCAGCCGCTGGAGAATCAGCTGCAACGGGTGGACCTGATGGCGGCTTTGGACCGTCTCAAACAGGAGAATGAATCGCTCAAGCAGGCGCTGGCGGACCTGAAGGCGGGGCGCGACAATCCCGCGGTTGCTGGCGATGGAGTTGGTGAGCTGGCTTCCCCAAATCCACGGTCGTCTGCAAATGAAGTGAACTTCACCGTCGACACGATCCCGGTGGTGCGTACTCGTCCGCCAGCGGCTTCACCGGTCCGCACCGCCCCGACGCCTGTGCGGACTGTCACGCCCCTGGCGAAAAATACGCCGGGGCAAACCGCTCCGGCCGCCACCACCGGCCCCCGCAGGCACACGGTCCGTCCGGGTGACACGCTCTCGAAACTCGCCCAGCAATACTACAGCAACCGCAGCAAATGGCGCGAAATCTACTCAGCCAATCGCGACGTGATGAAAAGCGAGTCCGATCTCAAGGTTGGCCAGGTGCTTAAGATTCCCTGAGCGCCGCAAAAGTCCGGCCGAAAGATGCCGGATGGTTCCTGGGGGCCAAATGGTCGCGCTCCTGGCTGGACGAAGGCGCGTCCTTTGGCCGCCCGCCGGGTCGTGGCGGATCGCGGCAGGGGAAAGGCAGAGTGCTTGGTTGCAGGCGGAGGCGGGACCTGCAGGATTGGCGTATGGCCCGCACTTCGAGACGCACGGCTGGTTTTACAGAGTCGCTTATCCGGGAAATGACCCGGGTGGCGCTCCAGCACGGGGCCGTCAACCTTTCGCAGGGATTTCCCGACTTCAATCCACCCCGGGCCATCCTCGATGCGGCCAAAGCCGAGATGGATGGCGACCATCACCAGTATGCCATCACCTGGGGTGCGCCGCCGCTGCGCGAGGCGTTGGCCGCCAAGCTCACCCGATTCACCGGCCTGTCCTGCGATCCGGAGAGCAATCTCATCGTCACCTGCGGGGCGACCGAGGCGATGATGGTCGCGATCATGACTGTCACCGATGTGGGCGACCGGATCGGCCTCTTCTCGCCCTTCTATGAGAACTACAGCGCCGATGCCATTCTCGCCGGGGTCGAGCCGGTGTTCGCGAGTCTTCGGCCACCCGGTTTTTCCTTTGAATCGGCGGAATTAAGGAAGGTATTCGCGAGCGGCATCAAGGCCTTTGTGCTCTGCAATCCGTCGAACCCGACGGGGAAGGTGTTTACGCGAACCGAACTGGAGCAAATCGCCTCTCTCGCTCACGAGTTCGATGTCTGGATCATCACCGATGAAGTCTATGAACACATTGTGTTCCCGCCGCATCGGCACGAATACCTGAGTTCACTGCCCGGCATGGCGGAGCGCACCATCATGTGCAGTTCGCTGTCCAAGACCTTTGCCATCACCGGCTGGCGGCTCGGCTATTTGTTCGCCGCGCCCGCAGTCGTCGCCCAGGGCCGCAAGGTTCACGACTTCCTCACGGTTGGAGCCGCCGCGCCGTTGCAGCACGCGATCGTTGCCGGCTTGACGATGCCGGCGGCTTACTACGACGGCCTGGCACGGGAGTACGCCCGGCGGCGCGACATCCTGCTGGGGTATCTCGATCGTACCGGCCTGCCCTATACCCGGCCGCAGGGTGCCTATTTTGTGCTGCTCGATATTTCAACCTTCGGCTACGCGAGCGACCTTGAGTTCGCCCGTTGGATGACGAAGGAGATCGGCGTTGCACCGGTCCCGGGATCCGTGTTTTTCCACGAACCCGAGCACCGCTATGTCCGGCTCAACTTCGCCAAGCAGGCCGCGACACTGCACGCTGCCGGCGAACGGCTGCTGAAACTGAAACGGGGCTGAACCTGCTTCCTAGACCGTCTTGGAAAATCCACCCGGCCGTTTGGCCAGATGGGCGTCAAAACGCATGGCGATGATCCGCAGGAAAAGGCGGCCCAGCTCGGTGATCTCCACCCGGCCGGCATGCCGCACGAGCAGTCCGTCGGCCGCCAGGTCGGCGAGAGAGGCGAGTTCAACCGCATAGGTGGCGGCAAAGTCGAGGCCGAGACGGTGCGAGAGCCCGGCAAAATCCAATCCCCGGCCGCACATCACATCCGAGATGATCGCGCGCCGCCGGCGATCGTCGAGGCTGAGCAAATAGCCGCGCTCGATCGGCAGCCGGCCGGCTTCGAGGGCGGCGATGTAGTCCGGCAGTTCCTTGTGGTTCTGCCGGAATGCTCCGTCGGTCTCCGAGATTGAGGACATGCCGAATCCGTAGAGCGAAGCGCCGGCGCGGGTGGTGTAACCCTGGAAATTGCGATGCAGCGTGCCGTCGGCATAGGCGACCGCGAGTTCGTCATCAGGCCGGGCGAAGTGATCCATTCCGATTTGCCCGTAGCCCGCCGCCGTCAGCCGGGCGATGGCGGTCATCATCATGGTGAGTTTGGCTTCGGTGGTCGGTAGCTGCCGGCGATCGTCAAAGATCTTTTGGGCTGGCTTGATCCACGGAACATGGGCGTAGCTGAAAACGGCGAGCCGGTCGGGTTTGAGCGCAATGATCTCGTCGAGCGTCTTGGCAAAGGACTCCGGGGTCTGCAGCGGCAGCCCGTAAATGAGGTCGAGACTGACGGACTGATACCCGGCCTCCCGCAGCCAGGTGATGGCTTGGGCGGTCTGGGCGAGCGGCTGCCAGCGGTGGACGGCGAGCTGCACGTCGGGGTTGGTGTCCTGCACCCCAAGCGAGGCGCGGTTGCAGCCGAGTCGGCGGAAGGCCTCGACATGTTCCTTCGTCAGCCGGCGCGGGTCGATCTCCACCGAGTTTTCCGAATCGGACGCAAACTTGAAGTATCGATGGATCGCCGCTGCGAGGCGGTCAATTTCCGCCGGGGGCAGGAAGGTCGGCGTCCCGCCGCCGAAATGCAGCTGGGTGACCGGCCGGCTGCAATTTACCTGGGGCGCCGTGAGCGCGAGCTCCTTTTCCAGCCAGCCAACATATTCCCCGGCTGACGACAGGCGCTTGGTGATGACGGTGGTGCAACCGCAGTACCAGCACAACGTCTCGCAAAACGGCAGGTGAAAATAGAGGGAAAGGGGTGAGGCGGCATCCTGATTGTCCCGGGCCGTCTCGGCCGCCAGCGCCGTGCGATCGATGGACTCCGAGAACTGGGGCGCCGTGGGGTACGAAGTGTAGCGGGGTCCGGGTACGTTGTACTTCCGGACCAGCTCAAGGGCGGGTTCGATGGGAACCTGGACGGTGTTGCGTGGTGACACCATAATGTCGTCAGGATAGTCGATTCCGGCCGCCGCGGCTGCGCATTTCTTGTTATGTTGCGGGCGATAATTGACGGTCGATTCAGCCGGCAAAAAAACCCTGTATCTTCTTGAGCGCGAACACCAATCGTCCGATCTCGTCCTCGGTGTTGTAAAGGTAGAAACTGGCTCGGGAGGTGGACGACAGGCCGAGTTTGCGCATCAGCGGCTGATTGCAGTGATGGCCGCCGCGCAGGGCGACGCCTTCCTGGTCGGCCATCGTGACCACATCATGAGCGTGGACTCCCTTGAGATCGAAGCTGACGACGCCGCTGCGGTGGTGGGCCGGGCCGAGCAGCCTGATTCCGGGGATCTCCGCCTTGAGCCGGGCATATGCGACTGCGGCAAGTTTTTCGTCGTGTTGTGCGATGGCTTCCCGCCCCAAGTCGTCGAGATAATCCATCGCGCGGCCAAGCGCAATGACATCGGCGATGTTGGGCGTGCCGGCCTCGAACTTCTGCGGAGCCGGTGCCCACTTGCTCTCGAAGTATTCGACATTGGAGATCATGCTGCCGCCGCCGCGATAGGGCGGCATCGCATCGAGCAGCGCCTTGCGGCCATAGAGAACGCCGACCCCGGTCGGGCCGCACATCTTGTGGCCGGAAAGGGCAAGAAAATCGCAACCCATCCTGCGAACGTCGAGCGGCATGTGACCCGCGCTCTGGGCGGCATCCACGATTGAGACGGCGCCCACGGCCCGGGCCTTGGCGCAGAGTTCGGCGGCCGGATTGATGACCCCGAGGGTGTTGGAAACGTGCGTGAACGCGAAGATCTTCACCTCGGGCGTGAGCACCTGGTCCAACTGGGCGAGATCAAGCAGGCCGCTGTCGCCGGCGACAATCGGCAGATAACGGAGTTGGGCGCCGGTGCGCCGGGCGAGCAGCTGCCACGGCACCAGGTTGCTGTGATGCTCCATTTCGGTGAGCAGGATGACGTCGCCGCGCCTGAGATTATCATCACCCCACGCATTGGCCACGAGATTGATGCTGTCGGTCGTGCCGGCGGTGAAGACAACCTCGCCGGATTCGGCGGCATGGAGAAAATTCGCCGCGCGATCCCGGGCCGCCTCGTAGGCGGTGGTGGCGCGCATGGAAAGCGCATGGATGCCGCGATGGACGTTGGCGTTGTCGCGCTCGTAGAATTGCGTGAGCGCGGCGATGACGCACGACGGCTTTTGCGACGTGGCGGCGTTGTCGAGATAGACCAGCGGTTTGCCGTTCACCTGCTGGGCAAGAATGGGGAAATCAGCGCGGATGTTCTGCCAGGCGGGGCTCATGAAGCGTGGAGTCGCATTGAAGGGCGGGTAATTCAATCCCCGGGTTTCTCGGTGGTGGAGGGTTTTTCGTCTCCCTTCATGGCATTGAGGGCGGCGTGCCAGCTGAGGGTCGCGCACTTGATGCGGGCGGGAAACTGGTGGACGCCGGCCAGCGCGGCCAGGTCGGACATATCGTCCGCGGCGACCTGGCCCGTGGTCACCATCTGGTGCAGACCACCGTAGATCGCCTCCGCTTCGGCCACGGTCTTGCCCTTGAGGTTGAGGGTCATGAGGGAAGCCGACGCCTGCGAAATCGCGCAGCCGCTGCCCTGGAAACTGATGTCGGCGATCCGATCGCCCTCCAGCTTCACATAGACCGTGATCTGGTCGCCGCACATCGGGTTGTTGCCGGAGCCGACCCGGTTGGCTGCGGGCAGCACCGAGTAGTTCCGCGGCCGGCGATTGTGGTCGAGGATTACGGTCTGGTAGAGGTCGGTGAGATCTTGCATCGGCCGGAGAAGTGAACCGCAAAGGCTACGCCAGACGAAGGGTTTGGCAAACAGAGTTT
>JBBIHQ010000029.1:0-29271 GCA_037446975.1 Opitutia bacterium
GTCGCACCCGGCGGTTGCCGGATTCCTGATGTCAACCAATGGTATACTTGAGCCGGCGGCGGCCGCTCCGGCTGGGCGGGGCGGGCTCAAGTATACTATTAGTTGACATCAACCGGGCGGGCGCGGCGTGCGGTGGGCCGTGCCTAATCCCGCGTGGCGCCGGCCTTGATCCACGCGGCGATGACCGCACGCTCCTCGTCGGTGATCTTGGTGACGTTGCCGAGCGGCATGATGCGGGTGACCACGACCTGCTGGTAAATCCGCTGCGCGTTGAGGAGAATATCCGCGGGGGTGTGGAGCAGCACGCCGGCTTGGGGCACCGTGATACCCGGGTAGGTCGGGGCGGGGGAATGGCAGAACACACAGCGCTGGGCGATGATGCCGCGCACGCGGTTGAAGTTCACAGCTCCCTGTACCGGCGGAAGCGGTGCCAGTCGCGGCACGGTCCACCAGGCGGCGAAGCCCAGCAGCGCGGCGCCAAAAGCGGGATACCGCCAGGCGTAAACGCCTTTGTGTCTGCGATTGAAGAAATGCCGGATGCTGACCCCGGCGGCGACAATGAGCATGAGCACGATCCAGTTGCAGGGGTGGGCATAGATCGCGGCATAATGGTTGCTCACCATGACGAAGATCACCGGCAGAGTGAAATAGTTGTTGTGCACGCTGCGCTGCTTGGCTCGCTGGCCGTCCCGCGGATCTGGCGCCCGGCCGGCCCGCATCGCCGTCACCATCCGCTTCTGGCCGGGAATGATGACCATCGCGACATTGGCGGCCATGATGGTGCCGATCGCGGTGCCGACATGGATGAATGCCGCCCGGCCGCCAAAGCTGCGCGCCAATGCCCAGGCCAGGACGGTGATCAGCGCAAAGACGACCAAGCCGAGCCAGCCGTCGCGTTTGCCCAGCGGGGATTTGCAGAGCAGGTCGTAGACGATCCACGATCCAACCATGCTGGCCGCGCCGAGGCCGACGGCCTGCCAGGGTGTAAGCGGACGCACGTTGGCGTCCACCAGCATTGTTCCCGCCTTCAGCCAGTAGACCAACACCAGCAGGGCCGTGCCCGAGAGCCATGTGGTGTAGGCTTCCCATTTGAACCAATGCAGCTTCTCCGGGAGCGTCGCGGGCGCCACGAGGTATTTCTGGGGATTGTAGAAACCGCCGCCGTGCACCGCCCAAAGTTCGCCGCCCACGCCCTTCTTCGCCGCCTCGGAACCGGGGGACGGAGCTTCCAGGCTGTCGTCGAGCCAGATGAAATAAAATGACGAACCGACCCAGGCGATTCCGGCAACGACGTGCAGCCAGCGGACCAGCATGCCGAGGAAATCGAGATAGTACGGATCCATGCCGGGTCAGTACCGCACCTTGTCCGTCTTCTGCGTCCACGCCTTGAATGTCGCCTGCGCTGCGTCGCGCAGCAGCGGATTCATCCGGACGGCCCGCTGCGCCGGTGGCAGTGGAATCTGTTGATAGATGAAATCGTCGTCAAAGCCGCTGGCCGCGGCGTCGGCGCGCGTGTTCCCGTAATAGACGGTCGGGATCCGGGCCCAATAGATCGCCGCCAGGCACATCGGGCAGGGTTCGCAACTGGTGTAAAGTTCGCAGTCCGCCAGCTGAAAGGTTGCAAGTCTGGCACACGCGTCGCGAATCGCGGTCACTTCGGCATGGGCGGTCGGGTCGTTGGCGGAGGTGACGCGGTTGTTTCCCCGGCCGACGATCTCGTTTTGCCGCACAACGACGCAGCCGAACGGGCCGCCGCGATTGGCGGCCATGCCAGCCTCGGCGAGCTTGATGGCTTCGCGCATAAATTGATCCTGGCTCATTTGCCCGGCATCTAAGCAAGACGTATGCCGGAGGCGAGCCCGATGGTGCCCCGGCCGCCGGGACCGTCCCGCGGGGTATTCCTGACCTGAATTGGTACTGACACCCGGCACACATCCGGCTTCAGTGCCGCCAAAGAAATGAGTTCTTCCACGCTTATCAGCGGACTTGAAATCCGCGGACCCATGACTCCCGGCTATGCGGAGGTCCTGACGCCAGGGGCTTGTGCGTTTCTCGCCGGTCTGTTCGCCGAATTTGGTCCGCGAAGGCTCGAACTTCTGGCGAAACGCGTCGAACGCCAACAGGCGATCGATGCCGGCCAACTGCCCGATTTTTTGCCGGAGACCGCGGCGATCCGCGGCGGCGACTGGCAAGTGCCGCCGCCGCCGCCCGACCTGCTGGACCGCCGCACAGAGATCACCGGCCCGGTCGACCGCAAGATGGCGATCAATGCCCTCAATTCCGGCGCCCAGTGCTGGATGGCCGACTTCGAGGATGCCAACTCGCCAACGTGGGAAAACATCATGGAGGGTCAGCGTAACATGCGCGATGCCGCCCGGCTCACGCTCACCTACGCCAGCCCGGAGGGAAAGCAATACGCCTTGAAGGCGAGGATCGCGGTCATCATTACCCGGCCGCGTGGTTGGCACATGGAGGAGAAACACGTGTTCTTCCAGGGCCGGCGCGTCGCCGCGTCGCTCTTCGACTGGGGGCTCTATTTCTTCCATAACGCCAGGGCGCTGATCGCTCGCGGCTCCGGACCCTATTTCTACCTGCCAAAACTGGAGAGCCACCTGGAGGCACGTTTGTGGAACGACGTTTTCATCTACGCCCAGGCCGCCCTCGGTCTGCCGCGTGGCACGATCCGCGCCACGGTGTTGATCGAGACGATCACCGGGGCGTTTGAGGCCGAGGAGATTCTCTACGAACTGCGGGAGCACGCCTCCGGCCTCAACTGCGGCCGCTGGGACTACATGTTCAGCATGGTCAAGAAACTGCGCAACCGGCCCGGCTACCTGTTTCCCGACCGGACCCTCATCACGATGGAGGTGCCGTTTTTGCGGGCCTACGTGACCCATGTCATCAATGTCTGCCACTGCCACGGCGCCTACGCGATGGGCGGCATGGCGGCGCAGATCCCGATCAAGAATGATCCGGCGGCCAATGCGGCTGCGCTCGCCAAGGTCCGCGCCGACAAGGAGCGCGAAGTTCGCGCCGGCCACGATGGCACCTGGGTGGCGCACCCCGGACTGGTGCAGACGGCGCTGGAGGCCTTCGCCGGCAAGATGAAGGGGCCCAACCAGCTCAACGTGATTCACGACGTGAAGGTGACCGCCGCCGACCTGCTCGCCCCGCTCCACGGCCCGATCACCGAAAATGGAGTTCGTTGGAACCTGCACGTCGGCGTCCGCTACCTCGAAGCCTGGCTGGGCGGATCCGGGGCCGAGCCGATTCACAATTTGATGGAGGATCTCGCCACGTCGGAGATTTCCCGGTCGCAGCTCTGGCAGTGGCTCAAGTTCGGCGCGAAACTCACGGATGGCCGGCCGGTTACCGCCGCGCTCTATGACCGGCTATTGCCCGGGGAGCTGGCGACCATCCGGGCCGAATATGGCGACGAGCGGTACCACGGCGGCCACTTCACGGAGGCGGTCGAGCTCTTCATGAAGATGTCGAAGAGCGCCGAGTTCGACGAATTCCTTTCGCTTCCGGCGTACGAGTTGCTGCCCTAGGCGGGGCGCGTCATTCTGAACGCGCCGTTTCAATGACACTTGCTTTCCTCAACTCCGCCGATCGCGCCGCCTTCGTGGCCGCGCTCGGTCACTTGTTCGAGCATTCGCCATGGGTGGCGGAGGAAACCTGGAAGGAGCGTCCGTTTGCGAGCCCGGAGGCGCTGCGCGCGGGACTTTGCGCGACCATGCGCGCCGCTGCGCCGCCGCGCCAGCTCGAGCTCATCCGCGCCCACCCCGACCTGGCCGGACGGCTGGCGCGGCGGAAGAGACTGACCGCCGAGTCGGCGAAGGAGCAGGCCGGCGCGGGACTCGACCGCTTGTCCGAAGCCGAGCTGGCGGAATTCGCCAGCCTCAACGACCGCTACAAGGCGAAGTTCGGCTTTCCCTTCATCATCTGCGCCCGGCTCAACGCCAAGGCCACGATCCTCGCGGCGATGAAGACCCGGCTGTTGAATTCGCCCGCGGCCGAACACGCCGCCGCCCTGGCCGAAATCGAAAAGATCGCCTGGCTCCGCTTGCAGGATATTTTGGCCCCCACTGATCGACATCGATCACCCGCTGGTTTATAAGGCGATGAAGCTGTTTGCCTACGGGTGCCTGGCCCGATTAGTGTCCGATTAGTGATCAGCAGTGGTTAAAAAATTATTCTCCATGCCCGGCAAACTCAGCACCCACGTTCTCGATCTCACCACCGGCCGGCCTGCCGCCGGCATGCGCATCGAACTTTGGAACCATGATGGGAAACACGCGCTCCTCAAGGCGGTCACCACCAATGCCGACGGCCGCACCGATGAACCGTTGCTCCAGTCCGCTGCGATGGTGGTTGGCAGCTACGAACTGGTGTTCTTCGTGAAGGACTACTTCGTCGCCCATTTGGAGGACAGTCCGTTCCTCGACCGTGTGCCGGTCCGCTTCGCCATCGCCGACGCCCGCGCCGCCTACCACGTCCCCCTGCTCGTCACTCCGTGGGCCTATAGCACTTACCGCGGGAGCTGACCCGGTCATGGCCGAATTCTCCAGGCAACTTGTCCGGATGCTCGACAAACTCGGCCGGGTGACCGATGAGCCGGGCCGGCTGACGAGGACGTTTCTGTCCCCGGCGATGGAGCGGGCGAATCATCTGGTTGGCGGCTGGATGCGGGAGGCGGGACTCACCGTGCGCGAGGACGAGACGGGCAATCTAATCGGCCGGCTTGAGTCACCGGTTCCTGGCGCGAAGACCCTGCTCGTCGGTTCGCATCTCGACACCGTGCGGAATGCCGGTCGATTCGACGGTGCTCTCGGCGTCCTGCTGCCAGTCGTTGCGCTGGCGGAGTTAAGGCAGCGCGGAGTGGCGTTGCCGTTCGCGGTCGAGGTTCTTGGTTTCTCCGAGGAAGAAGCGGTGCGTTTCACCGGTGCCTACATCGGCAGCAAAGCCTACACGGGCCGGTTGCGGGCCGCGGACTTGAAGTTGAGCGATGCCCGCGGTCGTACATTGCGCGAGGTGATCGAAGCATACGCGGGCCGGCCCTTCGCTCGGCCCAAGGCGGTCCACCGCTCAAGTAACCTATTGGGTTACATTGAGGTTCATATCGAACAGGGTCCGGTGCTCGAGGAGAAGAAGCTCGCGGTGGGCGTGGTCTCGGCGATCGCCGGCCAGAGGCGTGGTCGGCTGACTTTTCGCGGCCGAGCCGGCCACGCGGGCACGACGCCGATGAACCTGCGGCGGGATGCGCTGACCGGTGCGGCGGAGTTCGTGCTCTTCGCCGAGGCCTTTGCTCGTGCGCGACCGCCGCTGGTCGTCACGGTTGGCAAGATTGATGTCCCATCGGGCGCGGCCAATGTCATTCCCGGCGAGACGGTGGTGTCACTTGACGTGCGTCATCCCAACGACGCGGCGTGCAGAGCAGCGCTCGCCGGCTTGATCCGACAGGCGCAACAGGCTGCCCGCCGGCGCCGGTTGGGGTGCGAATGGCGGCAGACGATGGCGCACCCGGCGACCCCTTGTTCGCCGTCGCTGACCAGCCAATTGGCTCGCAGCGTTCGTGCGGTTCAGGGTCGATCCTTTTCGCTCATGAGCGGTGCCGGCCACGACGGTGTGGTGCTGGCGGCGCTGACGCAGATCGCCATGCTGTTCGTGCGCTGCCGCGGCGGACTCAGCCACCATCCGGATGAATTTGCGTCGGCGAAGGACCTGGACGTGGCCCGCCGCGTGCTGATCGAGTTCCTGCAAAGGCTCGCGGCCGATTGCACGGAGAAGAAGGTCGGCCCCTAATCTCTGTCGATGGCCGCCGATGCAGAAAAGTTACTCAGCCGGACCCCGAATGGCTCGGGGAAGACCGGCATTGGCCGGCGGCGGGAATTCTCCCGGTGAAGAAGCCGCAGATCATCGTCGCGCCTGAGCAACTCGACCTCGTCGTCAGAGGCGGCTCGCTCGTCACCCCGGACGGGGTGCAGCGCGCCGACCTCGGCATTTTGCAGGGCAAGATTGTCCGGGTCGCACCGGAGATCGAGGACGCCGCGACCGTGACGCTCGAGGCAAGCGGGCGCTACGTCTTCCCGGGCATCGTCGACGCGCACGTGCATTTCAACGAACCCGGCCGGACGGAATGGGAGGGACTGGCGTCTGGATCCACCGCGCTGGCGGCGGGCGGCGGCACCTGCTTTTTCGACATGCCGCTCAACTCCGAGCCACCGGTGCTCGATGCCGCGGGCTTGCGGGAGAAACGCCTGCTTGCCGAACGGCTGTCCTGCACGGATTTCGCACTGTGGGGCGGACTCGTGCCCGGAAATCTCGACAAGCTGGCCGGGCTGAAAGCGGCCGGCGCCATCGGCCTGAAGGCATTCATGTGCGACAGCGGCATCGACAGTTTCCCGCGGGTGGACGCAGCGACGCTCCATGCGGGGATGAAACGGGCGGCCAAGCTCGGGTTGCTCGTCGCCGTGCACGCCGAGGACAATGACCTGGCGGCAAAGTTTACCGCGACGCAGAAGGCGAAAGGACGGCACGACGCCCGCGCATTTTTGGCGTCACGTCCGATCGAGGTCGAGCTTGCCGCCATCCGCCAGGCTGTGGAAATCGCCGGCGAAACCGGCTGTGCGCTGCACATTGTCCATGTGAGCAGCCCCGAGGGGATCGCGCTCGTTACCGAGGCCCGGGCGCAGCGGGTCGATGTGACCGCGGAAACCTGCCCGCATTACCTGTTGCTCAACGAAAAGGATGTCGTGCGCCAGGGCGCGCCGGCGAAGTGCGCGCCGCCGTTGCGCGACGAGCGGCGGCGGCTGGGCTTGTGGCGGGAGCTGCGGTCGGGGAACATCCATACCGTGGGGTCCGATCATTCACCCGCGCCGCCGGAAATGAAATCTTCCCGGGATTTTTTTGCGCTCTGGGGCGGAATTGCCGGCGTGCAGCATGGCTTCGAGTTGCTCTTCGAGCAGTGCGTTCGGACGGTCGGCCAGGACCTGCCGGTGCTGGCCGCCGTGCTGGCCCGGAACGTCGCCCGCCGTTTCCGCCTCGCCGACCGCAAGGGCCGGCTGGCCGAGGGACTTGATGCCGATTTCTCCCTGCTTAAATTGAATGACGAAAGTCGTGTGATCGAGGCCGGAGAGCTTTGGACCCGCCACCCAACCAGCGCGTACGTCGGGCGGACCAGCCGGGTGCGTGTGACTCACACGTATGTGCGCGGCTGTGCCGTCTGGGCCGATGGCAGGTTGACGAACCGGCAGCAATCCGGTCAGTTTCTCAAGCCAACACCCTGAATCCCATGCCCGAACTTTTCGGATCCACCCGCGCCCGCGTCGCCACCCGGCACGCGCTCATCACGCCGAGCAACCACGTCAACAGCTCGGTGCCCGGCATCGCGGGCGCCACGAGCGTCGTCGTGATCAGCGAGGCGATGGGTGCGGGATTTGCCCAATTGCTGGTGACTTTTTCGGCCGGCGGCCGGGCCGCCCAGCCGGCGAGCGCAATACAGACTTTTGGTTATGTCATGATCGGTGGTGGCACGCTGGCCGTTGGCCGGACCAGGACCAAAGCCGGGCCGGGGGAATTTTTTTATGTTCCCGCCGGCCAGCCGTGGAGCTTCACCGACCCGAAGGCCGGGACGCAGCTGACCCTGTTCCAGAAGAAATATGTTTCGCTCCCGGGTGTGGCCGAGCCCAAGGCGATCATCGGCGACGTTGCCAAGGTGAAAGGGACGCCGTTCCTCGGTGATCCGGCGGCCAACCTGAAAGTGCTTTTGCCCGATGAACCGGCCTTTGACCTGGCCGTGAACGTATTTGCCTATCAGCCGGGCGGTCACCTGCCCTACGTCGAGGTGCACGTGATGGAGCACGGGTTGATCATGCTCGGCGGCCAGGGTGTTTACCGGCTGGAAGATTCCTGGTACCCGGTGCAGTCGGGCGACGCCATCTGGATGGCACCGTATTGCGCGCAGTGGTTTGTCGCGATGGGCAAGACTCCGGCTACGTATTTATACTACAAGGATGTCAACCGTCCGGCTATCTGACGCGCCCGCCACGCCCGCCAGCTTTGACCTCATCGTCAATGGCCGGGTGGTCACTGCGTCGGGGGTGGCGCCGACGACCACGCTGCTGGCCTGGCTCCGTGCGAACGGGCTGACCGGGAGCAAGGAAGGATGCGCCGAGGGGGATTGCGGGGCGTGCAGTGTCGCGCTGGTGGACCGCGACGCCGCGGGCCGGCCGACCTACCGGGCCTTCAACAGTTGCATCGCGCTGCTCCCGATGTTCGCCGGACGCGAACTGGTGACGGTCGAGGGCCTGGCCCGGTGCGGACCGGAACACCAGCAACTTCACCCGGTGCAGGCGGCGATGATCGAGCACTACGGCTCGCAATGCGGCTACTGCACGCCGGGCTTTGTGGTTTCAATGTTTGAGGCCTATTATCGCGGGGACTGCCGCGAGCCGGGGCAGATCAGTGATCAACTTTGTGGCAATCTCTGCCGTTGCACCGGCTATCGACCGATCCGCGACGCAGCCGTCGCAGCGCTGGCCCAAAGGCTGCCGTTTGCCGACGATCCCTTCCAGCAGCGACTTGATTCACCGGTGCGTCCGCCGGCCATGCTCAACTACCCGGCCGGAGGGGAAAGATTTTTCCGGCCCACGTCGCTGCCCGGATTGTTCACCCTCTTGGAATCCTGTCCCGCGGCGAAGCTGGTGGCCGGAGGGACCGAGATCGGGGTGGAACTGACCAAGAAGTACCGGGCGTTTCCGCAATTGATCTCGGTGGAAGCCGTCCCGGAGTTGGTTCGCCTGACGCGCGAGGACAAGGCCTGGCACATCGGGGCGGCCGTTTCCCTGACGAACGTCGGGGAGGCGTTGGGCGCGGAGTTTCCGTCGGTGGCGAAGATGTTGCGCGTCTTCGCCTCACGCCAGATCCGCAACCGGGCCACGCTCGGGGGCAACCTGGTGACCGCCTCGCCGATCGGTGACGGGGCCCCGGTGCTGCTGACGCTGGATGCCGGCGTGGTGCTGGCAACGGCCAAGGGCGAACGAACGGTGCCGCTGGCCGAGTTTTTTTTGGCCTACCGCCAGACGGCGTTGAAGCCGGGTGAGATCATGCGCGAAATCGTGCTGCCCCATGACGGGCCGGCCCGGGGATTGATGCGCCGGACGGATTTCCTGAAGGTTTCCAAGCGGCGGGAACTCGACATCAGCATCGTGGCCGGCGCGTTTTTGGTGGACTGCGACAGTGCGGGGGTGGTGCGCAAGGCCCGGCTGGCCTATGGCGGGGTGGCGGCGACACCCCGGCGGGCGTACAAGGCCGAGGCGGCGCTGGTCGGCAGGAAACTGGCGGACGCGGCCGGAAGCGTGGCGGAAATGCTTCGCGAGGAATTTCAGCCGATCGACGATGTGAGGGGCGGGGCGGAGTACCGGCGCGGACTGGTGGTGACCTTGTGGGAGAAATTCGTGTCGGGCGAAAAGAGCGAGGCGCAGGATGGCGACCTGGATTTCGTCGGAGCCGGGCGGTGGGCGGTGGCGGACAAGTCGCGGGCATTGCAGCACGAGAGCGCTGTCGGCCACGTGACCGGTCAAGCGTGGTACGTGGACGACACGGCGAGTCGCCGCCGCATGCTTGAGGTATGGCCGGTGTGTGCGCCCCACGCCCGGGCGCGAATTCTGCGCCGCGATGCCACCGCAGCCCGGTCGGCCCGCGGGGTTCGGGCCGTCCTCCTGGCGGAAGACATTCCCGGGGCGAACAACACCGGCCCGGTGCGGCACGACGAGCCGTTGCTGGCGGAACGGGAGATTTTGTTTCACGGCCAGATGGTGGCCTTGGTCGTCGGCGATTCGTTGCCGGAGTGTCGGGCGGCGGCGGCATTGGTCGACGTCGACTACGAACCGCTCGCGGCGGTGTACGGGTTGCCGGCGGCCATGGCGCAGAACAGCTACCACACCGAGCCGCACACCCTGACCCGCGGCGATTGCGCCACGGAGCTGACCGCCGCGCCGCTCAGGCTCGAGGGCGAGTTCGAGTTTGGCGGCCAGGAGCATTTTTATCTCGAAACCCACGCGGCGTGGGCCGAGGCGGGCGAGGACGGGACCGTGCTGGTCAATTCATCCACGCAGCATCCCTCGGAAATCCAGGCCGTCGTGGCCGAGGTGTTGCACCTCGCGCGGCACAAGGTCGTGGTCCAGGTACCGCGGATGGGGGGCGGCTTCGGCGGCAAGGAGACGCAGGGCAACGCGTTTGCCGCGTTGGTGGCGCTGGCCGCCGTGAAGACCGGGCGGCCGGTACGGGTGCAGCTGGACCGCGATCTCGACATGAAGCTGACGGGCAAGCGGCATCCATTTCATGCCCGGTTCGCCGTCGGCCATGACCGCGAGGGGCGGTTGCTTGCGGCGCACGTGGAATTGGTGTCGGACGGCGGCTGGTCACTCGACCTCTCCACGGCGATTTGCGACCGCGCCCTGTTCCACCTCGACAACGCCTACTATATACCGGCGGTGCATTTTACCGGCCGGGTCGCGAAGACCAACGTGACGTCGCACACGGCCTTCCGCGGGTTCGGGGGACCCCAGGGCATGATTGTCATTGAGGAAATCATCGACCGCATCGCACGCCGGCTGGGCCTGCCGCCGGAGGTCGTGCGCGAACGGAATCTTTATCACGGGACCGGCGAGACCAACCGCACCCATTACCGCGAAGACATCGGCGACAACCGGCTGCAGGATCTTTGGCGGCTGGTGCTGGCCCAGGCGGAATTTGCGCCGCGCCGCGCCGAGATCGAAGCCTGGAATGCCGGGCATCCGCGCATCAAGCGCGGGCTGGCGGTCACGCCGGTGAAGTTCGGCATTTCCTTCACGCTGACCCAATACAACCAGGCCGGTGCGCTGGTGCACATCTATCAGGATGGCTCGGTGCAGGTGAATCACGGCGGCACCGAGATGGGGCAGGGGCTGCAGACGAAGATTATCGGCGTGGCGATGCGCGAACTGGGGCTGCCGGCGGCGAGCATCCGCTTGATGATGACCAGCACCGACAAGGTGCCGAACTCGTCGGCCACCGCGGCTTCGAGCGGCGCCGACCTGAACGGCATGGCGGTGGCGGCGGCGTGTGCGACCCTGCGCGGGCGGCTGGCCCCGGTGGCGGCGGGCTTGCTCAACGCTCCACCGGGAGAGATTGTTTTCGAGAACGGCGAGGTATTTGCCAGGTCGCGTGCGGCTGCCCGCCTTTCATTCGCGAAGGTATGCGCCAAGGCTTATGGCGAGCGGATCAGCCTTTCCTCGACCGGCTATTACCAGACTCCCGGCATCCAATGGGACTGGGCGAAATCGGAGGGCAGGCCATTCCATTATTTCGCTTGTGGTGCCGCCGTGGCCGAGGTGGAAGTGGACGGTTTCTCGGGCATGCATCGGGTGCGGCGGGTCGACATCGTGCACGATGTGGGTGATTCGCTGAATCCCGGCGTGGACCGCGGGCAGATCGAGGGCGGGTTTGTGCAGGGCATGGGCTGGCTCACCCGCGAGGAACTGCTTTGGGACAAGGAAGGCCGGCTGCTCACGCACAGTGCCAGCACCTACCAGATTCCCGCGTTCAGCGACGCGCCGGCCGAATTCAATGTCACGCTGCTGCCACTGGCGGCGCAGGCGAACACGATTCACGGCAGCAAGGCCGTGGGTGAACCACCGCTGATGCTGGCCTTCTCGGTGCGCGAGGCGATCCGTGATGCAGTGGCGGCGTTCGGACCGCCCGGCGGCGAGGTGCCGCTGGCGTCGCCCGCGACGGGCGAGGCGATTTTTGCGGCGATCCAGCAGAGACTGAAACCGTAGGGCGGCATGGCCGGTGCCGCCGTCGAGCATGATGCCGCGTCCGGGGTGGCTCAGCGTTCCCGCCCCTCAATCCGGTCCCGCACCGTCAGCAGCTGCGCGGCGATGCTGAGGGCGATTTCGCGCGGGTCGTTGGTGCCGAACGGCAGCCCAACCGGGCAGTGGAATTGGGTCGCCCGCTTCGCCGGCAGCCCGGCGGCGATCATCTCACGACGGAGGACTTCGGCCTTGGCCTCGCTGCCAACGACGCCGACGAAGGGGAAATTCCGCTCGGCCAGGGCACGCTGCAACACCGGCCTGTCGCTGGCATGCCCCTTGGTCAGGCAGAGCAAGAAGGCGCGGTCAGGCATCTCGGGCACCAAGTCGGCGGGAGTTTCGGGCGAAAGGTAGCGGGCATTGCGAGTCCGGGGCAGGCGGTCGAGCCATTCACGGCGCGGGTCGACGACCGTGAGCTGGCAGTCGAGCGGCGCCAGCACGGGCACGAGAGCCTGCACGACATGACCCGCACCGAAGATCCAGATTGGCCAGGCGGCACCGGCGCCACCCGCGGCATGCGACTCAAAGTAGAGCTTTACCGCACCGCCGCAAGTCATGCCAATGTCTCCCTTGAGCGTCCAGTTGACGAAACGCGACCTCGAACCGCCGCTGGCCAGCATCTCCTGGGCCAGGGCGATGGCCTTGGCCTCGACCTTGCCACCGCCGACCGTGCCGGTGTGCAGGCCGACCGGCGTTACCAGCATCTTGGCCCCTGTTTCCTGTGGCGTGCTGCCCACGGCCTCGGCCAGAATCACCAGCGCGAAAGCTGCACCCTCTTGCTCAAGGGCGACGAGCTGTTCGTAGAAGGAGGCGGCGGGGTCGGACATCACAGTTGGGCGGTGGTGCAAATAAGATTCAATTGAAGCGGGCAGACCGCCGGCGGGAGATGGCGGAAGGGGAGGGATTCGAACCCCCGGAGCCTTGCGGCTCAGCGGTTTTCAAGACCGCCGCGATAGACCACTCTGCCACCCTTCCGGCAACAGTTTTAAGAATACAGAGGTCAACCCGATGTCAATGCATGGGCGGACCCCGGCCACCGGCCGGTGCTTCACCGCTTTCTGAGGTCAAGTGCGCGGGTAAGTGTGTCCCGCCTCACGATTCGCACCCTGACCGGCAAACGTGAAATCCAATATAGGCTAATGTTAGACTTAATAGCCTTTTGATTTTACGCCGACGGCTCTGTTGTTTTCCACCGCAACAACCCCTCCAGGCATTTTGATTCAGGCCCCACCCCACGCAAGACACTCACCTGTCCTGTCTTTTACTGTTAGCACACCGCCGCCGTCAGGCTGCAACTTATCCTAACCCCGACCATGAACAACCAAGTAATACGAAGGTTACTAGTCGCGCTTGCCATGCTGGCTGGCGCTTGGCCACTGGCTGCCCAAACCGTGAGCACTCCCGCCTCGTCGGCGAAAGAACCGGAAGAGACAATCGTTCTGAGTCCGTTCGAAGTGAGCGCGTCCCGGGACACCGGCTATCAGGCGACCGAGACGCTGGCCGGCACCCGCATCCGTACCGACCTGAAGGACGTCGCTTCGTCGATCCAAGTCATCACGAAGGAGTTTTTGCAGGACGTTGGTGCGACCAACAGCGGCTCGTTGCTCCAATACACGACGAACGCCGAGGTGGCCGGCACGCGCGGCACCTACCTGGGCCAGGGCAATGGTACCAGCGTTGATGAGACGAACAATCTCCGCAATCCCTCGACCGCGAACCGCGTGCGCGGGCTGGCAGCCGCCGACAACACCCGCGATTTCTTCGTCACCGACATCCCGTGGGACAGCTACAACGTGGACCGCATCGACATCCAGCGCGGCCCGAACTCGATCCTGTTCGGCCTCGGCAGCCCGGCCGGCATTGTCAATGCCTCGATGCACAGCGCCGAGTTTCGCAACTTCGGCTCGGTTGAGGGGGTCACCGGTTCCTACGGCACGTTCCGGAGCAGCGTCGACCTGAACCAGGAACTGATCCAGAAAGTTCTGGCCATCCGTCTGGACGGCATGTGGGACGATCACAAATACGAGCAAAAACAGGCCTGGCAGAACGACAAGCGCTTCTCCGGTGCGATCAAGTTCGATCCGGATCTTTTTCACCGCCGGGACTTTCATACCAGCATCAGCGTGAAGTTCGAGAACGGCGACATCAAGGCCGACCGTCCGCGCAGCCTGCCCCCCTATGACAGCATCACCCCGTGGTTCGCAGCAGATGCAGCTACCCCGGCGCAGAGAGACCAGAACAGCGGCTTGGCCAAGCTGGCGGTGCCCAATGGCTACGTGCTCGGTTCTAACGCCGCCGCTTTCTTTCCTTGGTTGGGCGGTTATGCCAACCAGCAGCAACCCATCTGGTTCGTTGATGGCACGAGCAATCAGCTTTACCGGATCTACGGCGGTTACGCCAATACCGGTGCGCTCAATGCCGCCGGGGTTCCCCAAGGCGCCGGCGTCAACCTAATCGGCCAGAGATATGCGGACGTGTTCTCCGATCTCACCAGCTTCAGTTCCTATGCCCTTAATGCGAAACTGCCGAATTATCAATACGGCCAATACCGCAACCGCGTGTTGACCGACCCGTCGGTTTTCGATTTCTACCACAACCTGATCGACGGTCCGACCGCGTCGCAATTCGAGAAGTGGAATGCCACCAACATCGACCTCACGCAGACATTTTGGGAGGATCGCGCCGGCCTCGAACTCACCTACGACCACCAAGCCTATAAGCGCGGGGGCCAGGCGTTGCTCAATTTCACTCCGACGCTCAACATCGACATCCTGCAAAACTTTCAAGACTATGTCGTAGGGCCGACCAACTCCAGTAATAACAACGTCGCCAATCCCAACTTCGGCCGCCCCTTCGTCCCCGCTGGTCCGGGCTACGGCAGCTCCTATCAGAGCGACCGCAAGTATCTCCGCGGATCGGTCTTCGGTGAGGTTAGGGCCACGGATTTCTTCGCGAAGGATAGTTTCCTCGCGAAGTTGCTCGGCAAGCACCGCTTCAACGGTGTCGCTAGCGACGAGAAATATTTTACGGAAAACCGGAGCTGGCAGATGTATGCCAACTCCTTGGCCTACGCGACCTACAAGCTTCAAGGGAATCCCGACGGCTTCCAGAATCTCCCTCCTGTGGCGGTCGTTTACCTCGGCTCGTCCCTGAAAAATGCCAGCACGGCGGCGGGAGCCGGCCTCTCGGGCATCACTTCCAATGTGACCCTGCAAAACGGCAACATCTATCAATTCGATTCGACCTGGAAGAACCCGACGGGCGTCAATTTTTCTGATCCGTGGAACGTGCCGGCCAATTTGCAGCCGTTCTTCAACCTCGCTCCGGTGGTAAATCCCAACACCGGTGCCGTCTATCCTGCTGCCACGCAGGTCTCGAATCCCGCCAACTATGTCGGCTGGAACAGCAATTTCCAGGACACCCTGTTGCGCTATGATAACGGCGCCGACCAGAGCCTTCTGACGGCGGCGGCCAAGAGCCTGCGGGAGACGAAGTCCTATGCCGGGTCCTGGCAGGGCTTCATGTGGAATGACGCCATTGTGCCCACCCTCGGCTGGCGTTACGACGAGGTCTCGAGCAAGGGGGTGACCGCCCAGCCGGTGGCTGCCAGCCGCGGTTCGTTCAACATCAGCCCCGACGTCTACAAGCTGCCCGACGTGTTTCCGGCAAACCAGATCTTCAAGGATCATTCCACCGCAGGCGGAATCGTGGTGCACCTGAACAAGCTGCTCGGCGAGCGCGACTTCCTGCCATTCAATATCAGTCTGTCGTATAACAAGTCGAATAACTTCCAAGTCACGGATGTCCGCCACGACATCTATGGCAATCCGGTCCCCAACCCGACCGGCGCCACCAAGGAATACGGCGTCATGCTCTCCACGAAGGACAACAAGTATTCCCTCCACGTGGTGAAATATGACACCATGTCGACTGGCGTGAACACTCAGCTCAGTCTCTCCACCGCCACCGGCAGCCTCACAGGCACCATCAAGGACGCCATGAATTGGAAGAATATCAAGACCTACTATATGACGGCCTATGCTTGGAACACGGCGAACCAACCGGCCGGCGCACATTACTCCGGCGTTCGGTATATGTGGGACGCGGTCTATGTGGATAATACGTCCGGAAGGCCGGTCGGTCCGGGCGCTCCGGGGTCTCCCGTTCCCGCCAATTCCCATTTGGAAACGCAGGATCAAGCCGATGCTCGCCGAGACGCTGCGATCACCGCGCTTAACAACTTCGAAAAGTACCTTGCCGGCAATGGCTACTTTACAGCGTGGAACTACGGTGTTGGCCCATCGTCGCTGTCCACCCTTACCACTCCCGGGGCTTATCAGTCCGATCCCGCCAGTCACCAACCCGCCAACACGGCGAGCGTGTACGACTATCGCGGCAACCCGGATCTGCAGGGCTTCGCTGTGACCGCCGATACCCGGTCGAAGGGCTATGAGTTTGAACTCACGGCCAATCCGCTGCCGAACTGGCGCATTGAGTTCAACGCCGCCCAAACCACCGCGGTCCGCTCGAACGTCGGTGGCCCGGCGCTTGATGGACTCGTGAACTACATGGATACCCTGATGGCCGGGCCTGCGGGCGATTTGGTGCGGTTCAATTCCGACTATTCTGCCGGCAATGAGCTGCGCGCGGACTGGGCTGCTTGGCGTGGCCAATACACCCTGTTGAAGCTGACGGAAAACACGGCGGCACCGGAGCTGCGCAAGTGGCGCTACAATCTCATCACGAACTACATGTTCACCCACGACATGTTGAAGGGTGTCGGCGTTGGCACCGGCTACCGCTGGCAGGACAAGGTCGTCATCGGTTATCCCGTCGTTCCAAACGCGACCAACCCGGCCTTGGCCAGCTTCGACCTCACGAAGCCTTATTACGGCCCGTCGGAAGATGCCCTCGACCTCTGGGTCAGCTATGAACGGAAGCTCACGCCGAAGCTTAACTGGAGGATCCAGCTCAACGTCTACAATGTCGGGAAGAACGACAAGCTCATCCCGATTTCCGTCGAACCCGATGGCCACACCTGGGCCGCGGCTCGTATTGCACCTGTCCAGGAGTGGCAGCTGACGAATACGTTCTCGTTCTAAGTTTTGGGTTTCCAGACCGGTCCTCCGTTTTACGGGGGGCCGGTTTTTCTTTGAGCAGGATGCAAACGCGCGGGCAGAACCATTACCGGCAATTCCCGGCGGAGTGCGCCGCGGCCGCGGACTATAGTTAGACCCTCACTGTCCTTGCGCATGCTCCGTTCTTCCGGAGGATGAAGTCCCTGCCGGTCGGAACTCGACCCCGATGGAGATTCCGGCTAGGCCAAGTGCTCGTTCGATCCCCTGTGGAGCGATGGCCCGCGGCCCGGGACTCAATTCGCCAACCCCGACCTTTCCTTGCCATGAAACCGACTCTTTGTCTTCTCCTGCTCACGGTCGCAAGCGGTCTCGCTGCCGCCGAGCTTCCGCATCTTCGTCGGCAGGGTACGGCCACCCAACTCATCGTCGACGGCCAGCCCTTCCTCGTGCGCGGGGGCGAGCTGGGTAATTCCAGCGGCGAGCCCGACTACCTCCGCTCGTCCTGGCCGAAGCTGAAGGCGATGAATCTCAACACGGTAGTGGCTCCGGTTTATTGGGACGTGATCGAGCCGGCGGAGGCGAAATATGATTTCACGACGCTCGACGGCCTGCTGCGCGACGCGCAGGCCAACGAGATGCATCTGGTTTTGCTCTGGTTCGGCTCGTGGAAAAACAGCATGGCCTGTTACACGCCGGCTTGGGTGAAGCGCGACCCGGCGCGGTTTCCTCGGGCGCAGGACTCGGCGGGTCGCGGCCAGGAAATTCTCTCGCCCTTCTCCGCGGCGAATCGTGACACCGACGCCCGTGCGTTCGCCGCGCTTATGCGGCATCTCAAGGCTGACGATCCAGGGCACACGGTGATCATGGTGCAGGTCGAAAATGAAATCGGCATGATCCCGGAGGCCCGCGACCACAGTCCGGAGGCGGTGAAAGCGTTCGCCGCGTCCGTGCCAGCGGCGCTGATGGATTACCTGGCCCGAAACCGGGCGCAGCTTGCGCCGGAGTTGCTGGCCGTCTGGAACGCCGCCGGCGGCCGGACAACCGGCAGCTGGTCGGAAGTCTTCGGGGGCGGACCGGCAGGTGAGGAAATCTTCATGGCGTGGCATTTTGCGGCCTACACCCAGGCCGTGGCGGCGGCCGGCAAGGCCGAACTGGCGCTGCCGATGTATGCCAACGCCGCCTTGATCCGGCCCGGCTACCAACCGGGTCAGTATCCGAGCGCCGGTCCGCTGCCGCACCTGATCGATGTCTGGCGCGCGGCGGCCCCAGCCTTGGATTTCCTGGCCCCGGATATCTATTTCCAGAATTTCTCGTATTGGGCGCAGCTCTATGCGCGCAGCGGAAATCCGCTCTTCATTCCCGAGGCGATGCGCAGTCCGGAGGCGGCGGTGAACGCGCTCTACGCGTTCGGGGCGCTCAATGCGATGGGCTTCTCCCCGTTCGCCATCGAGTCGAACACCGAGCCCGCCGCCGGTTTTCTGGCCGCGAGCTTCGACCTCGTGCGGCAGCTTGCGCCGCTGCTGGCGGAAAAGCAGGGGCGCGGACTCACGGCCGGATTCCTGCAGGAGAGCATCGAATCCAAGCAGCCGCTGCAGATCCGGCAGGGTGACTGGATCATGCACGTGTCCTTCGAGCGGGCTGCGCCGCCGCAGCTGGCGGACGGGCTGGCGGTGGTCATCGGCACGGAGAACTCCGCGCTGGCCGCGGGTGGCCGCGCCGGCCCGACCCCGGCGGGCGGACTCATGATCGCGCTCGGCGACAATGAATTTCTTTTCGCCGGCGCCGGGCTCACGATCACCTTTGCTCCGGCCGAGGGCGACGGGCAGGCCGGACTCCTGAGTGTCGAGGAAGGCCGTTTTGACAACGGCGAGTGGCGGCACATTCGCTGGCTCAACGGCGACCAGACGCACCAAGGGCGCCACGTGCGCCTCGAACCCGGCCGGTTTTGCATTCAGCGCGTTAAGCTCTATCGTTATCATTGAGTCCTTTAAACCCATGCTGCGTTCATTGGTAACCGCCATCGCCTTGTTCAGCCTCGTTTTCCCCGCCGCCCAAGCCGAAGCCACCAAGCGTGTGGCCCTCGTTTTCGACGACGGTCCCCGACCGGCCGATGCGGGGCCGTTGTTGGCGTTGCTCGCGAAGGAGAACGTGCACGTGACGTTTTCGCTGGTCGGTGACCGGGTGGATGAAAATCCAGCGACCGCGAAAGTCATTGCGGCGGCCGGGCACGAGATCGTGAACCATTCGCAGACCCACGCCCATCCGCGGGATCTCAATGACGCAGCGCTCGACCGCGAGGTGGCCGAAGCCCAGCGGAAGATCACGGCCGCTGCAGGCGTGGCGCCGAAGTGGTATTGGCCACCCTTTCTCGAGGTGGACGATCGGGTTCGCGCGGCGGTGGCGCATGCGCAGCTCGCCGTCTACACGCCGCGCCATCTGGTGGCGTCGATGGATTATGACCGCAGCGTGCCGGCCGCGGAGATCTTCCATCGGGCCACGACGGGCATCGTCGACGGCACGGTCATCCTGAATCATGAGTGGCGGGCGGAGACGCGCGAGCAACTGCCCGCGATCCTGGCCGAGCTCCGCCGGCAGAATTGCGTGTTCCTCACGTTCAGCGGGCTCCAGGCGGCGCTGGCCGCGTCCGACGCGAAAAACACCCCGACCGGAAAGTGACGCCGGGTCCGCGCCTGACCTCTGTGCTCCGAAAACCAGCCATGATGTTCGTGGGGCCACGCGATCCGGCAAACTCAGAAGCCGGGCCCGGGCGAACGACGAGCTGACCGACCCATGAGGCTCCTTCTTGCCCTGGCTTCATTCGCCGCCATTGCCGTCCCCGGCTTGGCGGCGACTTGGACGGCCGACAACGGAAACGGCACGTTTACCAACCCGCTGTTCTACGACGAGTTCTCGGATCCCGACCTGATCAGGGTCGGGGAGGATTACTACCTCACCGGGACGACGATGCACGCCATGCCCGGGCTGCCCGTCTTGCATTCCACAGACCTGGTGAACTGGCGGCTGCTCGGCTACGCGTGCGACCGCCTCGATCTCGGGCCGGAGTTCCGGCTGCAGGAGGGCAAGGAAATCTACGGGCAGGGCATCTGGGCGCCGTGTCTCCGCTATCACAACGGCACTTTTCACATCTTCACCAACGTCAACCGGCAAACGACGCAGCATTTCCATGCCACCAATCCCGCCGGGCCTTGGACGCAGGTTGCGATGAAGAAGTCGCTGCATGATTTGTCGGTGCTTTTCGATGACGATGGGAACGCCTACGTCGTATGGGGCTATCGCGACATCCAGTTCGCCCGGCTCAACGATGACCTCACGGACCTCGTGCCCGGCACGCAGCGCACTCTGATCCCGGAGTCCGCGGGCATGGGGGAAGGGCTCCATTTCTACAAGATCAACGGCCGTTACTACATTACCAGCGCATGGTACATGGACCGAATGCTCCTGGCCTGCGCCCGGGCTGACAATCGCGAGGGGCCCTACGAAGTGAATCCGGATATCAGCAGCGACGAGGACTTTGGTCTGGCCCAGGGCAACCGCCTGTGGAAAACCGCCGGCCCGCCATTCGAGGTGGTGCCGGGCAATCCCGCGTCGCGCGGTCACATGTCGCTCCATCAAGGCGGCATCGTTGCCACGCCAAGCGGCGAGTGGTGGGGATTTTCGATGATGGATGCCAATTCGGTCGGGCGCCTCACCTGCCTGTCGCCGGTCACCTGGCAGGAAGGTTGGCCGTATTTCGGCTTGCCGGGCAACCGGCGGCGTACCCCGCGCACCTGGCTGAAGCCCCATTCCGACAACCCGTCTCCGCCCGCGGCGCCGTATGAGCGCGGCGACGATTTTTCCGGACCCCGGTTAAACCCGGTCTGGCAGTGGAACCATGTACCCGACGACGCCCGCTGGTCGCTCGCAGAGCGGCCCGGATATCTGCGCCTCCGCACCCAGGCAGCGCCGGATTTCTGGTGGGCGCGCAATACACTTACGCAACGGGCGGTTGGGCCGCAGTCCACGCCGACGGCGGTCCTCGATACGAGCGGCCTGAGGCCGGGCGACGTGGCCGGCCTTGCCCTCCTGAATCTGCCCTACGCCTGGATCGGTGTCCGAAGCGGAACGGAGGGACTGACCATCGAGCACTTCAACCAGCGCACCGGGCAATCCGACCGGCGGGCTTTCACCGGCCGTCGGATTTGGTTGCGGGCGCAATGTGATTTTCTGCGGGAGGCTGCAACGTTCAGCTATAGCGAGGACGGCCGGACATTCCAGCCGCTTGGTGGTGAGTTCGAACTTGTCTTCCAGCTGAAGACTTTCCAAGGGGTGCGGTATTCGCTCTTTGCCTATAATGATGCCGGCACCCCCGGGGGTTATGCTGACTTCGACTCTTTCACTGTCGTGGAGCCGCACCCGCACGGGCTGATGCGGCCCATTCCGTTGGGGCGTTCCATCGCCCTTACCGCCCACGGCAGTGGAGCCACGTTCCGCTTGCCGGGTGGCGCGCTCGCGGCCGGGTCTGCCGACAAGGCGGGACGGTTCGCGGTGGTTGACCGCGGCCTTGGGCGGGTGGCCCTGCGGGCCGACGATGGTCGATGGCTAACCGTCATGAACATGGACGGGCAATCCAGGGTCACCCTGGCTGCCGGGTCACCGGCCGCGGCCTCGACCTTCCAGTGGATGGAAAATTTCTACGGCGACCTGATGCTGCTTTCCGTCGCGACGGATCGTTTTCTGCGAGTCGATCCGGCAACTGGTGCGATCACGGCCGACCACCCGGGCCCGGCGCCGGATCGCCACGACGGCTCCTGCTTCGATTGGAATGATCATGAACCATAGTCACCTCATAGTCTCAAACATCGCCGTCGGTTGCGTTCCAAGCCATCGCTCGGCATCTTGCCCCATGGTTTCGCATGAACCGCGATGGCTGGCGGCATTTTTCAGCCTGTTTCTCTGTCTTGCCCTCCGGGCCCAGCCCGCGACGACCGATCCAGCCGATACTCCCAATGACGGGCAACTCGTATCCGACGTCCCGGTGGACGGGGGATTCGCCCTGGCGCGAAAGAACGGCACCGCTTCGCTCTTTGCCGACGCGGCCGACTGGCCGGGTGTGCTCCGCGCGGCGCGCGACCTGCAGTCCGACGTGGAGCGCGTCACCGGGCTCAGACCGGACTTTACCACGGGGCAGCCGGGAACAGCGCCGGCCGCCGTCCTCATCGGCACACTGGGGCGAAGCGCGTTGATCGACCGACTGGTCGCCGCCGGGAAACTCGATGCCGGCGCCATCCGCGGACGGTGGGAGGCTTTTATGGTGCAGGTCGTCGAGCAGCCGCTGCCGGGGCTCAAGCGCGCCCTCGTCATCGCCGGCAGCGACAAGCGCGGAACCATCTACGGCATCTACAAACTTTCGCAGCAGATCGGAGTGTCGCCGTGGTATTGGTGGGCGGACGTGCCGGCCCGGCGGTCGGCGGAACTCTACGTGCGTCCCGCCGGCCTCGTCGACCCGGGGCCGTCTGTCAAATACCGCGGTATCTTTCTGAACGACGAGGAGCCCGACCTCACCAACTGGGTCCGGGCGAAATTCGGCAACGTGACCCCGCAGGCCAATCCCCACGCGCCGGCCAATGTCGCGAATTACGGCCGCGAGTTCTACGCCCGCATCTTTGAAGTGCTGCTTCGCCTGCGGGCCAACTACCTCTGGCCGGCGATGTGGAACAATGCCTTCAACGAGGACGACCCGGAGAACGCGCGGCTGGCGGACGAGTACGGCATCGTCATGGGCACGTCGCACCAGGAACCGATGTTGCGGGCGCAAAAAGAGTGGGACTGGCGTTACGAGAAAACGGTCGGTCCGTGGAATTATGCGCAGCGCCCCGACGTGTTGGAGGATTTCTGGCGCGAGGGTGTCCGGCGCAACCGAAATTTCGAGAGCGTCATCACCGTCGGGCTCCGCGGGGCGAATGACACGCCGATGGCGCCCGGCGGACCGGAGGCCAACCGGGCCTTGCTCGAGAAGATTGTCGACGTCCAGCGCAACATCCTCCGCCAGGAGGTGAATCCCGACATCACCAAGGTGCCGCAGACCTGGTGCCTCTATAAGGAGGTGCAGGAGTTTTATGACGCCGGCATGCGCGTGCCCGACGACGTGACCCTGCTCTGGGCGGAGGACAACTGGGGCAACATCCGCCGGCTGCCAACGGCGGCCGAGCGCGGCCGCAGCGGCGGCGCGGGCATCTATTATCATTTCGATTACCATGGCGGGCCGCGCAGCTACCAATGGCTGAACACCAGCCCGATTCCCAAGATCTGGGAGCAAATGTCGCTTGCGAAGCAATATGGCGCCGACCGCATCTGGATCGTCAATGTCGGTCACTTCAAAGGTTACGAACTGCCGCTCGAGTATTTCCTCAGCCTCGCTTGGAACCCGGAACGCTGGGCCAATGAAGATTTCGCCGGGTTCACGCGCCGGTGGGCCGCGCGCCAGTTCGGCCCGGCGCACGCCGCGGAGATCGCCGACATCCTGGCCCAATGCTCGAAATTCAACGGCCGGCGCAAACCGGAGCTGCTGCGGCCCGACACCTACAGCCTGACCGACTACCGGGAAGCCGAGACGGTCGTGGCCGACTTCGACGAGCTCGCCGCGAAAGCCGGGGAAATTGCCCGCGCGCTGCCCGCGGAAGAACAGGACGCATTCTATGAGCTCGTGCTGTTTCCGACGAAAGCGAGTGCGTTGCTCAACGAGCTCTACCTCGCCGCCGGCCGCAATGCGCTCTACGCCAGGCAGCACCGGGCGAGTGCGACCGGGGAGGCAACGGAGACCAGGGAGCTATTCAAAAGGTCTCTGGAGATGGTCGCCGAATTCGACGCTGTCGCTGGCGGGAAGTGGAAGCATTTCATGGATCAGCCGATCTTGGGCTACACGACGTGGCGGGATCCGCCGGTCAACTCCCTTGACGCGATTCCGCTCCTCTCGGTCAAGGTGCCGGAGGCCGCGGCGCTGGGCGTGGCGGTCGAGGGCGCGGCCGACGCCGCAGCGGAGAGTGGAGCAGCCCTGCCGCAGTTCGACTCGCTAAACCGCCAGCGTAGCTACGTCGACGTGTTCAACCAGGGCCGGACGCCGTGCAAATTCAAGGTTCAGTCCGACGCGGCTTGGATCACCCTGAGCGCCGATCATGGCACGATCGGGCCGGACCAGCGGATCTGGGTCGGGGTCGACTGGACCCGGGTTCTGCCGGGCCGGAACGACGGCAAACTGACGATAACTGGAGCCGGTCGCGAGGTTTCCGTCAGGGTCGTGGCGCTCAACCCTTCAGAAATCACCCGCGGGAACCTGCGGGGCTTTGCCGAGGGGCCGGGGTACGTTTCCATCGAGCCGGAGCATTTTACCGAGAAGATCGACTCGGGTCCGAACCGATGGAGGAAGATCGACGATTATGGACGGACCCTGTCCGGCCTGCGGGCCGAGGGTCCGGTTGATGCACCGAGTGCGACGCCCGGAAAGGATTCCCCCTGCCTCGAATACCGGATGTATCTTTCCACAACCGGTCCGGCCGAGGTTACCGCCATCACGGCTCCCACGCTCAACTTTCTTCCCGGCCGATCCGTGCGCTACGCCGTCTCGTTCGATGACGAGACGCCGCAAGTCGTCACCCTGGTGCCGGCGGATCGGAGGGCGGTGCGGGAGGGGCAGCGCGAGTGGGAGAAGTCGGTCGCCGACAACGCGCATTACGGTCGATCGCATCACACTCTCGCGCAGCCCGGCTATCACACGTTGAAAATCTGGATGGTCGATTCCGCCGTGGTCATGCAGAAACTGATCGTTGATCTCGGCGGCCTCAAGCCGAGTTACCTCGGCCCGCCGGAGAGCTTTCACCGTCCTTGACGCGTTCCGGTCCCTGAACCCCGCACCCCAATGAGAAAAAAGATCCTTTTCATCGCGGCGGCCTGTCTGGGCGTCGCCCTGGCGGCCCAGACGGCGCCCGCCCCCGAGGTTGCGCCGCGCGCGATCCTGTCCGTCCCGTTCTGGTTGCTCAGCCCCGCGCAACGCCAGCTGCTGGACAAACTGACGGAGGAAGACCACGCCGACATGCTGCGGCAGCTTGGCATCACGAAGATGCGCCCCGGCCGCGACCCAAACGCCGGCTCCACCAATCCACCCAATTACGACGAGGCCCGGGCCAACCCCTATCCGGATTGGCCGCAGCTTCTGGTCACCAAGGGCGGAGAGAAGGTGACGACGGCCGACCAATGGTGGCATGTGCGCCGCCCGGAGATTGTGGAGGACTTCGAGCGTGAAGTGATCGGTCGCGTGCCGGCTGATGTGCCGAAAATCACCTGGGCGGTGACCCGGCAGTTGGACACGACCGTTGGCGGTTTGCCCGTTGTGGCCCGCCAGGTGACCGGACACGCGGACAATTCGGCCTGCCCGGAGATTATCGTGGATCTCAAGATGGCGGTCGTGCTGCCGGCCGATGCCAAGGGTCCGGTGCCGGTGCTGGTCATGTTCGGTTGGGGCAATATGCCGGATGAACCGATGCCGCGGTTTCCCGGGATGGTGGAGCCGGCCGCGCCGCCGTCGCAGGACCAGCTCATCGCGGCAGGGTGGGGCTATGTTTCGCTCAACCCGGCCAGCATCCAGGCTGACAGCGGAGCCGGTCTGACCTCCGGAATCATCGGACTGGCGAACAAAGGGCGGCGGCGCACTCCGGAGCAATGGGGAGCGTTGCGCGCGTGGGCCTGGGGTGCGGCCCGCGTGCTCGACTATCTGGCAACCCTGCCGGCTGTAGATGCAACCAAGGTCGGCATCGAGGGTGTATCCCGCTACGGGAAGGCCGCGCTGGTCACGATGGCGCTCGAGCCGCGCTTCGCGGTCGCTCTGGTGGGATCGTCGGGCGAAGGTGGAGTGAAGCCGCATCGCCGTGATTTCGGCGAGTCGGTCGAGAACCTCGCCAGTTCCGGCGCTTATCACTGGATGGCCGGCAACTTCCTCAAGTACGGCGCGGCCGCGAGCGTTTTCGGCGCCAAGACCGCCGCCGATATTCCCGTTGAGGCCCACGAACTGATCGCGCTGTGCGCGCCGCGGCCGACCTTTATCAGTTACGGCCTGCCGGAGAAGGGCGACGCCCACTGGCTCGACCACCAAGGCAGTTTTATGGCCACGGTCGGCGCCGGGCCCGCCTTCCGCCTGCTGGGAGCCCGTGACCTCGGTGTGACTGAGGATTACCGAACGGCCAGAATGCCGCCGGTGAACACCGGCCTGCTCGACGGCGATCTGGCCTGGCGCCAGCATGATGGCGGACACGAGGACCGCAGCAACATGAGCTTCTTCCTCGGTTGGGCCAGCCACCTGTTCAAATACCGCCCGCCGCAGCGCGCCGCCGATCAACCGGTGATGCGCAGCGACCGCAACTCGCACCTCGCTCACGCCCAACTGCTCGAGAAGGCCAAGGCGGGCGGCATCTCCGTCTACTTCGTCGGCGACTCGATCGCCCGTCGTTGGGGGGCAACCGACTACCCGGATTTCCTGGCCAACTGGCGGCAGAATTTCCACGGCTGGAATGCAGCGGACTTCGGCTGGGGAGGGGACACCACCCAGAACATCCTCTGGCGCCTGCATGAGGGTGAACTGGACGGCGTGAATCCCAAGGTCATCGTGCTGCTGGCCGGAACCAACAACGTCGGCAAGGTGCCAGGAGACGACGCCAAGGTTGCCGACGTGACGCGCGGTCTCACCGCCTTGGTCAGGCTCTGCCGCGAGAAGGCGCCGGGAGCCACGATCATCCTGACGGGCATCTTCCCGCGCAACGACGGCGGCTCCGTCGGACCCACCATCGAGCACATCAACGCCAACCTGGCCCGGCTGGCGGACGGCAAGTCGGTTCGCTACCTGAACATCAACGCCCGGCTGGCCGATGCCCGGGGCAGACTGTACGAGGGCATGACCATGGATCATTTGCACCCGAGCCTGAAAGGCTACCAGGTCTGGGCCGACGCCTTGAAACCGATCCTGACCGGGCTGCTTGGGCCCCCGGCGGCGACCGACACCGCCCCGCCGCCGACGGGCGATCCGAGCGCCAAACCCAAGCGGCCCTGAACCAAGGTCGGCCGCTTCAGTCTGGCGGTCCGGCCGGGCGTGGTTAACTGTTGAGCAAATGAACGTCCGTCACATCGCCCGGTTGGCTGGCGTTTCGCCCTCGGCCGTGTCGCTGGCCTTGCGCGACAGCCCGCGCATTTCCGCGGCCACGAAGGCGCGGGTCCGGCGGCTGGCGCAGGAGACGGGCTACACGCCGGATGCCAAGATCGTCGGTCTCATGCGGCACTTGCGCAAGCCGCGGGCCGCCCGCCAGCGGGCGTGCTTCGGCGTGATCTCCTTCTACGAGCATCCGCGGCCCTGGGAAAAGTCGCGCCACCTTACCCGCGTCTTCGAGGGCATGATCCGGCGGGCGGACGAACTCGGGTACCGGCTTGAGCCGCTCTGGTTGCGTGCCCCGGGCATGACCTACCGGCGCTTCCGGGGCATTCTCGAAACCCGCAGCATCGAGGGGCTGCTTTGTTTCGGCAGTCCCGATTTTGACCAGGAATTTCCGGGTGAGCTGAACGAGCAGGCGGTGGTGACGCTGGGCCTCAGCATCCGGACCCCGCTGCACCGCATCACCAGCCATTTCTACAACGACACGGTGACGGCGCTTGAGCGCGCCCACCGCCTGGGCTACCGCCGGCCCGGCCTCGTGCTCGGCTCCTACGAGGAGATGCGCAGTGCGCATGCCCACTCCGCCGCCTACCTCGGGTGGTGCGAACACGTGCTGGGCCCGGGTCACGCCCTGCCGGTGATCCGCCTCACCGAGTTCGAGAAGAAGCCGTTGGTTTCCTGGCTGGAGAAACATCGGCCGGATGGGCTGCTCTTTGTGCACGTTCCCGATATGTTGCCGCGGCTGCGCGGCTTCCTGAAGGAACAGCGTGTCCGGGTGCCCGGCCGGCTGGGGGTGGCCGTGCTGAGCCACCTCGTCGAGGAATCCGGCTTCTCCGGTCTGCAGCAGAACCAGCAGCTGATGGGGGCGTGGGCGGTCGAGCTTCTGGCGGCGCGCATAGCCAACCGTGATTTCGGCATCCCGGCCAGTCCCCGGATCGAGATGGTGGAGAGCGAGTGGATTGAGGGCGGATCGCTCTGAGGCCGCCGGCTTGCTCAACAGTTGACCCTCCTTTGGTTCGCCTCCCGCCCGTCCCGGTTCACCCTGACCCGCACCCCATGAAACTCGGTCTCGGACTGTATCGCCACATGCTGACGCGCGAGAACTTCCTCTTCGCGCGCCAGGCCGGGGCCACGCACATCGTGGCCCATCTCGTCGATTACTTCCGCGGCGGCATGCACACCGGGGCGGATGACCAGCCGACCGGTACCGACTTTGGGTGGGGTCTGGCCGGCGATCCGGACCAGCTCTGGTCCCTGGAGGAACTCGTGACGCTCCGGCGCGAGGTCGAGGCGGCGGGACTCAAGCTCGAGGCGATAGAGAATTTCGATCCGGCCCACTGGCACGACATCCTTCTCGACGGTCCGAAACGCCCGCAGCATATCGATAACGTCAAGACGATCCTCCGGCGGCTCGGCGAGGCCGGCATTCCGCTCATGGGCTATAATTTTTCCATTGCCGGTGTCGCGGGTCGGACCAAGGGCAACTATGCGCGCGGCGAAGCTCCGGCGGTCGGCATGGAAGGGCCGTACGACCGGCCGATGACCAACGGCATGGTGTGGAACATGGTCTACGACCCGAAGGCGCCACCGGGCATCATTCCGTCGGCTACGCCGGAACAGCTTTGGAGCCGGCTGGAACGCTTCCTCAACGACGTTCTTCCCGTGGCCGAGGCGGCGGGCGTGCGGCTCGCGCTGCATCCCGATGACCCGCCGATGCCCACCATCCGCGCGCAACCCCGCCTCGTTTACCAGCCGCGGTTCTACCAAAAGGCGATCGACCTCAATCCCAGCCCGGCCAATCAGCTGGAGTTCTGCGTCGGCTCGCTGGCCGAGATGACCGAGGGTGACGTCTACGAGACGGTCGAACAATACAGCCGCCAGCACCGCCTCGGCTATGTCCACTTGCGCAACGTCCGGGACAAAGTGCCGTATTACCGGGAGACCTTCATCGACGATGGGGAGGTCGATATCCTTCGCGTGCTCGCCATTCTCAAGCGCAACGGCTTCGCGGGTGTCATCATTCCCGATCATGCTCCGCAGATGAGCTGCGCCGCCCCCTGGCACGCCGGCATGGCGTACGCGATGGGTTATTTGAAGGCGGCAATGAAAACCCTCGGCGTCGAATGAGTGTCCGGCTCCATATTAACGG
>JBBIHQ010000029.1:29371-39730 GCA_037446975.1 Opitutia bacterium
TGCGCATCGAGAAGCACGCCTTCGAACTGCCGGTGCACGGCCCCAAGTGGAAACTCGAACCGGCGGTGACCCGTGACGGCGACCGCATCCTGCTCGATGGCGTGGAGATCGACCGGAGCACCGGTCCGATCCACGGGCTCGCCATCGATCTGGGCACGACGACCATCGTCATGCGGCTGCTGAATCTCGAGACCGGCGGGGTGGTCGCCGACTCATCCTTCGAGAATCCCCAGCGCTTTGGCGGTTCCGATGTCATGGCCCGGATCCAATACGACACCGAGGATCGCACGAAGACCCTGCAACGCACGCTGGCCGGTTATCTCAACCGCGCGATTCAGGAGTTTCCGGTCGACGCCCGGTCGATCTACGAGGTCATCATCGCGGGCAACTCGACGATGCGGGACCTGTTCTTCAAGCTCTCCGTCTACTCCATCGGGCAAAGCCCTTATCAGTCGCTGACCGAGCTGGAAATGGCGGCGGGCAAGCGTTCGGACACCAGTCTCACCGAAACGGCGGGAAAACTCGGCCTGCCCATCCATCCCAAGGCGCGGGTTTACGGTCTGCCGATCATCAGCGGGCACGTGGGCGCCGACGCGGCGGCCTGCATGCTGGCGGTCGATCTCGCCAACGAGGAGCGCGTCGTCGCGCTCATGGACATTGGCACCAACACCGAGCTGATCGTCGGCAACCGGCACCGGGTGCTGGCGGCATCGTGCCCGGCCGGACCGGCCTTCGAGGGCGGCCAGATCAGCTTTGGCATGCCCGGTCTGCCCGGCGCGATCGAGAAGGTGGCGATCGACGATGACGGCTCGGTTCGCACCACGGTGATCGGCGACGTCCCGGCCGAGGGGATTTGCGGATCGGGCCTCGTCGACCTGATGGGCGAACTGCTGCGGACGGGACGGATGAACGCCCTCGGACGATTCGAACACGGCGGGCAGGACTTTACCGTGGACACTTCCGGCGACCGGCCGGTCACCTTCAGCGAGAGCGACGTCAATGCCCTCGCGCAGGCCAAGGGGGCCAATGTTGCCGGGCTGCAAATCGCGTTTGCCGAATATGGCATCGGCTACGCCGACCTCGACGTATTTTATCTCGCCGGCGGATTCGGCCGGCATCTGAACCTCGAGTCCTCCAAACGGATCGGCCTGATCCCGAACTTTGAGACCGCCAAAATCGTTCAGATCGGCAATGCCTCGGTGGAGGGCGCCTGCCTGGCCCTGCTTTCCCGCACCAAGCGCGCCGAACTGGAATCGCTGGTCAGGCGCGTCAAGCACTGCCGGTTGGAAACGCATCCCGGCTTTTTTGACTTCTTCGTCGAAGGCTGCCAGTTCCGTCCCGTGGAGCAAACCCAGGGCAGTCGGGAGACGGATGCGCCGCTGCACCCATGATCGAGGATTTTGCATCGCAGCCCAAGCTTGCCGTGACGGAGGCGGAATTCCGTCGTCTGCTCGGCTACCCGCGCGGACACGTCCCGGCCGCCCGGGCCCAGGAGCTGACCGGAATGGTGCGGGCCTGGTATGCGGTGCAGGGCCGGCCCTGGGGTTATCTGCGGGAGATCAGCTTGCAGGTGACCGGCACCAGACTGCACCTGGACGGGGTTGAATTTCACTCCCCGCGATTGCACCAGCACCTGCGGGAGACCGGGGCGCAGCGCGCCGTGCTGGTCGTTGTCAGTGCCGGCCGCGAATGCGAGGAACATGCCCGCCAACTTTGGCAGGAGGGCAAGCCGGACGAATATTATTTCTTCGAGACCTTCGGCTCGGCCGTGGTTGAACACCTGGTTGCGGCGATGAGCGGGCGGATTTGCGAGTTGGCGGCAAACGAGGGGCTCGTGGCGGTGCCGCACTACAGCCCGGGATACGATGGCTGGGACGTGGCCGACCAGAACAAGCTGTTCGGACTGGTCACGCTCGGGCTTTCGCGGCCATTTCCCGGACCGATCGAGGTTCTGGCGAGCGGCATGTTGAATCCGAAGAAGTCTTTGCTGGGGGTGATCGGCTTGGCGGACTCCAAAACTGCCGCGGCGGGCGCCGCGGGACGGACGCCCTGCGACCATTGTTCGCTGGTGCCCTGCCGCTTTCGCCGGGCGCCGTTCCGGCACGCCCCGGGCAATCCGGAAGACCGGGCGGCGGGTGCCGGGGCGAGGGAGGCCCAGCCGGCCGGGTTCAGCCCCGGCTACACGACCAACCCGCGTGCGTTGCGGAAATGGGCGCAGGAACGCGTGCAAATCGAACACCGGGCCGGCGGATCGATCGAGGCAAGTTTCCGTTTTGATGGCACAACCTGCTCCAACCTCGGACGACCGCTGGCTTTCGATTATCAGGTGACGCTCAGCAGCCGCCTTGATGGTTATCAAATACTGCGGTCGGACTGCCGTCCGGCTCCGGGCGATACGGGGCACACCCAGATGTGCGCCTACCTCGGCGACGCCCAGGCGCTGCTGCACGCGCTTGACCGGGAGAAGCCCTTGCTCGGGCGACCCTTGGCCGAAGTCCTCAACTGGTCCCGGGTCGCGGCGCCATCCGGCTGTCATTGCAACGCCGAGAGCCGGGCGCACAAATGGGGCCTGGCTCTGGAAGCCATCCACTTCGCTCTCGCCCAGGCCGGGGCCGACCTGGCTTCCACCACTGCATCCAAATTGCCATGATCAAACTCTGCGACCTCAACCAAGCGGCCCGGGAGAAATTACCCCCGGCGTTCCGCGACAAATCGGGCATCGGCGTTCATTACGTCGACGCCTTCATCGCCCCCATGAATGCCGCGCTGGCCGACCCGGCCGCCACCCGCGTGTCCTGCAAGCGCAAGGGCCTGCGCCTCACGCTGCGGGTCGGCGCGAAGAAAGGCGACGGTCTGATGCGGCGCCTCGCGGTCAGCACCGATCCGGTCGTCATGCTCGAAGCGGCCCTGCAGGAGGCCGCCAAGGCGGCCGGGGTGGGGCTCCAGCTCACCGCGACCGAGATTCTGCTCGAGCCCTGATCTGTCGCCTTCGCCAATCCGTCCTCCAACCCCTCCCGCAATAAATATACCGTCATGAAACCCGCCCAATGGGAAATCTTCAAGCAAGCCGCCCGCCGCGAGAAACTCGACCAGGTCCCGATGGCCATGATCATCGACAGCCCGTGGATCCCCGGTTACGTCGGCGTCAAGCACATGGACTTCTTCCTCGATCCCGAGGTCTGGTTCCAGTCGCACCTCAAGATCCACCGGGAGTATCCCGATATCATCTTCGTGCCCGGCTGGTGGATGGAATATGGCATGGCCGCCGAGCCGTCCGTGCTTGGGTCCAAGATCAAGTTCTGGTCGGACAACACGCCGAGCGAATACCCGATGCTCTTCAACATCGAGGATCTCGACAAATATCCGGAATACGAGGTCGAGAACGACGCCTTCATGGCGATGACCCTGCACCGGATCCGCATGCAGAGGCAACGCGTGTTCGACACCGGCGAAATCATGCCGATCGTCACGTCCCGCGGCCCGATGTGCACCGCCGGGTTCGCCCGCGGAACGACCGAGCTGATGATCGACATCGTGGAGAAGCCCGAGTGGACGCACAAGCTCCTCGACCTCTCCACGCGCCTCATCATCGACTGGCTCAAGGCCCAGCAGAAAGCCATCGGTCGCGACGTCGAGGGCATTTTCATCCTGGATGACATCGTGGGCTTCGTGAACGAGGATCACTACAAGGAATTCTGCCATCCCTACCTGAAACGGATCTGCGACGCGTTCCCGGCGGACTGGGTGAAGATTTATCACAACGACGCCGAGGTTGAGGCCTGTCTCGACCACCTGCCGGATGTCGGCTTCAACGTCCTCAACTGGGGCAAGCAGACCGACATCGCGGATGTGAAGGCGCGCGTCGGCGACCGCATGTGTCTCATGGGAAATGTCAACCCGCTCGAGATCGGCGTGCGCGGCACGCCGGCGGAAGTGCGTACGGCCACCCTCGACGTTCTCGAGAAAGGCGCCAAGGACGGAAGGGGCATGATTCTCTCCGTCGGCGGCGGCACAAGCCCCGGCATGCCGCGGGCCAACATCCTCGCCATGCAGGCGGCTCTGGCGGAATTCAACGGCCAGCGGGCCAGACCCTGAACCACCGACCCATCCCCACCATGCCGGACTATGCGTTAATGAACCAATGTCTCTACGAGGGCAAAGCCAAGGAAATCGAACAGATGACCAGGGACGCGCTCGCCGAGGGCCGCACGGCCCAGGAGATTCTGGCCGACGGCCTGATCGCCGGAATGAGCGTCGTCGGCGAGGACTTCAAATACAACATCCTCTACGTTCCCGAGGTGCTTATCGCCGCCCGGGCGATGAAGGCCGGTATGGGCGTCCTCAAGCCGCTGCTCAGCGCCAAAGGCGCCACCGACACCTCCGCGGGGCGGCTGCTCATGGGCACCGTGCGCGGCGACCTGCACGATATCGGCAAAAATCTTGTCTGCATGATGGCCGAGGGCGCCGGCTTCCAGATCAAGGACATCGGGGTCGACCAAAGCGTCGAGAAATTCATGGCCGCGGCGGATGAATTCAAGCCTGACATCATCGGCATGAGCGCGCTGCTCACCACTACCATGACGTACATGAAGACGGTCATCGACGGCTTCGAGAAGCCGGGCTACGACCAGATCAAGATGGCCATCGGCGGCGCGCCGATCAGCCAGATGTTCGCCGACGAGATCGGGGCCGACGGCTACGGGGCCGATGCCTCGAGCGCCGTGGATCTGTTCATGTATCTGGTCGGCAAGGGACCGGCGCCGGGAATCACCGCCAAACGCGGCGTGGCCATGGCCCCGGCGGCGTCCGCGGCTGTTGCGAAACGCGATCCGAATGCCAGGTCAAAATATCAAATCCTCTACTGGCAGGACATTCCCTCACAGGTGAAGGCCTGGGATGACTTTGAAGAGGTAAAACTCGATCTGCCCCACCGGTTCGCCGAGCTGATAGACGCCCAGGCCCAGAAACTCGGGCTCGCCCAAGGCGACGCCTACCTCAACCAACTGCATTGGGGTGACGAGACGGACCGGCCGGGTTCGCCGGCCGAGGTCGCGGCGGCCATTCGCCGGGAGATTGAAGCAGCCAAGTCCTGATCTTTCCTCAAATGCATACCCCTCGTCGCGTTGTCATCAGCCTCGGCACCCTGCTGCTGCCGTTTGTATCAATCGCTTCGACCTCCATCGAGGTCAAGCTCGATGCCGCCAGGACCGGCGCGCCGATCAGCCCCTATATCTATGGCCAGTTTATCGAGCACCTCGGCCGCTGCATCTATGGCGGCATCTGGGCCGAGATGCTGGAGGATCGGAAATTCTATTTTCCAATCACGGCTAACTATTCACCGTATCGCAGCCTGCAGGACACGGCGTTTCCGGTCGTCGGCGCTTCGCCGTGGCAGATTCTGGGTGATCCGGCTGCGGTGACAATGGTCAAGGAGGGGGCGTTCGTCGGTGATCACTCCCCGCGGGTCAACGCGGGCGCCGGGGTCTGCCAGCATGACCTCGGCGTGGTGGCGGGTGCGAAATACACAGGCTACATCTGGGCGCGACCGCTCACCGGCAAGGCCGAGATCGAGGTGAGCCTTGCGTGGGGCGGGAGCGCTGGCGAGCGCGCGTCGACTCGTCTGGTCTTCGCCGGGGCCGGCTTTTCCAAGCGGACATTCACTCTTGTCGCCGGCGGCGGCAGTGACGCCAAGGCGACGCTGGAAATCCGGGTGCTGGCCGGTGATGTTTTGCTCGGACCGCCGTCGCTGATGCCGGCCGACAACATCCACGGTATGCGGCGCGACACCATCGCCCTGCTCAAGCAACTCAACGGCACCATCTATCGCTGGCCGGGCGGCAATTTCGCGAGCGGCTACGACTGGCGCGACGGCATCGGCGACCGCGACCGCCGCCCGCCGCGGAAAAATCCGGCGTGGACCGGCGTGGAACACAACGACTTCGGCACCGACGAGTTCATCGCCTTCTGCCGCGAGATCGGCACCGAACCGATGATCGCGGCGAACACCGGTTTTGGCGACGCCTACTCCGCCGCCCAGTGGGTGGAGTACTGCAATCGCGGCGCCGACACGATTGGCGGCGGCTGGCGGGAAAAGAATGGTCACCCAAAGCCGTACGGCGTGAAATTCTGGTGCGTGGGCAACGAGATGTTCGGCCCGTGGCAGCTCGGCTTCATGCAGATGGAACACTACACCCAGAAGCACAATCTCTTCGCCGAGGCCATGTGGAAGGTCGACCCGTCGCTTTCGCTTACCGCCGTGGGCGATCTGACCACCATCAACAAGGATTACGATCCCGATCAGGCCAAATCCGGGAAGACCTGCTCGCAGATCATGCTGGAAAAATGCGCCGACCACATGTCGATCCTCTCCGAGCACTTCTACTGCGGCCGGAGGCCGTGGTCAACGGAGGGCCGCGTCGATCTCGTGACCCACGTGGGTGAGTTGCGGCAGGCGATCCGCGAGAAGGCCGAGGGCCACCGGAAGCTCCAGGCCTCGCTGCCGAACCTCCAGGGCCGGCTCATGCCCATCACGATGGACGAATGGAATTTCTGGCACCGTGAATATGCCTACGGGGAACTCGGCTGCAGCTACGACTTGGCTGACGGGCTGGGTGTCGCCGAGGGTCTGCACGAGTATTACAGGCAGAGCGATCTCATTCACATGGCGCATTACGCCCAGACCGTGAACGTCATCGGTGCCATCAAGACCACACGTACCGCCGCCGAGATGGAAACGACCGGGCTGGTGCTCCAGCTCTACCGGGCCAAGTTCGGCCAGATACCGCTTCAGCTGGCGGAGAACTTCGGGCCGCGTGACGTTGCCGCCGCGCTCACCAAGGATGGCAAGACCCTCACGCTCAGTGTGGTCAATCCGACGGGCGAGGAAGTTGCCGTCAACCTGTCGACCAAGGGGCTGACCCTGACCGGATCGGCGACCCGCTGGCACATCTCCGGTCCGGATGAGCTCGCCCACAATTCGCCCGGTCGGCCGCGCGTCGTCGACCTCCACCGGAGTGAGGCGACGGTTTCGACGCTTACCGTGCCGGCGTTGAGCTGCGCACTCTTCGAGCTGCCGCTGCAATGACTGATGCAGACGCTGCGCGAGAAACTGGAGCAGTCGACGCGGTTCCTCATCGGCACCGAACTGGTTTCCGTCCGCGGAGGCATGGCCGAGCGCAGCGCGGTCAAGGCGCGCACGTTCGCGCAACAGCTTGTCGAGTGTCCGGCGATTGACTGGATCTCGATCACGGACAATGCCGGCGGAAACCCGCAGCTGGCGCCCACCGCCCTCGGCAAACCCATCCTATACGCCGGCAAGGAGGTCGTGATCCACCTGACCTGCAAGGATCTCAACCGCAATGCGCTCGAGAGCGAGGCTTGGCTGCTCCACAGCGAGGGTTTCAACAACATCCTCGCCATGACCGGAGATTATCCCGTGGCCGGCAATGGCGGTTCGGCGAAACCCGTGTTCGACATCGACTCGGTCGGCCTGATCTCGCTGCTGCAGCAGATGAACCAGGGTTTGGATCCGAGCGAGAGCCGGGCGGGGGTGCAGCGCCCGCGATTCGAGCGCACGCAGTTCCTCGTCGGCGCCGTCACCACCAACTTCAAGCGGCGCGAGGGCGAGGTGATGCCCCAGTACTTCAAACTTGCCGCCAAAGTCGCCGCCGGCGCGAGGTTCATCATCAACCAGATCGGTTTCGATGCGCGCAAGATGTCCGAACTGCGCACCTATATGGAGGCGCATGCCATGCGCGACGTACCGCTCATCGGCAACGTCTACCTGCTCAGCCCGCGCGTAGCGCAGCTTTTTCACGAGGGACGCATCCCGGGGGTGGTCGTCACCCGGGAACTGCGCGAGCGGTGCGAAAGGGAAGGGCGCGCCCCGGACAAGGGGAAGGCTTTCTTTCACGAGTTTGCCGCCAAGCAGATTGCGATTTACCGAGGGTTGGGCTTCCGCGGTGCCTACCTCGGGGGGGTGCACGATTTTCCCGCGGTGGAGAACCTCCTGCGGCTCGTGGACACGTTCGCGCCGGAGGACTGGAAAAAGTTTGCCCTCGAACTTGGCTACTCGCGCCCGGACGAATTCTACTATTACGCCGCCCATCCGATCACGGGACTGGCCGATACCAGCCAGCGTGCCGCATCCGTGGCCCAGCGGTCGAAGCACACCGGGCCGGTTTACTCGCTCTCGAAATGGACCCATGACCTGATGTTCACGCCCGGTCGCACGCTGAATGGGTGGGGGACCAGGGCCTGCGCTGGCGCTGCCGATCCGAAACAGGGGCCGAAGCCGCTGCGCTGGCTGGAGCATGCCAGCAAGGTTGCGCTGTTCGGCTGCAAGGACTGCGGCGATTGCTCGCTGCCGGAGATCGCCTTCCTCTGTCCCGAATCCCAATGCGCCAAGAACCAGCGCAACGGCCCCTGCGGCGGCACGCACGACGGGCGTTGTGAGGTCGACGGCTACGGCGACTGCATCTGGCTGCGCGCCTACGAGCGGCTCAAGCAGGACGGTCGCGAGCAGCAACTGCTGGCCCACGCTCCGGTGGTGCAGGACCAGAGCCTGCGCGGCACCTCTTCGTGGGCCAACTACTGGCTGGGTCGCGATCACGCGGCCGTCCGCCACCCCACGCAACCTCCCGCTTCCCCGACATGACCGCCAAGAAATTGCACCTCATCGGCGAATTGATGAACAACTCCTACGCCCGCGCTCGCAAAGCGTTCACCGAGCGGCGACCGGCGGACTATGGCCAGCTCGCCAAAATCCAGGCCGATCTCGGCGTCAGCTACCTGACGCTCAATCTCGACGGCACGGCCCGGATCCAGGTGAAGATGGAGGAGATGCTGGCGCTGCTGCCCGACGTCATCGCGGCGGTCCAGGCCGCGACGACCTGCCCCATCAGCTTCGACAATCCCTCGATCAAATACCACGAGGTGGCGTTGCGGCATTACGACCGGAAGAGGAGCGGGCCGCCGATCCTCAATTCCATCGCCGCTTCGCGCACGCAGCTCGACCAGCTGGTCGAGTTGGTTGCCGCCTACGACACCCATGTCGTGGTCATGGCCTCGGAGTATTTCGCGCTCGGCGGCAGCGCCCAATGCCTCTGCGCCGCCGACGCGCACCGGGCGGCCAGGCATTTTGTCGAGCTGCTGGTCACCAAGGCCGGCCGCCGGCCCGACCAGATCATCATCGATCCCGGGCTCGCGCCGGTCGGCGCCGACACCTACGGGCTCGTCAACATCGGACTCGACGCGATGCGCCTCATCCGCGACGACCCTGATCTGCGGGGCGTGCATTTCATCGTGGGCCTGTCGAACTTTGCCTGGGGCACGCCAAAGGGCGTCCGCGAGCAGCTCGAGAATGCCTACCTGACGCTCGGCATGGAGGTGGGGCTCGATTTTGCCCTCGCCAACCCCGAGAAATCTCCCGGGCCGTTGCCCGCCGGCCATCCGATGGTGACGAAACTGCGCCAGGCCCTTGAGCAGGGACGGGTGGCGGGTGACGAAACGCAGGAGACCGCCGGTTACCGCCAGGCCGAGGCCATCATGGCCATTTGCGCAGAGGCGGCTCCGGTCGAGACGTGATTCGCGCGATGAATGTTCCACCCACCGGGCGCGGGCAAAACGTGTGGCTGCATACTGGCACCTTGCTGGACGGGATGAGCACCCAGCCGTTGCGCAACGCCCATGTCGTCTACGATGCGGCATCGATCCAGTTTGTCGGCACTGACGGGCGCACGCCGCCGGCGGAGTGGTTGCGCGCCGGCCAGACACGACCGGACGTTGAAGCACCCGATGGCACACTGCTGCCCGGTCTGATCGAGGCGCATGCCCACCTGTTTCTCGAGGGGAGTGAACTTGATCTGGGAAAACGTGCGGCCTACCTGAAACAAAACCCGGCGGAGCTGCTGGCCTGCGCCAGGAGCCGGCTGGAAAAACTGGTGCGCCTCGGCATCGCCGGCGTGCGCGACGCCGGCGACAAGGACGGCGTCGGCCTTGCTCTGAGCAGACTTTACGGGGGCCCGGAGCGGCCGTTGATGCCGTATGTCGACAGCCCGGGCGCGGCGATTCACCATCGGGGCCGCTATGGCAGCTTCATGGCCGACGCGTTGGAAAATTTTCCAACGCCGGAGGCCTGCGTGGCGGCGCGCGTCGCCGCCGGCGCCGACCGCATCAAGCTCATTCCGACGGGCATCATCAACTTCAAGCAGGCGCTGGTCGCCACCGAACCGCAGATGACGGCGGAGGAGGTGGCGCGGCTCGTCGCGGCGGCGCGGGTCCATGGGCGCCAGACGTTCGCCCATGCCTCCGGCGACAGGGGCATCGACCGCGTCATCGAGGGCGGCGTGGATTCCGTCG
>JBBIHQ010000030.1:0-39198 GCA_037446975.1 Opitutia bacterium
CCATGTGAGGATAAGAGTCTGGTTGTCCGCGCGTTATTCCTGGGAAAGTTATCCAATATAGGAGAATCTTTCGTGCCCTCAAGAGTGACTTTTCGCGAGAATCTGAGATGAATGTTCCAGATTCAATTCCGGTCTTTTTTGTTTTCTCATCCGAATGGCAGGTTCGCAGAGTAAGTGTTGACTTGGGCGGTCGCCCGACTTTTCCAGTCCGTCGGCGAAAGCCGCATTCGCCTCTTAACGAATCGAGCATGGCCTGATATCGACCCCGCCACCGAAGCTATTGGCTTCGTCCGGCCGATCGTTCGCCTGTGGTCGGGCAAATTCTCGTTGCTTGAGCAGCGGCGATTGGCCAGCTCGGACCTGTATTCCCCAGACCAAACGAATATGCTTCCGGATAGCTCTGACCTCTAAGAGTCGCCTGAAAAATGTTAGCTTTTCTTACAGGTTTACACAAAGTGCTCAAAAATTAAGGTCAGTAAGAAATTTAACTATATTCACACTAATTACTTAAATTTTGTCACATCATTTGGCATCTAGCTTGCTGGATTAATGCAGATTAGCGGCAACGCCACGACGGCATTGCGATGATGAATTAAACCACGCGAAAAATGAACTGGAAATCTCGAACAGCTTTCACGGCAGCGGCCGCAATCATGGCGATTGGATTGGGTACGTCGCTGCGGGCAGCAAATCTAACCCCTGGTAATAGTGTGGTCTTACCTAATTTAGGCACCTCACTTAATCCCGTTTACTCTCAAGCCGCGTCAATGTCATCAACCTTTACTTCAGGTAATGTCAGAGGGCTTTTGGGGGTAGAAGTCTTGAGCGGTGTTACTGAGAATACCTTGGGCGGACTGACATTTGTTTATGAAGTGCAGAATAATTCGCAAAGTGGGACCGAGGGGATAACCGACTTTAGTTTGGGTGGCTGGGCTGGCGTTCAGACCGACGTGGTGTATGGTGGAAATACAGATGGATCGGGCTTTTTTTTCTCTCCGACCAGTACGAGTTTTGTCAGTCCGGAAGCAGCGAATAGGAGTCTGAATGGTGATACCATTGATTTCACCTTTCCGCCCGCACCAGCTATTAACCCTCCTATTTTTGCCGGACAGGATAGTTTTCAGTTGATCGTATTTACCGATGCAACGGCTTGGACCAATACAAGCGGAACTGTCACCACCAATGACTTCGATTTTAACGGCAACCCAATTAACCCGAATACGGGAAGTGCGGGCACACTTACTGCCGTGGCGAGTGTTCCTGACGGCGGAACGACCGCTCTCCTTCTCGGATTTGGATTAATCGCCTTAAGCTTTCTTGCCGCCCAACGAAAGCTTGCAAAAACCTGATAGGAATTTGTCTGGCACTCGCTGGTGGGCGCCACGTTAGCGGACCACCAAGCCGTTTGGTTTATTCCTTGGCCGACCACTTGAACACCAGCGTCGTGAGTCCGGGCAGCGTCAGGCTGAGCGACTGTTCGTAGCCGTCGGCCAGCGCGGTGGACGACTGCTTGCCGCCATGGTTGCCGAAGCCCGTGCCGCCGTAATATTGCGAATTGGTGTTCAATACTTCGCGCCAGTACCCGCATTGGGGCACGCCGACCACGTAGCGAGTCCGGGTCATCGGCGTAAAATTGCACACGATCAAATAGGCGGTCTTCTGGGTTTCGTCCAAACGCAAGAAACTGATCACACTGTGATCGCCGTCGGTGCAGTTTACCCAACGGAAGCCAGAGGGTCGGTAGTCGCTGCTGCTCAAAACCGGATCTCCCGTATACAATCGGTTGAGGTCACGCACCAGATGGCGCAGGCCACCGTGCTCCGGTTGTTGGCAAAGCTGCCACTCCAAACTCGCGTCATGGCTCCACTCACCTCGCTGACCAAATTCGCCGCCCATGAAAAGCAGCTTCTTGCCCGGATAAAGCCAGATGTAGCCATAGAGTGTCCGCAGATTCGCCGCCTTTTCGGCCACGGTGCCCGCGGACATCTTGCCCAGCATCGATCCCTTGAGGTGCACCACTTCGTCGTGGGAGTAGACCGAGATGAAATTCTCCGAATACTGGTAGATCATCCCGAACGTCAGCTTGTCGTGCGACCACTTGCGGTGGATCGGATCCTTTTGAAAATAGGTCAACGTATCGTGCATCATGCCCATGTTCCACTTGTAGTCGAAGCCGAGACCGCCATCGCGCGTCGGACGGCTGACCATCGGATAGGCCGTGGATTCCTCGGCGATGGTCAAAACGCCGGGGTAATAATGATGCACCAGGTCGTTCACCTGTTTGAGAAAACCGATCGCCTCAAGGTTTTCGCGCCCGCCAAATTGATTGGGAATCCACTCGCCCTCCTTGCGCGAATAATCGCGGTACAGCATCGAGGCGACCGCGTCCACGCGCAGGCCGTCAATATGGAAGCGCTCCAACCATGACAGTGCGCTGGCAACAAGGAAACAGCGCACCTCGTGCCGGCCATAATTGAAGATCAGCGTGCCCCAATCCATGTGCGCGCCCTCCCGCGGATCGGCGTGTTCGTAAAGGTGCGAACCGTCGAACTGGGCCAGCGCAAAGCTGTCGCGGGGAAAATGCGCCGGCACCCAGTCAACAATCAGGCCGATGCCGCGCTGATGGAGGTGGTCCACGAAGAATTGGAAATCCTCCGGCGTGCCCCAACGGTGCGTCGGCGCGAAATAACCCGTCACCTGGTAGCCCCACGAGCCGGGATAGGGAAATTCGCTGACCGGCATGACCTCGATGTGCGTAAACCCCATCTCCACTGCATAATCGGCCAGCAAGGGCGCCAGCTCGCGGTAATTGAGCGGGCGGTTGGCCTCCTCGCCATGCCACCGCCACGATCCGAGGTGTACCTCGTAAATGGATATCGGCCGGTCAACCTGTCCGGCCTGGGTGCGACGCCGGGCGATCCAGTCCTGATCGCCCCATTGGTACCGGCTGGTATCGCACACGATGGCGGCATTGTTGGGCGGCGCCTCGAAAAACGTACCGTAAGGATCGGTCTTCATCCGCATGTGGCCCTGCTGGTCCCAGACGGCGAACTTGTAGATCTCACCCTCGCGCAGGTCGGGCACAAACAGCTCCCAGACTCCCGATCCTCCCAGCGGCCGCATCGGATGATAACGAGCATCCCAGCCGTTAAAATTGCCCACCAGCGAAACGCGCGAAGCCGCCGGTGCCCACACGGCAAACGCCACCCCCGGGACGTCACCCATCCGGTGCAGGTGGGCGCCGAGTTTTTCGTATATCCGGTGCTCGTTTCCCTCGTTGAAGAGATACAGGTCCTGCGCCGACAGCGAGGGCAGGAAAGAGTAGGCGTTGTAAACCTGGTGGATGTCGCCCCACGAGGTCTCGTAGCGAATCTGGTAGCGGAATACCTGCTTGCCCGGAATGAACACCTCGAAAAAACCCTCGGGAGCAAGCAACTCCATCTCATGCACCGGTGCACCCGGCGCATCGAGCTCCACCACGCCGCACTTTACCGCGGCGCGCACAAACGCCCGCACCACCACCCCCGGCTCTTCCTCATGCGTCAGGGGATGCATTCCCAGCCAGCCATGCGGGTTGGCCTGATGATTCCCCAGAAAGGCATTCAGCTCGTCGACAGGTATGATCACAGCGCGAAGTGATATGACAGTGTCGAGGTCTCTTCCCGCGTCTAGCCGAAACGGTTCGCCCGGAAACCGCCGTCGCGCACCCCAAGCTGTCAGCAACCGGCAGCGGATCGGCAACAAGCTGCGCCAGTCGCTTCGGCCCGATCCCGGAGGCGCTCCCAAGCGTCAACCGGACTTCCCGGGTTGCCCGATGGCAACAGCTGGAAACCTCGCCCGTCAGTTGGTGTCAGCAGATCACTCGGCTGGGCGCACCGGGTTTCCCTTGCCTCCCGAAATCTCATTGCGCCAACCGTCGCCGCCCGCCACTTCAGTTTGATGCTTCCCGCCCCAGTCCGCCGCTTTTTTGCCTTTACCGGGACGGTCATGTCGTTGCTTGGCCCCTTGGGTCATGCCCAGACCAACCAGCCCGTGGTGGACGGGAAGAAGTTCAATTACGACGACGCTAGCAAGGAGACGGTCGTCACCGGCAATGCACGCCTCACTTACGGCGATCTCCTGCTCACCGCGGACGAGATCCGCTACAGCGCCGCCACCAGCCTCGCGACCGCCAAAGGCAATTTCGTCCTCACTTACGGCAAACGCCGCCTCGTTGCCGACGAAGGCACCTACAACCTCGCCACCAAGGGCATTCAGGTCCGCAACCTCCGCATGGGGGAATTCCCCGTCTATCTCTGGGGCGACACGGTTGATGGCACGCTGGACGAGATGGTTTTTACGAATGCCACCGTTTTTTTCCGCGAGAACGCCAGCTATACGCCCTCCATCCACGCCCGGCGCCTGACCTACGCCCGCGGCAAGATCGTTCGCGCGGACGGCTTGAGCATCGGACTGCTGGGCGGACATTTCATCTCGTTTCCGCACTTCGAGCAGTCGCTGAATGGGACATTCGTTTCCTACCTGAGCGCGCGGATCGGCTATCGTGGCAACCTCGGGGTCCTGGCTGAACTCGGCTTTCACCTGCCGGTGGCCGACGGAGTGAAGCTTGGCGCGGACGTCGGCCTTTATTCGTCGCGGGGCGTCATGGTCGGCCCATCCGGTCGTTACCACGGGTCGGGCGCCGACAGCTCGGTGGACGGCTACTTCCGCTCCGGCTACATCTACGACAGCGGCGATCGTCGGACGGACATCCTCGGCGATCCGGTGCCGGCAAACCGTTCCTATTTCGAGTGGCAGCACCAGCAGCACATCGGCGACCATTTCACCCTCACGGGACAGCTCAATTACTGGAGCGACTCGGAAATTCTCCGCGACTTTCGCAGCCGGGAATTCTATTCGGTGCAGCAGCCCGATTCCTTTCTCGAGGCCGCCTACACCGGGGACAACTACTCGCTCAGCGCCTTCACCCGGGTGAATCCCAACACGTATTTCCGCATGCAGGAACGGCTGCCGGAAATCCGGTTCGACCAGATGCCGACCGCTCTCCCGCTGGGTTTCTACGAGCGGTTCAATGCCAGTGCGGCGGTGCTGGAAGCACCCGCTTACCTCTCCAATCCCAGCCTCCGCACCAACCGGCTCGACGCCTATTACGGCCTCGAGCGTCCCATCGCCGCGACTCCGTGGCTGGCGGTCACCCCGGTCGCGGGCGGACGGGTCACCTACTATACCGATGCCTTGGGTGGCAAAGACACTTACACGCGCACCATCGGTGAAGTGGGCTTTGATGCCCACCTGCTCAGCAGCGGCACTTTCAATTACCAGAATCCTCTCTGGGAGATCGACGGCCTGCGCCATATCTTCGAACCCACGCTTTCGTACCGCTATGCGCCCGAGGCTGGCAACGGCCGCGCCTACATTCCGCCCATCGACAGTCAGGTCTTCTCCACTTACCTGCAGCCGCTTTCCCTTGCCGATTCGCGCAACATCGACGACCTCACTTCACTCAACACCCTGCGCCTGCAGTTTAACAACACGCTCCAGACTCGCGACAAGACCTACGGCTCGCGCAATCTCGCCTCACTGAACTTTGCCGCCGATTACCGGTTCGACCGCGCCGCCGGCCGGAGTCCACTGTCGGACATCTACACCGAATTCGCCTTGACGCCCGCTCCGTGGATGCGCTGGGAGGTCTTCAACCGGTTCGATCCCCACACCCCCAGCCAGCAGGAGCTCAACACCGCGCTCGAAATCAAGGACCAGGATTGGTGGACGCTGCGCCTTGCCTCCCACTTTCTCAAAGCCGACTACGAGGAATACTACCTCGAGTACCGCCAGCGGCTCAACGAGGTATTCGACGTCACCGGTCTCTGGCGCTACGACGCCCGGAACAGCCGCTTCAACGAACAGAGCTACGGCGTCTGGCAGCGCCTGGGCCAGACTTGGGCGGTCCGCTATGAAGTTTCCTTTTTTAACGGCCAGAGCCGCGAAGGCCACATTGCCTTCAACGTCGAAGTCGAGCTGCTGAAGTTCTGAGCCGCAATCTCCAAGAGAATGGAATTGACCATGGATATCCCGGTTCGATCCCGGATGAGGACGAAATACTTCCGTGCCCATAGGTCAGATCTGCGGTTAGACAGTTTGTTCGACATAGTCTGATGAACCCCCATATCGCCGCCAATCAGCAGCGCCTGTTTTTGGAATTCCTGGCGGAGCTGCGGCCTTATCTTCATCGCGATAGCGCCCTTCCCCGCCGCATCAAGGAAACCCTCGCCCGCCGTCGCGCCATCGGCTCGCGCGACCGCAAACTCTACCGCGAACTCGTCTACACGTGGCTGCGATTTCTGCCGTGGATTGATCCATGGCTGGGCAAAGACCCGGCGACCGCCGTCAAGATCATCGCCTGGCTGGCGCCCGACCTGAAACCCACCGCGCACTATCGAGCGGCTCTCTGCGGCGACTGGCCCGCCGTGCCAGACAGCCTTGCCGACAAGGCCGCGGTATTGGGCGCGCAGCTGTCAGCTGAAGGCTTTCTGCCTGATGCTCTGCTCCCGTCCTGGTTTCGCGAACATTGCCCGGCCGCCTTCGAGTCGCTCCACCTCGATGCGCTCAATCACCGGGCCAACATTTGGGTCCGGCTGCAATGCAAGGACCACAAACTCGTGCTCGATGAATTCCGCGCCCACACCTGGGATTTTATTCTCTCCGAGGAATTCCCGGATGCCGTCCGCCTGCCGCCCAACGCCGAAGTCGCCGGCACGGACGCCTACCGTCGCGGTTTTGTTGAAATCCAAGATCTAGGCTCCCAAATGGTGCTCGCCGGCGCCAACATCGCGCCTGGCGGACGTTGGCTCGACGCCTGCGCTGGTGCCGGCGGCAAGACGCTGCAGCTCGCCCGGCTGCTTGGCCCCGGCGGACACGTCGACGCCACCGACCTCCGCCCGGAGATCCTCGACGAACTCCGCGATCGCGCCAAACGCGCCCGGCTGACGAATGTTCGTATTACGAACATTCCAGATTCCGGCTATGACGGCTTGTTGGTGGACGCGCCGTGCTCCGGTTCCGGCACTTGGCGGCGCCAGCCGCACCTCAAATGGTATGTGCAGCCCGAGACCGTCGCTTCCTTCGCCAAGACCCAGTTGGAAATCCTGACCGCCAATGCACCGCGTGTGAAACCGGGTGGCCGGCTCGTCTATGCCACCTGTTCGCTCAGCCACCACGAAAACCACGATGTTATCGCCGCGTTCCTGAAAACGCATCCGCAATTCAAGCCTGAGGTTCCAGCCAAAAGCTTCGGCGAAATCGACGGCCTTGGCACCGTCATTCTTCCCGGCACCCGCAATACCGACGGTTTTTATCGTGCCATTCTCCGGCGGCCGTGAGCCGCTCTTCTTTGCCTGTCGTCTGAGGAAAGGACAAACCTCGCCGAAGCCCAAAGGGTGAAAGTGGGCTGGCACCAACGGCACCGACGGATTCTAGGTCGTCCCGCCGCGGATTCGCTGAGCTTCACCAAACTCAAGACTTCTAACCTAACAAATGCACGACGGACCGCCCCAGAACGTCGCCCGGCGTGTTTTGCCGCAGGTGTTCGGCAAAAGAAGAGTCCTGCGGTGAGCCCCTGCCTTCAATTCTGAGCCCTGCGGCGCTCTCGACGGCCCGGCGGAACGATAGCATTTTTCCGATTGCACCGAGAGCGCACGACCCCTCGACTTCGCCCGTGGTTGCAGAAGCCGATTATCGCATCAAATTGCCCGTCTTTGAAGGTCCGCTGGACCTGCTCCTTTTCCTCATCCGGAAGAACGAACTGGATATCTATGACATCCCCATCGATCAGGTGACCCGCCAATATCTGGAGGTCATCTACGCGATGAAGGAACTGTCCCTCGACGTGGCGGGTGAGTTTTTTGTGATGGCCGCCACCCTCATGGAAATCAAAAGCCGGCTGCTGCTGCCCAAGCACCAGCAGGCCGTGGACCCCAACGCGGACGCGGATGACCTCGACCCGCGCTGGGAACTCGTCCACCAGTTGCTCCAGTACAAGAAGTTCAAGGAAGCCGCCGGCAACTTGGGCCGGATGTCGCTCGACGCCCAGAATATGCTCGCCCGGCCGTGGTCGGCCTTCGCCCCGGCCTCGGAGCGCCCGCTGAAGCACGTGGACCGGATTGATCTGTGGAATTCCTTCAACTTCGTCCTCCGTCGATTGGCCGAGAAACTCGTCGTGGGCCAGATCCACGCCGAGCAGGTGACCGTCGCCGACCAGATGGAATATGTGCTCGAACACATCAAAACCCGGAAGTCGTTTGTCTTTTCCCAGCTGTTTGTGGAAAAGATTTCGCTTCGCCGGCTGGTGGCGACCTTCCTGGCGATCCTGGAGCTGACCCGCCTCCGGAAACTGCAATTGGAGCAAGCCGGGGATTTCTCCGACATCCTATGCCTGGCCGTGGAGGAAAACGCGCTTGAAACACCGGCTGGGGCCAGCACCGTGACATCGTATGAGGAAGAAAGTAATCCGCCGCCGCAAAGCTAAGGCCGCCCACCTGCTGGGCATAGGCCTTGACCATGCGGACGGGCATAAACGCCTGACCACCGCCGAGCAGTTCACGATCGTGGGCGGCTCCGACGAGACCCATGGCCGCATGACCGAGACCGTCATCAAGACCTTCGAGGAATTGAAGACCCGCGGTAAACCCCTCGAGGTTGTCGAGCCGACGGAACTGGCGGAGATCATCCACAAATCCACGCCCCGCTGAGCGCGGCTTGCCTTTCCCCCAACCCTGAATAACCTGCCCCCATGTCCGAAAAAATCGCCCAACTCGACAACAACACCTTCAAGGCGGCTGTCGCCGGCACCGTCCCGGTCCTCGTGGACTTCTGGGCGCCATGGTGCGGACCCTGCAAAGCCATCGCGCCCATTCTCGACGAGCTGGCCACCGAACTCGACGGCAAGCTCAAGATCGCCAAGGTCAACGTGGACGACAACGGCGAGCTCGCCGCGCAATACGGCGTCCGCGCCATTCCCACCATGCTGCTGTTCAAGGGCGGCCAGCTGGCGGAGCAGTTCGTCGGCATGATGGACAAAGCCTCGCTCAAGGCGAAGCTGGCCGGAAAGATCTGAGTCTTCGTGCAATCGTTCTGCCGAGCCGGAGCCGTTCGCTCCGGCTTTTTCATGCCTTGCGTTTGAGGCGGGGACGGACCGCCGGGCCGCCCGTCAAGACCGGCGGGCCCGCCCTGCCCACCCAAACCGCACCCGTGCCAATCATTCTGACCGCATCAGGTTTAAGTATACTATTAGTTGACATCAGCCGGCTATCTGGAACTGAAGAAATCGGAGACGGTCCACCTGCCCAGCCAACCCCGGTGGCGAGGAAACCATCAGCGACCCAACCGGTTGGTAGCGGCTCGGTTTGGCCGTGGGCGGGGCTTTACGCCCCGACTTGTCGCAGGATAAACCCGCTCCCACATTGGCCCACAGCGGCAAACGGAACCACAACCCACAAGATTGCGGGTGATATCGGCGCCGGAAGTCCTGGCCATTGATTCTCCCGCAGCAACCGGCCCTACCCGCCCCAAATCACGCCCACGCTCAACAGCACGCCAAACGCCGCCAGAAACTTCGCGGTGTCACCCAGCAGGGCGATCTGCTCTCCCGACTCGCGCGATCCGGCCAGGCGCAGAGTGAGCCACGCCGCCCACGGGGTGAGCAACACCGGGAGCAACACCGGCCAGCCATAGCCAAGCAACAGCAAACTGTGCGGACAAAACAGGGCGAGCATGACCGACAGGCCATATTGCCAAACGGCGAATCTCTTCCCGAAGCGGACCACCAGGGTCTTTTTGCCCGCTGCCGCGTCGGTTTCGACATCGCGATAATTGTTCGCCACGAGAATATTGGCGGCCAGCAAACCAAGGGCCGCCGCACACAAAGTCACGTCGATGCTGGGAAAACCAGCCTGCACGTAGAAGGTCGTGTCGACGGCGACGAGCCCGAAGAAAATGAAGACGAAAAGGTCGCCCAGTCCGTTGTAACCGAGCGGAAACGGCCCGCCGGTATAAGCTATGGCGCAGAGCACGCTGACCACCCCGATCGGGAGCAAAATCCAGCCGCCTTCGCGCACCAGAAGCAACCCGATCCCGAATGCCAGGCCGAGTATCAGCCAGGTCGCCGCCAGCATCCGGCGCGGGGCGATCAGTCCCGCCGCGACGGCCCGGCGTGGTCCCACCCTTTTCATGGTATCGGCGCCCTTGACGAAATCGAAATAGTCGTTGGCGAAATTGGCGCCGATCTGCACCAGCAGGGCGAAAACGAGACAGATCGTCGCCTTGGTATAGCTCACCTGGTTATGCGCCGCGGCCAGCGCGGTTGCGACCATCACCGGAATGACCGCCGCCGATAATGTCCGCGGGCGGGCGGCCTCGACCCAGACACGCCAGGGAATCGTCGCTGTGGAAGAATAGGACAAGACGCATGCAGTGCTAGCGTTTCAGTTCCTCATGTCAAAAGACATCCGGTCTGGCGGAAGCCCGTCCGTCTGCTCACCCCAAGCAGCAAGCGATGCGCCGGAGACCACAACCTAGCTGCTCCGCGTTCTTGGGGTGTGCAACCCAGACCCGCTTCCGGCTCAGCGCACCGCCAGCTTCAGTTCAAGCGCCTTGATCCGCTCGATCACGATCTCGCGCCGAGCCAGGGGAGCATCAGCCGGCAGTCCGGGAAGTATCTGTTGCAACCACGTCAGAGCGTCGAGCGGCCGGTTCATTTCGACCAACAGCTCGGCATAAATGCGCGCTGCATAATAGGGCGCGCCAGGCAGCTCCGCGGCCAACCGATAGCAACGCGCCGCGTTTTCGGCGTCCCCCCGCCGGCGAAGATGGATGTTGGCCATCTCGACGTAGAGCGCCGGATCCGGGCCGTGCCACCGCAGCCCTTTTTCGAGGAATCCGAGGGCGAGTTGCGCCTGTTCCTCGTTGATCCGCCGCTTCACCTCAGCCGGAGCAAAATCGCTGAAACGCCACTCCGGCATGTCGCAGGCCAGCATGCGCGCGCCGTTCAACCAGAAATAGAGCGGACGCTCATCAGCCGCGACCGTCAGCTCGATCAGCGCCGTCGTGGCCGCGAGGTCCCGGCGCTCCCAGGCCAGATTGGCGCGCAACCAGCAGCCGCTGGCCACGGTCGAACGCATCCCACCCAGCAGACCCAGCGTACCGCCGTGGCCCGACACGGCGGTCAATTGTTCAATCCGCGATCGGGTTGGAGCGGCTGATTTTCCCCTCCGGTGCTCGATCATCCCGATCAAAGAGGCCGCCCCGACCAATGCCGTCAGCTTCAGGCCCAACACAACCCGGCTAGAATTCACGCCGCTGGAAGACATGGGAGGCGAAGATACCGAGAAAGAGAACGTTGGCCGCCCAATAGGCCGCGAGACCTGCGAGCCCGGCACCGGGTAATGACTGGTCCGACGCGAGCAGCGTTTCAGCGTCGAACAAGGCGAGGTTCGGCCAGAATCGCAGCCAGGCCAGCGGCCCGCTCCCGTTGACGAATTGTCTCAGGTGCGCGATCAACGCCAACAGCAGCCCGGCGCAACTGGCGAACAAGGCCGAACTGGCAAAACTGCAGGCCAGCAGGGTCAGAGCGGCCACCAGAGTCATTTTGAGCCATTGCACCGCACAGGCACAAAGGAAAGCCGGCACGACAAACGGTGCCACGCCAAGTTGGGCGCCACGCCGGACCAGCAGCACCGCCACCAATGCGCCCAATGCCGCCGTAAACAACGCCAGCAACGCCGCCACTCCGGCGAATTTGGCCCAGATGTATTCCCAGCGTCGTACCGGGCGGGTCAGGATGCAACAGACCGCCCCGTTCGCCAGATCGTTGAAGAAGAGTTGTGCTGTGGCCAAGGCGGCCACAAGCATGCCGATGAAGCCCAATGCCCCGAGGCCGAAGTCCCCGATGAATTTCAACTCGGTGGCTCCGAAGTTGAATTCCCGCAGCCCCAGCGCGGCGAAAACCAGTCCCGCTCCGACCAGTCCGAGCAGCAGCGTCAGCCGCATGTGCAGCGCTTCGCCCAGCGTGTGCAGCCCGATCAATCTCAGGCGGCGCAGCGAGGCCCGCGCTCCATTGTGCGGCGACTCACCCATGTTCACGCAGTTTTGCCAGATAGAGCTTTTCCAATCGCGACGGCTGCGGCGCGGGCTCGGGTTCACTGTCGAACAGCTCGGCGGGTGTCCCTTCGACGAGCAGCCGGCCCCGGGCAAGAATGGCCAGTCGGTCGCACAAAATCTCGGCTTGCGCCAGGAGATGCGAACTGAACACGACCGCCTTGCCGCGCCTGGCAAGATCGCGGATGAGGTAGTCGAGGATCATCCGGCCGTTGGGATCGAGCCCACCCGCCGGTTCATCCAGCAGCACCAGCGGAGGGTCGTGCAGGATGGCCTGGGCCAAGCCGAGCCGTTGCAGCATCCCTTTGGAGTAGACCGCGAGCCGTTGCCCCGCCCATTGATCCAAGCCGGTCCACTCAAGAACCTCGTGCACCCGTTCATCCTGCGCCGAGCGGGCCATCGAGCTGAGGCCGGCGCAATAGCGCAGGAACTCTCTGCCCGTATGGTGGGGTGAAAAGCGCGGTGATTCCGGCAAATATCCGATCAGGGCCCTCGCCTCGTTGCTGCCCGCAGGATGCCCGAAAATTCTGCATTCGCCATCACTCGCGAACAGCAAACCGGCCACGATCTTGAGCGTGGTGCTCTTGCCGGACCCGTTGGGGCCAAACAGGCCCAGCACCTGCCCCGGGGCCAGCCGCAGCGTGATCGACTCCAAACCCTTAAACCGCCGCAAGGACCACCCGGCCCGGTAGTTCTTGGCCAGGCCGTCGATTTCCACCGCCCAATGTCTGTGTATTGGAGCAATCATCTCACCGAGAATCCCTGAAACTGCGGCGTGCGCCTCGTTTCCTTTTGCTCAACCTGGCGGATATAGCCGGCCATGCGTTCGCCAACCGCCGCGATGAAATCACGGACTTCGTCCACCGCGCCCTCCGCCTCAAGCAACACCCGGCCGTCGGGCAGATTTTTCACAAAGCCCGACACTTCAAACTCCTTCGCCACCTGCAGGGTCAGATAACGGAATCCCACGCCCTGCACCCGTCCGCTAAAATGGGCCGTAACATGCTGCACTTCTGTCATAAGAATAGGAAAACGGCCCGCGTTTTTCATCCAACATCTTCTAACGCCGGATACGAGCAGAATTTTATTTGCCAGCGGCATACTGCTGCGCACTCTTTGCCCCGACGCCACCCGGCGCCCTTCATTTCATGACCAATTCTGATTCCGACGGGCTGTTCGATAACGACTGGGAAGACCGCGGGGAGCTGTCCTGGACCGAGAAGGATTGGCAGAAATATCTCGGTGAGCAGGAAGCTTCGGTCCGTGACTATATCAAGCACTATGACCAGCTGGGTGAAGCCCCCGACCGGATCGATGAAGTGGCCCGCCGGATGAGCTGGGAGCTGGCGGACGACCTGGCCGCCGAAGAATCGGTCGACGACGCCAATGAAGCCGAGGAGACCTTTGATGCCGACTGGGATCCCTACACTTTGCACCGCAACCCGGTCTACATCGCCACGCGGGCGCTTTATCTCAGCCTGATCTCCCATTGGGAACGGGTTGCCGCCCAGCCTGGACGGGTGCCGGCTGCGCTCGGCATCACGCTGCTGGCCTCACTTTACCGGGGTAACGAGCAGGTGCTGCAGGCCGTGCAGGCCCTCGAGATGGGCGATTATACCCTGGCTGTTTGCCTGTTCAAACTGGCGCTGCGCGAACTCAACGTCACTTTGGCCCGCCTCGGCCAACCGGACGTTGTCGCAACACCGCTGGCAATGCGGTACCGTGAATACGCTCTGCCCCGACTCTTTGATCTGCGGGAGATCTGGCTGCGCGTGATGAACGAGTGTCGCCAGAGTCTGGGTGACGATCCGCTCGATTGAGCAGCTAACGCCCGAAGGCAATTGCCTGGGCCGGGCAACAGCTACGCCGAGATCTATATCACGCCAACAGGCAGCCACGTCCCGGTAAAAGTGAGCAAGGATCAGCTCCAAGGCAGCGACAGCGCGACCACCACCGACCAGGCGGCCTTGCGCAAGCTCACGCAACAAAGCAGCCGGCCAGATAAGCCGCCTGGTGGCAATTGATCGCCGGGGTCGCCTGACGCCCCGCGGCATCAGTCACGCCGGCGTTTCTTGACCACCGGGTTGGTGGTGGATTTCCGGCCCGACTGCTGGTAGGCGCCTGATTTGAGCGAGTTGATCTGGTCGCGCAGCAGCGCAGCACGCTCGAACTCCAGCTTGTCGGCCGCTTCCTGCATTTCGTCCTCCAACTCGGCGATGACGGCGGCTACGTCGTCGGCGCCGGTCTCCGCCACGACCGAGTTCCTGTCCTGCTTGGTGCCATCGTAAACATGCAGGCTGGCCTGGACCCCGCGCTTCACGCTGCGCGGGGTGATTCTGTGGGCCTGATTATAGGCTTGTTGCTTCGCGCGACGGTGCGTCACCGCCTCCATCGTGCGCCGGATCGACTCCGTGACGACATCGGCATAAAAGATGACCCGGCCCTTTTCGTGCCGGGCCGCCCGGCCCGCTGTCTGCATCAGGCTCGTGGCACTCCGCAAGAAGCCCTCTTTGTCCGCGTCGAGGATGGCGACGAGTGCCACTTCGGGGAGGTCGAGCCCTTCGCGCAATAGATTGATGCCGATGAGCACGTCAAAATTTCCCTGCCGGAGGTTGCGGAGAATCTCCACCCGTTCCAACGCATCAATGTCCGAGTGCAGGTACTCCACCCGGACCTTGGCCTCGCGCAGATAGTTGGTCAGGTCCTCGGAGAGCCGCTTGGTGAGCGTTGTCACCAGGACCCGCTCGCCCTGTTCGGCGGCTTTGCGGACCTCGCCGATCAAATCCTCCACCTGTCCCTTGGTCGGGCGCAGCGTGATCTCCGGATCGAGCAGACCGGTCGGCCGGATGAGTTGCTCGGCCACCACGGACGATGCCTCCAGCTCATATGCCGCCGGTGTCGCCGACACATAGACGGTCTGGCCGGTTATTTGCTGAAATTCCGCAAAGCTCTGCGGCCGGTTGTCGAGCGCCGACGGCAGCCGGAAGCCAAAGTTCACGAGCGTCTTCTTGCGCGCGATGTCGCCGTTGTACATCCCGCCGATCTGCGGAATCGTCACATGACTCTCGTCCACCATGGTCAGAAAATCCTTCGGAAAGAAATCGATCAGGCAGAAGGGGCGGTCGCCGGTCTTGCGGCCGGTCAGATGCAGGGAATAGTTCTCGATTCCGCTGCAGAAGCCCATTTCTTGCAGCATCTCGAGGTCGTAGTTGGTGCGCATGCGGATGCGCTGGGCCTCGAGATACTGCTGGTTGCCCTCAAAGAAGGTCACGCGTTCGTCCAACTCGGCTTTGATGCCGCTGACCGCGGACTCCAACCGGCCTTTGGTCGTCACATATTGGTTGGCCGGATAAAGGTCAAATTGGTCCGTCTTGCGGAGGATCTTGCCGCTGACCGGCTCGAATTCCGTCAGCGATTCGATTTCGTCACCGAAAAACTCCACCCGCAGGCCGTGCTCGAGATAGGCCGGCATCACGTCGACGACATCGCCCCGCACCCGGAAACAGCCGCGTTTCAAATCGTAGTCGTTCCGCTCATAGAGATTCTCGACCAACCGCTCGAGAAACTTGGTGCGATTGAACGAGCCGCCCGATCGGATCGGGATGCGCATCGCGGAGAAATCCTCGGGAGAGCCGAGACCGTAGATGCATGAGACGCTCGCCACGACGATCACATCGCGCCGGCTGACCAGCGAGCTGGTGGTGGCGATGCGCAGCCGCTCCAGCTCCTCGTTGATGGAGGAATCCTTCTCGATGAAGGTGTCACTCGTCGGCACGTAGGCCTCCGGCTGGTAATAATCGTAGTAGCTGACGAAATATTCGACGGCGTTTTCGGGGAAGAAACCCTTGAACTCCGAGTAAAGCTGCGCCGCCAGTGTCTTGTTGTGCGAGACAATCAGCGTCGGCCGGTCGAGCTGTGCGATGACATTCGCCATGGTGAACGTCTTGCCCGAACCCGTCACGCCCAGGAGCGTCTGGTGGCGGTTGCCGGACTGCAGGGAACGCACCAGAGCGGCGATGGCCTGGGGCTGGTCGCCAGTCGGCTGGTAATCCGCGCGCAGCTTGAAAAGCATCTTCCACCCCTACCCAATCAGCCGCATTCGGCAACTCCTGTTCGGGTCCGGCGTGGGGCAGGGATTTCTGCCGGTCGGCGCGCCAGTTGGAATGGTCGGTCTCGCCTCGGCCAGATTCTGAAAATACGCCATAGGGCGTAGTACACCGGCGCAAAGCCGTTTGCTAATCGTCCGCCGACAGCCCAATCTGCAGCCCAACAAACTCCGGACTCCGGCCCTCTCCCCATGGCTCTCACCAATTCCATCTACAACTCGCCCGTATTCTCGCAGGCCTGCAACCAGTTCGACATCGCGGCCGACATTCTTGGCATGGAGGCCGGCCTCCGCGACCGCACCAAACGCCCCAAACGGTGTGTCATCGTTTCCATGCCGGTCCGCATGGACAGCGGCAAAGTCGAGATTTTTGAGGGCTATCGCGTCCAGCACAACCTCTCAACCGGCCCCGCCAAGGGCGGCATCCGGTTCCACCAGGATGTGACGCTCGGCGAGGTCGCTGCCCTCGCCATGTGGATGAGCTGGAAATGCTCGCTGGTCGGCCTGCCCTTCGGCGGCGCCAAGGGCGGCGTCCTGGTCAATGCCCGCGACATGTCACTGGGCGAACTGGAGCGCCTTTCGCGTCGTTACATGCAGGAGATCACGCCTTTCATCGGACCGAACGTGGACATCCCCGCGCCCGATGTCGGCACCAACGAGCAGGTCATGGCCTGGATGATGGACACCTATTCCAACCACGTGGGGCACTACGACCCGGGCGTGATAACCGGCAAGCCCATCGCGCTCGGCGGTTCACTCGGTCGGCGCGAGGCGACCGGCGAAGGCGTGGCATGGTTCGTCAAATCCTATCTGCAGGACATGGGCATCACCCCGGAGAAAACCACCGTCATCGTCCAGGGCTTCGGCAATGTCGGCAGCGAGGCTGCGCTCGCCCTCTACGACTGGGGCGCCGAAGTCACGGGCATTTCCGACTTCACCGGCGGCATCTACAATGCCAAAGGCATCAACCTCAAGGAAGCCCTCGCCTACACCGCCGCCAACAAATCACTCCAAGGCTACCCCGGTGGCGCGGCCTTGACCAACGACCAGTTGCTGGAAATGCCCTGCACCGTCCTGATTCCCGCGGCCCTGGAACGCGTCATCACCGAGAAAAACGCCGGCAAGCTGAAATGCCGCGTGCTGGCCGAGGGAGCCAACGGTCCGACGACCAATGAAGCCGACCTGATCATCACCCAGCGCGGCGACATCGAACTTATCCCCGATGTGCTCTGCAACTCCGGCGGCGTCATCGTCTCCTACTTCGAGTGGCTGCAGAACCAGCAGAACTACTATTGGAGCAAGGGCGAGGTCTTCGACAAACTCTACCGCATGCTCGCAAAGGCAAAGGCGTCGGTGGACGAAACCCAGAAGAAATACGGCTGCAGCCGCCGCACCGCGGCGTTGGTGCTGGGTATCTCGCGTGTCGCCGAGGCCAAGGCCCGGCGCGGGTTGTTCCCATAGACGAAGGGTCCCCGTCAGGTCGGCATTGCTTTCGCCGCCGCTCCTCCTGCGAGTCTCAGCGGGATTGGCGTTTTGCCTGACCCACCTTCGTTTCTATTCGAAGGTGTGGATGAACAGCCCCGAACGCAGCTTCGGCTCGAACCAGGTGCTCTTCGGGGGCATGATCTGGCCGGCATCGGCGATGTCCATCAGCTGCTCCACCGTCACCGGATAAAGGGAGAACGCCACGCCGCCCTGGGCATCGACGCGTTTCGCCAGTTCGCCGGTGCCACGAATGCCACCGATAAAATCGACCCGCTTGCTCGTGCGCGGATCGTCGATGCCGAGCAGCGGTGCGAGCAGCTTGTCCTGAAGTACGCTGACATCCAGGCGTGCCACGGGATCGGCCTTCGCGTCGACCGGGCAGTGCAGGCCATACCATTTGCCGCCAAGGTACATGCTCACGCGTCCGCCGGCGGCGGGTGAAGGCGGAGCATTTTCCTCCAGGCCGAAGACCGCTTTCACTCCGGTCAGAAACTCCGCGGGCGTCTGGCCGTTGAGGTTGAAGACGTACCGGTTGTACGGAAGAATCTTCAATTCGCCGGCCGGGAAAATGACACACAGGAACCAGTTGTAGTCCTCCGCGCCCGTATGCTTGGAATTGTGATCGCGCCGCAGCCGGGCGACGCGAGCCGCGCTGGCCGCGCGGTGGTGGCCGTCAGCGATGTACGTCACCGGCACCCGGCCGAATGCCGTGATGAAATCTGCGCCGCCCACGATGCGCCACACGGTGTGCCGGATGCCATCGGGCGCCGTGAAGTCATGCTGTGGTTTCTCTTTGACCCTAGCATTCACCAGTGCGGCCACCGCCGGCTCGTCACGATAGGTCAGGAAGATCGGACCGGTGTTGGCTCCGAGTGTGTCGATCAGGCGGGTCCGGTCGTCCTCCTTGTCCTTGCGCGTCTTCTCGTGTTTCTTGATGAGTTCCGCATCATAGTCCTCCACATGGCACACTGCCACCAAACCGCGCTGGATATGCGGTCCCATCTGCTGCTGGTAAAGATAGAGGCAGGGGCCGGACTCGCGCACCAGCACGCCGGTGCGCTGGAGTCTGGCGAGATTCTCCCGCGCCCGAGCGTAAACCGCGTCGCTGTAGGGGTCGGACTTCGGCGGCAGGTCGATCTCGGCGCGATCAACGTGCAGCAAGCTGTGCGGCCGACCCGCAGCAAGGGTGGCCGCCTCAGCGGCGTCGACAACGTCGTACGGCACACAGGCAACTTCCGACGCTTGTGGCGGGATTGGAACGAGACCTTGAAAGGCGCGAATACGCATTGATCGGGATTGGATAAGATCGGGAGAGCAGACGAAACACACGAAACCGCCGGTGGAAAGGTTTTTTGCCGGCAGATGACGCAGATACAGGCAACAAGATCCTGAGAATGTGCGGCATGGTCAGACGGAATCAGGAACAAAAAAGCCCTCCGCAGCGGGAGGGCTCTCGTCGGCAGGATGACTCCGGCCTTATTTGGTCTTGGTTGCGCGCTTGAACTTCGACGTAAACTTCTCCACGCGGCCGGCCGTGTCGACCAGGCGTTTTTCGCCGGTGTAGGCCGGATGCGAGTCCATGGTCACGTCGCGCAAAATGACGAAGTAGTCCTGGCCGTCGATCTTCTCGGTCCGGGCGGACTTCATCGTGGACTTGGTGAGGAATCGCTTGCCTGTTCCAATGTCGAGGAAGCAGACATTGTTAAGGGCGGGATGGACTTTTTCTTTCACGGTAAGGAGAAGGTTGGTTCAACCTTGGCGCGCCTTGTAGCGCGGCTCGGTCTTGTTGATGACGTAGATTCGCCCCTTGCGGCGGACCACCTGGCAGGCCGGGTGACGCAGTTTGGCGGATTTGATGGAGGAAACAACTTTCATAAAAACGAGAAAGAAGATGCCCGGCTGCAACCCTGTCAAAGCAAAAGAATTTCCGGTGGTATCCTGATTTGAATCTCCCTCCCGCAGAGACGCTTTGGCATGTTTACCTCAAATCCGCCGGACAGGGATAGTTATCCCCGCCCACATCCGGCAAGCGGCAAGATTCGAGGAGATACTTTGGCCTTCTCTTTTGCACCCATCACTCGCCCCAACTTTGTCTCGGGCAACTCAAAGTTGGATCAAAATAAAAAGCCCCGGCAATGCGACGGGCTCGGTCCACCGCCGGGGCTTGCGCCTTGATTGAAAACCGAAACGCAGCTCAAGGATATTGGATCAGTCCACTCCCGGCCGCCCAGAAAACCACCTGCGTAAAGGTGAGTTATGAGTTCAGCCCATGAATCCTGACCGGATGAAAGCCATATTCGTCCTCAAAGCCGTCGCATGCCCGGCAGATTGCGTGCCAAAGAGACAAAAGGCTGATCGACAAGGTGGGGATTGCCAAACTCAGCATCGTGTGGCCGCACACCAGAGCGTTGGCAAGTGAAGCCATGGGGATAAGAGTCTAGCCTTGGGGAACGCTAAGATCGACCGGGGTAAGCAACGAAACTCTCCTCCTCCCGCCTCCGAAAAGCGACCCTATTTTGCCGTTGGTACGACCGACATCTGCATCACGGCTGACATGGCACATCAGGAGGAATCCCTGCGTCGGTGGTCAGTTCATCGTCGGGTCGTCGGGTTCGTTCGCGAGCAGCTTCAATTCGGGATTGAGCGAACCGAGGATCGCCCGCCAAAGCGGAACGCCGTCGCCCTGCTCCAGCAAGCCGCCCGCGGCGGGCGCGGTAAACCAAGTATCATGCTTCATCTCGTTTTCCAACTGCCCCTTACCCCAGCCAGAGTATCCGAGGAAAGCGCGAACGGTGACCTCCGGTGTGCCCACCAGCTCAGCCGCCTTTTCAGGCTCGATGCCAAACTGCAACTGAAAGGCATTTTCTCCTTTCAACCACTGCCATGAAACCAAGATCAATTGCTCCGGTTCCACGGGGCCGCCGCAGTAAACCTGCACTCCAGCCAGCGGCCCGAATGCGAATTCGGTATTCAGCTCACCTAGCTGCTTGTCGAGCGGGCGGTTCAACACCACCCCCATGGCGCCTTCGGCGTTGTGCACCGACATGAGAACGACCGCACGTTTGAAGTTGGGGTCGCGCAGCACGGGATGGGCCAGCAGCAATTGTCCGGCGAGGGTGGCGGTCTTGCGTGCAGTGCGGCGTTCGCGCATGGCTTACCCCTCCCGGCACGTCCGCCTTTGAACCGTTTCTCCGACCCAAGCCGCGCTGGTCCTCTTCCGCTTGAAAGATGCGCTGGGAGCCGTCCGGCAGGATCGCGATGGCATCCAACTATTCACAACTTGGTAATCTTCACCCCCGCGTCGGCCAGGATTGGGGCGACCAACGGGTCGTTGTTATAATCCTCGTGGTATTTGATTTCGGACAGGCCCGAGGCCGCGAGAATCTTCGCACAGTTGATGCATGGATAGTGGGTCACATAGGCCACGCAGCTCTCCACGCTTGAGCCCCGACGCGCGGCATCGGCGATGGCGTTCTGTTCGGCGTGAACCGTTGCCTGCTCGTGGCCGTCGCGGAGGCGGGAGGCATGCGGCGTGCCGGGGAGGAAGCCATTGTAACCGGCGGCGACCAGCCGGTTCTTTCGCTCGCCCCCGGTGACGATGACACAACCCACATTCAGCCGCTCGCAATTGGACCGCGAGGCGATGAGCTTGGCGGTCGCCATAAAATATTCATCCCAGCTGGGACGATGCGGGAAGGCCTCCGTGGCTCGGGCGATAAGATCGATTGGGCTGGCGGGTGTTTCCATGTCGTTACCGCGCGACTCTGGACAACTCCATCGACCTGGGCAACCTTCCTCTCATCCATGCGGCGCCAGCTACAACCCGAGCTTCTCGATTCGCTGCCCCCTGAGCACCCGGATGCCCTGCACAACCGTCGGGACCTGCGGCTGATCAACCGACTGATGGGCAATCACCGCTGGCTGGTCCGCACCCTCCCCGTCTTGCTGGCGCCGGGCGACGCCGTGCTTGAGATTGGTGCCGGCACCGGGGAGCTCGGCGCCAGACTTGCGGCCAGGGGCGTGGCGATCGACGGCCTTGATCTCTGGCCCCGTCCGGCCGGGTGGCCGGTCGACCGCACCTGGCATAACACCGATCTGCTCGGCTTTGCCGGATACGCGAAATATGCCGCGATCGTCGGCAACCTAATTTTCCATCAGTTCACCGCCCCCGAGCTTTCCGCGTTGGGTCGGACGCTTTGCCGTGCTGCCCGAGTGATCATCGCTTGTGAACCGGCCCGGCGGCGGTTTTCCCAGATCTGCTTTGCCGGCCTCGCACCGCTGCTCGGCGCCAATCATGTCAGCCGGCACGACGCCCACGTGAGCATCGCCGCCGGGTTCTGTGCCTACGAGTTGCCGCAAATGCTGGGCCTGGCATCGCCGGCTTGGGACTGCCATTGCCGGGAAACCTTGCGCGGAGGTTATCAGATGATTGCGGTCCGGCGTTCATGACATCGCCGCTTCCATTGGAAATCATCGGCGGCGGCCTGGCCGGCCTTTCGCTCGGGCTGGCGTTGCGCCGAGAAGGCGTGCCGGTGATCTTGTCCGAAGCCGGTGACTATCCACGCCACCGAGTTTGCGGGGAATTCATCAGCGGCCTTTCGGCCTCGACCATTGTCCGGCTCGGTCTGGAACCTTTCCTCACCGACGCCCGGCGTCACCGCGAGGTTGCCTGGTTCGTCGATGGCCGGGCGCCGCGAGTGCAGCGTCTTCCGGCAGAAGCCCTGGGCATCAGCCGTCGGGTGCTTGACAGTCGGCTGGCCGGGGCGTTTGCGGACGCAGGCGGCGATTTGCGCGTGCAAACCCGGGTCATCGATTTCGCGCCGCGTGCCGGCCGGGTCTTCGCCACCGGCCGCCGGCGCGGACGTTCACCTTGGCTGGGTCTGAAGATCCATGCGGCGAACCTGCCGCTCAAACGCGGACTGGAGATTCATCTCGGGGAACAAGCTTACGTCGGGCTCGCGCGGGTGGAGGGTGATCGGGTGAATATCTGCGGACTTTTCCGCCGCCGCAAGGTATCCGCCAAGGGTGCGAGCCTGCTTGGTGCCTACCTGAGGGCTGCCGGGTTCGATTCCGTCGCCGCGCGGCTTGACGAAGCGGCGGTCGACTCCGCCTCGTTTTGCGCCGTCGCAGCATTGGAATTCGACCGGCGCGTGCCCACCCCCGACCGGATAATGCTCGGCGATACCTGTGCGATGATTCCGCCGTTTACCGGGAACGGCATGGCGATGGCCTTTCAAAGCGCTGAACTCGCGCTCGATCCGCTGCTGGCCTACGCGCAGGGAAAGGCCAGTTGGTCCCAAGCCTGCCACGACATCCATCAGGCGCTCGCCCGACGTTTCCGTTTGCGGCTGGCTTCCGCGGACTTGCTGCACCCGTGGTTGTTGCAGCCGGTCCGTCAACGCTGGCTGGCCACGCTCGGTCGCGCTCACCTGCTTCCATTCCAATCCATCTACACAATCCTGCACTAGCCGATGTATCTCCACGCCCTTGCCACCGCAGTTCCGTCCGCCTCCTACACGCAGGCCGCGTGTGTCGAGATTCTGCAAGAATCTCCCGTCCGTCATCGCCTCAAGCGCCGCTCGATGCTGATCCTGCAATCGGTCCTGCGCGGAGACCATGGCATTGCCACGCGCCATTTTGCGATGCCCGCGGTTGACCAGGTGTTTGACCTCACCGCCGACGAGTTGAACGCCGCTTTTCGCACCGAGGGCCCCAAACTGGCCGCCCGGGCCCTGACGCGCGCGCTGGCGGACGCGGGCGTCCAACCCGCCGGGCTCGATGCGCTGCTCATCTGCACCTGCACCGGCTACCTTTGCCCGGGCCTGACCAGCTATGTCGCCGAACTGCTCGGAATGCGGCCCAACGCCTATCTCCAGGATCTGGTCGGCCTTGGCTGCGGTGCCGCGATTCCGACGCTGCGCGCCGCCCGAAACATCCTCGCGGCGCAGCCCGATGGAACCGTGGCCTGCGTCGCGCTTGAAATCTGCTCGGCCGCCTTTTATCTCGATGACGATCCTGGCGTGTTGATCAGCGCCTGCCTGTTCAGCGACGGCGCCGCCGCGACCGTTTGGCGGGCAACACCGGGGCCGACCGGCTTGCGCTGTTTTGGTTTCAACACGCTGCACCTGCCAGTCGAGCGCGACAAACTGCGGTTCGAGCAGCGCAACGGCAAACTCCGCAACCTCCTGCACCGCTCGGTGCCCGAACTTGCCGCCGGAGCGGTCGACCGGCTTTGGCAGGAACGCGGCCCGGGGCCCGTGGCACAAGTTGTCACCCATCCCGGAGGGCGCGACGTGCTGGACGCCCTGGCGCCGGTCCTGGCGCCTTATGCCCTCGATGCCAGCCGCCGCGTGCTGCGGGACTACGGCAACATGAGCAGTCCTTCGGTCCTGTTTGCTCTGGAAGAAGCCCTGAAAGGTCCCCATCCCGGTCCGGATGGCGATTTTTGGCTCGTGAGTTTCGGCGCAGGCTTTAGCGCACATAGCTGCCGGATCGGCTTTTCATCTGATGCCCAACCTTGACCATCTTGTCGCCTATTGCGACCACCGCACGCGCCGGAACGCATTCAAGGATTTTCCCGGCGCGGTCAACGGCCTGCAGGTCGCCAATGACGGTCGCGTGACCAAGATCGGCGCGGCGGTTGATGCCGGCTTGGCGCCGTTCGAGCAGGCGGTGGAGCGCGGCATCGATTTTCTGCTTGTGCACCACGGTCTGTTCTGGGGCGGGGTGCAGCCGCTGACCGGCCCGGTCTATGGCCGTTTTGCCGCCTTGGTGCGGGGCAACTGTGCCGTTTACTCGAGCCACCTGCCACTCGACTCCCATGAGGAAATCGGCAACAATGCCCTGTTGGCCCGCCAGCTCGGCATGAAGGTCCGGCGCCCGTTTCTCTTTCACGAAAACGAGCCGATCGGCTGGGTCGCCCCGAACAAACTCAAGCGGTCACAGCTGCAGGCCCGGCTGGAGGAACTCTATCCTCGCGTCGTGGCGGTGGACTGCGGTTCCACGGCCCCCAAGCAGGTCGCCTTCTGCAGTGGGAGCGGAAACAACGCCGTGCCGCAGCTGGGCCCGGCGGGCGTGGACACCTTGATCACGGGCGAACTCCGCGAAGAATGGTTCAACTACGCGCAGGAGCATCATCTCAACCTGATCTGCTGCGGGCACTATGCGACCGAGGTGCACGGCGTGAAGGCCTTGGCGGCCGAGCTGGCCAAGAAGTTCCGCCTCCAATGGGAATTCATCGAAACCGGAAATCCACTGTGAAAACAATCGCCATTCTCCACGGCCCTAACCTCGACCGGCTCGGCCGCCGGCAGCCAGCCATCTACGGTACCGGCACGCTCAAGGATCTGGAAAGGCTGATCCGGACCGAGGCAACGAAACTCGGCTTTTCCGTCGTCTTTTTCCAATCCGCCCACGAGGGCGCCCTGATTGACAAGATCCACGCCCTCACGGACCGCGGAATCGATGCCTTTATTGTCAACTTCGGCGCCTATTCCCACACCAGCATCGCGCTGCGGGACGCCCTGGCCGGCGCCGACCGGCCGGCGGTCGAGGTGCACATCTCCGACATCAAGAAACGGGAGCCATTCCGGCGCCGCTCGATGACGGCCGGGGCTTGCGTGGCGATGATCTCGGGAAAAGGGTTCCCGGGTTATATCGAGGCACTGCGCCTGCTGGAAAGGATCTGACCTCATGGGCCAGCACCTGCCCGACTTTGCCGAACCACGCTGGTTCGTCTGCCATACCAAACCCCGCTGTGAAAAAAAATTTACCGCCCTGCTGGTGCGGGAGGATTTTCCCCATTACCTGCCGCTGATTCAAAGCGTGCGGCGCTACGGCACCCAGAAAAAGACCTTCACCAAACCGCTTTTCCCGGGCTATGCGTTTGCACGGCTGGAACCGGAGCGCAAAACTCGCATCTACCAACAGGATCTGCTGGTGCGGGCCATGATGGTCGAGAACGAGGCGTTGTTTTTGCGCCAAATGGAGGATGTGAGGACCGTTTGCGCCTCCGGGCTGGAGGCGGCGCTCCATCCCTTGATGAAAAAAGGCACCCATGTCCGGGTCCGAGGCGGCCCTTTGCACGGGTTGGAAGGTTATGTGGACGACCCGGTGAACCCTCAGGGAATAGTGGTGTCAGTGGACGTGCTGCAGCAAGGGCTGCTGGTCCGGCTCCCGCTCGACAGCCTCCAACTTCTTCCCTGATTTCATGTTTCGCCATCTGATCCATTTTGCCATCCTCAGCCTGGCCGCGGTCCCCGCCTGGGCCCAGATGGTGCCCGAAGAGAGCGTCAAGTCCGCCCAGATGCCCCCGACCGTCTTCGCCCGTCTCCGGGGTCTGCTCGATATTGAACTGCCCCAACTGGATCCGCCGGGCACGGTGACGGTATTCTTGCACCCGCACTTTAGCGACTTGGTCCGACGCGACTATATGCGGGTCGACGGCGGTTTTCGCTGGGCGTTGAACGATCATTTTGAGCTCAACTCCGAGGCCGCGGCCTTCTTCACCCACGGCCTGCGCCACGGTAACGAGGGTTACGGCATTGGCGACTTGCGGCTCGGCACGAAATACATTTTCCAAGAATGGCTGCGACCGGACTTCGAGGCGAGTGTGGCCTATAACGTCGAGTTGCCGATCGGGCGTCCGCCGATTGATTTGACCGACGGACACAACCACTATGTACCGAGTTTTGCGATCCAACACCGCTCGGACCGCAACCCACATCTGACCACCTTCGCCAGCACCAGCTTGGACCTAATCGGTCCCGTCACCGTGCCCGGCACATTCAGCTTTAACGAGCCCCACCATGACTCATTTTCGCTCTCGGTGGGTGGCGTATATGACGTCGGTCAGTTGAAATGGACCCTGTCGGGTACTTATGCGACCACGGCCATCATCAGCGGAACCCCCGACAATTTCTTCTATCTGTATCCGAGCGTACTTTGGTATGTGCCGAAAAAGCTGACCCTCAATTCAAAGACCCAATGGATTCTTGTGCTCGGTACGCCGCTGACCTGGGGTCCCGATGGTTATCAGTTCAAGGTCACCACGCGGGTCCGCGCCGAGATAACCTTCCGGCAGGTGATGGACAAACTCCGCTTGACCAAGAGCCGCGGCAGTCCGCCCTGATGCTTCCGCGGCGGGTTCGGGCCGTGAATCGCTTCGTCCCGTCGCGCCACCGGCCCGGTGCCCAGCTTCAGCGCAGGGTCCAAAGCCAGACCCCTAGGTGCATCGTGGCGCAGGCCGCGAGGGCCGCCGCCACATCGTCCGCCACGATTCCCCATCCGCCCGGCCATTTCTCCAACCGGCGGATGCCGAGTGGTTTCAAAATATCATAGAAGCGGAATAAAGCGAAACCCGCGAGAAAGATGCTCCAGTTGGGCCAGCCGGCCTGGGCGATGGCCCGCCAGCCGAGAAAGCAGAGCGGCATCGCCATAAATTCATCGAGGATGACCTCGCCCGGATCGTCCCGTCGGAATCGCGCCGCCGCTTCCCCGCAAAATCCTACGGCGAGATAAAGTCCGAGGGCGTCCAGCAGCAAGGTGGACACCAGTCCGAGGGGATAGAAGACGACCGTGAAATAAAGCAAGCCCGCGAGCGAACCCCAGGTTCCCGGAGCCGGCAGTTTCATCCCGACCGGACCCAACGTCGCCGTGCCCAACACCATGGAAGTCGGAAGAAATCGCGGCCAGATCGGTGCGGGCAGTTTCATCGGCTCACTCCAGCACCACGTGCCCGTGGCGCCGGAAATAGGAGATGCCGGAGGTGATCGTCAACACCGCCGCCAGCACGTAAAGCCCCATGCCCGAATAGTGGATCACCGAGATGATTCCGCGGTCGCCGTCCGAGAAAAGATGGCCGAAGTCTCGCGCCATCATCCGCGCACCGAGAAGCCAGCCGATCGAGTTGAGTTGCACGAAAGTCTTCACCTTGCCGCCGAGATCCGCTTCCACAATCAGCCCCTTGGTCGCCGCAGCCATGCGCATGCCGGACACGGCGAACTCCCGTCCGAGGATGCACAGCAGGAGCAGCATGGCGAAGGCATCATAGCCTTTGAAATATTGGCCGTTCAACAAGGCGATCATCAGGCCTATGACCATCACCTTGTCGACGACTGCATCCATGAACCGGCCGAACGAGGACACCTCGCCGCGAGCCCGCGCGATCATCCCGTCGAACCAGTCGGTCAGTGCCGCAGCGATGAAAAGCCAGAAGGCGATGGTGGCCGCCCCGTCGAAACGGCAGTTCATCAGCCAGACAATGGCGAACATCGCCGGCACCCGGGAGACAGTCATCCAGTTGGCCACGGTAAAACGCATGGCCGGCAGTCGAGACGTCCACCGTCTGGTTGGCAATCCCTTGCTTTGACACAAAAGTTCCTCGCCATCGTGCGGCGTTCTGGATTGGTTGTCTGAGCGAGGCCCGCCCGGCGGACCGTGCTGATCCTGCGGGATTGCCACGGCGCCGGCCTTCGCCCAGACAAGAACCGATCGGCATGAAACTCTGCATCTATCCCGGGACCTTCGACCCCTTCACCAACGGCCATCTCGACGTGCTGGAGCGAGCGGCCAAGCTCTTTGGCCACGTGCGGGTCGCCATCGCCATCGACTCCACCAAGGCCCCGCTTTTCACCCCGGCCCGGCGGGTGGCTCTGATCAAGGCCAACCTCCACGGCCTGCCCAACGTGGACGTCGTGAGCTTCAACGGTTTGCTCATCAAGTTTGCCCGCCAACAGAAGGCGCAGGCGATCATCCGGGGATTGCGCGCTCTGTCCGACTTCGAGTTCGAGTTCAACATGGCGTTGATGAACCGCCACCTCGATCCGGGGGTGGAGACGATCTTCGTGATGCCCAACGAGTCCTACAGCTACACCAGCTCCTCGCTCGTCAAGCAGATCGCCAAGCTCGGCGGCGACGTCAGGAAATTTGTTCCGCCCAATGTCGCCAAGGCCCTGCGCGAAACCTTCGCCAAGGGTTCGGGTGGCTCGGCGAGGTGAGTAGACCCCGGCGCCAATCCGGCCGGTTGGGCTCCTTCACTGAATCGTGAAAAGCGGATGCGTGCCGGGGATGTCGCGCAACATTCGAGCGCCCAGTGATCGTGTCTCCCCGGCCAGCCCCAGTGAAAGGACGGCCGCTTCGCTCAAGAGCACGCCCACGCCCAGTTCGGCGGCGGCTGTTTCCAGCTTGTGCGTGAAGGTGACTTCCGCTCCGAGCAGGTTTTCCTCGGCAGAGGTCGCCGCCGGTCCCACCCGCACGGCGCCAAAATGCAGGATCAAACGCGCGCCGGAAGGACGGGGCCGGTGCGCGAGTTCAAGGATGATGGCCCGCACCTTATCCGGCGATATTTTCCGGTCACGCCAGTGGGCGAATACCGCGGTGCCGCGAAGGCGCTTTATTCCGGCCCCGCCGAGCAGGAGGGCTTCCCTCACCTGCTCCACCCAAGCCGCGGCGCGCGCATCGGAGGCTTCCGGTGGCATCGCCAGCAACATCCAGCAGGAAATCTTTCCCACGACCACCACGGTGCGGTTGACAGCGGAGTCACTCGGTCCGTTGTCGGCATCGACGGCTTCAACCGGCTGGCAAAAAACATAGTGCACCGTACCGATCATGATCACGTCGCCATCCTTCAGCCGGGTCGGCTTGAAGATCCGGTTGTCGTTGAGATACGTACCGTTCGTGCTGCCCAGGTCCACCAGCACATAACCATTCCCTTGGCGCTGCACGACTGAGTTGCGGCGGGAAATCCGGATGTCCGGGTTCACGATTTCGTTGCCCTCAATTCGTCCGATGTGGCAGTCGCGCGTGAGAATGAAGGTGCTTTTGTCGGGCAGCTCGATCCAAGCGGCACGGGGCGGCAGGGAATCTCCAGGAGCGGTCATGACAGCGGCCGGTCAGCGGATGCGAGCGTCAGTGATCGCATCGGCGCGCTGCTTGTACAGCCGCGCCTCGGAAGCATCCCCCAGATTCTCCGCAATAATCGCCAGCTGGCGGAGATCGCCGGCCATGCGGGTACCCGCACCGAGCGCCTCTTCGATCTTGAGCGCCGCGAGAAGATCGGCGCGAGCTTCGTGCCATCGCCCGAGTCGGATCTCCGCCGCCCCTGCAAACTGCAGCGCCCGGGCCTCCTCGGCCCGGTCCCGGGCGGCAGCGCTGGCGGCCCGGCCGGCGCGAGCACGGGCCAGCGCTTCAGGCAAACGACCCTCGTTGAGCGCAATCTCGGCCCGCAGTGTCTCAAGGCGACCGGGCCAGGGCGACGAGCCGGGAAGTTTCTCCACCAAAGAGGCGACAAAGCCGGCAGCAGCAGTGGAATCGCCTCGGTCGAGCGCGAGCAGGGCGTCAAGCCAGGCAGAAGCGGCGGCAAGTTCGGCGGACGATTCCTCTTTGCCACCTTGCTCGCGAACCTGCTGCTGTGCCGCGGGAGTGAGGGAATGCAGCCGTTCGGCCGTTGCTACGGCGGCCGCGAGATCACCCGCCGCCCGCTGGGCGAGGGCGAGGTTGAGCAAGGCGCGGGTTGCCCCGGGCAAATCGCCGGCCGCGAGATGGAGACGGACCGCATCATTCAATGCGGGGACCGCCTCACCGGCTCGCCCCGTCAAATAGGCCTCCTCGCCGGTCCGGGTTAGTCTTGCCGCCGCCTGCAGCATGGGCGGCGACGGGTTACCCGGCGCCGCGCACCCAGCAAGTACCGCGACGGCGGTGAACGTCCCGGCCCATCTCAAGCGATGGGGAAAAAATGCGCTCAACATGATCACGGCTGCGTTGTGGGCAGTAATGGTTGGGCCGCCGGCTGGTTGATCTTGGCGCGGATCAGACTGAAATCTTTGACCGCGTCGACTACCTCGCCCGCGCCTGTGGCGGTACGCCGCCCCTCCTCGACCAGCGTCGGAAGCTTGGGCGCCACTGCATTGACCGCGGGCTCCAGGCTGGTGGCGCTGGCGCGGAGACTCGCGGAAAGCGCCTTCAAGTCGTTCAGAACGGGCGGCAGTACCGCCCGCAGCTCGGCCGTCGTCGCATGGAGGTCACGCAGGGCGGCCTGCAGGTCGCCGTCGCTTTGCGTCAACGGGGTGAGAGCGGCCGTGGCCAATCCGCCGGTTTGCCTGAATGAGGCCAGCGTGGCATCGGTCCGTTCCAGAAAGCCCGGCGCCCACGCCTGCAGGCGGGCTGTGGTGTCGGCCAGATTGCGCAGGGCGGTCTGATATTCGCCCTGTGGCTGACGCGCCTGAGCCAGCAGGGAGTTGATGTTCACGATCATCGGTTCGATTTGCTCGACGACCCCGCCCAGCTGGTCAAAAAGCTGCGGCTGGCCCCGGTAGCGAAGCTGCGCTCCCGGCTCGGCAACCGGCGCCCGACTCGGGCCGCCGGTGATTTCTAGCGAGGGATCGCCAATGGGGTTGCCGGCTTCCAGACGAACCTCGCTATCGGTCATGATCAGTCCGAGGTAGGGCTTGAAGATCGCCAGATCGACCCGGACGCTGCGGTCCGACTGGAGTTCGACGCTGCTCACCTGGCCGATCTTGAAGCCGCTCAAATGCACCGCCATGCCCTTGCTCAGCGCCTTGCTGCTCTTGGCTTCAAAGTAAAAATGCGCCACGGGCGTAAAGTAGCCCTCCTTCCATCCGAGATAGAATCCCATCGCCACCAGGGCGACGGTGGTCAGTACCACCGACCGGCGCGCCCGCAGGGTGGCGCGCAGCCATGACGCATCGGGCTGCAACAGCGGGTTCATGCCTGCGCCTCCGCGCGGAAATCGCCGCGGAGCGAAAGATAAAACATCGACGTGGGCTGCAATTCCTCGACGAGCCTGTCGCCCACGAGCACAAACAACGAGCATCGTTGGGGATTCTCTGATTGGAAAGCCACACTCGCTTCTATCAACCGTCGGCGCTGTTCCGGAACCAACCCGCCAAACAAATCCTCGCACACCAGCAGGTCGGGCTCGCCCAGCAATGCCCGCAGCCATGCGGCGGTCGCCCGCTCGAATGGCGTCGCCTGATCGGGCTGGCGCAGGAACGCCCGTCTCGCCTCCTCCTCGGTCCAGCCGCACCAGCCCAGCAGGGTGCGCACGCGCGCATCCAGCGCCGCCGCGTCCTGCCGGCGATGATATGCCGCGCCAAGCAGGATATTTTCCCACAGCGCCAGATGCCCGATGAGACCCGCGGCCTGGGCCGCAAATCCGAGCCGCGCCCGCACAGCCAGCCGGCCGGCCTCGTCAATCGCAGCCACCGCCCGGTCGAACAAACGCACCACCCCGTGGCGGGGCGAAGCCAGCCCGAACAGCAGGTCGACAAATTCCCGCGCACAAGCCGCAGTCGGTGCGACCACCGCCACCAGTTCGCCTGCCGGCACCGACGCCCGGGGCAGGCGGAAGTGAACGCCTTCCAACTCGTGCATCTCGATCATCGCAGTATGATCGCCGTGCCGCCGTGCACGACCACGAGTGCAACCAGCGAGCGGCTGAGCAGTTGGTTTGCGATTTGCGGCATCCGGGCTTGGGCGAATGGCGCGACCAATCCCTGGTCGCACACCAGGACGCCGATGGCGGCGCCCAACACCAGATTGCGGCCCCCAGAAACAGCCAAGGCCGCGGGCTCGAGCACGTTGGCCAACGCAGCGATTTCCTGCGTAAACGAGATTTGTGTGAACATGGCCGCCAGCGCGAAACCACCCAGCACCGCCGCCACCTGGAAAACAAACGCGAGCACAAAAAGAGCGAAGGCAAAGCCCAGCACCCGCGGAAGGACCAGCAGGTCTCGCGGATCGATTCCAAGGAGCCGCAAGGTGCGCAGTTCGCCCTGCTGGCGCATCAACCCAAGCTCGAACGTCGCCGCAGTACCCGGTCCGGCCACTAGGAGAAGGGCGGAGACGAATCCGGCCAGTTGTCCCAGGACAAGGGCCTGCAACACCTGCACGCCCACAGTGACCCCGAGACCAAAGCTCACCTGCACCGTCGCAATGGTGAAGAAGCCGGCGAGTGCTCCGATTATCGCCGTGAGCCACGCAAAGTCCAGGGCTCCACGCTGCACTTGCTGCCACAAGGCGGCTTGCACCGGCGGACGCCCGAGCTGACCGGCCCGCCCAGCGATGTGGAGCAACAGATCCAGACCTCCGGCAAAATCGGGAAGGCCGGCTTGTTCGGGTCGGACAGCGCCTTGCGTCGTGGACATCCTGGGGCAAATCTGATGAGGCTGGGCTTGAGCGTCAAACGCATTGCGGATCGGGGGCGTGGTCGGTCGCCCGCACCGCAAGCCCGAAAGCCGCACTCGCTTTCCTCCACCCCACTGCTACATTTTTTGCACTTATGAACCGCCCCATTAGCCCCGTCCTCCTCCATGTCGGACTCACCTTGCTCGTATGCAGCGTCCTATTGGCACCCTTGGCCGCCGCGGAGATTTCATTGAACGAAAATTTCAGGCCCGCGCTTCCGGTTATACCCAACCACACCTTCAAACTCACCGATTTCGGAGCGGTGGGCGACGGCCAGACCTTCAACACGGAAGCCTTCGCCAAAGCCATCAGCACCATCGACAAGTCCGGCGGCGGAAAACTCATCGTGCCGAAAGGAGTTTATCGCACGCTTCCGTTTGTCCTGTGTTCGAATTTGGAACTTCACCTCGACGAAGGGGCCGTCATTCAGGCGCCCGACACTTTTGAAGGCATGGGATTGCCCGATCCCTCCACCCTGCACTCGCAGGATGAAGTCAAAGCCAAGGTCAAAACTCCTGCTCCTCTCATCAGCGGGAAGAACCTTCACGATGTCGCCATCACCGGCACCGGCACGATTGACGGCAGCGGTGCCCATTGGTGGGCCTGGTCTGAACGCGCCGCCCGCAACGCGGCCAAGACCGAGCCCAACCGTCTCGTTTACCGTCGTCCCCACTTGGTGGTCATCAACGGCTGCCAGCGCCTCTATGTCGCCGACATCACCCTGACCAACTCTTCCATGTTCCATCTCGTGCCCCGCGATATCACCGACCTGACCATTGAGCGGGTCAAGGTCCGTGCCCCATTCGACGCCCCCAATACCGACGCCATCGACCCCGGCCCGGTCACCAACGCTCTCATCCGCGACTGTGATGTCGACACCGGGGATGATGACATTGTCATCAAGTCGGGCGGAACCAACGTGCTGATCGAGAACTGCACCATCAAGCATGGCCATGGCATCTCCATCGGTTCGGGCACTTCCGTTGGCATCCACAACATGCTCGTCCGTCATTGTACGTTTGACGGCACCGACAACGGCATTCGCATCAAATCCATGCGCGGCGCCGGCGGCCCGGTGGAAAACGTCCGGTATACGGATATCCAGATGAAGGACGTGGCGAACGCCATTGTTCTCGACATGAACTACGTCGACAACAATCGGCCGGACTTCAAGGGAGACACAGCCATGATTCCCGCCTTCCGCGATATCCTGGTCGACAACGTTACCGTCGACGGGGCGAAGAACGTCGGGAAGATTGTCGGCCTGCCTGAAAGCCTGATCACCAGAATCACCCTCCGCAACGTGAAGATCACCGCCGAAAACGACCTCGTCATCAAGGATGCGAACCAGATCGCGTTCGAGAACGTCACGCTCAGCCTCAAGGCGGGAGTGGCAGCCGACCGGCCTGCGGTTCGCGAATAGTTTCACCCGTTGCCCGGTCCGATATCTAGGTTGGTTTCCCGGGTACCGTCCTTGCGATTGCGCGCACGAATGGTATCTTCGCTGGCATGAGCAGTTCAACCAAAAGCACTTTCACCCTTGAACTTGGGGCCACAGCCCCGGCGTTCCGTCTTCCGGCCACCGATGGCAAGACCTACCGCTTGGAAGACTTTGCCAGCGCCAAGGTTCTCGTGGTCTTCTTCACCTGCAATCATTGTCCATACGTAACCGGCTCGGATGAGACCACCCGCCAGTCGGCCGAGCGTTTTGCGCCGCAAGGGGTACAATTTGTCGGCGTCAATGCCAACAGCAAGAACACTTACGCCGAGGACTCGTTTGAACACATGGTTGAACGGATGCAGCGGCACAAGTTTCCGTGGACCTACCTGCGCGATGAGACCCAGGGCACCGCCCGCGCCTACGGCGCCCTGCGCACACCTCATTTCTATGTGTTCGATGCGCGGCGGCGCCTCATCTACACGGGCCGCGGCGTCGACAGCCCGAAAGACGCCTCGCGGGTGACCGTCAACGATCTCGCGAACGCGCTGGAGGACCACCTCGCCGGGCGGCCGGTCCGCCAGCCCAAGACGAATCCCATCGGCTGCAACGTGAAATGGGATGGCAAGGACGCGCATTGGATGCCCGCCGAGGCTTGCGACTTGGTTTAGGGTTGGTTGCCCACCACCTGAGCGCAGGCCGGACCAAGGCTCGCCGCGCTTGCGCTTACCATTGCACAGGACCGCTTAGGGGGTCTGGTCGGTGTAGGTGCGTTTGAGCCAGGCTTCCGGGACCGGAATTACACAAATATTCATCGAACGGTTGTCCGCCGAAAGCATCGCGGACTGGATCTCGATCTTGGTGCCGTCGGCGTTGAAGGTCGGATGCGGATGGTCCGCCGCGGTGGCCTTGTGGCCCGTGGAAAGCAACATCATTTCGTCTGTGTGCCGGTCGATGAGGTAAATGTTGCGGGCGAAGTCGTCGCCCACGGCCCAGCGGCCGTCCGCCGAACCGTTGACGTGCCAAAGCCCGCTGCCGCTCTTCGTCTGGCCCGCAATCCTCATTTCGCGCGTGCGCAGATTAACGATCGCCAGACCCGTGGGATGCTCGCGCGTGCCGGCGATGCCCCAGGCGTCGTTCACACCAGGCTTGCGGTGGCCCATGATGGCCATCGCCACCTCATCCCTGGTGATGACGGCCTCGTGGGTCACCCACTCGTACGGCGCCTCGGGGTAGAGCGGCCGCAGGCCCGTGCCATCACTCAGGACTGTCCAGGTGCGCTGCGGCGACTTGCCGCCGGTTTCCCAGCAGAAAACGATCTCACCCGGCACCCATGGATTGGTCTGCACGTGTCCAATTTGAAAAGGAACCGCGACGATGAATTTCACCTCGCCTGTCTTGAGATTCATGCTCGCAAGGCCGGCGGGCCCGGCGCCCATGTGGCGGGGACCGTAGGCGGCTTCAATCTTTGTGCCGGCCGGCAGGTGTTTCGCCGCCTCTTCTCTGCCCACTCGAAAATACGCGTAATTTTCGGTGCAATCGAGAGCCATGTCGCCCCCGGCGCCCATTTCAATCGGAATGGTGCCGCATACATGCTCGTACTCGGTAGCCGCCTTTATTTTACCCGCCTCGCTGTCCGCAAACAGCTTGCCGAGATCGACCTTGACGATTTGGGCAGGGCCAGTCTGCCGGTGGTGGGGCCAGCGAGGATGCGGAGCACCGGACACCGGCGCGCTTCCCGGGTATGCAGGCTCGGCGCCTGTCGTCACCGGCGCAGGACCATCCGTTGGAATCCGCAGGAAATAAAGGCTCATCGAATGGTCCGCGAGGCACAACATGCCGGTATATCCCCTTTGCGTCACCTGGACGATGACTCCCGTCTCCTCGTTCACTGCCATGGCCTGACCGCGAACGCGATTGGAGCGGAAAACCAGCCATTTTCCGTCCGCGGTCCACTGGTGGTGGGTCTGGTAGATCTTGGAATCGCCTCGGGGCTGGCTGGTCAGGAAGGTGAGCGGTACGCCGGTGACCGGATCGATCACAATCCTCTTTTCGGAGGGAAACCGGGCGCCGATTTGGGCGGACCCATTCGAAGCCGACATGAGTGCAACGCACAAAAACATACCGGCAACAAAGCCTCGGGAAGTTACAGTAAGGGAGATCATGACGTATGCGAAGTTAACGATTGGGGTGCAATCAAGGTACGAGCGCGGTTACAGAGCGACGAGCCGGATACGTCACAAGTTACCCCAATCCGGACTGTCAGATAAAATACGGCACAATAAAGAGAACCCGGAATACCGGGTGCTGGAGGCTCTGTGCAGCGCCCAGAGCGTGGAAGTGCTGGATAACTGACTTTCCCGCGGCGCGATTTGCTCCCGCCAGAGCGCCGGATTTCGGCCGTCCAATTGCCAATCCGAGCGGCGAATGCTTTAAGATTTGATGGCGGATGGATTGTTTGGCTGCCTGACAGCGCATGAATCACCTTCCGGTGGGTCGTGACCAACGTTCACTGAAGTGGCAAATGTTTGCCCTGTCGTTCACCGCGCTATTTTTGGAGATGATGGTGATTCGCTGGGTGCCATCGATGGTTCAGCTGATCGCCTATTACGCCAATCTGATGCTTTTGAGTTCATTTCTCGGCCTGGGCCTCGGCGCGATGGCCGGCGAGAAGAAATGGCGGCTGTTCGAGTGGTTCCCCGTTTTCCTCGCGGCGGAGATTGGATTGCTGGTGCTCTGCCGACGGATTGTCCTGGGGGCTGGCAACACGGAGCTGCGGTTTATGGCGCCGCATCCGGAGTTGCTCAATTACTTTGTGCTGGTCGCGATTTTCAACGTTAATGCGCTCCTCTTTCTTCCTCTGGGACAGAAGATGGGGCTGCTCTTTAATTCGCTGCCCCGGCTGTCCGCCTATGCGTGGGATCTGGGTGGCAGCCTGTGCGGCACTCTGTGTTTTGGCTTCTTTTCCCTCAAACTCTTTTCGCCCGGCCTCGGTATTGCGTTGGTGATGTTGATCTACCTGGCCGCCTCGCCGGTTCGCCGCTGGCGATATAGCGTTCCGGTATTTGCCGCCATCCTGGCCGTCCTCTTCGCGACCCGGGAACGCGAAGCCGTCTGGTCGCCGTACTACCACATTGTAGTCAACCGCGTCGGGATTCCCGAAGTCCCGGTGACGGAGCCCGCCCCGGACTTGAGCACGATGCGCGATCCACCCGTCTATGGCGTCAGGGTCAATCAGATCGGCTATCATTTCAACGCTTCACTCGACTTGACGCGATACACTCCAGGCACGACCAAAGCCCTGCACATGGCGAGACTTTGGGAACAGTACCGTGTTCCTTATGTGTTATGTCATGGACGCAAACGGGTCTTGGTATTGGGAGCCGGCGGGGGGCTCGATGTCGAGGCCGCGCTCGCCTCCGGAGTCGAACAGATCGACGCCGTGGAAATTGATCCGGTTATCGTTCAGATCTCCCGGCGGTTCAACGCCGAGGCACCGTATGCGAGTCCTCGTGTGAAGGTGCACATTGATGACGCCCGTTCCTTTATCGCCCAAGCCCAGCCGGGCTATGATCTGGTTGTGTTTGGCTTTCTCGATTCCCAAGCGTTGTTCAGCAGTATGAGTAATGTCCGTCTCGACGGCTTTGTTTACACGGTGGAGGGCCTTCGCTCTGCCTATGCGCTGGTCAAGGACGGAGGGCTGCTCTCCCTGTCCTTCTTTGCCGCAAAGGACTGGCTGGTACCTAAGCTCTACCGGATGCTGGCAGAGGCCACGGGTCGCGAGCCTCAGCTCTACATCCGCGACCACGACATCATTTTGTGCGTCGCCAAGGGCGGCGGTCACAAATCACCCGCCGGCATCTATCATTTCCACCGGGTTGGGCTTGATTCACCACCCAAGATCGCCGTCGCCACGGACGACTGGCCATACCTCTATCTCTCAAGAATAACCATCCCGGCCGATTACCTCGTTGCGATGGGCAGCATGCTGGTTTTGTCGATCGTTGCCATCGCCTATTTGCGAAGGCACCAGTACGGAAGGTCGGACGTGTTCTTCGGTCTTCTCGGCATGGGCTTCATGCTGCTGGAAACCAAAAGCATCAGCGACAGCACTCTCTATTTTGGCACCACTTGGTTTGTCACTCTGGTGGTAGTGGCTGGCGTCCTCCTGATGGTGCTGGCAGCCAACCTGGTGGCCGCCCGGCTGCGGCGCTTCACCCTCTGGTTGTATGCCCCGCTGTTCGTCACGCTGGCGGTGCTTTATCTGGTGCCTCGTGAACACATCCTCGGCCTTGAATATTCCGGGCGCTTTTTTTGGACCCTGTTGGCCGTCCCGCTGCCGGTGTTTTTTGCCGGCCTGATCTTTTCGACAACGTTTCGGGATTCAGCCAAACCTTCGGTGCTGTTCGGAGCCAATCTGGTCGGCGCCATGCTTGGCGGTTTCAGTGAATACCTCTGCATGGCCACCGGCAGCCACCACTTGTCGTTGCTGATGTTTGTCGCCTACCTGGGAAGTTTCCTGGCGATCTTTGGCGGCCGACAAACCAGCGGAGTGCCCTTTGGGTGATCAACGATCCATAATTTGGGGGCCGCCGGCGCGTACCGACCGGCGCGAAAATTGACGCAAATGAACGATATGGCCGGCACCTCCGCTTAGCTGCGCCGGCAAATGTGCCGCGAAAACAAATCCGATTAAGAAGAAAACCCCGGCGCGCCTGGTTAAAAGACGACGCCGGGGTTAATTGCCGATGCGTGGAAGCGTGGTATCGGTTACGCGTACTAATAGTTCGTATAAGTAAGATTGCTAGCAAAAAAT
>JBBIHQ010000031.1:0-38674 GCA_037446975.1 Opitutia bacterium
CAGCGGGTCTCAAGTTCGACGAGTTTGATGGCATTGGGAGCATCGCCGTAGACCTTGTTGGTGCTCATGTGCACAAAGGGCGACTCCGGGCAAACCTGCCGGGCGGCTTCGAGGAGGTTGAGCGTGCCGACCGCATTGGTGTCGAAATCGTCAAAGGGAATGGCCGCCGCGCGGTCGTGCGAAGGCTGGGCTGCCGTGTGGACGATGGCTGACGGTCGCACCAGCTTGACGAGGGCCTGCACGCCGGCGCGGTCCCGGATGTCGAGTTCGTGATGGGCAAAGCCCTTGAGCTCCTTGAGCAGGCGCTGCTGGTTCCAGCGGGTGTCGCCTTGCGGGCCGAAAAATACCGCACGCTGGTTGTTGTCCACGCCGTGAATCCTCCAGCCGTGGGCGGCGAAATAGACGCACACCTCCGAGCCGATGAGACCCGACGAACCGGTGACTAGAATCGTTTTTGACATCGAAAAGGACTTGCACTCATACAGGCGGGATTTTCCATTTCCAGCTGATTCTTGAATGGCGCGACGAGTTAGGTGGCTTGGGACAATTTGTGGCCTCGACGCTGGAGGGTTTTGCCTGCTGGTTTGTCATTAGACCGAAACAATCATGGATATTACCAAGAGACTGGGTTCACGATCGGGATTGGTGGTGTTTGGGCTGGCCTTTCTGCTGGCGCTGGCCTGGGCGCTGGCGACCAACCATGTGTGGGAGGACTATTACATCACCTACCGCTCGAGCAAGAATCTCGCCACGGGCCATGGGTTGGTGTTCAACCACGGGGAGCGGCTGCATACGTTCACCTCGCCCCTCGGAGTGCTGTTGCCGGCGGCGGCGATAAAATTGACGGGGAATACGTCGGATGAAGCGGCGTTGTGGCTGTTTCGGCTGTGGAGTTGCGGCGCATTTGCCGGGGCCGCGGTGCTGATCTTGGCGATTGCGAGGCGTTACCAATACGGACCTTGGGCGGCGACGGCGCTGGTTGGCTTTGCGGTGCTCGACGCGAAGAGTCTCGATTTTTCCGTCAATGGAATGGAAACAGCCTTTCTCCTGCTTTTTACCGCCTACGCGTTGTGGGCAATGCTGACCTGCCGGAAATGGCGCTGGCAACATCTCGGCGTAGCTTGGGCCGGGTTGATGTGGACCAGGCCGGACGGTTTCCTTTATGTCGCGCTGCTGGCGGCGGGCGTATTCTTTTTTAACGATCCGGAACGCACGGGATTGACCCGCTGGCAATGGCTCGGGTTGTTCCTAAAGGCAGGAGCAGTTTGTACGGTGCTTTATCTGCCTTGGTTTGCCTGGGCATGGTGGTACTTTGGCACACCGGTGCCGCATACCGTCATGGCGAAGGGGCAGGTGTCGGGGGGAGCGAAGTCCGCGTTGGGGGCGCTGAAGACGCTGCTCGATTTCCCTTGGACAGTGTGGAGCGGGACCACCTCCTTGGAATCAACCTTCCTGCCGTCCTATTTTCAGATTGGCGGCTGGCCGGCACCCATGGTCACCGCCGCGCGGGGGTTGGCGGTTTTCCTCGCCTTTCAGTGGGTGCTGCCGCTGTGGCGCACCGAGATCCGGGTCGCCTCCCTGGCGTTCTGTGGCCTGCATATCTACCTTTCCTATTTCCCGTTTTTCCCTTTCCCCTGGTATCTGCCGGGCCCGGCTTTGCTGGCGGCGGTGATGCTGGGCGGGATGACGGCGCAACTGCTGGCGGTGGCGGAGCGCCGCAAGGGCGCGCCGGGTGGAGCAAACATGTCTCGCTGGCTCAAATCCGCGGTGCTCGTGCTCGCCTTGGGCGGACTCGGAGCACAAGGCTGGGTCACCTGGCAAATGGAGCGCGAAATGAAGCTGGAGCAGATTTACAGCGCGACCGGAGTGCGGCGTCAGGTTGGTGAATGGCTGAAGAAAAATTCAAAACCTGGCGACACCGTCTTCATGGAACCGCTTGGCCATATCGGCTATTTTTCCGGACTGAGAACCTACGATTTTCCGGGACTATCGTCCACGGAAATGACCGAGGCGATCCACGTGCTGGGCCCGGATTGGGCGACGCTGGTGGAATTTCTCTCGCCCGACTGGCTGGTGCTGCGCCCGTTTGAATATCGGGAGATGCATACGTCCATCCACCGGCTGTTCGACGAGGGACACACGTACAAGCTGGTGAAGGAATTCAACAACCTGCCACAGATCGAAAAACTTAAAGTTTATGGCCGAAAATATATCGAACACGATGCGGACCTCCTGATCTACCAGCGACAGGTGCCGCGACGCTATCGTTTGGATCCAACCATACCGGGTCCGCTCGAAAATGTCGGTCTTCCCATCGCGGAAATCGACGGCCGGCGAATGTACATGGTGCACGCCACGGGCATAATCAGCTTTCAGGTTCCGGTTTGGGCGAAGCGTTTCCGGATCGCGTATGTCCTGCCGGCAGGCACTTACAATGCGACGCCAGTGACCGACGGGGTGGAGTTCTCCGTTTTGTGGGCGGAGGGAAACAAGTCCCGGTTGCTGGGTTTGCGCTACCTGAATCCGGTCCTCACCCCGACGGACCGCGGCATCCAGTTCTTCGACCTCACACTGCCCAAACACGGCAGCCGGGCCGTGGTTATTCTGAGAACCTTACCCGGGCCGACTGATGGAATGGACTGGAGCCACTGGGGCACACCGGAGTTCAAGTAGCGGGGCAGGCCGGTCATTTGCCCGGTTGAGGCGGCGAATTTCCGAACCAGGCAACGGCGGTGTCCCAGAACACTGAAACCATGAACATCAGTAGCAGCGGGTAAATCGGACCGAAGGTGGACACGGCGACGACGTTGAACGAAGTGACCTGCACCAGGGCGTTGACGAGCAGGTAGGCGACGAACCCGCCAAATGTCGCAAGGGCCAGCACCAACGGATACGTCAACTGGCGGCTGCGGATGACCTGCAAGGTTCGGACAACAGCCAGTGCGATTGCGACGAAAAACATCACCATCAAGACCGGCCGGAGATCTGCTCCAATCCGCTGCAGACTGGCGAGTTTCCGGGCATCGAGTGCTTCCTGCTCGGGTAGCGGTATATTCGTGGCCCGCACCGAGGAAGAGAGCCGGTCGCGGGTCACGTCGCGAAACAACTGCAACTCATCGTTGTCGCCAATGCTGAGGGGCGGAAGGGCGCTGAACGACCTGAAGGACACGACAAAATCCAGAAAATCAAAGGCGGTCCGCAACATCTCACCAGTCTGACCTTGCCGCCAGACAGGCATAAAGCCGCTGCGCCGCGGCCAGGCCGGCAGACGACCGTCATCACAGGCCCGGTTGATTTCGTCGGCCACCTGGCGGTAGAACGCGAGGGCTTCGCGGGCGTTGTGGCCGTGGCCTGCGGCCACCACGCAGTCGCGCAGGGCCCACACAAACCAGCCGCCGCGTATCTGACGCTCCGCGGCCGGATAGGTCTCCTTGTCCGCCCAGTTGGTGCCGATCTCGCCGTCGAGCCAAGGACGCAGGGTGGCGAAGGCAGGACTGACGGCATACATGGCTTCGCGGGCCTGGCGGGTCACCGGTACGAAGGGAAGGTCCGGTCCGACCTTCACCCGCACCATAGCGCCGTAGGCGTCCTTGAACTCGGGCGCATGAAATTCGACGGTGCCGAACCATCCATAATGCCGGTAATTCTGCCACGAGACGAGAAGGACCGGCAACAATGCGCAACCGGTGGCGATCAAAGCCGTCCGCCATAGATTCCGACGCGACCCGGCCGTGGTGCGGATCGCACCGAGGAACCACGCGGTGGCGAGCAGCACGACGCTGGGCACAAGCCAGATGCTTTCCTCACGCGTCAGCCAGAAGGCCCCGATTGAAAGGCCCAGCAAGACGGCCCAAGGCGCCTGTTGGCGGAAGCTCTCACTGCGCCGGTAATACAGCGCCACCAGACCGGCAAAGATCAACATGCCCAGCGGGGTATAGACTTGCTGGCGAATGATGCGGCTAAGCGTCGGGGATTCATACGACATGGGATTCCACAAGAGTACAGTATAGATGGCAAACCGGGCCGCGCCGGAACGGATGGCGGGTGCACAAGCCCGGGTGAAGGCGCCGCAGGCCCCGGCATAGAGAAGCTGCTGGGCCAGGGTCAGCGGGAGCCCGATCCAGAAAGCAGCGGCGACAAAGAGCGAGTAAAAGCAGCCTTTCATCAATGTCATCTGACTGTAGGCGCCGAGCCATTTGCCTTGGATAATGGATTCGGCCAGCTGCAAGAACAGTCGGTCGTCATGCGCGGCACCTCCAATGGCATAGATAGGCTGGGCTCGGGTCAGCCAGAGCTTGTAGAGGGTGAGCAGGATCGCCGCCCCGAACCACCATCGCGCCGCGACAGAAACTTTTCGGTTCATGGTGAATCGGCGCGGGTGTCGAGCCGCAATACACCCAGGAAAAACGTGGTCAAAATCAGCTGGCAGCCGAGCGCGAGCGCCACCGCACCCGGGATGACAAGCCGAAAGGTCTGGGCTGGCTGCAACGTGCCAAAACTGCGTCCGCTCCAGAGCAGAAAGACATCGAGCCAGAGAAGCAGGCCGCCGGCGAGCAGCGCCAGACCGACGACCAGTCCAAGCTCAAGGGTGACATGCCGCAACCAGGCTTCGAATTTTGCCTCGGGTGGGCGCAACCCGGTGCGGATCGCGAAAAATTTGCTCAAGGCGGCGAAGGAAACGGCCTGAAACCCGACGAGCACGCTCAAGGCGGCAAAAAGCAATGTGTGAATGTCAAGGATCACACTGCCGAAGGCCAGTGGACCGTGCATCAGCAATGCCCCCACGGCGAGCCCAACCGCCATCAGAAGAAGGCCGGGATATAGGAACAGCCAGCGGGGACTGAACAGCAGCATGAACCGCAGATGCCGCCAGCCGTCGCGCCAAGGACGCAGGTGGGGTGGTCGGTCGCGGCCGTCGCGCCGCAGCACGGTGGGGACCTCGGTCACACGCAGTCCGAGGATGGCGGACTTGATCACCATCTCCGAGGCGAATTCCATGCCGGTCGTGCGCAGGTTCATCCGCCGGTAGGCGGCGGCGGAGAATGCGCGCAGACCACAGTGAAAATCGTTGACCGGGGCCGGAAAGAAAAGCCGGCCGATTGAAGTTAGGATGGGGTTGCCGAGATAGCGATTTTTCCAAGGCATGGCGCCCGGCTGGATGCCACCCTTGAAGCGGTTACCCATGACCAAATCGAAGCCGGCGCGCAGTTCGGTGACAAAACGCGGCAGGTGGGAGAAATCGTAACTGCCGTCGGCGTCGCCGATGAGCACGAACCGTCCGCGGGCGGCAGCAATGCCGGCCCGCAGCGCATGACCGTATCCCTTTTCCGCCACCGGCACGACCCGGGCGCCGAGTCCGGTGGCAATCCCCGGTGATCCGTCGCTACTGCCGTTGTCGGCCACCACCACTTCACCGTCGATCCCCGCGGAGTTCAAGGCGGCGGTGGCCTCGCTGATGCAGCCGCCGATGGTCCGCGCCTCGTTGAGGCAGGGCAACACGACGGTGAGTTCCGGGACGGGAGGGACGTCAGGCATGGAATCGGCCAAGGCAGGTTAGGGCTGCGCGAGCCGGACACGATGATTTATTGCGGCCGGACGAAATCGATGCTGAAAGGCCAGGACCAGGAAAAATCCGAAGAGTGAAACAAAAACAACCCCGAGGCTGCGCTGGCCAACGGTCGTGCGCTCAAGTTTCCAGCTGCGCTCCAGACGGCGTGCCTGGCCACCATCCCGGGCCGGCTGGGGTGGCGCCGCGGCGAGCCACCCTTGGGCATCGTTGCGACCGTCAAAGAACACGATGCGTGCCTGCTGGCCGGCAAAGGCGCGGACATCGACGCTCCAAAAATCGATATCGACGGGATTGGGCCCGGGACAGGTGAGTTCGGCGAGCACCTTGCCGGCATGATCTTCGATCTGGAGCCGCAGGGCGTTGCCCACACTTACCGGAAATCCGGCGTAGGGAATCACCAACCAAGGCGAGCCAATGGGGAACAATGAACTTTGCGCCCGACCGGTGAAGGCGGGCCCGTCGATATGCGTGCCATAAAATGTATTGCGAAAATCCTCGGGCCACAACGCGGCGCCACCGGTAAGATTGTCGACGGGGTAGGTGGTGGGCGTGGTGATGAGAAAACTCAGTCCCGTGACAACACCGGGAGGGCGCAACATGTTGCCCCAGCGGTGGGCCGACCGGAACTCGAACGGCATGGGCCAGAGGAAGAGCGATCCTCCGGCGGTCGCACACAAAAGTGCCACCCAGAGCAGGCAGACGCGATCGACCGGCAGCCCTGGTGAAGCGGGCGCGGTCGGCAAATGGTCCCGCCAAGCCAGCGATCCACCCAGCAAAAAGAGCACGATTCCGCTGCTGACGAAATACGGCCACAGCTCCCTCAGGCGTCCGGCGGCGTCACTGAAAAAATCGCCGTCGTCCGTGACCCGATCATTGCGGAGGCTGGCCGGCAACAATTGGCGAATTCCCGGCTGGTCAAGTACCGTGGCCACCACTGCTGGATCCGGATAAAGGATGCCGCGCACCGTTTCAGTGGCAAGCTGGCTGGGGTCTTTGGTCGCGAGATATTGCCGCACGGCATCGCGCCGCATGACGATCCAGACGGGGGCGCGCTCGTGAAAATACTCGGTATGAGCCCGTGTACTGATCCAGCCGAGCCCGTGGCCCACGGCGGCCAGCCAGGCCGCTGCCATCAAGGTAACCAGGGTTAGCGGACGCCACGACGTCTGGCGGTGGAGCAGCCGCCAGAGAGAAAATCCGTTGGCCAGAACTCCCAGCGCAAGGAGGTCGCCATATCGGGAAACGAATCCCAGATAGCTGCCCCGACCAAGCGCAAAAGCCGCTGCTTGTGCTGCCGCCCACAACGCGAGGGCGAGGGCGACGCGATCGGCGTTTGCGGCCCGGGGGTTTTGGCGCAGACGAAGGGCGAGCAGGAATGAAGGAAAGTAAAGCAGGACGGCGGCGCCGGGCCATTGGGCGGGCCAGCCAAGTTGCACCAGGAATGCGGCCAGGAACTGCTGCGGCGAATCTGCGCCGTAGGTAAACGCGCCGGCGTGGGCCTGGACCGAGCGGGCGAAAATCAGCAGGCCCAGTCCGCCGATGGCCAGAAAAGCCGGGGAAGACCAGCGCCAGCGCCCGGGTGCGGCTGTCCACAGCGCCGTGAGCACCACCGCAGCGGGAGCGGCCCACATGCTGCCAAACGTGAACAACGCCGCCAGACCAGCGGCCTGCGCAAGCCACCAGCCGGCCGAGCCGGTGGTTCGCTCAAAAGAGCCACGAACATGCAGGGTAACGAAGAGCAGCGCGAGCGGCACGTGGGACTGGAATCCCCAAGTGCTGTTTTCCCAGCCATGGGGCAGGACAGCCAGAGCGATGGCCAGAAGGCTGAGGACAAACGCCGCCAGCAGCGGCATTGTGCGGCGAAACCAGCCGACCCAACCGCCGACAACCGTTCCGAAAAGCACGGCGTTGATAGTGCACTGCAGTTGGGGGTCCCAGCGGTTGAACCAGGCGGCCTCCAGCCACACCAGCAAACGGGTCCAAGCGGGGATGTGCTCGTGGTGGGGCGTGAAAAAGGCTCGCCAAGACAGCGTGCCCTGCAACCACGGCAACAGGATTTGCTGCCCTTCCACTTTCCATTGATCCAGATAAGGGGTTTCCCCGGCATAAAGCTGGATCTCACGGCAGCGGGCGGCGAATACGATGACAGCTGCGCCGCCAGCCCAGAGCCAGGCTGCCGGGGAGATTTTCGACTCGGATAAAGGCCGGGGTGAGGAAGTGATGGGATCTATTCTATGCGAATGTCGGTCCAGCCGGTCCAGTCCCATCCGTTATCCTTGAAGGGCCCCGCGTCGACTTCAAGATAGAGCCGTCCGCCGTAAAGGCCCTCCAGTTTGGCGGAGAAATCGTGCAACCCGCGATCCTGCTCCTTGTGAACCGGATCGAGAAAACGCTGAAAGAGATCGACTCTCGAGGCGCCGTTGGACCAGTAAACTTTGTATCGCGCGCCGTCGGTGTTGCCGCCGTTGAGGTAGGTGCCGGGCATCATCCCGAATTTGCCGCTGACGGTCGTGGCATCCGGAGGCACCTCAAAGATCATCTGGCTGGGGGCATGCAGGATGGCGACATCCATGCCGTCGATCACGGTTTCGGAAACCGGAGTGTAGGAATCGTAAAACACCGGGGCGTTCTTGAACATATGGAACAGCCGGGTGTTCTTGCTGGCGAAATACGCTTCGCCGGAATTGGCCGGTGCCATGGCCGAAATCTCGACGTGCGCCGAGTGCGAAAAATATTTTTCGTCGTCCGGGTCGACCTTGAGCGTGATCGAGGCGACCAGTTTTTCCGGCTTACTGCTGGCAAAGAACATGTAATCGACAATGTCCTCGATCATTGGATTGATGATGAAACCGGTTCGGCCCTGTGGTAACGGCATCAGATAAACGTGATGCTTCCCGGCGGTGTCCTCGAGATCCAGCCGGACTTGCGGCGGTTTATAGAGGAAACTGCGGAGGGAACCGAGCAACGAAGGCCGCAGGTCGATGCGCAGCCAGAGCGGCTTGCTCCACAGATCCTTGGTCACCAGTGGCTGGTTGACGGCGACGGTTTCGGTCCGGAGGGGCTTGAGCGCGACGCTCGAAGGATCGAATGGACCGGCATTGCGCTTCCAAAGCTGGTATCCGTTTTCAGTGCGCACGTAACTGTAACGATGCACGAGGATCAACAAGACTTGGGCGTCGTCCATCGTCGGCAGCCGGTAGTCGATGGCCTGGATCTTCAGCAGCACGTACTCGGGGGCACGGTCCGAGAGGTAGTAATCGCCATTCAGCTTGGTCAGCGCAGGAGTAAAGGTGGAATAACTCTGGATCACCGGGCGCGGGCGGTAATTGAACTTGTTGAAGATCGCGACCCCCTGCTCGAAACCAAGCACGTCCAGCGACGCTTTGCCGACGATCTTGCGGATTTGATGAAGGTCCGAGATTGCCCGCTCATGGGCCAGGGCCTCGCGGTAGCGTTGGCGGGTATCCTGCCAGTTGATCACGGACTCGAGATTGTTGACGATTTTTCCCTGCATTATCCCGAGAGATTGCCGCACCACGCCGGGCAGGGCGGATTCGATGCCGCATAAGCTCAGCAATGTCAGGCCGACAAACACCCAGCGGTGGGCGACGCGCAATCGGCCCGGATCGTCCAGCAGGGCGGGGTAGGCCGTGATGGGGAGCAAGGCGCAGAAGAAGAAGCCAATCATGTGGCCATCGGAGCGGACAAACCCATGCTTCCAGTTGAGATAAAGAAAGGCGGCCAGCACCAGCGCGTTGGCCACGGCCCGCGGCCGGTCGGCATTGATCCCCAGATGCATCACGATGTAACCCACGAGCGTGAAAAGCACCACCAGCGCCATCCACAAAGGGGTAATCGGCGACGGGAATCCCATCGCCCACTGGTAGCCCTGGCTGATCTGCCAGGAGCCGTAAAAATATCCGGGCAAATTCGTCAGATGCTGGCCGAATCCGACCCAGATGCCAAGATACGCGGCCAGATAGGCCAAGCCGAGCAGTGCAGCCTCCAGTCGCCGCTGCCGCCAAAGGTTATAGCCCAGCGCCACCAGGACGACGAAAAGGCCCAACAGAAAATCGGTGAATTTTATCTGGCCATAAATCGCCAGGACGATGGCGATGAGCGCGGTGCGATATTGCCACCGCGTGCCACCATCGCGCAACAGTTCAAACCCGAGGATGGCGATGACGAGCATGTGCAACGCGTCTTCGTACGTGATGCCAAAAAACAGGAAGAAGATGAAAAAGATCGTCCGCGAATTGCCGATCAGTCGGCGCGCTTGAAATACAATCACGCCGGCGGAAATCAGAGCGAGAGCCAGCTGGCCTACGATCAGGCTCCAGAATTGCACCCCGGAGAAAGTCTTCCCCATCACAAAACCAAGCGGCCCGTAGGTGAACACCACGTCGCGCCCAAACTGCATCCCGTTTTCGTAGAAATAGCCGAGAGCCATGCGCCACGAGGGATCGAGGTCCGCCGCCGGCATGAGCGGGAAGCTAAATGCTCCGACCGCGAGCAGCATATACATCAAACTCCAGCCTAGGATTTTAGATACCTGAGCTGGGAGTAGCGGAGGGAGTTTCTCGGCGGCCATGAACTCGTGATATGTGGCAGAGGAAGACGCGGGCGTCTAGTGGGAACTTAAGATTACCGGATCCGTCCAACCCGCCTTGCGGGAGCTTGTTGTGGAAGCGGTTCAGATCCGGATACCGGTGGGTTGCGGCTTTGGCGGAAACATGGTGACATGATGACGGAGGAAGACCTGCCAAATAAGACAAAGCACAGGATGAAACCCGCTATTTCCCATCCACTCAGGGAAGCTCCGGATTTCACCAGCCTATGCCGGTTTCGGCCTTGCCGCAGAACCGTGCTTCTCAACGTCGGCCAAAACGAGAAAATGACCGTTAAGGGACCGCCGTCGGGTCAAGCCCGGCATCAATTCAAGCGGCGTTCTGGCGCCCCGGCCGGGTGGCGACGACAAAGACCGATTGGGCGAAGCGCCTGACGCCGGGAACAAGCTCAAGCCAGCCACCAAGTTTGATCACCGGCTTGACCATGAACGCGGGAGTATTGGGCAGCAGAAAATCGCGGGTCGTCACCTGAATCGGATCAAAACCGGCGGCCGACAGCTTTGCGGAAATGAATCGCGTCGAGAAAGCCATTTCATCCGGCTCAAGCCTGGTCAAGCGCCGCAGGGTGGGAATGGAGAAGATGAGGAAGATGTAGGGATTCCAGAGATTGGGTTCCCAGAAAATCAGACGCCCGCCCGGCGCAAGCCAGCGGGCCAGCACCGGCAAAAACGAATCCAGGTGATGGTACAAATGGTGCAGGATCCCGTTGCCCACAATGTAGTCATACCGGTCCTGGTCGGAGGCGGGGAATTCCCTGCTCAGGTCGACAACCGCGAAACTGAGATTGGGCTGGCGATACGTGGACCGCGCCTGCTCGATAAACCGCGGCGAAAGATCCACACCGGTGACCCGGGCGCCTGTTGATTTGGCCAGCTGATGCGCCATCTCGCCCGTGGCACAGCCGATTTCGAGAATGTGGACTCGGTTCCGTTCCTCCGGCTTGTCGGGCAGACACATGGCACGCACCATGGCCTCGGTTCGCCGCATGAGTCGGACGGCTTGCGCCGGAGTCGGTTTGAAGCTCTGGTTGTAGCCGCGCTCATCGACTATGCTTGCCATGGGAATCCTGGTTTTGGCCGGACCGGTCGCGGCCTAGACCGAGCGGTCGCTCAAGGTCTGTTTAATCTCGGTCATGAAGTCGCGCATTTCGCCCTCTCCCGCCAGGACACTGTGACCTTTGAAGATTCTGGCCCGGATATAGCGCGGGCGCCCCTTTGTCTCCTCCAGCACTTTGCCGAGGTAATCGCCGAGGATGCTCAGTGAAAACAACTGGACTCCGCCAAGCCCCAGCACCAGCAGGATGATGGTGGTGATGCCCCGGGCCCCGACCGGCGGGTGAATGAGGTAATATACGAGATAGAACAACGAGAGCGCCATGCTCAGCGCGAAGATGACGAATCCGAGGCCCTGAATGTATTGCAGGGGCTTCACGCTGAAGGAAAAGATCGCCTTCTTGGCCCACCAGACGTTCTTCATGAAATTGTTGGTGGTCCGGCCAAACATCCGCTCGGGCCGCAAGTAGGGCACGCCGGTTTGCTTGAAACCGATCCAGGCCCGCAGCCCCCGGATGAAGACATCGCGCTCGGGGAGTTTCAACAGGTGGTCGACCGCCTTGCGGTCGATGAGCGAAAAATCCCCGGCGTCCACGGGTATCTCCACGTCGGAAAGGTGATGAAACAGGCGGTAGAACACCTTGTAGAGGATCTGCATGTACCAGGCCGCCTCGCGCTTGACGCGCACGCCAAAGACCACCTCATAACCTTTCTTCCACTCCGCATGGAACGCCGCAATGGTTTCCGGCGTGTCCTGCAGATCGCCATCGAGCAGGATGACGGCATCGCCGGTGGCAACTTCCATGCCGCTGAGAAAGGCGCTTTGGGATCCGAAATTGCGGGAGTGCGAAATGCCGGCCACATGGGGATCCTCTTCACACAGCCTTCGAATGACCGCTTCGTCTTCCGTCGGACTGCGGTCGTTGACGAAGATGATCTCATAGTCGACCCCGAGGTCGGTGAATACCTTGGTCAGGCGTTCGTGCATGAGCGGAATGGCCTGATGATCACGGTAGCAGGCGATGATGGCGGAGAGCTTCTCCGTCTTGCGGGCCACCACGGCAAACCGGACCAATGGCGCCGCCAGCTTTTCCCATTCGGCGGTGAGCGCCAGCCCGTCGGCAAGTGAAACGCGGGGAGTCCAGTCGAGTTGCGCCGCTGCGCGGGCGGGGTTGCCATACCATTCGGGCAGGTCCCATTTCCGATCCGGCATGGCGCCAAAGACCGGGGCCGAAGGAATGGCAAAGGTCTGCTGCACTTGCCGGGCAATCTCCGCCAGCGTGGTCTTGGTGCCGGTGGCAATGTTGAAGGTCCGGCCGGGATCCGTGTGACACGTCAGCCGGGCGGCCTTCACGAAGGCCCGCGTGCTGTCATCGACGTAGAGAAAATCCCGCGAGATCGCCGGGTTGACCAAGGGCGGGTACTGGCCCTGCAGACCGAGGCGAACCAGGGTCGGGACCAGGCGGTCCCTTTCTTCCCACGGACCATAGACCGAATACAGGCGGAGATGGGTGCAAGGGAAGCGCTTGAGGCGCCCGTAATAACCCAGCAGGTAGGACGACGCGACTTTTGACACCGCATAGTCACTGTTGGGCTCGAGCCGATCAGATTCCGCCGGCGCGGCGCAATTGAGCCCGTACTCAGAGGAAGTTCCGGCCTGCACGAAAGCATCACAACCGGACTCGAGCAGTGCAGTGACGAGATTCAGGGTGCCGGTGTAGTTGACTTCGTGGATGCGGGCCGGGATGTTCTGCCGTTCATACGCCCCGTAGGCTGAAAGGTTGAACACGGTGCGCGGCCGGTGCTTCCGAACCGCTGCATCCACTTCGCGGGGCAACGTAAGATCGAGCGTGATGCGATTGGGATACGGACAGTGCAGCAACCGCCAGCCCGATTCCACGTGGCGGGAAACGGCGAAGACATCGGGGCGCACGCGGGAAAGAGAAAAAAACAGTTTGGCTCCGATGAACCCGGAAGCGCCCACCACCCAGACGGGGCCTTGCAGCTTGCGCGCTTCCTCCCGGTCGGCTTCGGTCCAGTTGTCGGTGCACAGATCGGCGGCGGCGGCGGTTGGGATTTTGTCAGGCATGCTTGGGCGCGTCAGGATACCAGCCCCGCCAGAGTGGCTTGCAGTGAATCGGGGTCGAGACCGGATTGTTGTTGGTGAAAGCGCTGGCTGCCATAACGGCCGGTGGGATATCCGCCAGCATGCCGGTGATGCAGTTTGAAGCGGACCCCTTGCCGGGCCAGCGTCGCCGCGAGGTGTTCGCCCAATCCGCCACGGGCCACATGTTCCTCGATCACCAGCAACTGACCGGATCCTGCGACGCTCTCGGCAAGCGCTGGGTCGGGGACGGGCAGCGGCAGCTGCGACACCGCAAAGAGGTCGGTTTTCCCGTTGGCGCGGATCCAGGGCAGTGCGTTGAGCAGGACCGGGCCGATTCCGGCGACCGTCAACTTGGGGCGTCGGTCGCGCGCGGCGACCAGCCGGCGGACCGGTTGAAAATCCGGCAGGGCATCGGAACCGTCCGGCCAGATTCCGAGGCCGAGCCGCAAGTAGGCCGGGCCGTCGTGCCGGAAGACGGCTTCGCATGCTCCGGCCACGTCGGAATTGCAGAGCGGCGCGACACAGGAGAGATTTGGCAGGCACGACAGGACGGCCAGATCTTCGATGGCGTGGTGGCTGGCGCCCATGATGCCATAGCCGTATCCGCCGCCGTTGCCCACGATCTTCACCGGCAGGTTGTGCAACGCCGCATCCAGCCGAATCTGTTCGAGGGGTCGAAAGACGGCAAACGGCGCGATGCTGTAACAAAGCGGGAGCAGACCCTGCCGGGCCAGCCCGGCCGCGACCGAAACCATGTTTTGCTCGCTGACGCCCATGTTGACGAACCGGGACCCGAGGGCCGCCTGGACATTTTCCAACGCACCAAAGCCGAGGTCGCCGGTCAGAAAAATGAAACGGGGCTCCCGCCGGCCAAAACTTTCAATCCACTGGGCGAATTCCGCGCGCATTCGATTTCAGGGTCCGGTGGTTCCGTCCGTGGAGGCGCCTTGGCTTTCCTGTACGGCTTGGTTGAATTGTTCGTCCTTCATCGGCAGGTAATGCCATTCCATCCGGTTCTCCATGTACGACACACCGTGGCCCTTGACGGTGCGGGCGATCAGACAGCCGGGCCCGGTCTTGCCCTGCAGTGCATCATGGGCGCGGATTAGACTGGCAAAGTCATTGCCGTCCTCGGCCACCGACACCGCGAAGCCAAAGGCGCGCCATTTGTCGGCAATCGGCTCGAGGTTCAGGATGTCCTTCGTGTAGCCGATGCCCTGAAGCCCGTTGAGATCGATGATGACCGTCAGTTGGGATAGTTTGTGCTGCGCGGCAAACAACGCCGCTTCCCACGTCGAGCCTTCGTTGCAGTCGCCGTCAGAGAGCACGGCATAGACATGATATTTCCGTCCGGTGTAGCGCTGAGCCAGGGCGGTGCCGCAGGCGAGGCTCAGACCGTGACCCAGGCTGCCGGTGCCAAACGGGATGGCCTGGAGCTTGCCGGAACAGGGCGGATGAGCGGCCAACAGGGTGCCGTCTTGATAAAATGTCTCGAGCGTGGTTTCGGGTAACCGGCCGGAGAGAGAGAGGGTGGTGTAGAGCGCTCCGGCCGCATGGCCCTTGGAGAGGATCAGCACATCGTCCGTGGACAACCGGCGGAAACACAGCTCCACGAGGATTTCCAGACAGCTCAGAGACGAGCCGATGTGCCCGGCATGCGCCGTCTGATAAAGCCGCAGCAACCGGTCGGCGCATCGTTGGCGGATGTCCGGGAGAGACTGCGACGTAAGGGGAGGGCTCAATTGATCTTCAGCGGTTGCGGAATATTTCGGAAAGGACCAAGGTGGTGACAATCCAGACTACCGGGAGCAATTCGCGAGATAAAGTGTTATCGCAAGACTGGAGGCCTTTGGAATCGAATATCGAGGGGCGGGGCGCTGCGGGCCGGTCCCGGGGCCGCCTCGCCGGTCGGGCGACGGTCTGCCGCAAGAAGAGCGAAGGTCGAAAAAGCCTCCCGCTTATTGCAGCGTCACTCACGCGAGCAACCCCTTTTCCGCCCTGGACAGACGATGTGACCGGGCGCGCCGGGACGAGCTAATGGCCGCTCAGCCACGCTTCACGGGCCAGGTCCACATGGACGGGCAGCACCTTGCGGTGGTCGTAGAAGCGCAGGGCTTTCGAATAGGCGGTCGGTGTGAGCGACTTGCCGCTGCGTTCCTTGGCCAGGCAAATGTGCATCATCCGCGAAAGCCCTTCCACTTCGCCGGCCTTGACCAGATAAGCCTCGGCGCGCTGCCGGACCATTTCCGCGATGCCGTGCACGTCCGTCGTCACAATCGGCGTGCGAAACGCCATGGCCTCCATCACCACGCGCGGGAACGACTCCTCGTAACTGGTGCAGACAAACAGGTCGGCGAGCTGGAAGAAGTCGAGCACCTCGCGCGTCTCGGGTACCAAGGTCACATTGGGCAGGTCGAGCTTGGCCATGTCGCCTTGGAGCAGATCCAGGTAAATGCCCGGACGGGCGCCGACCATGACAAAGCGGACCGGTCCCCGCCCGCGGTTGTGGTGGTTGAAATGGTCGATGGCGCGGATGAAGATGTGCTGGCCCTTCCGCTCGCAGACCGTGCCGATATTGGCGATCACGACCTCATCGTCCGCGAATCCGTGTTTCCGGCGCAGTTCCGCCCGGGTGTGTTGCCGGCGGAATTCCTCGATCCGGTCGATCTGGATCCAACTCGGCACGATCCGGAAATTGCCGTGCCGGTTATGGTCGGCATAATAGGCTTGCGTGGCGGCGCAGAGGAAGAGCGCGCCGGTCGCCCGCTCGAAGGCCTCGCCCACGAGGTGGTGCATCTCCAGCCGCAGCTTCTGCTCGAAGAAACGGAAGATCGACGAGCTTTCGTGGATGTAGAAGAGTGACGGCTTGCCCGCGCGCTGGGCCAGATGTACGCCCCAGAAACTGACCAGCGTGTTGCACACCACCACGTCGATGTGGTCCCAGTCGATTTGATGGGAGACGTCAGCCAGCCGGTCATGGAACAGCTCCTCGTTGTCGGCCGCATAGATGGTGGCCGCGTCGACCAGCGTGATGTGGGCACCCAGCGCCTCAAAGGCCGCCCGCAGCGGGCCGTCCTGCGAGGCAAGGATTTCCAATCCGAAGCCCGCATCACGCGCCATGTAAGTGGCATATTCCAGCAGGAAGAGCGGCGCCCCTTCGAGGTTGAGGTTGTGGGTGAGCAGGAGCAGCCGGAGCCGGCCGGCGCGACTGGTGCGCGCGTGCACCGCCCCGCGGCACTGCAGCCGACCGGCGAACAGTTCAAGGTGCGGGCTGTAATACGGGTCGCGAAACCTCGGGTAGCGTTGCACAAAGGCGATGTGCTCCGCCTCATCGAAGGTCACCCCGCGCGTCGCACTGCCCCAATGCATCAATTTTGCCTGCGGCGTGTAGATGATACGGTGGCCGGCGGCCCGCACCCGGAGGCAGTAGTCCACGTCGTTGTAGGACACGCCGAAGTCCGCCTCGTCAAATCCGCCAAGCTGCCGGTAGACCTCTGCGCGGGTCATCAGGCAGGCGCCGGTGACCGCCGACACTTCGCGCGCCGCCGAGTGCCATTCCACCTCCGGCACATCGCGTTCGTGCACCCGGGCATAGGGTGTGTCCGCCAGACCGCCGTGCGGCCCGATGATGATGCCGGTATGATTGAGGGTCTTCTCCGGATAAACCAGTTTCGCGCCGACCACACCCACGTCGGGCTGGGTGAACCACGCGGTCATTTCCTCCAGCCAGCCACGTTCGAGCGCGTTGACATCGTTGTTCAGGTGGAGAACCAGGGGCGTGTCGATGTGAGGCAGCGCGGCATTGACGAGCCGGGAGTAGTTGAACGGCGCATGCGGATCGGACGGACGAACCACCATGCACATGAGGTCGTGGCGTTTCTGGATCGCCTCCAGGTAGCGCACGGCGTCGGCGTCGCGCGAATGATCGTCAACGATCAGGAGCTTCACGTAACGCCAGTCCACCGTTTCGTCGAGCAGCTCGATGCACTCTTGCAGCAGGTGCAGTTTGTCGCGGGTCGGGATGACGATGGTCACCTGCAGTTGGGTGAGGATGCTTTGGTCCCAGCGCAACTGGTGATAACGCAGCCGGCGATGATGCGCCGTCTCCGGCAGGAACGGCGCTGCCGCCCAGCCACGCCGGGCCATCGTATCAACCAGCGCTTGCCGGGCCTGTTCGACCGCAGGATCGCTGGGCTCGACCGGTAGCAGGAAACTTGCCCGCGCGTGGTGGCAGACGAGTGGAACATGGGCCACGGTCCGATCCGTCAGCCGGTCGCCGATTCGAAGCAGCAGGTCAAACCAGAGAACGCGGGAAAAGGCCTCCCGAAACGAACCGACCTCCACAAAACGTTCTTTCCGCACCACGCTCAACTGGCCGGGATAAAGTCCGGACAATGCCAGCGCCGGGCTCCAGTCCGGCTTGAATTTCGGCCCGGACTGCGTCCCCGTCTCGTCCATCACATCCTCATCGGTATAGACCAGCTCAAGGTCCGGACGGGCGGCGATCCGCTCGGCGATCTCCAGCAAGGCATCGGGCGACAAGCGGGAGTGGCCGGGCACCAACGCCAGATGGGTGCCCTTGGCCTGATGAGCCGTGGAATTGAGCATCCGCACGAGGTCGCCGGTGTCCGACGCTGAAGCGGGCTTGCAGCGGGCGTCGGAGCCGACTGGCGGCGGTGCGCCGGCAAACCAAGCTTCCCAGGGCGAATAGATTTGCGCCTGAAGAGACGCCGCCAGTTCCCGCAGATGTGTCTCAGTGCAACCGGACGTATCAATCAGCAAGGTGAACGTCGGACCACCTGTTTTTTCTATCTTGTTTGCTGAATCTGCCAGCACTTGTTGGAGGCGTACCGTCAGCCGGTTCGCGCCCAGCCAGGCCGCGTAGGGTTTTTCGTGCCGTGGGCTTGAACCGGACGGAGCCGGCGGGGCGTCGCGGTGAAAATTATGATAGGCCTTCCAGCCGGCCCGCCAGAACTGGCCCGTCGGGCCGAGCCGGATGTTTTGCCGGCGGCAGGCGGCCATGAACTCCCTCATCGTTTCGATGAACACGCCGCGGCTGAAGGCCGGCAGTGGCCGCTCCAACTGGGTGCAGCTGCGCTGGAGGAAACGTCGGACAAAAACCAGATGGATGGTGCCATCCTCCAGCTCCGCGAAAATCTTCAGGCAAACAGGGTCGGGAACGCCCTCGTCGATATCCACCATGCCGAAGAACTGCGAGCGGGCCGCGTGGGGATGTTCCGGGAAAAGCCGGCCGGCGTCGGCGCGTTCGCGAGCGCCGTAGTCCATGACGTTTTCGACCAGCGGATGGGTGGTGGCAATCAGCCGTTTGATCCGCTGATCCTGGTGGATTATCCAACCTTCAACCTTCAGTTTGCCAAATTGCGAACCACCGAACGCCCCGGGGGTTTCCAGTGAACCAAAGAAGGGCGGGTTGGGCAGCGTGTCGAGCGGCACGGCGGCGATTTCCTGGGCGAGATGGTCGGCAATCCCCGCCAGCGCATCTTCTGGCGAGGCGCGCCGCCCCTGGAGCAATCGTTCGATCTGGATTGGAAGCAGTTCGAGCCGGAGGCTCGCTCCCGGCGGCGGGCCCCCGGTAACCTCAATCCCGGTGCGCCAGATCTCGACCCAGTTTTGCCCGGCATCAAGCAACTCCAGTCGCAGTTGGCTTGCGCCTTGCGGCGGAAGCAGCCGCAGGGCAAACCCGGCGTGCGGTAAACCGAAATATCCGCGGTGGCGCAGTTCGATGGGCTCGCGCGGCTGTCCGAGGATGCCCAAATGGGGCACCCCGTCGATGACGGCGCGGATGTCGGAGAACACCGCGCCCACCTTGGACACAAACCAGCCGCTGATCCAGATCGGCTCGCCCGCGAAGGTCCATTGCCTGGGCTCCTCGATCTCAAAGATATAGGCGTCGTTTTCGTTCACGTCTGGGAACGAGCACTAAGGCGAAGCCCGGGGCCGGGCGCAAGCCCGCCCGCGCCGGCGGGCGTCATTTGCGCACGGCGGCTTCCAACCGTTTCTCCCAGCGGGGTAGTTGGTCTGCCGGCGCAAATGCGCTGACGACAATGCGGCGGGCGGCCTCGGCGCGGCGATCGGTTGCGGTGGGATTGGCCAGCAAATCAACGAGGGCGTGGGCAAGTGAGAGCGGATTGCCCGGGGAAACATAACACACTTCATTGGGGCTGAACGCAGCAGCCAGCACCGGTGACGGTGTCGTGATCAGTGGAATGCCGGCGGCCAAAGCCGAAAGCATGGTCCGATGGGGATGCCCTTCAAATGCCGGACAGACGACGGCTGCCGCGCGAGTCGGGAATGTTCCGGTCGCGAGCCCGGCGGCCAAATTCACGCTGGTGCCGTTCTGGAATAGCGTCTCTTCAACGGTATCGCGCAAGTCGGCGACAATGATCTTCCGGGTGCCCAGCAAAGTCGGGTGATGGCGCGCCAGATGAGCGGCGGCCTGCAACAGAACGCCGGCCCCATGGCTGGCCAGGCCGCGGATGGGAGCGACGAAATCCGCATCGTGATCGCGGACGGGCGACCGGCCAGGCGCGAACCAAGCCAGCGAATCAGCCGGGTCGTCGAACACCGGAATGCCGTGTTGTTGCGCCAGTCTTCCGGCCCAAGTGCTCTGCGGATCGAAAATCACCACGGCGTCCAGGTGACGCCACCAGATCTCGCGGCCAAGGGTCGCGAGCGCGGCTTCGGCGTCCGCATCCTTGGTGGCGCCGAAGTATGCGCGTGGATCGACAATCTGCACCGGACATCCACCGCTCTCAAATTCGCCACGCAAGGGACCGTCTGCCGCTGCGACGATCCGCGTCACCCACCGCCCCGTGGCGGCGAGGTGGCGGACCACATCCAGGGCCCGCAGGGTCGCGTCGTCCGGCTGCAATGTTCGGGCGATGAACAGCAGCCGGCGCGGCCGGCCCGAGGCAAGTGACGGCAATGCCGTTGGCCGGCGCGACGAAACCTGCGTTTCCGCTTTCAGCATGCGCTGAACGAACGGGCCGCAACGGAGTTCTTTCCCGGGGTTCCGCGGCGCATCGCAAACCAACCGGCGCGCGAAGCAAAGATGCACGGAGCCGTCGGCCAGCTGTGCATAAACGCGCAGACAACATGGACTCGGCAAGGTCGGCGGAACGTCGACGGCTCCCCGCAGCCGGGCCTGCCGCGCGGCGGGGTGTTCTGGGAACTTGGTTGAAAGCGAATCATCAGTGATTCCGGATTCGAGCACGTTGAAAACCAGGCCATCGGTGGTGGCCAGCACCCGGCGTACCGCTTCCGTCTCGTGCAGCAGCCAGCCGAACAGGTTGATCCGGCCATCGTGGACTCCAAGTTCATCCCCGGGCTCGTCGAGATGTCCATGAAACGGCAGGTGCGGAACGCGCATGGTCGAACTTCCGCCGGGATGACTGACGATTTCTCCCTCAATGCGGGGGCTGACGGCGCCTTCGTCGGAATTCGTGAGCGAGAGCGCCTGCAGCAAGTGCCAGTTGCCATGTTCATCCATGGCCTCAATCTGCAACTCCGCGGGACCGGCCGGCAACGGCACGCCGACGACGAATTCCGCGGGTAACCACGGTCGGCTGGTCTTGAAGTGCGCGGCGAGATCAATGCGCGGGAGGCCGAGAACCCCAAGGTGCATGCCGGTGGCGCAACAGACTCGCACGTCGGTGACCTCAAGGCCGGGTTTGCCGACCACCCAGCCGCGTAGCCAAACGATGGGCCCAGCCACCCGCGCACCGGGCGGAGGCCATTCAAGGTTGTGGAAGCAATGGTCGGATTCGCGCACGGGTCAGTGGCGATGCTCGGCAGCTGCCTCCCGCGCGAGCGCCAGGTGCAACGGGAGTGAATTTGCCTCGTGATATTTCCGAACAATACTGGTGCGGGCTTTATCCGCGCGCCGCGAGTCCCCGGCAAGGTGGGCGGCCAGCGCCTGCTTGATCGCGTCGCCGAGCTGATATCGGTCGCCCGGCGGGATGATCCACGCTTCATCGGCGGCCAGCATCTCGGCTATACCGTTGACGTTGGTTGTGACGATGGGAATGCGAAAGGCGGCCGACTCCAATAGCACCCGCGGAAACGATTCCTCAAAACTGGTGCAGACGAAAATGTCGGCCAACCGGTAGAAGTCGAAAATCTCGCCTGACTCCGGCAGAAACACGATGTTGTCCAACGCATGCAGTTCCACTTCCTGCTTGAGCGCGTCCAGATAAAGCCCTGGCCGGGTTCCGACGATGACGAACTGGATCTTCCGTCCCGGGTAGGTGATGCGCAATTCCTCCTTCAGCAGCTGAGCGGCGCTGATGAAGATATGCTGACCCTTGCGTTCACAGACGGAGCCGATGTTCACCAGCAGGACGGCGTTGGGATCGAGACGATGTTTGCTGCGCAGCGCTGCCTTGTGGTGGGCCTGTGCAAAACAGTCGATGCGCGCGACATCGACCCAACTGGGTAACAGGACGAAATTGCCGCGCTCGTTCAGGTAGTCGAAAACCAGACGCGATGCATCGGCGGTGAAAGCAACGCGAGCCGCCTGCCGGAAAGCCTCCTCGATGACCGGAAACAGCACGGGCTTCACAATCGGTTGAAAGAAACGGCGAATGGCGGAACTTTCGTGAACATAGAGCAACGACGGCTTGCCGGCGGCTGAAGCCAGATGCACCACCCAGAAAGAGACCATGGTGTTTGCGATCACCAGGTCGGTATCGCTCCAGTCGATTTTGACGGCAGAATCAAGTGCGCGGCCGAATTCTCCGACCGATTCGGCGCGCCAAGAAGACGCCAGGTCTATCACGGTCACGGGCATGCCGGCCTCTTCGAAAACCCGGCGCATAGGTCCGTCCTGCGGCGAGATTACGCGCACGCTTACGCCCGGTTGAGCGGCAAGAAACCGGGCCAGCTCGAAGATGAACCAGGGCGCGCCCTCGAAGTTGAGGTTGTGCGTGGCAACAAGCACCCGCAGCGGTCCGGCCTTGATGCCGGCTGGCGCAGAGGCCGTGCGCACTGTACTTTGGCCCGTCTTTACGGGGGCTTCGGCCCGGAAGTCTGTCCATGCGGTCCTGGTTCGTCTCAAGGCTTCTTGGGCGCGGCCGAGCGGCAGATGGAAACGCCCGGCGGCACCCCGGAGCGCCCACACCGCCCGGGCGAACGTGGCACGGGAGAGCGGGGGCAGCGGAACGTCGGCTCCCGCGACGACTTTCGGCGCAAAACGCTGGGCAAAGACGAGGTGTTTCTCGCCGTTTTCCATCTCGGCGAAAACCTTGAGGAGGGCCGGGGAACCCGGATTCGCCGGCAGATCGACATGACCGACGAACTGCGAGCGTTCGCTCCCGGGCAGATCGGCGAAAACCCCGCCGATGTCGGAGCGCGGCAGTCCGTGCCGGAGCTGGCATTCCTGGACGGCGTCCACGATCGCGGTGACGCGTTTGATTTTCGCAGTGCGATGCGCCAGCCAGCCCGTGACGGCGAGCCGTCCGTAGCGCAGCAAACCGTGGTCCCTGGGCTCCTCAAGCGCACCGTGAAATGGCGGAACCGGCAGCGAATTGAGCGGCTCGGCTAACGCGGCGGCAACGACTTCGTCAGCAAGTAACCGCCACGGGACCGACGCTCGTTGCGCGTACAACCGTAACAAGCCGGGCACCAGTTCGGGCAGCCGGCTGGCGAGCGCGGCTGGGGCCGGGAAGGTTGCGGCCCGGTCATCCACATTGATATCGGTGCGGAAGAATTCAGACCAGCTCCCCGCCATGTCGCGGGCTTCGAGGCGCAACAGACGCGCACCTCGCTGGGGCTCCATCCGGATGGTGAAACCTGAATACGGCGGTCCCGGCCGCCCTGATAACTTCTCGTCCAGTCCGGGCTTGGGCAGACCGGGCAGGCCGAGGAACGCCCGGCCGTCGATCCACGCCCGCAGGTCCGTGATGAAGTTGTGTTCGCCGGCGTAAATCCAGCCGGCCACCCACGACTGTCCGGCCGGAAACCGCCAGTCGGTTGGATGGATTTCTACCGCGAACTGCCAGCCAGGAGGCGCAGACATGGCCTAAACGAGAGTGAGTGTTTGAAAGGCGCCTTGGCGCGCATGTATTGAGAGGGACAACCAGACGAAATTGGACGCCGGCGATGCCGGGTCAACTCTTGGCTGGCAATTCACCAGGAGCATCGGGCTCTCGCGTGCACACGACTACATCCTGATGCTGGTCCCATTCGGCCTCGCGGAAATCCACGACTTTCAGTTCCGTCTCTTTGGCGATCAGCTCAAGGACCCACGAAGGCTGGGAAACAGAAATGCCATAGCCCGGCGTATCTGGATAATCGACGTAGCCGAAACCATCCGCCACCGCCGCGGCACACAAACGCGTGATCAAGGCCTGCGACAAACCGTAGTCCTTTTCCCCGCTCTGGAGTTTGTCCAGCGCCAGGAGACCGTGGCTGGTAAACACCAGGGCACCATGCGGGGCCAGTCGCTCGGCAAACCTCCTGAGGTGCTCGACCCACTGGTCGCGGCCGAGATGGGTGAGCAGTGAGCCGCACCAGATGATATCGTAGGGCCCGGCCAAGGCGCCCCAATGGCTGCCGTCAACAGCCGCTTGCACACCAACCGCGCCAAGCTGTTCGATGCAAAATGCAACCGCCGGCTCCTGAATGTCGCAGGCAGTCAAGCGGGCCGTTGGATAGGCTGTTCGCAGCCAGCGGGCGACCCGGCCATACCCGCACGGCAAATCCAAAATGGCGCCAATGCGCTTCGCCTCCGTCAGAGCGCACGCGTCCTGCACGAGCCGCAAAGCCTCCCGGCCGAGATGGAAATACTGCGAAGCATCGGGTACGCACATGTCATCCGCCGGGGCAATCACGGTTGTCGCGGGTGCGGCTGCTTCGGGCGCAGTTGCCCCGCCGGCCGACGGGACACCCGTATCGTCGCGGCTCCGGCGGTTCGGTCCAGTCTTGGATTGAAATGGATCCCTGGCCCGGAGAGGCGGACGATCTTTCGGACGATAGGCCGGTAGGGACTGATAACCGGTCCAGATTGCCCGCGCCTCCTTGATAAGGCCAAGGCGGACCAGACCGTATCGTTTGGCTGAGCGGTGCAAAGCCCAGACCGCGCGAAGAAAGGTGGCGCCCGAGACCAAGGCCGGCATCTTCCCCGAATCGCCGTGGTGGCGGGGGAAAAAGCGCTGTGCAAAGGCAAGGTGTGCTTCACCGCGGTCGAGTTCCACGAATATCTTGAGCAAGACCGGGACGGCGAGATCGGGCGGCAGCGCGATCTCCCCGACAAAGGCGGATTCGGAGTGAGCGGCGAGGGCGGGAAAGGTCCCGGCAATATCCTGGCGGGCCAATCCATGCGGAAGCAGTTTGGCCGGCAGCGGATCAATCACGGCCGACAGCCGGGTGATCTTCGCTCCGGGATGAGCCAGCCAGCCGGTCACAGGGATGAGGCCGTAACGCAGCCGGCCGACGTCGTGCGGTTCCTCCAGGGCCCCGACGAAAGGAGGGTTGGGGTGCGCGTTCAGCGGTTCAGCGACAAACTCCATGACCAACTCATCGGCCAATTCGGTCCAGCTGCGGTGGGCTGCGCGCATCCGACGGCGCAAAAGTTCAGTCACCAGCCTTGGCAATGCGGGGCTCAGGCTGGTGGGAGAAGGAACGGGAGCTCCCGGAGCAGCCGAAATTCCCGTGCCAAAAAACTCGGTCCATCGGCCGGACCGGTCACGGGCTTCAAGCCGCAGGCGGGTTGCGCCGGGCTGCGGGGCGAGGAGAAATGAAAATCCGGGACGGCACGGCTCGGGCGTGACGGCGGAGCCTTCGTTGAAGGCCGGGTGGGGCAATCCGCAAAGGCCGAGTATAACCCGGTGGTGAAGGCGTGCCCGGATGTCAGTGATGACCTGGCCCGATGGCGGCCGGATCCAGCCGGCAATCCAGGTCTTGCCGGCGGGGAAGCGCCATGCCAGAGGATGGACCTCAACGTCGAATTGCCAGCCGCCGGGTTGGTGCATGCTTCAGACTGGGAGGCTGGCGGTCGCTACGGCAAGCGCCGCGTGGCGCGGAAGGAGCAAGGCTGCATCGTAGTTTGCCGTCACCCGCACCCGGCCGCGATCGGCAAGGGACCTGGCGAATTTGCCGTCATCCAGCATCCGGGCCATGGCGTCGGCCAGAGCCGAACTGTCGCCGGGCGGGACCAGCAGGGCTTCCTCACCCGGACGGACGATCTCGGGAATTCCGTGTACGTCCGTGCTGACAATCGGCACGGCAAAGGCCATTGCCTCGAGCAGGACGCGGGGAAAAGACTCCTCGTAACTGGAACACACAAACAGGTCGGCTGCGCCGTAGTATTCATAGGGCGTCGGCGTTTCGGCAACAACCCGGAGGTTGGTCCGGTTCAGGTCGGCGATCAGGAAGGCGATGGCGTGATCGTAAGCACTTTCGCGACCGCCCACCATCAGGAATTCGCACCGGACGGCGAGATCCGGCCGGCGCCGCCAGAGCAGGTCCACCGCTCGGGCGAAGATATGCTGGCCCTTGCGGTTGCAGATGGTGCCAATGTTCACCACGAGCCGCGTTGCGGAAGAAATGCCGAGCCGGGCCCTGAGCTGCGGGCGGGGATTGTCCGCGACAAAGCGATCGACCGCGGCCAGGTCGATCCAGCCCGGATTGATGCTGTGGTTGGATCTGGTCAGGTGCGGCTGATAGTACCGGCGGGTTGCCTCGGTCAGGAACGAGACGTGAGTAGCCAGCGCAAAGGTCTCCCTGACGACTGGCAGGGTGGCCGGCGCCATATAGCCGAAATAGAAACTTTCGGGCGTGGTGCTTTCATGGAGGTAGAAAAGCGAACGCTGCCCGGCCGTACGGGCGAGATGCACGCCCCAATAGGTCGAAAGGGTGTTCGCGACCACCAGGTCGGCTGCGGCAAGATTCAAGCTTGGCACCAGCGCGCCCAAGGCGGCGCGGAGGACGCGAGCGTTTTCGGCCTTCAGCAAAGAGGCGACATCGACGATCTCCACCGTGGCGCCGAAAGCTTCGAATTTCGTGCGCAAGGGCCCGTCAGCGGCACTGATGACGGACAGCCTCGCGCCGTGACCTGCCAGATGGCCGGCATATTCCAGCAGGAAGAGTGGCGCGCCTTCGAAATTCAGGTTGTGGGTGATCAGCGCGATCCTGCCGGGCAGGTCCGTCGCGGCGGGGGGGAACGGCGCCAGCACGGCCGGAACCGCCCGCGTCCGTCCGGGGGCGCGGTCCCGATATTCCCGCCACACCTCCTTCAAAGCCCGCAGAAACCATCTGTCGAGTGGAACGGCAAATCCACGTTTAATGCACGCGGTCCGCAAGCTGCGCACCCCGCGGGCAAACGTGACCGGGCTGAACCGGCCATACCCTTTCTTGTACTGCTCGTCGCCATAAAGATGGCAGCGCTCGACGTGGCACAGATGCCAGCTGCCGTCAGTCAGTTCGGCATAGACTCGTACGCTCAGCGGCTGGGGAAGCTGCGCCGGCACGTCAATGGTGCCGTAGATGCGACAGGCCGTGGCTTGGGAAAACTGCGGAAACAAGCCGGCGACATACGGAATAGAGCCGTCTTGCTCCAACATCTGCCAAGCCTGCAAATCCACGGTGGCGGCCACGCGCCGGATTTTTTCCGTCTCATGAAACAACCACCCTTCCACGACCACGCGGCCGAACTCGGTGCGCTGCAGCAGCGGTGGATGGTGCAAATGGCCATGGAACGGCAGCGCCGGGTAGCGGATGATGTGGGGCAGCGGCAACAGATCGGCCACGAGGCCGGCGGCAGCGTCCACACCCTGGCTCGCGGCTTCTTGCAGTACCAGCCGCAGGGCCCGGGCAAATTCATGAGGCTGCACCGCGCCGGTCAACGCAGCGGACCCCTGGGCGGAAGGTGGACCCACCACCACGACGGTAGCTACCGGCAGCCATTGCCCGTTGATCTCGCAGGCTTCGAATTCCAAGCGGTTTTCCCCGGCGAGGACAGCTAACCCGACTTCGAATCCCGCGAGCAAAAACGGTTCGCGAGCTTTGAAATATTGGGCCAGGTCGGTGCGCGGATGCCCAAAACTCGCGGGATAGATCGTGTAACCGACCCTGACCCGGAGATCGGTCAAGAAGTAGCCCGGCTTGGCCACTGCCCAACCGGTGAGCTGAACCTGTGTCCCGGGCACCACCGCGCCATTGGCGTAATTATCCAGTTTAAAGAATGCTTGGGTGGTTTCCTGCATGCGTGAACCGTTTGGTCGGATCGCTGGGTACGCTTGCGGCGGAATCCCGGCTTGTAAAGCGAAGCTGGCAGCGATTGCCCGGGCCCAAAAAGGGATTGGCACCACTGGCACGGCCGGCATTTTTGCCGCATGGAGGAATGCAATATCATGGCGAAGACCGAACGCCGTGAATTTCGTCTGGCCCTGCTGCTGTTTTGTGCGGCCTTGGTTTTCCATGTCTGGGGTGCGACCGTGGGCTGGACCACCTTGAATCTTCCGGGTTGTGAATTCCGGCAGACCCAGACCGCCATCTCCGCGTTTTTTATCCGGCAAGAGCACAATTTTTCCCTGGCGTATCCCACTCCGGTACTGGGCAAACCCTGGTCCATTCCCCTGGAATTTCCCCTCTACCAATGGACGGTGGTCTGGGTGGCCGATGGCTTGGGGATGCCGCTGACCCAGGCGGGGCGGACCGTGAGTCTGGCCTGTTTCTATCTGGCCCTGCCGGCCCTTTATCTTTTGCTGGCCCGGATCGGCCTGACCCGGGCCCGCCGCCTGCTCGTCCTTGGGCTGGTCGTGACGTGCCCGCTCTACATCTATTATGCGCGGGCTTTTTTGATCGAGACCATGGCCCTGATGTTTGGGGCGTGGTTCCTGCAGGGCTATGTGCAGGCGGTCGAGAAACGGAATTGGATGTGGCTGGCGGTGGCGGGGCTCGCCGGGACGGGCTGCGGGCTGGTTAAGGTGACGACATTTCTTTTCTTTCTGCTGCCCGCATTTCTATGGACGTTATGGTGGTTTTGGACGGACTGGCATCAGCCCGCCCGGGTGCGGGCGTTGGGAGGTCGCTTTCTGTGGTGCTCGCTGGCGGTCGCCGGTCCGTTTGCCGCCTCCATCTGGTGGGTGCATTTCACCGATGCGATCAAAGCGCTCTCGGTGGCGGGTCAGTTCCTGATTTCCGACCGGTTGACCGGCTACAATTTCGGCACGGGCGTCCGGTTCTCCCCCGATCTCTGGCGACAGCACTGGCACGTGCTGACGCATGATCTGACCACGGTGCCCGTCTTGTGCGGCTGTACGTTGGTTGCCCTCGTGTTTGCCCGTCGCTGGTGGTGGTTGATCGGTCTGCTCGTGATGTTCTTTTTCGCGGTGCAATTGATCTTCCCGATTCTATACGCCTGGCACGAGTATTACTACGTCGCCAGCGCCTTCACCCTCATGGTGGCGTTTGGCCTGGCGGTTTGCGGCGCCTTCGAGTCGCGAATGCCGCGCGTGGCAGCGTGGGCAGTGGCGCTGGCCGTCTACGGACTGCAGGCGGGCGATTATCTGACCTATTATTATCCCGACCAGAAGGCGATCAGCGAGGGCGGCGACAATCTCACGCGCGCGTTGCGTCAGGTGATGGCCCCGCGCGAGGTGATGGTGATTGCCGGAAACGACTGGAGCTCGCTGACACCCTATTATGCCCAACGCCGGGCTTTGATGATCCGTTTGAGCCTGGAGCATACGTGGGATATGATCGAACCCGCATTCGCACAGTTGCAGGATGAGGACGTCACGGCGCTCGTGCTCTTTGGCGACCAGAGCCGCAACCAAACGCTGATCGACCTGGCCGCACGGTATTTCCACATTGATCCGCGTCCGGCGTTCCGGTGGCGCAACGTGGTGGTCCTGCTGCATGATCAAGTCCGACCGTTCGCCGCTGCGCTCCTGCAGAACGTTCCGGAAATCACGCTGCTCGATCCGCCGGCGAGCGCGTCCAATCCGTTGCTCAGGCATGACCTCGCAACGGCCGGACTGTTGCGCCGATACCAGGATAATTTCCAGGGAATGACGCCGAGGCCGTTCAAATTCTACACCACCTTTGGCACCGATCCCTTTGAATATGACGGGCGCAAATTTTTCAGTGCGCATCCCGACACCCGGCTCTGGTTCAAGATTCCGGGCGGCCCGCGCACGTTTTCGGCGGAAGTGACGATTTTGCCCGAGGCCTACAGTCCGAAAATTGCCGAGGCGGACCGGTCCGACGGGATCGAAATTCGTCTGGAAGAGGAAAGGCCGGACGGCGTGCGGGCATTGCTCTTTTCGCAAATGATCAATCCGCGCGACGTCGCGTCGGATCGTGGCCTGCGGCGAATCGAGCACGCCTTTGTCCTGGCGCATGCTGGCGTCGTGGTGCTGACCGTCGGTCCGGGGCCGCACGGAAATTACGCGCGCGACTGGGCCATGCTCGGGAGTGTCGAAATCAAATGATCCGGCCGGCGGCGACTTCGGCGGCGAGGGCCGCATGGCGCGGGAGCAGAATCCCGGCTTCGAACTCGTTGACCACCCGGGCGCGGGCGCGGGCGGCGAGGGTGCGGCCAATCTCCGGTGAAAGCAGCAACTTCGCCATATGCTCGCAAAGCGCGACGGTGTCGCCGGGCGGAACCAAGGTGGCTTCGAGCCCGGGGCGCACCATTTCGGGCACCCCATGGACGCCAGAGCTGAGAATCGGCGTGCCGCACGCCATGGCTTCCAGGATGACGCGCGGAGACGACTCTTCGTAACTCGAGCAGACAAACAGGTCGGCGGCGGCATAGTAAGGCAGGTAGTCCGTCGTCTCGGAATGCACCACGAGATTGGCGCGACCCAGTTGGACCAGCAGGTCGCCCAGCATGGCATCAAAGGAGGATGCGCGTCCGCCCAGCATCACAAACCGGGTGCGGGCCGCGAGGGCCGGGTAGCGTCGCCAGAGCAGGTCTACCGCGCGGGCGAAAACATGCTGGCCTTTCCGGCTGGAGACTGTGCCCACGTTGGTCACCAGCAGCTCGTTTGCTTCCAGTGCGAATCGTTCCCGCAACCGTTCCCGCGGATTGCGCGCGCGCCAGGCGTCCAAGCGCGCGACGTCGATCCAACCCGAGGTCAGGCGGTGAACGTTTGGCCGACCATAATCGACGTGAAAGTTCCGGGTGGCCAACGTGGTGAATGAAACACAGTCGGCGAGGCCGATCGCCTCGTTCACGAGGGCGATGACGTCGGGTACCGCCCGACCCTGATAAAAAACCGCCGGGGTCGTGCTCTCGTGGAGGTAGAGCAGGACCCGGCACCCGGCCGTCTTGGCGGCATGGACGGCCCAGAAGGTGGTGAACGTGTTGCACACCACCAGATCGTAGCCGGCAAAGTCGAAACCCAGGTCGGCAATCGACTTGCGGGCGGCGGAGGCGGAAGAGACCGCAAAGATCGCCGCGGCTCCGACCAGCTCAACCCGGGCGCCCAACGTTTCGAATCGCTCGCGCAACGGTCCGTCCGTGGGGCTGAGCAGAGTCAGGCTGACACCGGACCGCTGAAGGTGTCCGGCATAGTCGACGAGAAAAAGTGGCGCGCCCTCAAGATCCAGGCTGTGGGTCACCAGCAGCATCCGGCGCGGCAATGGTGCGCTCGAATTTAGCGGGGCGGGTTTGAGCGTGGCACCGATGCCGGCTTCCTGTGGTACCCTGCCGGGAGAGCGGGCGCGGAAGTCCGCTTCAATGCGCGTGAGCTCGCGGCGCATTTCCTCGTCGTCGACCACCTCGATGCCGTGCGCGCTCACGGCGGATTTCAAAGCCGCATGGGTCGCGGCAAAACCGGCGGTGCTCGGCGGCGGGTAGGGGGTCTTTTCTTCGTCGCTGGTGAAGAGCCGGCTGCGTTGCACGGAGCAGAGGTGCAGGCTGCCATCGGCCAGCTCGGCATAGAGGCGGAGACAAACGGGATTGGGAAGTTGCGCTGGTACGTCGATGAGGCCGAAGAGTCCACTGGTCCCGGCGTTTGCGAACTGCGGGTAGTAACCGGCCGGCCCGGGCGATGGCTGGCCATGTTCGACGGTCTGCCAGGCTTGCAGGTCAAACGTGGCCAACACGCGCTTGATGGTCTGGGTCTCATGGAACAGGTAACCGAGAACGGCGGTCCGGCCGAAGCTGCATCCGGTAACAGCGGCCGGTTCATCGAGGTGTCCGCGAAAAGGGAGGTGCGGGTGGCGCAAGTCGCGCGGGTAGGGAATCTCCGCAACGAGTTCGAGGGCGAGATCGGAGAGCTGACGCCAGGGTTGTCGGCGCTGCTCGCGCAGAAGAATCTGGAGCGCGCGGCCATATTCGTGCCAGCGCAAAGGTCCAGAGGGCATCGCCACGTCGGCGGGCGGGGTCGCCGCGGAAATCTGGCAACTGACGGTTTGGAACGTCGACCAGCGGCCCTCGATTTCCAAGACCTCGAGCACGACATCAGCGGAACCCGCGGCGAATTCGACCGCGATCTGGAACTCAGCCAGGGCGCATTGCCGGCCGGTGGCGAAATGCGCCGCCAGATCGGCCCGGGGAAAGCCATGGACGCCGGGAAAGATCCGTTCACCAACCCGTGCGCGCACGTCGACGAAAAGGCCGCCCGGCTTGGGCCAGACCCAGCCCCGGAGCAGGTGCTTGCCTTGTGGCAGCACGGAACCTGGAGCCGGAGTCTCAAGCTGGCTGAAACTGAAGGGTGTTTCGTGCATCTGGCGTCGTTCAGCCGAGCCACGCTTCGCGAACCACCTGGAGGTGCTTGGGCAACGATCGGGCCTGATGGTAATTGCGGGCGGCCCGGGCCCGGGCCATCGAGAGCATCTTGTGGTTGCCGGCGATATGGTCGGCGAGCGCCAGTTTGAGCGCCGCGGCCAGCTTGAACGGGTCGCCGGCACCCACGAGGTAGGCCTCGTCGGTGTTGGTCAGCATCTCGGGGATGCCGTTGACGTTGGTACTCACGATTCGCGTGCCGAACACCATGGCTTCAAGCAGGACACGGGGGAACGATTCCTCAAAGCTCGTGCAGACCAGAAGGTCGGCCAGCCGGTAGAAATCGTAGATCTCGCCGGTCTCCGGAAAGATCTTCACGTCGTGCAGACCCATGAGTTCGATGTCCTCCCGGAGCGTTTCCATGTAGAGGCCTTCGCGCGCCCCGACCATCACCCACTGGATTTTTTTGCCCGGGAAGAGCGCGGCGAGATCCTTTTCGAGCAGGTCGATCGCCCGGATGTAGATATGCTGCCCTTTGCGTTCGCAAATGGAACCGATGTTCACCACGAGCACGGCGTCGGGATCGAGCCCGTGCTTGCGGCGGAGCGCCGACCGGTCGTGCGCTGCGGCAAACTCCTCGATCCGGGCGAAATCCACCCAACTGCGGAGTGTCCGGAAATTGTCGTTGCCGTTCAATTCCTCGAAAAGATCGCGCGTGGCTTGGGCGGTAAACACGACCCGCGTCGCCAGCCGGAAAGCCTCCTCGACGGTGTCGTGCAGGAGGGGAGGCAGAAAGGGCGCAAAGAAGCGCTTCACTTTGTTGCTTTCGTGGAGATAGAACGCCGAGGACTTTCCGAGGTGGGCGGCCAGGTGGATGACCCAAAAAGAGAGCATCGTATTACCGATGAAAACATCGATGTCCTCCCAGGCGCGCGTGCCGGCGAACGACTTCAATTTGGCCGAGAAATCGGCCGGTGACCTGGCCTGCCACAGTGCGGTATCGTCCCAGATCTCCAGCTTCAGGCCGAGTTGCTCGTAGCGGGCGCGCAACGGTCCGTCTTTTGGTGATGCGATGGTCAGTGAGACGCCCGGCTGCTCGGCGAGGTACCGCGCCAACTCGAAGATGAAGATCGGCGCCCCCTCAAAGTTGAGGTTGTGGGTAAAGACCAGGGCGCGGAAGGGCCGGGCCGTGAGCGCGTAACGCTGGTGGTACGGATCAAGCGGCAGATTGCACGGCGGGAAGCTGAGGGTCTCGCTGTGGTAGGGATCACGGTAATTGCCGTGCCGTGCGATGTATTCGACATGCTCCCGTTCCGCATAGGCGCGACCCCGGGTCGCGCTGCCAATGTGCCGGAGGACGGCCTGCGGCGTGTAGACCGTGCGAAAGCCGCGGGTCTGGGCACGAAGGCAGTAATCCACGTCGTTGTAAGCAACTTGAAGTTTCTCCTCGTCGAAACCGCCCAACTGGCGATAGAGGGTGGTGCGCGTGAGCAGGCAGGCGCCGGTAACCGCCGCGACATTGCGGGCGGCATGCGGCAGAAACAGATAGCCGAGGTCGTTGGCCGGTTCGCGATGGAAGAGGACATGGGCCAGCCCATCTTCGTGGCTGAGGCCGATGCCGGCGTGGTTGATCGTCTCGTCGGGATAGAGGAGCTTGGCTCCCACGATACCGGTGCCGGGCACGCTGAGCCAGCCCACCATGTCCTCGAGCCAGCCGGGCGCGAGTGCCTCGACATCGTTGTTAAGGTGAAGGACGAGCGGGGTGTCGGCCCGGGTCGTACCAAGATTGACGAGGCGGGAATAGTTGAATTCTTGCCGCGGGTCCGGATTGGAAACGACTTCGCACCGCAAGTCGGTGCGGGTAGGCAGCGTTTGCAGGAAGGCGATGGCTTCGGGTTCGTCGGAGTTGTCGTCGACCACCACCACCCTGACGCTCTCCCGCGGGGTGGTGCGCGCAATGGAATCGAGGCAGCGGCGAAGCAGGTCGGCGCGGTTCTTGGTCGGAATCACGATCGTAACATGATTCTCGTGGAGCAGGGCGGCGTCCCACTGCAGTTGGTGCAGGCACAGGGCGTAGGTGGTGGCAAAGGCGGGCAGCACCGGCGTGGCGCGCAACCCGCGACGCTGAACGGCCTCGGCGATTCCGCGCCGGGCGGCATCGAAAAGGTAGTTCTTCTGGTCGCCGCGGGTGGCAGTGCTCGCGGCGTGGGCGCGCCAGTGGTAACCGATAAAAGGGACATGGATCACATCAGCCGGCGCGATCAGCTCCCAGCAGCGCAAGAAGAGGTCGATGTCCTGCGCCCCGTTGAATTCCGGGCGGAGCCGGCCGGCTTGTTCCACGATGGTCCGGCGGATGATGCTAAGATGATGGGTGTAATTGTGAGTGAGCGCCATGTCGGGGCTCCATCCGCCTTTGAATTGCGGATCGAAACGCCGGCCATGATCGTCGATCTTGTCCTCGTCCGTATAAAGATAACCGGCGTTCGGGTGGCGGGCGATGGCCTCGGCGACATGGAGCAGCGCGTCCGGCGGCAGCAGGTCGTCATGATCGAGCAGCGCGACAAACTCACCGGTCGCGGCCGCGAGCGCCGAATTTGTGGCGCGGGCGATGTGGCCGTTTTCGGTGCGAAAGACGGGCTTGATCCGCGGATCCGTTCGGGCGGCCTCCTCCAGGATGCGGCGGACGTGCGGCAGGGGCGAGGCGTCGTCGGCGATGCATAATTCCCAGCGCGCATAGAGCTGCTCGTGGAGGGACCGGAGCAATTCGCGCAGGTAATTCTCCGGCGTGTTGTACGCCGGCACCACCACGCTGATGAGCGGACCAGCGGCCTGGACCAGCGCCTCGGCGTCCTGGCGCAGAACGGACCGGAGACGGGCAGTCAGGCGGTTGTGCCAGACCCAGCGAGTGTAGGGATCCTGGTCGCGCCGGCGGACAATGGCCTGCGGAATCTTCGGTGCGTCGCCGCGGCCCAGGCTGGAGGCGAGGTGCAATTGCAGGCGGGCGATCTCCGCGCGGGTTTCCTTCCAGCTGTCGAAGACAAACCGGCCCAGCAATGCTCCGCGGAGAAAGGCGGCGGCGACCTTGTAGAAAAGCGCCGGCCGGTAGACGGGAATCGGGCCCGAGTGCTCGTCCCGCCGGTCAAGGTACATGCGTCGGGTAAAGGCGAGCGCACGGGTTCCGTTGCCGGTTTCGGCGAAAATCTTCAGGTTGGCCGGGCCCGGCGTATCTTTCCGGATGTCGATCAGACCGTAATAGCCGGACTTGAGGGCGTTGGCGTGGTCGGTGCGATGAGCGGCGACGTCGGGCCGGTCTTTCGGATAGACGAGGCGGTTCTCGGTGAGGACCCCCGTCGTCGCGCTCAGCTGGCGGATTTCCCGTCCGATGCCGAAGATCCAGCCGGCGACACGAAACTTGTCATATCCGGCATTGATCCAGAAGCCGGGATTCTCGATGAAACCGAGAAACTGATCGCCGATCACAACATCGCTGTTTGCCGTGAGCACGTCGCGCAGCACGGCATCAGTTTCGCGGCACAGCATGGACCACGACTCCCGATGAAAATGGCGGTAAAGATAGTGAAGGGTCTGGTAAACCACGGCGGCGCGAAGCACGCGGGAAGGCTTCGTCGCTCCCGGTGGGAGTGCGGAGGGATCAAGACCGGTGCGGAAAAACACCCTCCATTCCTTGCCATCGTGGTAGTCGAGCGCCAATTCCCTGGCCCCGCGCCAGACCTGCACCCGTTGGATGAATCCGGTGCGCAGGGCCGCCAGCGAGCCGCCGAATTCGGCCCTGGTATCCGGTCGGTCGAGGCCGTAGATGCCGAGCGTCACCCGCCCGTCCACCCGGGCACGGATGTCGACACATGCAGCCTGCTCACCCGGGTAGAGCCAGCCCACGACTTCCAGGCCGGGCGCCTCCGGTCGCCAGGTGGCGGGACTGTCAATATGGAATCGAAGGGCGTCGGTTTCGCTCATGAACGGGGGCCGGAATTAAGCGGCACGCCCTTAACCCAGTAAAGCAAGTTCCGGCCGGCGCCGGATTCGCCAATTAGCGGATTGCAAGAAAGCGTGCCGCCCGTTGATTCCGCCCATGCGCGGGGACCTTCATTCCAACAACGCCGCCCGGTCGGGGAGCAGTTTTTATCTGGCCGTGTTCGCGGTATGCCTGATGTTTCATTTTTGGGGAGCCACCGTGGGCTGGAAGAGTTTGAACCTTCCGGGGGTCGAATACCGGCAGGCCCAGACTGCGATTTCCGCTCATTTCATTTGGCCGCAGGAGAGCACACCCTGCTCACTAGAGTTTGGCTGCCGCCCGCCGCCTACGATCCGGCGATGGACCGGATCCAGACCTCAGACGGGGTGGAAATTGCTCTGGTGGAACTCGGTCCGGGCGAGGCAAGGCGGATACTTTACACCCGCCTGCTCGATCCGCGCGATCATCCCGCTGATCGCGGCTACCAGCCGATCAGGATCAAGTTCGTGCTCGAGCGGGAGGGTGATGTCCAGTTGTTCTTCGGACCCGGGCCCAACGGACGCGACACCCGCGACTGGATCAAGATGGACCGCCTCTTGATCGAGTGAGGTGGCTTAGTGTATTTTGATCTTACCCCAGTAAGCCCAGTCATTGACCAGATTGTTTTTCGGACCCGGGGTGATGCGAAACACCAACGTTCCAGCAAACGGATCATTCTCTTCGAGGCGGATAGATTGCGGGCCGCGGTCCTCCGGCACCTTGGCGGGATCCAGGTCGCGCCGGTAGAGCATCCGGCGGAGGCCGTCCGGACGAAGTTCATAGATCTCCACGCTCACTCCATCGGTGATCCCGGTGCCACCCGGGGCATAAGCGGCGTCGACAATTCCGATCTCGGCATCGATCTGCTTGGCGCCGGCCGGCGGAGCGAAATAGATTTCGGACTCCGGATGCGCAAAGATGACCTTTTTCGCTCCGACCGCACCCACGCTGATGCCGTACATGCTGCGCGCCCTGACGGGCCGGGGTGACGCCATCGGAAGCTCCAGCGCGTTGAGATCATTCTCCCGCAGTTTGTCCGCATTTGGATCGACCGGTGCCTCGGTATTGATTGTGACTCCGGTCAGCGGGTGTCCGCGCAATTTCCCTGCTGCCGTTAAGATATGGTCCTCGGGAAGGTAGAGGTCGCCGTCTGCGCTGGAAGCAAACGGCGTGATCGCCATGTTGAACCGGTTCAGCCGTTCACGGACAAACTCCGGCGCATACGGGGTCGGGACCCGCTGACGGATCAGCAAGGCGGCAACGCGCAAGGGTGGTAATTGGCGCAGGATGCCTTCCAGCACGTCAATTTGATCCTCGCGTCCATAGGGCACCATGACGGCCCGGCGCCGGGCGTAATAAGGGACAAGGGAATTCCAATCCCAGCCGTAGATAACCACGACACCTTCCGGCGACACTGTATCGCGGATGACGGTGGCTATCGGCGGCGGACCGGGCAATTGGCGGCGAAGATACGGTCCGTAACCGTTATAGAAAAGAACCAGTTGACCGCCCAAAACTAGAATAACGACCAGTGCCTTGGTGGCGCCGGTCAGTCGGGTCGAGTCCCAGAGACCGGCCAGGATAAAGCCCGCACCGGACAGCAGAAACAGTGCGTTCGCCGAGTAATAATAATCGTGATGATAATAGAGGTTTGAGAAGAGCAACATCGCCGTGAGAAAAAAGGCGACACACCACGCTGCCGTGCGCCGCCAGACCGGCTCGACCACGGTGGCACCGATCAAAAGCACGGCGAGCGGAACAGTCCCCAGAACCAACCCGGATATATTACGCCAGTTTTCCGTCCAGAACTCCGCGGAGAAGCGCTGGCCCCAGGTACCCCAATTCCATCGGGTCATGTTCGATGACATCAGGGTGCTGGCGAATGGATTTGCTTCCTTGATCTCGTCACCGCGGCCTACCCACCAGTAGGCGACGATCAGACCAATCAGGACGGGGGTGATGGCGAAGGCGGTCGCGCGCCAAAAACGGGCCGGATTGCGAGCCCGGTCGACCCAAAAGTGGCGCCAGAAAATCCAGGTGAGCAACGCCGCGGGCGGCAGAAACACGGCAAAGGTGGTGACTTTCGCCAGTCCGGCCAGGACCGCAAATAAGGTTGCCCAGAGTGCAAAGACAAGACGGTCGTCACGGACCGCGCGGGTCACGGCATACAGGAACCACGCCGAACCGCACAGCGCGGTGGTTTCGATCATGAAGCTTCGTCCGTAGAACAGGTAAGTGGGGGAAGCCAGCACCGCGCTGACAACGAGCAGCCGGCGTAATGGAGCCACGCCGAGAATTCCAGCGAGGCCGTAAACTGCGGGCAACGTGGCGAAGAAGAAAAACAGGCTTACTCCCCGGGCGGTTGGCTCAAGCCCCGTGCCAAGGAGGCTGCTCACCCGGGCTACGATCCACTGGTAAACGGGGAATTCCATCGGGATCGACCACGGTGGCCCAAACAAGGGAGTCTCGAAATCGAGCCGGAACCCATCCTGCTTCATCCAATAAGTGCTGATGGCAGTCTGGGTTTGCCGGAATTCGTGCCGGTCCAGGATCGAGGCGTGCCAACCACGGGTGGTAAACCAACCGGCCATCCCCAGGATTCCGACAAA
>JBBIHQ010000032.1:0-38085 GCA_037446975.1 Opitutia bacterium
CTCGGGGCGTTCCGGTTGAGCCGCGGCCGTCCCGGAGTGTCTCGCTCCTGATAGACGGGAGAGGCCTGGAAATACAATATGTCCCCTGTGCCTTGTGCGGCCAGTGATCTTGAAAGGTACCCAGCGACTGCCAGTCATGGGATATTACCACAGAAACGGTCTCCAAAAGGTGGGTGACGTTCGGACGGTGCGGCCCTGTGTTGCGCAATGATTGGTGTTGATTCGCGCGCCGCCATTCCTTCATAACTTCGCATGGCACAGACCATCGCCGTCCTCGACTTCGGCTCCCAATACACGCAGGTCATCGCGCGCCGCATTCGCGAGTGCCATGTTTTCTCGAAGATCTATCATTTCTCCACGCCGGCGGAAATCTTGCGGCAGGAGGGAGTGATCGGCATTATCCTTTCCGGCGGTCCCAGCAGCGTGTTTTCAAAGAACGCACCCGTTCCAGATCGGGGCATCTTTGGTCTTGGGGTGCCGGTCCTGGGAGTGTGTTATGGCATTCAGTTGATGGGTCACCTGCTGAACGGCCGGGTGTCCCGAAGCTCGCATCGGGAATACGGAAACGGAACATTGACCGTCAGAAAGGCCGGCCGGCTCTTCGCCGGACTTCCGCGGAAATTGCGGGTCTGGAACTCCCATGGTGACCGGCTGATCAAGCTTCCGCCGGGGTTTGCAGCGATCGGCACGACCGAGAACTCGGAATACGCGGCGATCGAGGATCGGCGGCGCAATTTCTTTGGCATCCAGTTCCATCCGGAGGTCTTTCACACGCAGCGCGGCATTGAGATCTACCGGAACTTTCTCTTCGGCGTTTGCGGTGCAAAGAAGAACTGGACGATGCGCAATTTCATCGACCACACGGTGCGTGATATTCGCGCGACGGTGGGGCAGGGGCGGGTCATCCTTGGACTGTCGGGCGGCGTGGATTCGTCCGTGGCGGCCGCGCTGATCCACCGGGCCATCGGCCGCCAGCTTACCTGCGTCTTTGTCGACAACGGGCTGTTGCGCAAGGGAGAGCGTGCGGTGGTGGAGGCTCTCTACAAAAGGCATTTTCACATCGATGTCCGGGTGGTCGATGCGGCCAGCCTATTTCTCTCGCGTCTCCGCGGGATCGGCGAGCCGGAGCTGAAACGCAAGATCATCGGCCGGACCTTCATCGAGGTTTTCGAGAAGTCCCTGAAGACCGTCGGGCACGCCGAGTTTCTGGCGCAGGGAACGCTTTATCCCGATGTCATCGAGTCGGTCGCCATCGGCAACAACCCGGCGGCACTCATCAAAACCCATCACAACGTCGGCGGTCTGCCCGAGCGAATGAAGCTTCGGCTGCTTGAGCCGTTACGCGAACTGTTCAAGGACGAGGTGCGGGTTGTGGGCGCCAAGCTCGGTCTGCCGCGCGAGGTCGTCTGGCGTCAGCCTTTTCCCGGGCCCGGTCTCGGGGTGCGGGTCATGGGCGAGATTTCCCGCGACAAACTCGACATCCTGCGCGAAGCCGATGCCATTCTGCAGGAAGAAATGATGGACTCGGGTCTATACTGGAAGGTCTGGCAGTCGTTTTGTGTCTTTCTGCCCGTCAAGTCCGTGGGTGTGGTCGGCGACGAGCGGAACTACACATGGGTTATCGGTGTACGGGTGGTTGAGAGCATCGATGCCATGACGGCCGATTGGGCCCGCCTGCCGTACAGCTTGCTGCAGAAGATTTCGTGCCGGATCACCAATGAGGTCCGGGGCGTCAGCCGTGTGGTGTTGGACATCAGTTCCAAGCCGCCGGCCACCATCGAATGGGAGTGAATTTCCCGTTGCGAAACAGGGCACCGGAATCAATTCTGCGTGTCCTCCTTCCCCGTATGAAAGCATCAATTACCCTAGGATTGACCGCCCTGATGACGTTTGCGACCGGTCCGGTCCAGGCCGAAACCGCCAGCCACTGGATCGCCAAGGCCCGCGCCTATCTGGGCACCGAAAGCGCCTTGAATGCTGTTACTTGCATCCACTTCTCCGGCAGGCTTGAGACCGTGGAAAAGGTCCCGGCGCCGGATGACAAGACCAAGCTGATTGACCGACCGGTCAGCCTGCCGACTGAAATAATTTTCCAGAAACCCTACCAACAGGAGATGATTCAGACCAAGGCGGATGCCATTGTTACGACGGCGTTGGACGACTATGACGGTTGGATCAGGACCTCCAATCCCAAGGATCCAAAGCAATGGCGGATCAGCTTGCTTGATACCCAACAGATCAAGCAACTGCGGGCCAATACCTGGGAGAATCTATGGTTTTACTCGGGTATCGAAAGAAAGGGCGGTCGGGTGGAACTCGGGGGTGACGTAACCGTGGATGGCGTGGCATGCGTGAAACTTTCGTTCATCCACGCCGAGAATATCATCTTCACCCGTTATATCGACAAGGCCACCGGCCGCCTGGTCAAAACCGAGACCGAAAATGGCGGAGAGATCCGCGAAGAGGGGGAGATAATTGTCAATGGGGTCCGTTTCCCCAGGAAAGTCATCAACAAGGCCCTGAACGGACAGATAATCTCCATCGCCTTCGACAAGGTGGTGTTGAACGAGCACTTTCCCGAGAGCGAATTTGCGGTCCCGCCGCTCCAGCCTAACTAGGCTGGGCCGGGGCTGGCCGGGCTCTGCGGCTGGCGGGCAAACAGCGATGTCACTTAACGCTCTCTTTTGAGCGCAGAGCGCCCTGCTAATGACCGCGGATTGAGATGACGAATGGAGGCTTTCCTTTGCATCGGGCCTGATTTCTGCTCTTTTGCTTAAATTCTTACCCTACCATGCAAAATACCGCTCTCCTCAAGATCGAAGACAAAGAGTATCCCTTACCGGTGATCGTCGGCAGCGAGGGCGAACGAGCAATAGACACCCGAAATCTTCGCAAAGACGCCGGTTATATCTGTTACGACCAGGGCTACGGCAACACCGGTTCCTGTGAAAGCACCATCACCTACCTCGATGGCGACAACGGTATCCTCCGGCATCGGGGTTATCCCATCGAGCAGCTTGCGCTGTATTCGGACTACGTCGAGATCGCCTACCTGATCATCTATGGCGAGCTCCCCAACCTGAAACAACGCAAGGCATTCAGTCAGGCGCTCCGTCAAAACGCGGCGATCGGGACGCAGATGCAGCGTATCTTCGACGGTTTTCCCGAGTCGGCGCCACCGATGGGCATGCTGACCTCGATCGTCAGTTCGCTGGCGGCGTATTATCCTGATTTTGCCGCGAACAATTTCGAGGAGGACCTCAAGACCTTTGACCAGGCGGCGCCCATGACCATATCGAAGATCCGCACCATCGTGGCGATGATCTACCGCTACCGGCATGGTCTGCCGTTCATCCATCCGCGCGACATGCCGTTTTGCGACAATTTCCTGCACATGATGTTCTCCGATCCGTACGTGGCCTATGTGCCGATCCCGGAGGTCACCCGCGCACTCAACCTCCTCCTGCTCCTGCATGCCGACCACGAACAGAATTGCAGTACTTCCACGGTCCGCATGGTGGCTTCCAGCGGGGCCAACATGTTCACCTCAATCGCCGCGGGCGTCTGCGCCCTTTCCGGCCCGCTGCACGGCGGCGCGAACTCGGCGGTCATGCACATGCTGCAGTCGATTCACGACGAGCACGACGACGGCACGCGCTTTATCGCCGCCGCCAAATCGGGCACCAAGGCCAGCCGCTTGATGGGTTTCGGGCATGCGGTCTATCGCAACTACGATCCTCGCGCCCGGATCATCGGCAAGGCCTGCGACGAGGTGCTCACCCGGCTTGGCAAATCCGACCCGCTGCTCGACATCGCCAAACACCTCGAATATGCAGCGCTGCACGACGACTATTTCCTGTCGCGCAAGCTGTACCCGAACGTCGATTTCTACTCGGGCATCATCATGCGCGCTCTCGGCATTCCAACCGATATGTTTACCGTCATGTTCGCTATCGGCCGCTCGCCCGGTTGGATCGCCAACTGGAAGGAGGTTGCATCCAATACCAAGGGCCGCATCTACCGCCCGCGCCAAGTCTATGTCGGGCCGGTCAAGCGCGACTATGTGCCGCTCGACCACCGCCCCTGAACGGGCCCGATTCCCGATCCGGCCGTAAGTTTCCGGCCGGAGCAGTTGTGCTCCGGCCGATCCTGCATCGATCGGCTGGCGGTTCAGGCCCCGTCAGTTTTTTCGGAGACGACCGTCGCCGGCGGACTGGCAGCCTTCTTGTCCGGTGGCTGGTGCAGAATCTCGTCCAAGGTCAATCCCGTCAGTCGTTCCAGGCCCTTTAACAGCCGCCAAAGCGCATACATCATCATCGCCATGCTGGGCAGCACGATGACCGGCCAGTTCCACAAATGCATTTTGGCCAGCTCGGCGTTAAACGCCTCGGTGCCGGACGGACTTTTCAGCAGGTAACGGGCGAGAAAATAATTCAGCACGGCACTGAGCAAGAACGACAAGGTCAACAGATAGCTTGCCGAATCCATCAATCGCTGGAATTCGCCCTGCGTTCCTCGTGCGTTTAACGCGGCATCCACCCGGTCCACGTCGATCACCTGACGATTGTACAGCATCTCGTGCACCAGCGGTTCCTTGGCGCGCATGGAGGCCAGCACGGCGATGCCGATCAGGCTGGGAATGGCGGCATCCTTCACGGCAAACCAGAATCCATCGAGCTTCAGCAACCCGAAACCTCCCGAGATCAGCACGCTCGCAAAACCGATGACGGAGATGAAATTGAACCGCCGCCGCTTGGCAAAGTCGTTGATGCCGTAGCCGACCGGGAAGGCAAGTGCGACCAGCAAACCCCCTTTGGGGCCGAGCGTGTGCTCGCCGCTGCCCCAGGTCAGTATCGCCGTTGGTATCGCGACATTGCAGATCAGGTTCAACCAGAGGTTTTCCGGCTTGGGCTTCGGGGTGACAGGCGTGGCGGTCATTTCTCTTTTGCCAAGCAGAAGTGGGCGGCCCTTAATCGTCAACCTCGACCTTATGATATTGCTCGGCGTCAACATCGACCATTGCGCCACCTTGCGCCAGGCCCGCTATCGGCAGGCTGGAGTTACTGCGGGTGGCAATATCGAACCGGATCCGGTGGCCCTGGCTTTTCTCTGCGAAAAAGCCGGGGCGGACGGCATCACCGTCCATCTTCGCGAGGATCGTCGCCACATCCAGACCCAGGACGTCCTGCGGCTGGGCAAATCCGGGACCACGCGACTCAACCTGGAGATGGCCTGCACGCCGACAATGACCGAGTTTGCGCTCCAACTGAAACCTCATTCGGTCTGCCTGGTGCCGGAAAGCCGCGAGGAAATCACCACCGAGGGCGGACTCGATGTCGTGAAACACCGGGACAAAGTCGCCCGCGTCACCGACGCCATGAACGCGGCGGGAATCAAGACCAGCCTCTTCATCGATCCATTTCCCGAGCAGATTGCACTGGCGGCGGAATTGAACGCTCCCTGGGTGGAGCTTCATACCGGATCCTATGCCAACGCGTACCACAGTCCCGGTCGGGCGGCCGAGTTCCAGCGCCTTTGCCTCGGGGCAAAACAGGCTCAAGCCGCCGGGCTCGTCGTCAACGCGGGCCATGGCATCAACTACATCAATATCGCGGAGGTGCGCACCATCCCGCATTTGCACGAGCTGAACATTGGTCACAGCATCATGAGCCGGGCGCTTTTCAATGGGATCACCGAGGCGGTGCACACCATGAAACGTCTGATGAATCCGTGAGAACGGAGACGGCAATCGAGCAGCGGGAGTCAAAAGTGACATCACTGCCGGCGTCCGGGTTTTCAAGTTTTGTTCTTACTCCTCGCTCCTTACCCCTCTCTTCTTCACCTGCATGAGCATCATCCTTCCCCCCGGCGGCATCCTCATCGGCCTCGGCACCGACTTGATTGAGGTCGAGCGGATCCGCAGTGTGCTTGCAAAGCACGGCGACCGCTTTCTCAAGCGCATCTTCACCGAGGAGGAGCAGGCTTACTGCAACAGCCTCAAATACCCGCACAAGCACTACGCAGCGCGCTGGGCCGCCAAGGAGGCGGTTTCGAAGTGCTTCACCACCGGTATCGGCGAGCATCTGGACTGGACTTCCATTTCCGTTTACCACGGCTCCCGCAAGGAGCCGCTGGTGCATCTCGACGCCAAGGCGTCGGCCTTGCTGAGGGAAGTCGGTGCCACCCACGTCTGGTTGAGCCTCTCCCATATCGATTCGCATGCGATGGCGGTCGCAGCGTTGGTGAAACACGACTGAGCCGTGAAAGATTCAACATCGGAGTACATTTCCGCGGCGAAGGCCGGCGGCCTGGTTGTTTTGATTTTGGCCGGTTGGCTGGCATATCAGTCAATGTCCGGACCAGTCGCGGCGCCAGCCTCCACGCCTCAGGCGCCGCCTTCCCCGCCCTCCTCTTTGGTCCGGTCCGGGTTGCGCGATTATACGGACTGGGTTGGTCTACCTGAAATCTTTGCCGTCTGGGCGGACAAAGCTGAGTGGAAGAACGGCAAGACGCGATTCTCCTACTGGCATCCGGTGATGAAAAACTATTCCTACTTCTTCGAGGCGATCCGGGTCGCCGGTGGCTATCGTTTCAAGGAGATCGCCGAACCAAATGATCCGAAGGGCTATTGGGATGAGAGTCTCGGCGGCGATTGCCCTATACGTTTCTATTATACTTTTCATGATTTTCCGCCGCTGCCCGTGCGCCCCAGGATCGAGCCTGGTCCGCTCCGCAACGACCGCACCAAAGTAGAGTTGGATATTGCGCGGCCCAAAGCACCGGTGCCCGAGGCGACCGGCGCGCCGCAAGCCCCTGCTCCGAAACCTTGATTGGGTTTCGACCGGCTGCTTCTCATGAACCTGATTTCCTTTCATCCCGTTCTCACTTGCGCCGAGGCTAGGGTATGGGAGGCGGGTCTGTTGAAGGACGAGCGAGCGGAGTGGGCCGCGATGCAGCAGGCCGGAGCTAAAGTCGCCCTTTCCATTGTCAATGATTTCAAGGAGATAGGCGGACTGCCGGCGAGCGCCCGATTGCTTGTGCTGGCTGGCAAGGGTCACAACGGCGGCGACGCGTTGCTCGCGGCGAAGACAATCCTGGAGAAGCTTCCAGATGCCACTGCCGACGTGCTGCTTTGCTTTGGCGAACCGGCGCTGCGACCGCTGGCCCGGCGCGCATTGGATGAATTGCAGAAGGGTGCCGGCTCACGCAACCAGATCGTGGAGATCGGGTTCCTGAAGTCCGAATTGTCCCGCTACGATCTCTGTCTCGACGGCATCTTCGGCTATCAGTTTCGGCCGCCAATGGACGATCGAACGGCTGATTTGATTGCGTTGTTCAATGCGCATCCCGGGATCAGATTTCGAGCGGCCGTCGATCTGCCAAGTGGGGTGGGCGAGGTGAACGCCCCAACGGTATTTCGCGCCGATTTCACCTACGCCACCGGTATCGTGAAAGCGCCCGTACTGTTGCCCGTCAACGCTGCGTCCGTGGGCCGTTTGCGGTACCTGGATCTAGGGTTTTTTCAAAACGTCGCCGGACCCAGTGAGACCGATCGGGCGTCCATGACAATGGCTGCAGATCGTGTCCTCTTGCCGTCGATTCTTGCGCCGATGGCGGGCCTGAGGCCGTCAGTGTCCGACAAGCGCACCTACGGCCATCTCTTTGTGGTGGGTGGCTCGCACAGTTATCCCGGGGCGGTGGTGATGGCCGTGAGGGCGGCGCTGCGCAGCGGAACTGGACTCGTTACGGCGTTTGTGCCGGAGAAATTCGCGCCGGAATTCGCGGCATGTCACCCCGAGGTCATGTGGGTCGGTTGTCCTGTCAACAAAACCGGAGGATTGGCGCGGGAGACGATTGAGCTGCTGCGGGAGCGCGCCTCACGGGCCACGGCACTGCTAATCGGCCCGGGGCTTGGCGCCGACCCGGAGACGATTTCAGTCGCGAGCCAGATTGTTCAAGAGGCCACCGTGCCGCTGGTGCTGGACGCAGATGCGCTTCGGCCGGAGGTTGTCAATTGCGCCCGGGGCAGACAATTCATCGTGACGCCGCATGCCGGTGAATTTGTCCGGATTGCTGGCGATGCCCGTTTGCGCGATTTCTGCGCGGCGAGCGGCGCGGTCGTGGTGCTTAAGGGGCCGCTAACACGAATCGCCGACGGTACCGCGCTATATTACAGCCCTTTCGGCGGACCGGTGCTGGCGCGAGGTGGCAGCGGTGACATTCTCGCTGGGCTGATCGGTGGCTTGCTGGCGCAACTTCCGGAAGACCCGACCTTGGCCGCATGTCGGGGCGTGGTATGGCACGGCGGTGCGGCGGATTTACTGGCTCGCGCCTCCGGGCAGGTCACCGTAGAAACGTCGCAACTCTTGGAGCAGCTCGGGCCGGCGCTCAATCCCATTTCATGATCGAATCATTGACGGAGCGGCAGGCGTTCATGGTGATGAACGACCTGCCCAACATCGGCCCCATCACCCTCAACCGACTGCTGGAGGAATTCCGCGGCGATCCCCGCGAGATACTTGCCGCCAGCCAACGCCGGCTGGAATCGGTGCGCGGAGTCGGTCCCGAGACTAGCGCTGCACTCGTCAACTGGCGCACTCATTTCGACCTTGTCCGTGAGGAAGAGCGGTTGGCCACGGCCGGGGCGACCTTCATCACGACCCGCGATGAGGGTTACCCGAAATTGCTCAAGGAGATCCATGACCCGCCGATCGGACTCTATCGGAAAGGCGGATACCTGTTCGGGCAGCCGTGCCTCGCCATCGTTGGGAGCCGGCGCACGACGCTTTATGGTCAGGCGGTGGCGAAAAAGCTCGGCGCCCAACTCGCGCAACTGGGTTTCTGCGTGGTGAGCGGACTGGCTAGGGGCATTGACACCGCGGCTCACGAAGGTGCGCTTTCGGTCGGCGGCAAGACGGTCGCGGTGCTGGGCTGCGGTATTGATATCGTCTACCCGCCGGAAAATCTCGATCTCTACCGGCGCATTGCCGAAACCGGTGCCGTGCTGTCGGAGTTTCCGTTCGGCCGGAAGGCGGACAAGCAGACCTTCCCCATGCGCAACCGGGTCGTCTCGGGCATTTGCGAGGGCGTGGTGGTTGTGGAAAGCGACACAAATGGCGGCGCCATGATCACGGCGCGTTTTGCCGGCGAACAGGGCCGGCTGATCTTTGCCGTGCCGGGCCGCATCGACCAGGTGACGAGTCAGGGCTGTCATCAGCTTATACGCGATGGGGCGACATTGCTGACCGGGGTGGACGACATCCTGAACGAGCTTAACTATCTCGACGGCTTGCGGCCGCGGGCGATTTCCGCTGAGGGCGAAACCAGCGTGCTGGAGCAACTGCTGCCCCAGCTGGGCGAAAAAGAAAGGATCCTCGCCGCGGCTTTCAGCGGCGGAGCGCTGTTGGGCATGGATGAGCTGATCTCCGCCACGGGCTTAAGCTCACCCGAAGTCTCCGCGACCTTGATGAGCCTGGAGTTGAAGAAGATCGTCACCAAGCGCGCCGACGGCAGGTTCGAGGCCGGGCCGCGCACCTAGACCGGCGGGCCAGGCGCGAATGAATCGCTGCGCTGCGCGCCGGCGGGAACGGCTGGGTACGACGGTTCGTTATCCTCCAGCCGGGTGACGAGTACTTCAACGGACAGCTGGCGCTTGGCGGTACCGCGATAAGTGCCCTTGAGCGGAGAAACATCGGCGTAATCGCGGCCCGCCGCGACCTTGACGTAATGGCCGTCGGCGAGCCGGTTGTTGGTGGGATCGAGCCCGCACCAGCCGTGGCCGGGTACGTAAACCTCCACCCAGGCATGGCTGGCTTGCGCGCCTTTCAGCTGGTCCGCCGGGCCGTTGTAAAGATAGCCGCTGACATACCGCGCCGGGATCTTGATGGCGCGGCACAGTCCCAGCATCACGTGGGCGAAATCCTGGCAGACACCGGTGCGGGCCTGAAGGACTTCCCGCATATGCGTATGTACATTCGTCGCGGCCGGCTGATAACGAAACTCCCCGTGAATGTGCCGCATGATGGCCAGGGCCGCCTGCCACATGTCATTCTGGCCAGCGGTGGCGTCGAGCGCGAGCCGCCACAATTCCGGGCTGACCTCGACATAAGTGCTCGACTGGAGGAAATCGTAGCAGCGGTCCAGCCGGGCGCTTGCTGCGACTTCGCTCAGCGGCGCGGGCGTGGCGGTGGCTGGCAGGAGGGGAGCGTTGCCGGTGGTGACGGTCGAGGTCGCTTCGACAACAAGTTCGGTGTGGGGCTGAGTGACATCGAACAGATGGACATAGTTGAAATAGAAATCGAGATAGTGCGACAGCCGGGAAGATGGCAGGATCTTCAGGAGAAAACTATGGCAGACCTGGGCGTCGGCGGTGACAGGCTGGAGGCGTGCTTCGTTGAAGCTTTCCCGCACGATCGCCGCATAATTGAAGCGGGTGCGGTGGAGAATGTGGAGTTTCATGCGGGCGGCGTCGGGCAGGAGTGCTGCTGCTGCTGCTCCTCCTGCTGGCGGAGCTCGTGTTCCTCGGGGGTATGGAAGGCCTGGAAAATGTACGCTTGGAAGAGCGCCTCGCCGATGGCGTTCAGCTTGGCTTGGGCGACATCGATGTAGGTATGGAGCCCAATGTCAAAAATGTCTTCCACCGTGCTGAACTGCAACTCGGCCAGCAACCGGCCGGCGAGTTTCTCGGCGTCGTTGCTGAAACGGCCCTCGTGAACGCCTGAAATCCGGCGCAACGCCGCGTTCAGGTGGCGAACGCAGAAGCGGACCGAACGGGGAAAGTCGTCCGAAAGCAGCAGCAACTCGGCGACCAGGGCAGGTTCGACTTCAGCCCCGTGCAGGGCTTTATACGCGTCCCACGCGCTGCAGGAACGGAGGACAGCGGACCAACCCAGCGCATCGGCTTGGCTGGGAGCAGCGGGCACTCCCCTCGCGGGCAACGAGGCGTGGCGGACATCCAGGATCCGGGACGTCTTGTCCGCCCGCTCGATGAACCGGCCGGTCTGGGTGAAAAACCAGCCTTCGTTGCGCACCACCGTGGCGTCCGTCAGGCCTTGCAGGAGCAGGGAACCATTCTTGATGGTGAGAAAGAAATCCGACGGGCTTTCACGCCAGAGCTCCCGGGCGCGGGGCGAAAAAAGGAAGAGGTACAGACGATTGAGCTCCTCCCACAGCTCGGCGGTGATCTGGTCACGCACCATCCGGGCGTTTTCCCGGGCCTGCGCGATCGAGGAGAGGATCGAATTGGCGTTTTCCGTCTGAAAAACCAGGAATTCGGTCACCGATTGGGCCGTCGCGCGGGGATGCATCCGGTGGAACAATTCCTCATCACCCGAGCTTTGGACGATGGGAATCCAGTGGGCCTCCAGCGCATGATCGTCGGGATTGCGAAAATCCAGCAGGAGCTGGAGATTCACGTCCACGAGGCGCGCGATGCTTTCGGCACGCTCGATATAGCGGCTCATCCAATACAGACTGTTGGCGACACGGCTCAGCACGGGCGGGTGGCAGGGTTAATGGTTGCCGTAAAGTACCCAGGTTTCCTTGCTGCCGCCGCCCTGGGAGGAGTTGACGACCAGCGAGCCCTTGCGCAACGCGACCCTGGTGAGACCGCCAGGTATGATCACGGTTTTTTCGCCATAGAGGATGAAGGGGCGCAGATCGATATGGCGCCCACCAAAACCCTCGCCCTCGCAAAAGGTTGGATGGCGCGAGAGAGAGATCATCGGCTGGGCGATGTAATTGCGCGGGTCCGCCTCGATCCGGCGGCGAAACTCGTCCCTTTCGGCGACCGTGGCGTGCGGACCCATTAACATGCCGTAACCGCCGGCCTCGTTGGCGGCCTTGACCACGAGCCTGTCGAGATTTTCCACCATGTATTTCCGGTCGGCGTCCTCGCTGGCGAGGTAGGTGGGCACGTTCGGCAGCAACGGCTCCTGGTCGAGGTAGTATTTGATGATCCGCGGGACAAAATAGTACATCACCTTGTCGTCCGCCACGCCGGTGCCGATGGAATTGGCCAGCGAAACGTTGCCCGCGCGGTAGGCGTTGATAAGTCCCGGCACGCCCAGCGCCGAGTCGCGGCGGAAGACCGTCGGGTCGAGGAAGTCGTCGTCGATGCGACGGTAGATCACGTGCACGGGCTGCAGCCCCTTGGTTGTGCGCATGAAGACGTGCTGGTCGCGCACAAGGAGATCGCGGCCCTCCACGATCTCGATGCCCATCTGCCGCGCAAGGTACGTGTGTTCGAAGTAGGCGGAGTTGCACGCGCCGGGGGTCAGCAGCACGACATTGGGCTCGGCGACGCCGGCGGGTGCGATGTAGTTGAGCATCTTGAGCAGCTCCGCCGGATAGGTTTCGACCGGCCGCACCCCACCGGCCTCGAATATTTCCGGGAAGGTGCGCTTGAGCGCCCGCCGGTTTTCCAGCACGTAACTGACGCCGGACGGACAACGGCCGTTGTCCTCCAGCACGAGATAATTGCCCTTGTCGTCGCGGATGATGTCGGTGCCGCAGATGTGTATATAGATGTCGCGCGGCACCTTGACATTCACAAATTCCCGGCGGAAATGTTTCGCCGACATCACGTAATGTGCGGGAATGGTGCCATCCTTGATGATATTCTGCTCGTGGTAGATGTCGTGCAGGAAGAGATTGAGCGCGGTGATGCGCTGCACGAGCCCGGCCTCCAGCCGCTCCCACTCATCGGCCGGAATGATGCGGGGCACCAGGTCAAACGGGAAGATCCGCTCCGCTCCCTGGGAGTCGCCATAAACGTTGAAGGTGACTCCCTGGCGCAGAAACGCCAGGTCCACTGCAGAGCGTTTGGCCTCAAACTCTGCCGGGCTGACCGCCCCAAAATGTTTCAGGAAGTGCTGGTAATGCGGCCGCACGGTTCCCTCGGGAGCAATCATTTCATCGAAAAATTCCCCGGTGGCATATTGCCGGAATGGCTTGGGGAGGGCGCCGGCGATGGCAGGACGGGAGGTGCGACGAGGGGTGGCCATGTGATCAGAAGATGTCAGGCACAGCAGGCGGCATGCAAACCCAGAGGATTTCTTCACGCGGTCCTTGCAGGGCAGTGATTTGCGGGGGGTTAAAACAGGTCAAATTTTGTCGTTTGCCAAGCCACCACCCCCTGTTTTCATTTGTCCCCTTAAATGCTTAGCTTCCTTCTGCAGAAATTTTCCGGTCGGCACCATCGTAAATACGTCGAAAAATGCCGCCCTGTTGTCGCGCGCATCAACGAGTTCGAGCGACAATACCAGCAGCTTACCGATGAGCAACTCCGGGCCAAGACGGAGGAGTTTCGCGCCCGCATTCAAAACGGTGAAACGCTCGACCAGATTCTGCCCGAGGCCTTCGCGGCGGTCAAGAATGCCGCCCGCCGCATGGTCGGCCGGAAAGTCATCGTATGTGACCACGAGCTGACGTGGGACATGGTGCACTTCGATGTGCAGCTTATCGGGGGTATCACCCTGCATGAAGGGCGCATTGCCGAGATGGCGACCGGCGAAGGCAAGACGCTTGTGGCGACGCTGCCGCTCTATCTCAACGCCCTGACCGGTCGGAACGCCCAGTTGGTCACGGTCAACGATTATCTCGCCCGGCGCGATTCCGAGTGGATGGGGCACCTCTACAGCTTTCTCGGCATCACCGTGGGCTGCATCCAGCAGCAGATGCATTCCGAGGCCCGCCGTGAAATGTATAATCGCAGCATCACTTACGGCACCGCCTCGGAGTTCGGCTTCGACTACCTGCGCGACAACGGCATGGCGACGCGCAAGGAAGACCAGGTGCAGCGCGACCACTTTTACTGCATCGTCGACGAGATCGACTCCATCCTGGTCGACGAGGCGCGTACGCCGCTCATCATTTCCGGCCCGGCGCCAATCGAGCGCGAGCAGCCTTTCACCCGGCTCAAGCCGGGCGTCGCTTCGCTGGTCGGCGACCAGCTCCGGCTCATCAACCATTTTGCCAAGGAGGCGAGCGATTTGCTGGGCAAACCCGATCTCACCCCCGAGGACCGGCAGGCCGCCGCGATGAAGATGCTCCAGGTCAAGCTGGGCATGCCGAAGAACAAGCTGCTCCTGCGGCTCATGGAGAACCCGGAATGGCGCAAGCTCCTTGATAAGACCGATGTCGAGATGCACAGCGATTTCAACAAGGACGAACTGTATAAGTTCAAGGAGGAGCTGTATTTCACCATCGACGAGAAAAACCACCAGGCCGATCTGAGCGAAAAGGGTCGCACCACGCTGCGGCCCGACGATCCGGACGCATTTGTACTGCCCGACCTGGCGACCATTTTCATTGAGATCGAAAAGGACTCGACGCAGACGCCCGAACAGAAAGAACAGGCCAAGCGCGCCGCCCAGCAACGCTACGAGGTGGTTTCGGAAGACATCCACGCGCTTTCGCAGTTGCTTCGTGCCTATTCGCTCTACGAACGCGATGTCGAGTACGTCGTCCAGGAAGGCAAGGTCATCATCGTTGACGAAAACACCGGTCGCATCATGTCGGGCCGCCGCTGGTCCGACGGTCTGCATCAGGCGGTCGAAGCCAAGGAGGATGTGACGATCGAGCGCGAGACTCGTACCTATGCGACAGTGACGATCCAGAACTATTTCCGCATGTACGAGAAGCTGGCGGGCATGACCGGCACGGCTGAAACCGAGGCCACCGAATTCAATGAGATCTACCGGCTGGCGGTGACCCAGATTCCGACAAACCAGCCGTGCATCCGCATCGACCGGAATGATTCCATCTTCAAGACCCGCCGCGACAAATATAATGCCGTGGTGAAGCAGATCCAGGAGGCGCAGCAGCGCGGCCAGCCGGTGCTGGTCGGCACCGTCACGGTCGAGCAGTCCGAGGTGCTCAGCCGCATGCTGAAGCGCGCCGGTGTCATTCACACCGTGCTCAACGCCAAGTTCCACCAGCAGGAGGCCGAGATTGTTTCCCGCGCCGGCCACCGGGGCTCTGTTACCATCGCCACCAACATGGCCGGTCGCGGCACCGATATCAAACTGAGTGAGGGCGTGCGCGAGGTCGGCGGTCTCCTGGTTGTTGGCACCGAGCGGCACGAATCGCGCCGCATCGACCGCCAGTTGCGGGGACGTTGTTCGCGCCAGGGTGACCCGGGCATGACAAAGTTCTTCCTCTCGCTGGAAGACGACCTCATGCGCCTCTTCCTGCAGGGCAACCTGGCTTCGCGGATCATGGAAGGGGCGATGAACGAAGGGGAGGAATTGGAACATCCCTGGCTGAACCGTTCCATCGAGTCGGCCCAGAAGAAAGTGGAGCAGCAGAATTTCGCCATTCGCAAACGGCTCCTGCAGTACGACGACGTGCTCAACAAGCAGCGTGAGGTCGTCTATGGCATTCGCAACAGCGCGTTGCACAGCGACCGCCCCAAGGACATCATCTTTGAGATGATTGAAGAGGAGCTGGCGAGCCGGCTGGAGACGGCCGGCTGGGGAGAGAAGGGCGGAACCTCCGCCGCCAGCATCGAAAGTTTTGTCGGCTGGCTGAATTCCCATTTTCCCGTCAGCGCCAAGGTCGGGGAACTGACCGGGCACAACGATCAAGAGGCCCTCCTGCAGGCCCTCGTCGGGCGTATCAAGCAAGCCTACGCTCTCAAGGAATCGGTCGAGGATGCAACGGCGCTCGGCGGTCTCGAACGCTACATCGTGATCAACGCGATCGACCACCACTGGCAGGAACACCTGACCGAAATGGAGGAACTGCGCCGTTCCATCGGCCTCCGCAGCTACGGCCAGAAGGATCCGCTCAACGAATACAAGGCCGAGGCGTTCACCTTTTTCGAGGAGCTGATGAACAACGTCCGGCTGCAGATCTGCACCAGTCTCTTCCGCTCGGCGACGAATCGCGACGCCTTCGAAAATCTGTTCGCGATCCTTTCGCGCTCGGCCCGGCTGCAGGGCCCGGCGGCGGCACCCACCGCACTCGCGGCCGCGACCCAATCCGCGGCGCCCGCCGAGACCGGGCCGGCGGCGCCCGCCGAGCCGGAGATCAAGCTGCCCTCCGTCACGATCCGCCGAGACACGCCCAAGGTCGGCCGCAACGACCCGTGCCCGTGTGGCAGCGGCAAGAAATACAAGAACTGCCACGGCGCGGCCTGAGATCCGGCCGTGTCTTCCTTGCCATGATCCGGAGCATCGGTTTTGACGCAGATGACACGCTCTGGCATAACGAGAACATCTTCCACCAGGCGCAGGAACGTTACCGTCAGCTGCTAGCGAAATTTCACCCGGCCGCCGAGGTGAGTCGCGCATTGTTTGCCACCGAGATGCGCAATCTGCCGCATTACGGCTACGGGGTGAAGGGTTTCATGCTCAGTGCCGTCGAGACGGCAATCGACCTGAGTCAAGGCGCGATCAGGGCGCAGGAAATCCGTGAAATTCTCGGGCTCGGCCAGGAGATGCTGGCCCACCCGGTCGAGCTGCTGCCCGGCGCGACTGAGATCGTGCCCGCCCTCGCCCGCGACTACCGCCTGCTGCTCATCACCAAGGGCGATCTGCACCATCAGGAACGCAAGATCTCCGCGTCAGGCCTCGCGGATCATTTCTCGGCCGTGGAAATCCTGAGCGAGAAGGATCACACGGCCTATGAGCGTGTTTTTCGCCGCCACGGAGTTTCGCCGGCGGAGTTTGCCATGGTGGGCAACTCGGTGAAATCCGACATCCTGCCGGTGCTCGCCCTCGGCGGCGCCGGTGTCCATATTGCTTATCCCATTACCTGGCAGCACGAGCACGTCGAGGAGGCGCCGCATCAGCACCCGCGCTTCCGCCGTGCGGCAAACCTCGCCGCCCTGCCGCCGCTGCTGGCCGCCCTTTGACCGTGGACAGCCCTGCCACCCTTCTCGATCCCTACGAGCCCAAGCCGACGCTCTGGCGACGACAGCCGCACTTGGGCTGGGCACTTGCGGTCTTCGTGCTAACCACACTGCTCACGTACGCGTCTTTCCCGCCGTACAATGCCGCCGAGGCAGCCTACATTTTTGCCCTGCCGGCGGTGCTCTGGGCCTACCGGCGGCCGCCGTTCCGGGTGTTTGCGTGGACCTTGCTCGGAGCACAAGCGGTGGGCTGGACCATGCTTTTGTGGTGGTTGCACAATGTCACGTGGCCCGGTCTGTTCCTGCTCGGACCGTTCGTCGGCGGGCTCATCGGGGTCTGGTATCTTGCCGTGTGGTGGACCATCCCGCGGATAGCCGGCCACCAAGCCGTCCTGCGCATCATCGGGCTGCTTGGTCTTGCCGCCTTGTGGGTGGTGTTGGAATGGGTGCGGGGCACGCTTTTCGGCGGCTTCCCCTGGCTGCCGCTCGCTGCGAGCCAGTGGCAACGTCCGCTGATCCTGCAAAGTGCATCCTACGCCGGCGCGTGGTCGGTGTCGTTCATCCTCATCCTGTTCAACCTTGCCACCGCGGCTTATGCGCATCGCATCTTTTACGAAGGAGCGACCGGTCTGCGCAAACGCAGCCCCGAGTTTATGGTGGCGCTCATGGTGTTGGTGTTCTCCTCCTTTCCGTTTCTGGCGGAGATGATGGGCCCGCCGCGCCATCCCTTGGCGCGGGTGGCACTCATCCAGCCCTACATCCCGCAGAATGAGAAATGGGATTCGGCCCGGGTGGACGATGTGTTGGCCACCCTTGAAAAGGTCACGTTCGACGCCAACGACGCCGGCGCGCCCGATCTCATGGTCTGGCCCGAGGCCGTGATGCCTTTGGCGCTCTACCACGATCCGAACGTGGCGGGCTGGCTGGACTCGGTGGCGAAACGCACCGGCAAGCCGCTGTTGCTCGGCGGCGTCTACACGGAAAATCCCGGTCAGCCGGATGAGCGCTGGTTCAACGGCGCGTTCCTGGTCGATCCCGTGACCGGCGTTTCGCACCACCACTACGCCAAGCGCAAGCTCGTGCCTTTTGGCGAGTACATCCCGCTCCGTCCCGTCTTGGGCTGGCTGGAAAAATTCGTGCCCATCGGAGGCGATTTCCAGCCCGGCACGAATTCACAACCGCTGCTCGTGCCGGTGGGCGTCCATCAGGTGCCGGTGGGCGTGTTGATCTGCTACGAGGATATCTTCCCGGCGTTGGCCCGGGACAGCGCCCTGTCGGGGGCCGAGGTCCTGGCGGTGTTGACCAACGACGCCTGGTACGGCGAGAGCGGCGCGGCTTACCAGCATGCGGCACATTCGGTGCTGCGGGCGGTGGAAACCCGCCGGCCGGTGGTGCGCTGTGGCAACGGTGGTTGGAGCGGCTGGATCGACGAGTTCGGCAACATCCGCGCCACGCTTCGCGACGAGGAGGGCAGCGTGTATTATCGCGGCCAAGCGACCGTCAATCTCACGCGTGACCTCCGCTGGCGTGGCCGGCAGAGCTTTTACACCCGACACGGTGACTGGTTCTTGCTGGCCTGCGCGATTTTCTCGGTCGCGGCCTACTATCTCGTACTCACCCTGCGGCCACCGCTGAAGCGCGCCGACGGGGAAGCGGCGTTTTGAGCACCGATTTACCGGACGCCGACAATCCGGGCGATGGCCGCATGAGATTTCCGCCGGCCAAGTATCCCCGCCCAGGGGTTCAGGCAGGTAGTTCCCAAACTGTTCGACGTCAACGATCCGGCCTTTGGCGCGATCGCTCGCGTACGGACTTTCGAATCTGAAAAGGTGCCGGGGTATCCTCGGGAGCGGGCGCGATGCCAGAGGGAAATGGAGCCCTGACCCCGGCAGTCCGGCTGCGACTAAACGTTCAAGTTTACACCGGGCGGACCGATATACTGGCATTATGCTACGTTTTAGACAGAAGCTTCGCATATCGCTTTTCATGGCTGCCTGCTTCGTCCTCCCCAAGCTGTCGCTTTGGGCGGAGGAAAAGACCGAACCGCCGGTGCCAGTCCGCATGGTGGCCCCCATTCCTCCGGCGGGCTTCACGCAGAAGGGCAATCCCGGGTTGGTGACCATCAACTTCCTGGTCGACGACAAGGGTAACGTGCAAGACCCGACGGTGTTGAAATCTTCCGACCGGGACCTGGAGGAGCCGGCCATTGATGCCATCAAGAAGTGGCGGTTTAAGCCGGCGAACCGGGGCGGCACTCCGGTGGCAGTCCACGTTTCGATTCCAATCAAATTCCAGGTCGAGTAATCAGGCCGGTTTTTTCCGCTCAACCCCGTTGCATATGTTCAAGGTCAACCAGACGGTTGGTAAGAAGATCACCTTCGGCTTTATTGCGGTCATCAGCCTGTTGACGATCATCGCCAGCGTGTCCCGCTATGCCCTCAAGAATGCAGGCGAGAAATTCCGGCTCTTCTCCGCGAGTGCGGCTGAGTCCCACACGGCGGTTTCACTGGAGAAGGCCATGACGGCACTCAAGGTGCAGGTGAATGACTTTCTGGCCAGCGGCTCCGCCGAAAGCAGCCATGCGTACCAGTTGGCGCACAAAAGCCTGCTCGAGGAGATGATCCAGGCGGAAAAGGACATCACCGAGCCGGATCGCGCGCGACAGATCGCGGCGGCCAAGGATCTGCTCAACCGTTATCATCAAACATTTCTCGCGCTGGTTGAAAACAACACCCAGCGGACCCAGGTGGAGGACGGGATTCTCACCCCCAAGGGCCTGGAGATCAAGGACAGCCTGCAGACGCTGATGACGGAGGCGCGCGGCCAGGGCGACATGAACAGCGCTTTTCGCGTGGCCAATGCTTTGCGCGCCTTTTTTGAATGCGGCACGCAGGTCAGCACATTTCTCAAGACCTCCCGAAAGGAGGATGCGCAGGCCGCCCGCGATTCGCTTCAGTTTGTGACCAAGCAGGTCGAACTCATCGAAAAAGATCAGGCGGAAATGGAGAAACTTGATGCCACGCTCAAGGACGAGAAGAAGACGGCCCGGCTTGTTTCGCTGCGCAACGCGACCGTGGCTTACGGCGGCGGCATCGACCGAATCGTGGAGTCAAAACGTCAGCGCGACGAATTGATCAACGACGGGATCAATCGCATCGCACCCGAATTTACCTCGACGATCGCGGAAGTCAGCCAGTCCGTCCACGCGGGGCAGGAGGAAATCGAAGCCGGTGTCCGCGCCAGCCAGCGGCGCAACGAGATTCTCATGCTCAGCATCACGATCAGCGGCATTGTCTTTGGGCTGGCTGCCGCGTGGCTGGTCACGCGCGGGGTCACGCGGCCGATCCGCCACATCGCGGTGCACCTCGCCAGCGAATCGGAGAAAACCAAGGATTCGGCCAGCCAGGTTGCGCAGGCGGCGCAGACCATGGCCGACGGATCGTGCCAGCAGGCTTCCGCGCTTGAGGAGTCCAGCTCGGCGCTCCACGAAATGTCCAGCATGACCAGCCGGAACTCCGAGAACGCGCAGAACGCCAAGCGGCTGGCCCAGGAGGCGCGCCAGACTGCCGATGCGGGGGCCAGCGACGTCGAGCAGATGAAAGCCTCGATGAGTGCCATTCAGGCTTCAAGCAGTGAGATCTCGAAGATCATCAAGACGATCGACGAAATTGCGTTCCAGACCAACATCCTCGCGCTCAATGCGGCCGTGGAAGCGGCCCGCGCGGGCGAGGCCGGATTGGGCTTCGCGGTGGTCGCTGACGAGGTGCGCAATCTTGCACAGCGCTGCGCGGCCGCGGCCCGCGAAACGAGCGACAAGATCTCCGATTCCACTGAAAAGAGCACCCAGGGTGCGCGCATCAGCGAAAAGGTGGCCAACAATCTCTCGGCCATCGTGGAGCGAATTCGCCGCCTTGACGAGATGGTGGCGGAGATTGCCCAGGCGTCGCACGAACAAAGCAAGGGAATCACGCAAGTCAGCGAAGCCGTCAATGGCATTGACCGGATTACCCAAAGCAATGCGGCTCTTTCCCAGCAGTCGGCCGCGTCGGCCGAGGAACTCAAGACGCAAGCGTCCCAGGTCCGCCAGGCGGTGGCGCAACTCTTGAGCTTGGTGGAAAATTCTGCGCCCGCATCAGCGGGTGATCCGGAGGCGCACTCGCAGACTGACCGGTCAACGCCCGTCCGCCCGATAGGAGGGACCAATGGTGGCAACGGTCACAAGCGGATCGTCCGCCCTTTGAGCGCTGATGGCAATGGAAGCAGTCGCAACGGCCATAAAGTCGTGAAGGGCACGGCGCCGGCGGATTTTTTTAACGACCCGGCCTGAGGTGGCGGCCCGATCACCGGGCCTGGGCGGTCAGTCGCTTTTCCAGGCTGGTGGCGAAATTCTTCATCGTCCGGTCCAGCCCGATGAAATACCTTGCGATCGCGCGGAAGAGTGGCGGCCTGATAACTCCATCTTCGGTGAGCGTCAGGCGGGTGTGGTCGCCTTCTTCCACGAGATCAAAGGTCCAGGTGCCGCCAAAGGGGAGGTTGTCCCCCACGATCTCCCGCACCAGGAGGCTCGGAGCATTTTCCTCCTTCGTGCGAAAGGCGATTTCCTGTCCCTGCGAATCCAGATTCCACGTCCAGACTTCACCATTGGGGCGCGTTTCCAGGCGAACCTTTTTCACGGCGGGCCACCACTCGGCCATCCGGGCATAGTCAGTGATGACGATCCAGGCGTCGTGGCGGGCAGCCGGCAATAGAACGGATATCTGTGACGTGTGCCGTTCCGGCTGACTCCGGCCAGCCACGTAAAGGCTTAGCGTGGCCAGGATCACCAAGGCAAAACCGACTCCGAAGACCACAAGGATGAAGTTCATGCGAACCTCTCTATGGTTGTTTACGCGCCGAAGACAATGCGTCTCGCCCAGGGCGGCGTTCCACCGGAATAGCTCCGGGCGAGACCCGCAGCAGGATTCTGCCGGAAGCCGTTTCTTGACGGCGGGACTTGGGTCAGGCCTCCGGGTTGCGCACCGGGAAATGTCGGAGATGGACAGCCTGTTTGCGCAGGTCGGCGCGGAAATCCGGGTGGGCGATCGATATCAGGGCTTCGGCGCGCTCGCGCAGGGAGAGTCCGTGCAAGTTCACCGCCCCGAATTCAGTCACGATCCAGTGCACATGTCCGCGTGTTGTCACCACCCCGGCGCCGGGATTCAACTGGGTGACGATGCGGGAGATCTTGCCGTTGGAGGCGGTGGCGGGCAGGGCGATAATCGGCTTGCCTCCAGGGGAGAGCGCGGCGCCCCGGATGAAGTCCATCTGGCCGCCAATGCCGGAGAAGATCCGGTGACCGATGGAATCGGCACAGACTTGGCCGGTCAGATCGACCTCGATGGCCGAATTGATCGCGACCATCTTCGGGTTCCGGCGGATGATGGAGGTGTCGTTGGTCCAGTCGCATGGATAGAACGCGACGGCCGGGTTGTCGTTGACAAAATCAAAAAGCCGGCGGGTGCCGTTGATGAAGCTGGTGACGATACGGCCGCGACCGACGGCCTTCAGCTTATTGGTCACCGCCCCGGATTCGACCAGCTCAACCACCCGATCGGAAAACATCTCGCTGTGGATGCCGAGGTCGCGCTTGTCGTGCAGGCGGGCGAGGACGGCATCCGGAATGCCGCCGATGCCCATCTGAAGCGTCGAACCGTTTTCGATCATCGGGGCGATCAGATCACCGATCTGCGCCTCGATGTGCGATTCCGGTTCAGGATGGTGTTCGTGCAGGGGGCGGTTGGTGTGGATGAAAGCCTTGATGCGATGCAAGGGCAGCGTGCTGTCTCCAAGCGTGCGCGGCATCTGGTCGTTGATTTCCGCGATGACCACTTTCGCCGTGTCGGCCGCGGCGCGGGCGGCGTCAATCGAGGTGCCGAGTGAGCACAAGCCGTGGCGGTCCGGCGGTGAGACCTGGAGGATGGCGACATCAAGCTGCACCTGGCGGCTGAGGAAAAGGCCCGGGATGTCGGACAGGAAGATCGGCACATGGTCCGCCTCGCCTTCGTTGACCGCCTTCCTCAGCGGACCACCGGTAAAAAGTGAGACCGAGCGGAAATGGCCCTGCGTGGCCGGACTGATCCAGGCGGCCGGGCCCGCCGTGTGCAGATGATAGAGGCGGACATTCTCCACGTCCCGGCGCAACGCCAAGGCGTTGGTCAGGGTCGTGGGCGTAGCGCATGCGCCGTGAATAAAGATATGTTGGTCGCTTTTGACACAAGCAACGGCGTCCGCCGGCGATGTGGCCCGGTCTGTCCATTTTGTACTCATGAAGGTGGAGGTTATTGTCCGATATTCTGGCCGCAATTCGATCAGGGGGAAGCCGGGAAGATGCGCAAACGCTGTCAAAATATGGGCTTATCGTGCCCATAATCGCAGCCGTCCCGGACTGATCAGGCGCCGGCGGCCGGGTGGCCACTCGTGCTATTTCCCGAAGAGGACGCAAATCGGCGCGGGCACGCTGGCCGTGGCGCCGGTGCGGGTGAGCCGGCCGGTGGCGGCGTCGACTTTGAAAACCACCAGATTGTTGCTGTCGCGGTTGGCGCACACCAGCCAGCTGCCATCGGGGGAGAGCTCGAAGTTGCGCGGATGCCCGCCACCCGACGCTGTGATTTCGACGAGTTTCAGGGTGCCGTCCGCGTTCACGGCAAAGACCGCGATACTGTCGTGACCGCGATTTGAGGCGTAGACGAACCGGCCGTTGGGGTGGACACGAATCTCCGCTGCGCGATCGGGGTCGGTGACCATGAATCCGGCGGGAAGCGTGGATATGTGCTGGAGTGGTGTGGCGGTGCCGCGCACGGCATCGTAAGCGCAAGTGGTGACGGAGCCGTCAATTTCGCCCAGAATGTAGAGGTTTCGGCCGTCACGGGAAAACTTGGTATGGCGCGGACCGGAACCTGGCGGGGTCGCAAGGTATGCCGGGTCGTTCGGCTCCAGGGTTCCAGCAGCCAGGTTGAGCCGGTACGCGAGAACCCGGTCAAGGCCTAGGTCAGCCACAAAGGCAAAGCGATTGTCGGGAGAGATTATGACCGAATGAGGATGCGGTTTCTCCTGTCTCGAACTGTTCGGTCCGAGCGGACCCTGCGGTGAAATGAAGGAGGCACGGGGGAGGATGCGACCATCGGCGGCCAGCGGGAACGAGGCGACATAGTCGCCGTGGTAACTGACCGTGATGAGCAGCCGGCCGGTGGCATCGACAGCGAGATGAGTGGTCCCGGCGTCACCGGCGGTCTGGGTGTTGACGACCGAGAGCGACCCTGTTTCCCGGTTGAAAGCAAAGGCGGTCACCGCTCCATCGGATTTGCCGTCCGGGCCCGCGCTTTCACCCAAGGCGTAGAGCACGCGGCCGTCCGGGTGCCAGGCGAGAAAGCCTGGGTTGGGTGTCTTGGCCGCAAGGATCGGTTTACTCAACCCGCCGGTGGTAGAGTCGAGCCGCACGGCGTAAATACCAAGGCTGGCGCTCTGAGGGCCGGTGCTGGTACCGATGAAAATCAGCTGGTTGGCGGCGGATAGGTTCGTGGTCATGGTGACAAGGCAAAGTGGGAACAGAAAATTCATTGGGCCAGTGCTTCCTTGAAATGCCGCCGGCACATTGCGACATACCGGTCGTTGCCGCCGATTTCCACCTGCGCCCCCTCCTTCACGGCGCGACCGTCCGGTCCGACACGAAGGTTCATCGTGGCTTTGCGTCCGCAGTGACAGATCGTCTTCAGTTCGATCAGATTGTCGGCCAGCGCGAGCAGTGCGGCGCTGCCGGGGAAGAGCTGCGCTTGGAAGTCAGTGCGCAAGCCATAGCAAAGCACGGGGATGCGGAGCTGGTCGGCAATTTCAGTCAACTGCTCGACCTGCCGGCGGGTAAGGAATTGCGCCTCGTCGACGAGCACGCAGGCAACCGGCTGGGCAGCATGGGCGCTCCGGACGTGATCAAAAACGTCTTCATCCGCCTGCAATGCCATGGCTTCTGCTTCCAGCCCGATCCGGGACTTCACCCGGCCTCCGCCGGAGCGCGTGTCGACGGCCGGGATAAAAAGCAGGGTGCGCATGCCGCGTTCGCGGTAATTGTAGCTCGACTGCAGCAGCACCGTCGATTTGCCGGCGTTCATCGCCGAGTAGTAGAAATATACCTTCGACATCACTTTCCAGCAAAGCGACTTGTCGGCTTGGGGCGAAGAGAAAAAACTCATCCTGTCGGACGCCCGCCCGGTCTTCCGCAAAAAATGCGCTAAGTTGGCGATGGTGAAACAATGCTTTTCACGCTAAACTCCGCTCAACAAACCAACTGCTGCCCGGCTAGCCCTGGCACGCGAAAGGCAACGTCATGCATGGAAGTTTTTTTAACCGAACCGAAGCCGGCCGCTTGCTTGCGGTAAAGCTGGCCAAGTACGCGGCCCGCCCGGAAGTGCTCGTGCTGGCGCTCCCGCGCGGCGGGGTCCCGGTGGCCTTCGAAGTGGTGGCGGCATTGCTCGTGCCGCTTGATGTGCTTGTCGTGCGCAAGCTCGGCGTGCCGGACGATGAGGAGCTGGCCATGGGAGCCGTCGCGTCGGGCGGGCTCCGGGTGCTGAATTCCGCCGTGTTGAGTGCCGCGAGAACTCCCGATCGGAGCATCGCTGCCGTGGCGGCGCGAGAACAACATGAGCTGGAGCGCCGCGAAAAACTGTATCGCCTGGGACACCCGGCACCGCCCCTTCAGGACCGCACCATCATCTTGGTGGACGACGGCATTGCCACGGGCTCGACCATGCGCGTGGCAGTCGCGGCGGCGCGCCGCCAGCATGCTTACCGGGTGGTCGTGGCCACGCCCGTTGCGGCGCGCAGCAGTTATCTGGAATTGCGCGCCGTGGCGGACGAGATGGTGACGATCCTGATGCCGAAGGAATTTTCAAGCGTCGGCCAGTACTATACCGATTTTGCCCAGACTTCTGATCGCGAGGTGGTCTCGTTGCTGACCCGGGCACGGCAGAACCGCTGGCGGGATGAGACCGTCGCCATTCCGTCCGGACAACTGGCCTGACCGGAGCGGCGGACCTGCCACGCCAAGATATCATACCGATCCCGCCGCGCCGCGGGATCAGCGCATTCTCGAAAACGTCTTCTGCAGCAACTCCAGGTCGGTGGCGTTCTTGGTCTTTTCGCGAGTGGTGGCGATGAGCTTCTGCTCGAGAGCGTTCTTCGTCGGCCGGGTCTTGTTCTCGTAGAAGACGCCGAACTTTCCGGGCCAGGGCTCGAGGGCGAGCTTGAAGGCGGCAAGTTCATCCGTCGGGTCGTGCCGTGCGGCGTCCTCGGGCGAGCCGTCATTCTTTTTCAATTCAATGGTCTGCCAGGTGCCGCCTTTGCGTGGGACGGAGGCGTCGAAGGCGCCATCGAAGAACTCGACGCACTCGGAAAGCACCTCGACGACCGAGAAGCCGTCGTGTTGTGCGGCGCGATACATCATGTCGACCATGTGATTGACCTGGGTGGCATGGGTGCGGGCGACAAAGGTGGCCCCGCTGTTGATCAGCGTGCGCATCGGATTGATCGGCTGGTCAAAGGCGCCCCACGGATCGGTCTTGGACTTGAAACCGATGGGCGAGGTGGGGGACGTCTGCTTCTTTGTCAGGCCGTAAACCGAATTGTCCATGATGACGTAAGTCATCCGCGGGTTCTTGCGGGCAGTGTGCACGAGGTGGTTGCCGCCGATGGAAAAACCGTCGCCGTCGCCGCCAAAGGCGAAGACATGGAGGTCGTCGCGGCCCAGGCTGATCCCGGCGGCAAAGGGCAGGGAGCGGCCGTGGATGTAATGCCCGCCGTGGGTGTTGACGAAGTAGGGGAAGCGCGAAGAACAGCCGATCCCGGCAAAGGTGACGATCTTCTCCTGCGGGTAATTGAGCTTCTCGAGCACCTTGTAGAAGGAGGCGAGGACGGCGAAGTCGCCGCAGCCGGGGCACCACGTGGGGTGGTCGGCCACCAGGATCTTTTTGGTCAACGGCGCCCGGGCGGTGGCGGTGGATGGGGGGACTTCTGCGACGGCGGTGGATGACATGGCGGAGAAAGAAGATGGTTGAACGGACTGGTGGTGGAAAATCGTTACTGGGCCGCAAGGGTGCTGTGGGACTTGATGCCAAAACTGGATTCAGGCAGGTCGAGGTGCCGGGCGACGCCGTCAACAATCTCACGGACCTTGAAGGTCAGTCCGTCGGTCTTGGTGACGCTGCGGATCGCCGGATTGGCGTACCGGGCGCGCAGGAGCATGGCGAGCTGGCCGAAGCCGTAGAGCCCCTCGTCATTCATCTCGACAACGATGACGTGTTTGAAATTGGCAAAAATCAGGTCGAGCCCGTCTTGCAGCGGATGCAGATGACGGAGGTGGAGCTGGCCCGCCTTGACCCCGGCTTTGCGCAAGCGACCGATGGCCTCGCGGGCGGGACCCCACGTGCATCCCCAGGTCACAATGAGAACATCACCGGTGGTATCGCCGTAAACCTCGGGCGGCTGGAGATCGCGGGTGACCAGCTTGATCTTTTCGCGGCGCTTGGCCGTCATCTTCATGTGCACGGCCGGGCTGCCGGAGGGGTGGCCGGCCTCGTCATGTTCCAGGCCGGATACCGTGGGATATTTTCCGGAGAGCATGCGCGAACCGGGGGGCGCATGGCGCGTGAGGGCGTCGTGCGGATAGGGAAGGAAGTTCGCCGGTCGCTCCGAAAGATCCGGCTTCGGATCGACCATGAGCTGCGGAAGGTCCGGCTCATCGAAGGCCTCGATGCGGGTGGCGAGCGCCTGGTCGGTGAGAATGATCACGGGTGTGCTGTATTTCCGGGCGATCTGCGCGGCTTCGAGGGCGATGTAGAAACAGTCCTCGACATTCTTGGGCGACAGCACCACGCGGGGCGCGTCTCCGTGGCTGCCGTAGATGGCTTGGAGAAGGTCGCTTTGCTCGATGTTGGTGGGCAGACCGGTCGACGGGCCGCCGCGCTGGACATTGATGACGATGAGCGGCATCTCGGCCATCACCGCCCAGCCCAGGGCCTCCATCTTGAGCGAAAGTCCCGGGCCGGAACTGCCGGTGATGGCAAGATGACCGGAATACGAAAAGCCCAAGGCGGTGGAGATCGCGGCGATCTCGTCCTCCGCCTGCACGAAAATGCCGCCATATTTGGGCAGTTCAGCGCGGAGCATTTCCATGACGGAGGACCAGGGAGTGATCGGGTAGCCTGACCCATAGCGGACACCTGCGGCGATGAGGCCGTAGGTCAGCGCCATGTTGCCATCCATCGTGATTTGCGGCCGGCCGGATGTTGCGCGGGTCGGGGGGGAGAAACGGAAGAAGCAGTCGCGGATATTGTCGGCGGGGTAGGCATAGCCCGCGTCGAATGCGAGCATCGCGTTGCGGACGATGTCCTCGGCCTTGCCGCCGAAACGCTCCTTGATCAACGCGGCCAGCTTCGGCACCTCAAGGTCGAAGATGCGCGCCAGCAGGCCGAGCACATAGATGTTCTTGCCCTTGTCCTTGGACGAACCGCCCACGGCTTCCACGGTGGCACTCGTGATCGGGACAGCGATGGCGGTGAAACGTTTGTCATCCGGGTCGACCTTGACGTGGTCCGCATCGTAGATGAGCACGCCGCCGGGCCGAAGGGCGCCGATATGCGATTCGTAGCTGTGCTGATAAAATGCCACCAGCATGTCCGCACGATCACCCGCCGACAGGATCTCGCCGGTACCCATGCGCACCTGGAAAATCGACGGGCCGCCCGAGATGGTGGACGGAATCGTCATGTACGTCATGACGTCCTGATCGGAACGGCCGGCAAGGCGGGCAAGAAAGCCTCCTATCGACTGGATGCCGTCTTGTGAATTGCCGGCGAGACGGATGACAACATCCTGAAGCAAACGGGGTCCGCCGGTTACGGCCACGGTGCTGTCCGTGGGCAAGGGGGTATTTTGACTAACCATGATGCTACCATGCGCTATATGCGCCGATTCGTAAAGGCTGGGGTTGCCAAAAACTGTGCATTTCTTGTCTGAACTCGCACGGCATGAGCGAGTTACAGTATAAGAAAACACACTGGTTGCGTGGTTAAGCGATTCGGTTGGCTAATGGGTTGGGCGAGCCGGCAGTGACCCGAGAACGGGTTGCCGGAGCGCCACTAGCACTTGTCTGCCAATTACTCGGGTATCACTTCCAGCCGATCGGCCGGCCCTTGTTTTGCTCCTGCAGCCATTTCATCAGCGGAGCATAATACTCCACCATGGCTCGCGTCGAAAGCTCCTCGCCGGTGGCCTCTTTGAGAATCTTGCGCCAGTCCTCGGTTTTGCCCTGCTCCATGATCTTCCGGAAGAAGTCGCCGACCTCCTTGTTGTTTGCATAATTGCAGGCCTGCGGCGGCTGATGAAGGATGTGTTTCGCGATGTAATCGTTGAGCTGGTATTTGAATACCTGGGCGATGGCATACGAATAATAATAGCAGGGGGTGTCATCGATATGCGTCTTGGTCGCCGGGTCGCACCATTCCTCGCCGCGCTCGCTCGGGGGCTCAATGCCTTGGAAGTCGCGCACATATTGCCACCAACGCTTGTTCCATTGGTCGGCGGGCAGATGATGGGCATAGATGTCGGCCTCCCAGTGTGTCATGACGCCGGACGCCCAGAAGATGAAGGGCACTCCCGGGGCCAGCGCATCGCTGAGCAGGAAGGAATTTTCATCCACCTTGAAATTGGCCGGCAGGACGCCGAGTGACTGGAGGTAGGGTGCCATGCCCGCGGCCAGTGAAGTCAGTTCGCCAAACCCCTCATGAAAGGCGGGGTTGGCCCCCGTGCGCAGCAACATGGGCACTTCGGGCCGCGTGTAGCTCATGAAATAGTAGATGTGCCCGAATTCGTGGTGGGCGGTCTTGAACCACCACGGGGTGGATTCGATGCTCTGCAGCGACCGGAGGTCGTTCGCCAGGTCGACGTGCCAGGCCGAGGCGTGGGTGTTCTTCTTTCGCGCGCTGCCGGCGGGCACCGGATAGAGGTCGGACTTGGCCCAGAAGGAATCGGGCAGCTTGGGAAAGCCGAGGCCCACGTAAAACCTCTCGGCGCTGTGCGCGATCCATACCGGGCTGCGATCCTTGAAGTAAGGTGCCAGGTCGGCGCCATCGGCGAGGCCGTCCCACTCCTGCGCCCAGCGGTTGTTGATCCAGTGGGCGGGAATGAGGTTCGGCACCGGCTGGTGGTATTTCTCGGCGAGCTTGTACTTCACCCAGGTGTGGAGTTGCAGGTAGAGCGGGCGGAGATCGCGCATGAAATCGTCGTTCAATTTCACCATCTCCTCGGTGGTCATGCCGAAGCCGGCCACCTGCAGGGCGAAATAATCCGGGTAATCCAGCTCGTTCGCCACGCCGTTCCGCAGGTCGCGCAGCTTGATGAGCCCGGCCTTGAGCGCCTTGCCGGATTCCTTTGAAGCCTCCCAAACGGCTCGCCGTTCGGCGAGGTCGGTGGTCGACTGCAGCAGGTCGTCAATGGCGTTTACCGTGATGGGCTTCCCGTGCAGCTTGAATTCAAAGCCGTTGAGCGTGGAGGCCTGCGCCACTTCGGCGGCGATGCGGTCGGCGACCAGCTGCGGATTGGTCATCGGGCCCTCGGCAGCGTTGAGCAGCAGTTGCTCGAGTTCGCGGATGGTGAGGTCGTTCAGCTCCGGGCGCTTGAGCAGGAGGGCCTTGGCCTCATTGATGACGGTGGGGCTGCCCACAAAGGCAGCGCGGGCCTTGCTGGCGGTCTCGGACGCTGCGTCGTGTACCGGCGATACGTCGGTCAACGCGTTCCACTGGGCGTTCGACTCCAGGGTGATCATGGCCTGATAGGTCGAGTTGACGAGGGCCAGGAACCGGTCGGCCCGTTCCTGCGTGGCATTGGTGTCGGCGGCGTGGGCCCATAGGCCGAAGGCGAGCAGCGTCGCGATGGCGACGCTGCGGACGAGGCGGGATAGACTTCTCATGCGCCCGAACTTACCAGTCGGGGAAAGGTTGGCAAACCCGGAGCGGCCGGCCGCGTTTTTCCGGCGCCTGACCGCACTCATCGCATTCGGATCAAGCCGGCGTCGTCTCGGTTTCCGGTTCGACGGTGACGCCGATATTCAGGCTGTGGCCGCCTCCGCCGCTGAAAACCCCCCGGGTTGGGCTGACGTCTGAATAATCCCGACCGCGCGCCACCACGATATGCCCGGCTCCGGCAAAACAGGTGTTGGTCGGATCATAATCCACCCAACCGACCTCGGGAACAAAAATGGAGGCCCAGGCGTGCATCGCGTCGGCGCCGCGCAGGCGGGGCTGGCCGGGCGGCGGCTTTGTCAGCAGGTACCCGCTGACATAGGCCGCGGGGAGTCCCTGCTGGCGCGCACAACTCAGAAAAAGATGGGTGAAATCCTGGCAGACGCCCCGGCGCGATACCAGCACCTCGCTCAATTTCGTGCCGACGTCGGTGGCGGCCGGGTCAAAGGCAAAGGTGTCCGCGAATTTCCGGCCAAGCAATCCGATCCATTCCAGCAGCGGGACGGTATCGCGGTCGAGCCCGTCGGCGAGGGCTCCGGCCTCCGGAAGAAACGGCACCCGCGCCGTCTCGTGGAGATACTGTTCGAGTTCGAACAGATTCCGCTCCCGGACCAGGTTGGCGACATGGGCGCGGGCGGCGGCCAGCGGTTGGGTGATGCCGGGCAACGGGCCGCTTTCCGGGCTGCGCCGGACCGTGCTGCGGCTGGTGACGGACAACTCACGGTGCGGCTCGCGGATGGAGAAGAAATGCCGCGTATTGCCAAAATAATCGGTGTGCGACTCCAGGTCGGGCGCCAGCGGTGAGATTTCAAGCTGGAAATCGAGGCAGTCCTGCGCCGGTTCGTGGCGCGGCTGGAGCTGCAACATTTGCCAAGCAGCCGTGGCCGGCCCGCCGTGCCGGTAGGTTGTCTTGTGGGTGATGCGGATGGTGGGCATGGGACTCCGGCCTTAGCAGGCAACGGCATGGGAGAAATAGATCTGGGTCAGCTGGTCGCTCATCCCGGACAGGCCGGAGTGCAATTCCTGAAGACGGGCGTTTGCCTTGGCGGCCTCGGCCGCCATTTCGTCCAGCCGGGCGGCGCGTACCTCACTCAACATCCGGAACGCCCCGGCGCGAAGCGCCGCGACGGCCTGCGGGGCGAGTTCTTCGGGCAGGGTGCCGAGGTGGGTGTTGATCTGCTCCACCTGAAAGCGCAGGCCGCGCGGATTCTCCGGCGAACTGAAAAGCCATTCCAGCGCCGCCGCTGTGGTGAGCGAGCCGTGGAAGACGCTGCGGTAAGTGGAGAGGCAGTCGGCGAGATGCAGCATGGTTTGCAGGCGGAATTCGGTGGTCGGCGTTCCGTCGCCGGGGTGCAGCAGCCCGCGCAGCAGCACGAGCAGCTGGCCGCCGCGTTCGATGCGCCGGCCGAGATCGAGAAACCGCCAGGCCGTGTCACGGGGCATCGCCTCGGCGGTCAGACCCTCGAAGGCGGCGAGCTGCTGGCGCAGCGCAACGCAGGCCGCGGCATCGAGCATGACCGGCCGTCGACGCAGCTGCCGCAGCATCTGCCAGACCTCGGGTGGCAGCCGCACCTTGATGCGATCAAGCAGGCTGCCCAGACAATCCAGATTGGACGCCAGACTGGCCGGTAGCGTCCGGTCACCGGACACTTGGCGCAACAGGGTGGCCTGGTGCTCGGAAGTCGCGCCGGCCGGCACGGCGGCATCCTGCGCGCCCAGCACGAGCCGCAAGGTGTCCGTGGCCACGCCGGGGTCGAGGATGGCGATTTCATCGCGCAGCAGCGGGCCGGTTTTTTCGAGCTGGCGGACGAGCTGGCTGCAGCGTTCGAGGTAACGGCCCAGCCAGAAGAAATTGTCGGCCATGCTGCTGGGCGTGGCGGCGGGGTGGCGGAGCGCCTCAGTGGTGCGGGCCGGGGGCAGGGCGGGGGTCGAGTGGCTCGCCCCTTCGTGCAACACCCAGGTGTCCTTGCTGATGCTGCCCTGCTGGAGCGATACAATCATGTCCTCGCCCTTCGGATTGCACCGGGTGAGGCCGCCGGGCATGACCGAGTAGTCGCGCTCGTGGCACGCCAGAAAAAAGCGGGTGATGAACGGCATGGGCCGCAGGGAGCCTTCGTGCCAGCCGGGGGTCGTGCCGTGCAGCACGCGCTCCTGGCCGCACCAAGCCCAGGGCCGCGCGCGGATTTCCTCGGCGAGGGCCGCCCGGGCGGCCTTGCCCATCCGCGCACCGTAGCGCGGTGGCGGGGAGGAGGCGGTGTGGAAAACCGGTTTCACCACGAGGTCCTGCAGATGGTCGAGGATGTAGTTGAGCGGCTCGGGGTGTCCGCCCCACCAGGTGGCGGCACTGGGCAGCAGCAGTTCCTCGCCGAGCACGTGGCGGCAGAGCGGCTGCAGGAATGCCAGCAGGGCGGGTGTTTCCAGCGCCCGGGCGCCGAGCTGGTTGGCGAGGGCGACCTGGCCGCCGTGCGCCGCCTGCACCAATCCGGGCACGCCGAGCAGCGAGGAGCTGTCGAGTTCCAGTGGATCGCAGAAATCGGAGTCGACGCGGCGGATGACCACGTCTGCGCGCTTGAGGCCGCCCACGGTGCGCAGGAAAACCTGGCGGTCGCGGGTGATGAGATCCTCGCCCTCCGTCAGCGTGTAGCCAAGGTAGCGCGCCAGATAGGCTTGTTCGAAATAGGTTTCATTCGCCGGGCCGGGTGAGAGCAACGTGATCCGCGGCGATTCGCGACCGGGGGACAGCGTCTCAAGGGACATCCGGTAGTTGCCGAAGAATTGGTACAGCCGGTCCACCGGCGCCCGATGGAAGATCTCGGGCAATGCCTGCCGCGCGATGATGCGGTTTTGCAGCGAGTAGCCGAGGCCGGAGGGTGCGTCCATCCGGTCCTCGATCACCCACCATTTGCCGTCGGGGGACCGGGCCAGGTCGGCGGCATAGGTGTGGAGGAAGACACCGTCGGGTTTGCCGAGACCGGCGCACGCGCGGAGGAAATGCGGATTGGCCATCCCGAGCGTCGCGGGCAGCAGCCCGTCGCGCAGGAGTTTTTGCGGGCCGTAGAGATCGTTCAGCAGTTCGTTGAGCAGGTGGGCGCGCTGGCGGAGACCGCGGGTGATATGAATCCAATCACCCGCGCTGACCAGCAGCGGCACGGCGTCGAGCGGCCACGGCTGCGCGCCGGACTGCTGGCCGAGGTACACATTCATGCTCACATCCTGCTCGATGATGGCGCGGTGGCAGGCGTCGGTGGCGGCACGAAGCTTGGCCGCCGGATCCGCGCCGAGAAGATCAAAAAAACTGACCCACGGTGGGCGCAGATTGCCCGCGGCGTCGACACACTCGTCATAGCGGCTGGCCTTGCCGGCATAACCGAGCGGCGCGGAACGGACGTTTTGCGTGGAAGGGGGCATTGGCGCTGCGGCAGGAGTTAGGTAATTCTTGCGCACCCTAGCAACGGTCATTTCGGGAGGAAAATAATCGGGCGAAGGGGAGATTGCCTGCGGATTTCACGGAGGAGTCGGTTCTATCTCCGGCGCCCGAGAGCTGGTTTCCCAAACCGCGTGCTGAACAACCAACGCACTGCAAATCACCCCCTCGTTTTGACCCAGGGTGATCCGCGCAATCGGTGAAATCCGGGGTGGTTCCTTGCCTGGTTCGACTCACCGGCGGGCGAGGCGGTTGGGTTCACGCAAGTCGAGGGTGAACGGCAGGCCCGGCGCGACTTCGCGCGGCAAATTGAACGGCACGCCGGCCGGCGTGTGGCCGAAAGGCACGAAGCGGGCGAGCCGCCGGCTCTCGGCTTCATAGGAATTCACCGGAAAGGTTTCGTAGCTGCGGCCGCCGGGATGAGCGACGTGATAGACGCAGCCGCCGAGCGAGCGCTGGTTCCAGGTGTCGACCAGATCAAAGGTCAGCGGCGCGTGCACGCCGATGGTCGGCTGCAGGCAGTTCGGCGGCTGCCATGCACGGTAGCGCACCCCGGCCACGCCCTCGCCATTGACGCCGGTCGGGTGCAACGGAATGCGGTGGCCGTTGACGGCCAGCGCGAAACGGTCGCCGATGAGGCCGCGGGCCTTGACCTGCAGGCGCTCGAGGGAGCTGTCGACGTAGCGCACCGTGCCGGCGGCACTGCCTTCCTCGCCGAGGACGTGCCACGGCTCCAGCGCGGCGCGCAACTCCACCTCGATATCGCGCTCGGTGAGATCGCCGATGCGAGGGAAACGAAACTCGAAGTGCGGCGCGAACCAGTCGGCCTCGAACGGATAGCCTGCGGTGCGCAGGTCGTTGACGACATCGGCGAAATCCGTCTGGCAGAAATGCGGCAGCATCCAACGGTCGTGGATGTCGGCGCCCCAGCGGACGAGGTCATTCCGGTACGGCTGCTGCCAGAACTTGCTGACGAGCCCGCGCAACAACAGGTGCTGGGCGAGACTCATCTGCGCGTGCGGCGGCATTTCGAAGGCGCGCATCTCCAGCAGGCCGAGCCGGCCGGCGGGGCCGTCGGGTGCGTACAGCTTGTCGATGCTGAACTCGGCGCGGTGCGTGTTACCGCTGGAATCGATCAGCAGGTTGCGGAACAGGCGGTCAACGAGCCACGGCGGACACGGGCCATCGCGGCCAACCTGGCGCTCCATTTCGCGGAAGGCGATTTCGAGTTCATAAAGGCTGTCGTTGCGCGCCTCGTCGAGGCGCGGCGCCTGCGAGGTCGGGCCGATGAACAGGCCGGAGAAAAGATAGCTGAGCGACGGATGGTTCTGCCAGTAGGTCAGCAACGAACGCAGCAGGTCGGGCCGGCGCAGGATCGGCGAGTCGGGCGGCGTCTCGCCACCGAGAATGATATGGTTGCCCCCGCCGGTGCCGGTGTGGCGGCCGTCCACCATGAATTTCTCCGTGCCGAGCCGCGTGAGCCGCGCTTCCTCATAGATCGTGGTCGTGCGCTCGACGAGCTCATCCCAGGTCTTGCTCGGGTGCAGGTTGACTTCGATGACACCGGGGTCGGGCGTGACGGCGAGTTTGTTGAGGCGCGGATCCTTCGGCGGCGTCTCGCCTTCGATGATGACGGGCACGCCCATCTCGGTGACGGCCGTTTCGATGCCGGCGATTAGATCGAGATAATCCTCGGTCGTGGACACCGGCGGCATGAACACGTGGAGCCGGCCGTCGCGCGGCTGCACGCACAAGGCCGTCCGGATGATATTGGGCGCGCTTTCGCCCTGTTTCGGCCGGCGGTTCGGATCGAGTTCCGGCGGCAGCTCGGGAAGCTGGGGCCCGGGCGAGAGATCGCCCAGCCGCTGCGCGCGCTGGCCGGAGCCGAAACCGGCCCGGGTGGGCTCGGCCGCACCGGTGCGGAAACGCTGGCCGCTCAACTCGGGCCGCGGACGATAGGGGAATTCCCTGGGCAGGTCGGCGAATTTCTGCGACGGATCCTGCGGCCAGCTCCACGGGTAATCCTTTTCTGCCACCCACGGGATCGAATCGCTTGGCAGGCGCAGCCCCATCGGCGAATCGCCCGGGATGAGCCAGAGGGTGTCGTCGTCGCGCAAGAACCACGCGCCGGACATCCAGCCCGGCTGGTTGCCGCTTGTCGCGCCGGAACCAGCCGAGGGCGGATACATCACGCGCTTGATCGGCAGGGCGTAGCCGGCGGGCAGGTCGAGTCCCTCTTGGAACAATCGCGCGATACGTTCGCGCTCCTGCTTGTCCTTCAGGTTGGATTTCTCCGGAGTGACGTTCGACGGCAACCGACGCTCCCTCCAGGTGTAGTAGAAGATATCCTCGTATCCGGTGATGAGATTCTGCGGGTTGACGCCGACGACGTTTGCGATGCGCGTCGCCAGCTCCTTCGCCTCCTTCGGGCCGTGACCGTAGTTGCGCGCCTCGTCGGCGATGAGTTCGTCGTTTTTCCACACCGGCACGCCGTCCTTGCGCCAGTATGCGGCGAGGGCGTAGCGCGGAAGCGGCTCGCCCGGATACCATTTGCCCTGGCCATAGTGCAACAGGGCGCCGGGCGCGAATTTCCTCCGCAAGCGCTTGATGAGCTGGCCGGATAGATCGCGCTTCTTGGGCGAGACCGCCGTGAAGTTCCACTCGGGACCGTCCGGATCGTCGCTGGAGATGAAAGTCGGCTCGCCGCCCATGGTCAGCCGGACATCGTTCTTCTGGAGGTCGGCATCGATGGCATGACCAAGGGTGGCAATGTGCGTCCACTGTTCGTCGGTGTACGGCTTGGTGACGCGCGGAGATTCGTAGATGCGCTTGACGTCCATCTCGAAGCCAAACTCCACCGCGGCATCATCCACCGCGCCCGAGATGGGTGCGGCGCCGGAGGGCTCGGGTGAACACGCGAGCGGAATGTGGCCTTCGCCGGCAAGCAGACCGGAGGTCGGGTCGAGCCCGATCCAGCCCGCACCGGGCAGATAGACTTCGCACCACGCGTGCAGGTCCGTGAAATCCTTCTCCGTGCCCGACGGACCGTCGAGCGACTTCACGTCGGGCTTCAGCTGGATGAGATAGCCCGAGACAAAGCGCGCAGCGAGGCCGACATGGCGGAGAGTGTTGACGAGCAGCCAGGCCGAGTCGCGGCACGAGCCGCTGGCCAGGGTGAGCGTTTGCTCGGGTGTCTGCACCCCGGGTTCAAGGCGGATGACGTACTTGACGAGCTGGTTGATCCGGCTGTTGAGGGCGACGAGGAAATCAATGGTGCGCTGCGGCTTCAGGTCGAGCGACGCCACCAAGGCGGCAAACTTCGCCTTGCGCGGATGCTTGCGCAGGAACGGCGCGACCTCGACGGCCAGCTTGCGTTCGTAGGTGAAGGGAAATTTCTCGGCGGAGGGCTCGAGAAAGAAATCGAAAGGGTTGTAGACCGCCATTTCGGCGACGACATCCACCGTGACGGAAAAATTCCGGACCTTTTCCGGGAAAACGAGGCGGGCCAGATAGTTGGCGTGGGGGTCCTGCTGCCAGTTGAGAAAATGGCCCGCCGGCTCGACCTTGAGCGAGTAGCTGATGATGGGCGTGCGGCAATGCGGCGCCGGCCGGAGGCGGACAACCTGCGGGCCGAGCGTGACAGGCCGGTCGTAGATGTAGGAGGTCTTATGGTGCAGGGCGGCGTGGATGGCCATGGGGACGGAAACGCCTAGCTAGCAGGAGCCGGGCCGCCCGCGCATTCGATTCGTAAAAAACGCGGC
>JBBIHQ010000033.1:0-22924 GCA_037446975.1 Opitutia bacterium
CGCTTGGATTTTTGGTGTCATTATCGTCGGCGTCCGACGGCGCACAGCGGCGTCGCATGCTTTGGCGGCTGGCGCGTGTGTCGTCGCAGCGTTGGCATTGCCCGCATTACCGCAACTTGCGAACAACGTCCGACAGTACAAAACGTGGACTCCGCTACTGGTGGGGGACCTTGGCAATATGCAGGAAATCTGGGGCATTCAGAATATTAAATATGCGACTACCGTGCCGCCGGTTCCAACGACGCAGGTTTTTTACCGCAACCCGCTTTCTATCGGTACTTCAATCGACGACGCATCACCCCCGCGATGGTATTTCAAATACCCTGGCCGTGGCCTCCTCACGCTGGCGCTGCACACTTTTAATATGACGGATCAGGATCTGCTTTTTAGCTACAGCCGCAATTTCGATCCATGGTATCGACTCCCGCTTGCGGTGATCAACCACGCCGCCGTTGCGCTCGGGTTACTCGGGCTTGTTTTTCTCGCGAGTCGAATTTACGAAACCCGAATACCGACAGAGTGCGACGCGTCGCTAATGCTGCTGGTATTAATCGGAGCCAACCTAGCTATTTATGCGTGCACCGCCGTGGAGATGCGCTTCGGTTCGGTGTTACTGCTCGTGCTTTTCCCGTTTGCTGGATTTGCAGCATTTCACCTAAAGGCGGGTAAGAATGTCCGCACCATAGCAGCCACTTTATTTGGTGTGTCAGTCTACATTGTCCTTGCGTTGCTGCTGTCGAGTTGGGTGCGTGAGCAGGCCAACTTTGTTTAAAGGCGGCTTGGCTGGAAAACCTATGACCGGCAAATGCCGTATAAGGGAAGGCGGCGATGGTGACGCACCACCAAGATACGCACTGTGCCGCTTTGGATACGAAACAGGAAGTGGTAGGGGAAGCGCTCCAGGTTGACGCGTCGCAGGTCGCCTTCGACGGGATGAAACCTTGTCGGTTGCGAGCGAGCGGACTCCACATAAGCCATCAATTCGCTAAAGAAGGCATCGCCGAGATCGGAACCTCCGGCCTGGTCATAGTAGGCGAGCACCGCGGAGACATCCTGCTGGACGCCCGGGTGGTAAATTACGTTCATCGTTTTCGGGAAGCAGCGATTGCGGCCCGAAATTGTTGATCGGAAAGACCAAGAGAAGGGGTGGCGTCCAATTCAGCATCACGCCGCTTGGCCTCCGTCAGACCTTCGTCAGCTTCCGCCAGGATTGGCGGCAGGGTGGCAAGCAAGCGGGAGACCAGCGCGGCCCTCTCGGCCTCCGGCAAATTGCCGGCTTTTTGCTCCAGTTCTTGCAGCAGCGTCATGATTTAGGAATGTAACCGGGAGCGCAGGCAAGGCAAGTCTGCCATTCGGAAGTCGGAATCAAACTGCGGGTTTGTCCGGCGGATTGGCGGGACTTTCCTTGGTCCCGAGGAGGCCGGGGAGTTCGATGCCCAGGCTGCCCATGATTTCCCGCAGGGGGATGGTGCTCTTGAAGAGGTCGCCGACGACCCGTCCCACGCCAGGGCCGGATCCCGCGCCGCCGTCGGTGACGACGATCTTGTCGATCTTGATCTTCGCCACGGCATCCGCGGTGATGCGGGTGATTTCCGTGAGCTGTTGCGCCACGATGAGGCTGATGGCGTTCTCGCCGCTGGAGGCCTTGACCAGTTCCTTGAACCCGTCGGCCTTGCCGAGGAGCACGGCCTTTTGGCCGGCGGCCTCGCCTTCGAGGCGGACCTGGGTGGCCTGACCTTCGGCTTTGGCGGTGGTCGTCAGGGCGGTCGCCTTGCCCTCGGCTTCCTTGACGGCGACGGCGGCGATGGCCTCGGCGGCGACTATGGCCTTGGCCTTGTCGACATTGGCGCGGGAGACTTCCGTGGCCTTGAGGGCGGCCTCCTCTTTCATGGCGCGGGCATCTTCCGCGGTCTTCTGGGCGTCGAAGCCGGTCTTGGCGGCTTCGGCGGCGGCGACCAGCTCGGCGCTGGTGGCGATCTTGGCGGCCTCGGCGCGGCGCTTGGCGAGTTCGGCGTTGGAATCGGCGATGTTCATCGCGGCCTTGTTCTGGCCGACAGTTTGCGTGGCCTCGGCCTCGGCCACCTTGATCTTCTGGTCCCGCACCGCCTCGGCCTGACCGATCGTGCCGCGCTGGTTTTCCTGCGCCACGCGGATCTGGGCGTCGTTGACGGCCTTGGCGGCGGCTTCCTTGCCGAGGGCCTCGATGTAGCCGGACTTGTCCTGGATGTCCGTGATGTTGCAGTTGATAAGTTCGAGGCCCAGTTTTTCGAGCTCCCGTTCCACGCCCGTTGAGATGCCGCCGATGAGTTTCTCGCGGTCGGAGTTGATCTCCTCGATGGTCATCGTGGCGATGACGATGCGCATCTGGCCGGTGATGATCTCCTGGGCGAGCTGGCTGATGTCCTCGTCGGCCTTGCCCAGCAGGCGGTTGGCGGCGGCCATCATCAGCTCGGGCTTCTTGGAGATGGCGATGGTGAAGTTCGACGGGACGCTCACGCGGATCTTCTGCGAGGACAGGGCGTCCTCCAGCTCGATCTTGATGTTGAGCGGCCGGAGCGACATGAAGCCGTAGCTCTGGAAAATGGGGACAATGAACTTCGCCCCGCCGTTGATGCACTGGGAACTCTGGCCCCTGCCGGTCTTGCCGAAGACGACCAGCACCCGGTCCGGCGGGCACATTTTGAAACGACCGAGGGCGGTCGCAATGACGATGACCAGGAACAGGATTCCTACGCCGACGAAGAGAACGTTGATGCTCATTGTGGTTTGGATTCGACGAGAAGATTCGGTCCGTCAATTCGTATGACGGTTATCGTCTTCCCTGTTGAAATGGGTTGGGTTTCCCGGGTGACCGCCGGGAGGGTCTCGAGGCCGGTGTTGAGGGTGACCTGGACCTGGCCGCCGCGGGCGGGATCAATCGTGGTGTAGACAATGCCATCCTTGCCGATGGCGCTTTCCAGGACCATGCTGCCGTCGTTCTGGAATTTAACGAAGACGCGGATGATGCCCCAGATGGTGAACATGAAGGCGGCGCCGGCGAGCAGGGCGAAAGCGGCCGACGGCAGGAAGGTCATCCGGCCCTGGCAGTAGCCGCCCACCCAGCCGAAGCCGAAGAAGAAACCGATGATCGGTTTGGTGGAGAAAAGGCTGGCTCCGTCGTGATCCGGGTGGTCGACGTCAAGGTGCAGCTCCATGCCGATGAGCTGGAAAACCCCCAGGATCACGATCAGGAAGGCGGCGAGGCCGCCAATACTGTAGAATACCTTTTGGGCGGGCACGAAGGCGGCCCAATCATTGGCAAGGGTGGCGAGCATGGTCATAGGGGTTGGCCCGAACAATAGGCGATGCGCGGCCGGCGGGCCATTACAAAGGCACGGAATGATGAGAGGGACGCCCTGCTGGAAGGCGCCGGGGCGGCTGGCCCCGGTTCTCGATCCCGTTGCGCTCTGCTGAGCGCCCGGGATTTGTCCGGGCCGGTCGCCCGGCAAACGAAACTGAAGCAAGCGCGGCCAGCCGTTTCGACAAGCTCAAGGCCGGACCTGACACGACTGAATGGCGAGGTGACATCTTTCCCGTCTGGCCCGACGAGGCTGGCACTTAAAGACTGCGAAGACCCGGGGCGCAATTCCATAGTGGAATTCCCGGAGGTCAGAAATCACTGGTCCGGCGACAGGTCCCCGCCGAGTTCATCGTCCATTAGGTGACAAACTTCGCCGGGCCGTTCCCGCTCCGGTCGGTTTGCCAGCCGCCAGACTGCTGCGAGCGCGGCGCTGGTCCGCCAAGCCTACGGCCCCAGCTCGATCCGCTTGCCCGTCTTGGCCGATTCTTTCGCCGCTTCGAGGATCTCGTTCACAATCAGGTTGGTCTCGAGCGAGCCGAGGCCGACGGACTTGATCTGGCCGCGGACAATGGCGGCGAAGTACGAGATTGAATCGGCGTACGGGGCGGCAAGGGCGGGGGCCGTTGACTCGGTTTCACGGTCGTCGCCGGGTTTGCGGAGGAACATCGCCGACCGGTCGGGCAGGCGCAGGGCTCCGGTCTGGCCGTAGATTTCCATGTCCTTCCGGCCGATCGGCCAGTTCCACGAGGCCTGGATGATCGCCTGGGCCCGCGGGTAGGTGAGCACGATGGTCGCCTCGTCGTCGACCTTGGGATAGACGGCGGGCTGGAGCTGCTGGGTGACGGCGAAGACCGAAGTCGGGCGCTGGCCGTCCATCAGCCACGTGGTGAGATCGGCGCCGTAGCAGCCAAAGTCCATGACGGCGCCGCCGCCGTCGAGCACGGGATCGGTCAGCCAGGCGAGGAAGAACGGCGAACAGATCGCCGCCGGCCCGGAGTGGCCGTCATGCACGACGATCTTGCGGACGTCGCCGAGGGCGTGCCGCCGGTGGACGAGGTCGTAGGCCCCGTGGGTGCTCGGGTACCACGTGGTCTCGTAGTTCACATAAACCTGGATGCCGCCCCGGTGTGCGGCGGCGGCGATGGCCTTGGCGTCGGTCAGGCTCACGGCGAGGGGCTTTTCCATCATGACCGGGATGCCCAGTGAGGCGCATTCCTCGACGACCTTGCGGTGGTCGAAGGTCGAGCCGAAACAGGCGACACCCTGCACGCTCGTCCTGGCCCGCAAGGCCGCTAGGCTCGGAAAGAACAACGCTGCATCGAGGTGATAACGCTCCGCGATCTGGGCGATCAGCGCCTGGTCGGTTTCAACGATGCCCACCAACCGGGCATCTTGGCGCGCCAGCAAGTCCGGGAGGAAGCCCCGCACATGGTCGTGGGCCAGCCCCATGATCGCCAGCCGCACCGGCGCCACGTTCTCGTCCGCCCAAGAGCCGACCGCCGCCAAACAACCCAGGGCAACGAGCAGGAGGTTCTTCATGATGAGAGCAAACTAGACAAGGGCCCGGCCCGTCCGCAAGCCGGAGGATGTCGGCGAGCCGGCTCCGGCGGCGTTGGCTGATTGGCGCGGGCGGCGCGGTGCCCGGCTTGCACCGGGGAGGAAGAGGCAGCAGCGTGGGCCCGCATGGTTACTGGTGATGAGTCCGGCCTGGGCCAGCCGTCGGGAGCGATCCTTCCACCGGCCGAGGCGTTGCTTGCCGCGGAGAGCGGCGGCGGCACCCGCAGTGCGGCTGGTGAAAGCGGGTTCATCGAGCGCGGCACGCCCCAGTTCCGACGCACGGCGCTGGCGATGTTTGCCGCCGGCTTCGCGACCTTTGCCCAACTCTACTGCGTGCAGCCCTTGCTGCCGGTGCTGTCGCACGAATTCGCCCTGGATGCCGCCCGGACGAGTCTCGTGCTTTCCGTGACCTCGGCGTTGCTGGCGGCCGGCCTGGTCGTGACCGGGCCGCTGTCTGACGCTCTCGGCCGCAAGCCGGTGATGGGCTTTGCGCTGGTCGGCGCCGCCGGGTGCGCGCTGGGCACCGCGGCGATGCCGACTTGGACAGGAGTGCTGGTGATGCGGGCGCTGGAAGGGGTCTGCCTCAGCGGCGTGGTGGCCGTGGCGATGACGTACCTCAGCGAGGAGATCCATCCGTCCGTGCTGGGCTTCGCCATGGGGCTTTACATCGCGGGCAATGCGATTGGCGGAATGGTGGGACGGTTGATCGTGGGGGTGATCGTCGACTTCGTTTCCTGGCGGGTTGCGGTGGCGGTGATTGGCGTGCTGGCTCTGGCGGCCGCGGCGGTCTTCTGGAAGTACGTGCCGGCCTCGCGTCATTTCCGCCGCACGCCCCTGCGCCTGGCGGGTGTGGGGGAGGGGTTTCGCCTCCACCTGCGCGACGCCGCGCTGCCCTGGCTGTTCCTCGAGGGATTCTTGCTGATGGGCGGCTTCGTGACGTTGTTCAATTACATCTCCTACCGGTTGCTGGCGGAGCCGTACCACCTGAGCCAGGCGGTGGTGGGCTCGGTGTCGGCGGTCTATCTGGCCGGCATCTACAGCTCGGCGCGCATCGGGGCGCTGGCCGACCAGCTCGGCCGCCGCCGCGTCCTGTGGGTGGCGACCGCGGTGATGCTCGCGGGTGTGCTCGTGACGCTGGCCCGGCCGTTGTGGTTGATCCTGGTGGGCATGCTGATCTTCACCACGGGTTTTTTTGGCGCGCATTCGGTGGCCAGCAGCTGGATCGGCCGGCGGGCGCGGCAGGCGAGGGGACAGGCCTCGTCGCTCTATCTGTTGTGCTATTACCTCGGCTCCGGCGTCGCCGGGACCGCTGGCGGTGTGTTCTGGCACCAAGCGGGCTGGACCGGTGTCGGGCTGTTCATTGCCGCGCTGTTGACGGCGGCCCTGCTGGTGGCGCTGTACCTCTTCCGCGTGCCGCCGCTGGAGGCAGCATCCAGACGATAGGCGTCCGGCGATCCGCAGTCCCGCGGCAGACCATTTGGTCGTTCGCTAGACGACAAACTCGGCTGGGACATTCCCTGCGCCCGCCCCGACCAATCTGAGGCCTGTCAGGCGGCCAAGCCGGCTGCGACCGGGCTTGGAGGTTACATTTGCGCCAACAGACCGGCCCGGTCCGGTTTTGGATTGGAGGTTTCGAGCCAAGGCCTATTCTTCTCCGCATGAGTGTTACGTTCTCCACGATGAACGCCGCCGACTGGCCGGAAGTGCGGCGCATTTATCTGGAGGGCATTGACACCGGCCACGGCACCTTTGAAGGCGACGCCCCGCCGTCGTGGGACGATTTCATCAAGACAAAAATCCCGGCTTGCTGCCTGGTGGCGCGCGATGAAGCCGGTTCCATTCTCGGCTGGGCGGTGCTCAGCCCGGTCTCCACCCGCAAAGTCTATGCGGGCGTGGCCGAAGTCGGAGTCTATGTGTCGGTCTCCTCGCGCAATCATGGAGTGGGCTCGGAGATTCTGCTCGAGCTGATCCGGGTGGCGGAGGAGCACGGCTATTGGACGCTGCAGGGCGTCACGTTCCCGGAAAACACCGCCAGCGTCGGGCTCCAGCAGAAGCACGGCTTCCGGATCGTCGGCCGGCGCGAGCGCATCGGCCGCATGCCCGGCGGACCGTTTGCCGGAAGATGGCGCGACACAGTCTTGCTGGAGCGGCGAAGCCGGGTGGTCGGCGTGGATTGACCCGCTGGCCGAGGCCGACGGAGCCCAGCTTCCGGTCGTCGGTGGCGTCGACGGTCGCCCCGAGGGCGACGGCGAACCGGGCGGACACAATCAAATTGCGGGGTGACCCGTTCGACCGGTCGACGGCGTGCATTTGGCAGGAAACGGGAAAAGATGCCGGCCGTGGTTTCCTAGTCGACCGCGAACTTGAAGTAGTCGTGGTAAAGAAAGATCGTGTGATCGGCCGTGTCCTTGACGTAGAAGCGCGGTTCGAAAGGCGACGCCGGCAGCGCAATGCCGAAGGTGGCCTCGAAGCGACCCGCGTCGTCGGCGGTCGCGGTGAAGAAGTCGTAGTAACGCTCCGATGAATTGCCCGGAACCGGATCGACAAACAGCTTGTTGCCGGCGAGGTCGGGTCTCCCGTTCAGGCACAGGCGATAGGTATGGCCGGGGGTGAGGCCCTCAAGCGTCACATGGATGATGAGACCGCCCTTGAAGGTGTCGTGGAACTTGATGCCGCCGCGAGCGCCGGGGACGACCTTGCCCCACGCCGGTGCCGGCGCCGGGATCAGGGTCATGGTGGTCTCGTAGACGGCCGGGTGCGCGAGCTCGGTCTGCACGGCGGCGAGAAACGCGGCCCGGGCCGGATCGGCGGGCTTCGTGGCCGGGGTGTTCGCGTCGACGGGCGAATAATCGCCCTTGGAGTAGACAATGAAAGACTGGGCGTTGAGTTGGGAGACCGCCAGCAGCAGCCCGGCGAAAAGGAGAGGTTTATTCATGGAAGGGGAGTGGGACACCACAACACATTGTACTGTTCCGGCCATGGCAAGCCGGAGGCGGCGGAACCGACACCGTGTCGGGCCAATCAGCCAACGATCATCAGTTGGACGGGTTGCCAGTATTTGCACCCAGGCGGAAAGAATGTCGTCTGCGATTTGACCGGGGGAAACAAAAGTATCTGGCTCCGGTCCGAACAACCCACATGCGCCTCATCCTACTCCTAGCCCTGTCCGGTTCCCTCCTGCACGCCGATACCTTTGCCGATCTGAAGGCGAAGCTGGCCACCATGAACGGCGACGATCGCGTCACTGGCACGGTCACGTATGAATTCACCAACCTGGGAGCGGACGACGACCAGCCCGTCAAGGCGCAGGGGAAGGCCCAAGCGCTGATCGAGGACGGTCCCGACGGCATCAAGATCACCTGGCCGCGCGAACTCATCACCGCCATCGACCAGGAAGCCCGGGATCAGGCCAAGAACCCGGGAAAGCGCACCGACCTGCGCCGGGCGGCGGGCGGCATCAATTACCCGCTGGTGCACGACAACCTCAGCGCCGCCGCAGGCGTGCTCCGCCAGCTGGAGGAGGCCGAGCTCGTCGGAGAGAAGGCTGACACTTGGGAGGGCCAGCCCGCGCGGCTGCTGACCCTGAAGCTGCCGCTGCCCAAGAACCCCCAGGCCCGCAAATATATCAAGGAATGGAACGCCACGGCCCGGGTCTGGGTGGGCGCCGACAACCTCCCGCTCGCCGGCGAAATGCGCATGCAGCAGAAAGGCCGCGCCTTCCTCGTGATCACCTTTGAAGGGGAAAGCAAAGAGGACTTTCGTTTCGCGGCGGTGGGGCAACGGCTGGTGATCGTCCGGCGCTACCGGGAAAGTTCCGCCTCCAACCCCGGCCAGAAGACCCACGACACAAGTCTCATCACGATCCAACTTCAGAAGACCGAGAAGAGCTGACGGCACAGCCGCCGCGGCCGAGCACGTCGGAGCCAGGCGGCGAAGGGAATCGCCGCGTTCCACCAAATGTTGGTGCTCGCCATGGGTGCGGCCTATTTCTTCTTTCTCGGGTTGGTGGAAGCCCGGCCGCCGCGCAAATGGTATCCGCCGCTGGCGACGAATCCGGCGGAATCCAGTTAATCCTGCGGCGGGTCGGCCGGCCCGGCCTGGGATCCAGCCGCGGTGTCCACCGGAAAGATCCGCTCGGCGATGCGTGTCATCACCAGCCGGTAGAAAAGGTAACAGCCGACAAGCGCGGAGACGAAAAGCAGGAGCTCCACCACCGGAGAGTGGAGAGCCTGCGGGAGCAGATGGGGTGATCTTCCGGCAAGGATATTCAGGAGCTCCAAACCGGCCAGATAGGTGGCGATGCCGACCACATCCTTCGCGGTGCCCAGGTCCGGGTGTCGCAAATGGAGGAGCATCCGGGCCGCGATGAGAAAGCCCAGAAAGGCCAGACCCGCGAGCGTGACCAGAAGAAGCATCGGCGACAATCCAGCCGGGAAAGGGGTGCCGCCCTTGAAGAAGGCGAAAATCCCGGCGCCAAATACCAGGGTGCCGCCCACGGCCATCAGGGTGCCGGCGAGGCCGATGATCACCGCCAGGAGGTTGAGCAGCTTGCGCATAGTCCCCGTCCGGCCCGACGAGGAGGCGAATAAAGTCCCGCGAAATCCCGAGGGCAATGCCAGACCGCCGGACGGGCGACGAAATTTTGAGGTTGACGGGAGCCTTTATGGTGAACACTACCTTGGCATACAAAGGTAGCTTGAGCCGATAATCCACAATGGCCTTCAACGAAAAATTCGCCCCGATCACGAAGGGACTCCTGGAATTCCTCGTGCTCAAGATCATCGCGGCCGACAAGGTCTATGTGCCCGACATCCTGCAGCAGCTGAGCCCGACGGAATTCGCCACGCAGGAGGGCACGCTTTATCCGCTGCTGAGCAAGATGCGGCGGGAGGAGCTGGTGGATTACGAGTGGAAGGAATCCGAGTCCGGCCCGCCGCGGAAATACTACGAGCTCACGGCGAAGGGTCGGGCCCAGCTCCGCGAGACGATGGAATTCTGGCAGCAAATCAACGAAACCGTGAAGAACCTGGGCCGAAAGTAGGGGAGATCACGCCGCAACCAAGCATCCCATGAACCGAGTCATTACGATCAACCTTAACGGCATCGCCTATCAGCTGGAGGAAAGCGGCTACGAGGCGCTGCGCGAATATCTGGACAATGCCGCCCGCCGGCTGGCGAACAACCCCGACAAGGACGAGATCATCGCCGACATCGAGCAGGCGATCGGGGACAAGTTTCGCGCTGTCCTCGGAGCGCACAAAACGGTGGTGGTCACAAAGGAAGTTCTGGCGGTGATCGCCGAGATGGGGCCGGTGGAGGAGGTGAATACGGACGGTAAAGCGGCCGGCGCGTCCGGCCAAAACACGGCGGGCAGTCAGCCGGGATCAGGGAGCCCGGGCGGTGCGGCAGCGGCGGGTGAAACGCGGGGCGCACGCCGGCTGTATCGGATTCATGATGGCGCCATGCTGAGCGGGGTGTGCAACGGGCTCGCCGCCTACTTCAACATCGACGTCACGTTTGTCCGGCTCGGATTCGTCATCCTGACGCTGACGTGGGGTGCCGGTGTCCTGGTGTATCTGCTCATGTCGTTCATTGTCCCGGCGGCCGCGACGCCCGAGGAAAAGGCGGCTGCGACCGGGGTTGCAGCCACCGCGCAGGAGTTTATCCGCCGGGCCAAGGAAGGTTATTATGAAGGCATGAAGTCGTGGCACGACAAAGCGGCCCACCGGGCATGGAAGAAGAAATTCAAGCAGGAGATGCGCGGCTGGAGCCGCAATCTCCAGCAGGAAATGCGGGAGCATGCAAACCAGTGGCAGCAAAACTGGCACCAGCACTGGGGCCAGCACCCGCCCGCCCACTATGGCATGATCTTCGTCGCTCCCTTTATCTCACTTCTGCTCCTCGTCCTCCTCGGTACCCTGATCTACTCGCTCTTTTCCCTGGTGGTACATGGCGGCGTTTTTGGTGTCTTTCTGCCGGCGGGCGTTCCGCTCTGGGTCGGGATTGTGGGGTTGATCGTGGTGTTCCATTTCATCAGCTGGCCGTTGAAGGCGGCGCGGCACGACTGCTATTACCGCGGCGGCTGGAGCCGCGGTTACTATTCGCCCGGTCCGTTTTCCGGCCTGGTGTGGCTGGGCGGTCTCGTCGTCCTGATCTGGCTGGCCGACCACCATTCCCCGTCGTTCCATGACTGGCTGCAGGACCTGCCGCCCGCGCTTCATCACGCCGCGGACTCGGTGAGGGAGTGGTGGTCCCGGCGGTAGGGTTGCCGGTGGCGGTGAACGCAGTCGAAGCGGCCGCCCGCGCAAATGACCTCCGCTGGTCGTGAGCTACCCGGGGCGAGAGCCCGGCGGGCGCCAGTTACCAAATGGGTCAGCCGGCGAGGAGTTTGGCGACGCTATTGCTTGGAGTATTTGTCAACCAGGGACGTCCGCATCCTGGCGTATTCCTCGTCGCTGATCTCCTTGGCGACATGCAGCTCATCGAGCTTCTTGAGTTCGTCGACAAAGATGGCGGCGGGGCTTTTGGCGGCGGGCGCGGGTATCGATTCGGGGGACTTGACCTTCAGCACGAGGTTGATCGTGGCAGGCGTCAGGTTGTATTGAGCCCCACTGATCGCGTCGACGCCCCAGCCGATCAGGCCACCCGCAATGATGTTTCCAAAGACAGCGCCACCGATATTCCGCGTAATCGCCACGGTTTCGGTTTGATACCCCGCTTTTTCGATGGTGAGCAGGTGATCCCCTTTGCGTTTTGCTTCCACCTTCAACGGCGTCTGGCCAAGTTTGTTGCCGTCGAGCCTGACGTCCGCTCCCGTGGGATCAGAGGTTACCGGAATAGCTTGGGTCGTGCCCTTGACAATGGAGGCACATCCTCCACCGACGAGGGCGAACCAGACGATCGCAACAATCGTCGGAAATAGAGTTTGTGGTTTCATGGTCGAGGCAGCTGGCGGTTGGGATGAGGGGAAAAATAGCCGGGGAAGACCGGATTTGGTCAACCGGCGGAACCTAACGATGGCTGGAATTCAGGGGCGTCCGCCGGACTGCGGCGAAACAAGGCATCCGAGCGAATGTCCCCGTGGCGGCACACGAGCCAAGGCGGGCCGCGCCATGGCGGCCCAAAGGGAAAATCGGACGCTTACTTGCCGGTGTACTTGCAGTCCTGGATTTCCTTGGCGCCGATGGCATTCTCAACGAGTTCGGGGTAAACATGACCGACGAAGAACCCCATTGAAACATTCAGCCTCACGTAGCGCTCCTGCTCTTTCGCGATCACCAGGCTGAGTTTGCGGGTTACCTCGGTTGAGGTCTCGATCACATATTCACCCGGGGCGCAGTCATAGTAAAGGAAGCCCTGCGCCTTGGAGGCGCCAATGTCCGTTCCGTTCACCTTGATGACCGGGGACAGCGCCGCGCCGAGTACGGTCGTCCGGTAAAGGTAGATGCGACCCTGCTCCGGCTTCAGCGGTGGAATGCTCGCCTTGTAGGTGGCAAAGGACGGGCCGGAGGCGCAGCCGGACATGAGGGCGGAGACGAGGGCAAACGCGAGGAACAGGATCTTGGTCTTCATTGTGGGGTGGTGGCTAATGCTACTGGTTGGGTTGCGGGGCAAAATTTCTTCTCGATCAAAAGGTAGAAGCCGGTGACTTGTCCGTCCCGGACGACCAGGGCGGCTTCATAAACGTTCGAAGCCTCCACGGTGAGCACCTGGTCTTTTGTGGAGTAGACCTCCCCGAACTGGGTCGTCCCTATTTCCTGCCAAGTCGTGTTCGCCCTGAGATTAACCGCGAAGCCGGTACCGATGGTCACTTTTGCACCGGCATCGAGCAAGAATGCCTTCGGCGCGGGTAAGGTGGCAGTCAAAGTAACCGGCAGCTGTTTGACCTGCACGACATCGAAGGCACATCCGATGGAGAGCAGGAGAAAGACAAAGCTGCCGGCAAGAAATGCAGGCGTGCGACGGCCGATTCTGTGCTGCTCTGCCGGGCTATTGGCGACAATTCCTGACACGACTGTATGGGGGGACATGTTTCCCGTCTGGCCCGACGAGGCTCTGAGGTAAAACGGTTCCATGCCTCACTGGCAATTACGCCGTGTTAGCCCGTACGAGGTGTAAGTTTTATGCTTCAAGTCCATAAGCTTGTCTGCCGTAGCTGGCCGACCCACGAACCTCCAGCGATCGGTCGGGATAAAGAAGCAGCGCCGCTTTTGTCTGTTTCCGCCGCCGACCGCTTGTAACGGATCAGATTACAGACAGGCCGGGGCCCGGAACGCCTCGGGGTCGCGGTCGGACGGGAGGGTGGTGAAGTTACGGTCCGGGCTTCGGGGAGTTGTTCTTGGCCGCCTTCAGCGCGGCCTGCTGCTTGGCGGCGGTCGATCCCGGCTTAACGTGGACCGAGACGTCGACGAGCGACACCGAGAGGCTGTGCCAGAGCGCTTCGCACTGGAACGCGACCGTGCCGCCGCCGCGCTTCTCCTGCGCGATGGTGAAGTTGATGTCGCCGACACAGACGTAGTGCACCTGCTCACTCCGGGCGGAGATCGCCAGTTTCGCGTGATCGTCCGGCTCGGGCCATTGGAGCGGGATACCCAGCGGCGTGAGATCAATGCCCGCCATGTCCACCACCGTGTGGATCTTGTCACTATCGAGCGGCTTCGGCTTGGGGTCGTGTTCCCACGTTTCGACTTCGAGATTTTCGTGGAGGGCCGGGCCCACCAGATCGTTGTAGAAATCGAGGCCCCAGGTCTTGTTCTTGGCCATGCACATGAACTTCACCCCGCCCCTGGAATTGAAGGGAACGACGCCGTTCACCGGCGAGCCGTCGCCCGCCACCTGGTCGTTCATCAACAAGACCCGCGGGTCGTTGGGCTGGCTGGCGAGGTCGACCGGAATATTCGAGGCCAGATATACATTGGGTTGCTGGGCGAGCGTCATCTGATGGGCGATGGTCTGCGCCGCCGCGGCGCTTTCGAGAGTGATGCAGAGAAGGGTCTGTGCGTTGGGCAGGCCGGTCGGTGGAAACCCGTAGGCACCCTTCGGCGGAAACTTGGGCGTGGACTGGATCAGCCAGAAGGCGGAGTTGCTGGCCAAGTCGAAGGCGAGGACACCCTTGGTGTGGCCGCGCGAGCTATTGACCGAACCGTCGATGGGATTCTCGTCATTGTAGAAAAACCAGCCCTGATGCTGGGTGGCCGGACCCTCCGGGACATATACCTGCGAGAGCGTGTTGGGCAGGGCGCCGCCGGTGTCCACCCGATGGGGCGACTGCACCAGCCGGCCGTTCGCGGGAGTGTTGGCGTCGAAATAGACGTATTCCTTCCCCGTGAGCTTGGTCCCATTGCCGGTGGTTCCCTTGCCGGCCGCTTTGTACATGAACCACCAGTCGACTGGATTTCCGTTTTCATCTTTGGCGCCGAAGGGCATGACATACTCCTGTTGTTCGATTCGGGTGAGCTAAGGTTCTCCTCGGACCGGGAAATTTCCCTGGCCAGGGCAATGGCGGCGCCCGGTTTCGGCCGGGCCCGAGGACTGCGCGTCAAGATGGCAGCATCGCATGATTCCCGCCCGGCCCGGCGAGACTTGGATTCAAAAAGAACGCCCGGCCGGTGCGCAATCCTGCTCTCGAGCGCGGGGTGAGGTATTAGTTTTGGTCGGGAAAGTCCGACCGCGCCGCCCCGGACACCCAACGGCCTCAGGGCAGTCACGACTGCAAAGGCCATTAGCGGCGAACGCCGTCACCGGCTTGTAACGTATGGGATCACAGACCGGCGGTGGGCTCCGGCGTTCACCACTGGCCGAGGTTCGGATCACGCCGGTTTCTTGGCCGCCAAAGCGAAACGGTCACCTTTTTTCCGCCAGCCAGAGAGCGGCGCCGAAAATGGCCAGACTGGCCACCAGGCGGACAACACTGGCCGACTCGCCAAAGAAAAGAAGGGAGCACACGACGGCCAGCGGGACTTTGGCGTTGTTCATGACCGCGAGCGTACCGGCATTGACGCGGGTGGCGCCGAGATTCCAGAGAAAGAATCCCAACCCCGAGGCAATGGTGCCGAGGTACACAAGAGTAACCAGATGGACCGACGAGAGCGTGACGGTAAGGCCGGTCTTCATGAGCAACACCGGCAGGGTCACCGCAAACGCGCCGGCATAGAGCAACGCGAAGATGTCACGATCACGGAGGGCGGGCTGGCGGGCGCGGAGGCGCTTGTAGCCGACCTGGCCGAGGGCGAAGGCGAGATTGGAAAGTTGCACGAGGCCGATGCCGCGGATCGTGCCCAGCGGGGAACCGGCCTGAAACACCACGACGCCCGTGCCCACGACAGCGAGCAGGGCGGCGACCAAGGCGCGCAGACGCAACGTGCGGTCCAGCGCGTCAGCCAGCAGCGTGACGAGGATGGGCGTGGTAAGGGTAAAAAGGGCGACCTGGTACGACGGCAGAAAACGAAAGCTCTCGTTGTAGGCCAGGTACATGAAACCAAACTGCACCGCCCCGAGGCCCAGCAGGGCGAACACGGTGCGCGCCGGGATGCCGCGCCAGCGCAGGAAGGGCAGAAATACCACCAAGGCGAGACCCAGGCGCGCGGTGGCCACAAAAGTGCCGTCGAGTCCCGCCACAAGGCCTTTGGTGAGCCCGAAGGAGAACGCCCAGATGACGGAGACGAGGAGGAGATAAAGCATGCAGATTACCGGGGACAGAGAACAGAAGTCAGAGGCCGGACAAGGCAAAGGAAATCACCACGGAATGAACGACACACACGGAAGATACTCGAGTCAGTCACTCTGAGCGGAGCGAAGAATCCAGAGTGGAATCATCAATCGGCAGAATGGATCCTTCGCGTTGCCCAGGGCGGCACACATCGAACACGCTTCGGAGTATTCCATGGGCAATGCCCGACTCAGACCCGGAAGAGCGTGCCGAGCTTCTTGCCGAGCAGAACGGTCAGGCCGACGATGGTGATGCCGAGAAAGGCCATGGCCCAGACCCCCAGCGCGGAAGCGATGTACTTGCCGTCGCCGAGCAACTGGAAGAGTTCGTAGATGGCCTTGGTGATGGGATAATACAGCTGTTTCTGGGCGAGCACGAGCGAGTCGGACACCTCGAGCATGGCGAAGGAGAAGGCCAGCAAGGCGCCGGCGATGAGATTCGCCATGATGAGCGGCAGCGTGATCCGGCAGACGCTCCTGAGCGGAGGACAGCCGAGGTTTTGCGCGGCCTCCTCGAGGGTTTCGCTGGTCTGCTGGAAGCCGGCGACGGCCGAGCGCACCACGTAGGGCAGCCGGCGCACCGAATAGGCGATGATGAGCAGGAGGGTGGGATTCGTGGTCGGATTCAGAAACGCGAAAAACTTTCCCTCCTGGCTCATGGCGATGTAGCCGAAGGCCAGGACCAGGCCCGGTACGGCGAGCGGCAACATCGCGAGGAAGTCGAGGATCTGCCGCCCGGCCAGTTTTGAACGCACGATCACGTAGGCGAGCACGACGCCCGCGACGAGGTCGACGACCGTCGAGACGCTGGCGTATTTCAGGCTGTTGGCGATGGCCGGGACCGTGAGGTCGTGGCCGAGGGCGAGTTCGAAATTGTGCACGTTGAAATGCCGCGGCAGCACCGTGGCGTACCAGTCGGTCGAAAACGCGACGAGCACCACCCCGAGATGCGGCAGGATCGCGATGAACGTCACCACGCCAAAAAGGGCGGTGCACAGCCAGGCGCGGCCGCGGGCCAGGGCCCGGGGGCCGCCCGACGAGGTCGCCTTGGCCATCATCGCGTAGGAGTCGCGGCCGAACAGGCCCTTGCCGAGGGCATAAAACAGGATCGAGCTGGCCAGCATCACCGCCACGAGCGCATAGGGGAACGGATTGCCGCCGATATCCTTCAAGCCGTAGAAAATCTGCACCGAGGTCAAGCGGTCGTAGTCAAAGATCAGGGCCACGCCGAGGTCGGTGAACGCCCAGATGAACACGATGGTGCCGCCGGCGAACAGGCCGGACTTGATCAGCGGCAGGGTGATCTTGAAAAAACGGCGGAAGCCGGTGCAACCGAGATTTTCCGCGGCCTCCTCCATGGCCGGATCGATGTTGGCGAGCGCGGCGACCGCATTCAGGTAGACGATGGGGTAGAGGCTGAAGGCGTTGACCAGCGCGATGCCGAGAAACTGGTTGGCGCCGAGCCAGTCGAAGGTCCAGCCGTGCGGGCGCAGGCCGAGGTCGACGATGAACGCGTTGAGCGCGCCGTATTGCCCGAGGATCTGCTTGATGCCAATGGCACCGACAAAAGGCGGCAGGATCAGCGGCACGAGGACGAGCGCGCCGAGGAGGCCCTTCGCCGGAAACAGGAACCGGTCGGTGACGAACGCCAGCGGCAGCGCGATCACCAGGGCGAAGGCGGTCGTCGTCAGCGCCAGCAGGAACGAGTTGGCCAGGCCGCGCACGTAGATGGGGTCGGTCAGCAGCGAGCCGAGATAGGCGAAGGTCAGCCGTCCGTCCGCGTTGACAAAGCCGCCCTGCAGGATCTGCAGAATCGGCCAGAGAAAGAAGGCGCCAAAGAACAGCAGCGTCAGGCCAAAGACGAAGCGGGCGAAGGTTCGCGACATGCGACCGATGCAATGCACCAGCCCGCCGGAACTGACAAGGGTGAAGGCACTCTGCGCCCGCGGGAGCGGCGACGGGCGCAGAAACTAGCCAAGTCTAACTTGATTATTGCCAGTCCCGGCCGGTTGCAGCTTCGTTGACGGGCATGAAGCAAAGGATGGCAGGTCTCGGGTTGGCGTGGCTGATGTTTGCTGCGGCCGCCGGTCATGCCCAGATCACCGAGGTGCCCGAGACCGTCGCTCCGGGGCGGTTCTGGATAAAAATGGACGCCATTTCCATCTCCACGGCGCCCGACCAGCCGGACAACGGCCGCTACACGGCCGTGGCGGTGGCAAAGACCTTTTTGACGACCGGCTTGACGAACAGCCTCGATGTGCAGGTGGGGGCGCAGCTGTTCCTCAGCGAGAAGGTTGATTCGGGCGGCTTCTCCGGCCACCAGTCCGGCATCGGCGATGTCTATTTCCGGACCAAGTGGCGGTTCTACGAGGACGACACCACCGGCACCGCGATTTCGTTGATGCCGTACGTCAAGGTACCGACCAACAGCGGCGGCGTCGGCAAGAAGGCGACGGAAGGAGGACTGATCATTCCGTGGGCGAGCAAACTTTCCGGCTGGGGCCGGCTGACGGCGATGGTGGAGTGGGATTTGGTGCGCAATGATGCGGACAACGGCTACGACACGCTTTGGTACGCCTCGGCCGCGTTCAACCGTCCGCTGACGGGTTCGCTGGCGATCTATGGCGAGGTCACCGCCGGGAAATCAACCGGCGGCGCGCCGTGGGCCGGAACCGTCGGCGGCGGCGTCACCTTCGCGGTTTCAGGCCTTTTTTCATGGGACTACGCCGTTTACCGGGGAATCTCATCCGGGGCGCCGGGCTGGAATCCGGTGATCCGGGCCAACTGGAGGTTTTGATTTTTGACCGAGCCGGATACGAACGCCCAACCGCAGGACCCGGCCGATCATGCCATGCGACGGCCGGGGGCAGCGTCGAATCATCCATCGCTGGAGGAGGTGCACGGCAGCGTAGCCATTCCGCGGGCCAAGGCCGGATTTTGGCGGCAATGGCGGGCCTTCACCGGGCCGGCGCTCCTGGTAAGCGTGGGTTATATGGATCCGGGCAACTGGGGCACCGACCTGGCTGGCGGCGCGCAATTCAAATACGGGCTGCTTTGGGTGGTGGCGTTCGCGAGCTTCATGGCGGTGATCCTGCAGATAATTGCCGCCCGGCTGGGTGTCGTCACCGGCAAGGACCTGGCCCAATGTTGCCGTGAGCACTATCCGGCTTGGACCCGCTGGCCCAACTGGATCACCATGGAGATCGCAATCGGTGCGACGGACCTCGCGGAATCGCTGGGCAGCGCCGTCGCCTTGAATCTGCTTTTTCATATCCCGCTTTCGTGGGCGATCATCATCACGGCCTTCGATGTGCTCCTTCTGCTGGCGTTGCAGGGGCTGGGAATCAGGATGATCGAGGCGGTGGTCGGAGTGTTCGTAGGGACGATCGCGGTTTGCTACGGCATCGAGATTTTCGTGTTGCCGCAAATCCAGCCGGATTTCACGGAAATGGGCCGGGCTTTGATCGTGCCGAGCCTCGGTCAGACGGGCATGCTCGTGGTGGCGATCGGCATGATCGGTGCCACGGTCATGCCGCACAATCTGTTCCTGCATTCGGCGCTGGTGCAGACGCGCAGGATTGAGCGCGACGACGGCTCGATCCGTACCGCGATCCGTTTCAACACCATCGACTCCACGTTCGCCCTGTCCGTCGCCTTCGTCGTAAACGCTGCGATCCTCGTGCTGGCGGCGATTGTTTTCTACGGCAAGGAGAGCGTTGTGGTCGCGGGCGGGGCGGTCGTCGCGTTCAGTCCCGACAGCGACTGGATCCGGATCGCCCACTTGACGCTGGCGCCGTTGCTGGGTACGACCCTGGCCAGCACGCTGTTCGCCGTCGCCCTGCTGGCCAGCGGGCAGAGCAGCACGATCACCGGCACGCTGGCCGGGCAGGTTGTGATGGAAGGATTCATGCACTGGCGGATCCGGCCGTGGATCCGGCGGATGATTTCACGGTTGTTGGCGGTCATACCGGCGATCCTGATTATCAGCGTGCGGGGAAGCAGCAGTGTCACCGATCTGGTCAACCTGAGCCAGGTCATCCTCTGTCTCATCCTGCCCTTGGCCATGTTCCCGTTGCTTCACCTCACCTCGTCGCGCCGGATCATGGGACGCTGGGCAAACGGGTGGGTTCTGCTGATTCTGGGCTGGGGCAGCGTGGTATTGATTACCGCGATGGATCTCTACAGTCTGCCCGAATCACTTCGAGAAGCCTGGCGCATTATCGCCAACCGCTGACCCACCGCTTCGCTCAACCCACGACGATGTACAAAACCATTCTAGTCACGCTCGACTGCACTCCGACCGATCGGGCGATCATCGAGCACGTCAAGTCGCTTGCCCGGGTGATGCAAAGCCAGCTGGTCCTGCTTCACGTGATCACAAGTGCACCAGCCAAGTATCACCGGGAAAATGTAGCCGGCACCGGGGTCGAGCAGGCTCAGGCGCATCTGGACCACATCCAGGCCGAGTTTGCTGCGGCCGGCATAAGTGCGAAAGTCGAACTCGCTTATGGCGAGCCGGTCAAGGAGATCGTCCATTGGGTGCAAAACAAGCATTGCGATCTGGTGGCCATGAGCACCCACGGGCACAGGTTCGTTGCCGATCTCGTGCTCGGCACGACAGCTATTGAAGTCCAGCACCGCATCAGCGTGCCGGTGCTCCTCCTCCGGGCCAAATGAATCTCCTGCTGGTGGTCGCAGGCAGCGCGACGGTGATGTGAGAGGAGGCGTCTTCCCGGCTTGCGGGATCGGACGCCGGGCCGAATATCGGAAGGAACTGATCCGTCCATGCGAGTGATCGACGCCCACGTGCATCTTTATCCGCCGGAGATTAACCGCGATCCGGCGGCTTGGGCGTTGGCGCACGGTGAGGCTCATTGGGCGACCCTGTGCACCCGGCGGCGGAAAAGCGGCCAACTGGTGCAGGGATTTCCCTCGGTCGACCAGCTCCTCCGTGACATGGACTCGGCGGACGTGGCTCAGGCCGTGCTGCTCGGCTGGTATTGGGAAAAGCACGAGAGCTGCGCGGCGCAGAACAGATTCTATGCCGAATGCATTCGCGCCCATCCCGACCGGCTGGCCGGTTTCGCTGCCGTGCAACCGAAGGCCGGAGTCGCCGCGATCGACGAGGTGCGTCGAGCGGTGGACGATGGCTTGACCGGGCTCGGTGAGATCTCGCCCCATTCGCAGCGCTTCGGCCTCGATGATCCCGTGTGGCGGAAGATCCTCGGGCTGGCGACAGTCTTGACCCTGCCGGTCAACCTGCATGTCACCGATCCGGCGGGCGGGAAATATCCGGGGCGGGTGGAGACGCCGGTGGAAGATTTTGTCCGCCTGGTGCGGGAGTATCCGTCGACCGGTTTTATCTTCGCGCACTGGGGCGGCGGACTGGCGTGCGCGCAAAAGCTCAGTTCTTTTCCCAATGTGTGGTTCGATACCGCGGCATCACCGCTCACGTATCCACCGGCGATGACCCGGCAAATGCTGGCGGTTTTGCCGGGCGACAAAATACTCTTCGGCACGGATTATCCCTTGGTTCTCTATCCGCAGACCGAGACAGCGCCGGGTTTTGCCACTTTTCTTGGCGAGTGCAAAGCCGCGGGAGCATCGGCCGCCGTGCTGGGCGGCAACGCGGCGAGATTGTTCCGCCGGTAGGGGGATTGTCCTCCATCCACCGCGCGAAGCGTGGGGGACGAAACGTCCTGCCCAAATGTGCCCTGGCCGTTTGTCGCTACTGGTTCAGCACCCACGGCACCACGGGGCTGTTCGCCACGGGCAGGATGACCTGCAAGCCGGCGGTCAGTCCGGAGGGCAGCGGCAGGGGAACCGTCAACACCGGATGGCCGCCCAGGCTGGCGGGCGCGGTCAGGGTGAGAATGTTGCGGCGCAGCTCGGGCGTGCATTCGGCCTTGCGCGGCGCCGGGCCGGGCACGGCGGGCAGGACCAGGAAATCGTAGTTGAAGAAGAACTGGCGCCAGGACTCCCAGATCCCTTTCTGGACATCCCGCGCCTTGGTAATCTTCTCGGCCGGGAAAGCGCCCGCGTCGGTGAAGCGCTGCCAGATGAGCGGATCATAATGCTTCCGGTAGGGCGCCAGCCAGTCGTGGTGCACGGCATGAGCTTCGCTCATGCCGATCGTCAAATAGGCGTCCACCGCCTCGCGCCAGGGCGCGAGCAGATCGCCCTGAGTCGCGGCATCGGCCGGTTCGCACAGCCGGGCGGCCGCGGCGTCGCTGGCGAGCGCGGTTGCCGCATCCGCGTTTGGAAGGAGCGTCCGCATCGGCAGGAAACAGCCGCGCAGGTCCGCCCGCGCCGGGGCGTAGCCCGCGAGGGTCTGGCAGACGGTGAGCATGTCGCCGGCGTGCGCGGTGAACCAGCCGGCCGTGTCCATCGCGTGTGACAGCGGGAAGGCGTCGCGAACGAGGGCATCGCCCGGAGTCATCCGGAAACCGTACAGGCCGCACCACGCCGCGGGCACGCGCACCGAGCCGCCGGTGTCGGTGCCGATGGCGAGCGGGACCACCCCGGCCGCCACGAGGGCCGCGGACCCGCTGCTGGAGCCGCCGGTCAGCCGGTCCGGAAACCGCGGATGGGGACAGTCGCCGTAGTGCGGGTTTTCGCCGGTGAGGCCCGAGGCAAATTCCACGAGATGCGTTTTGCCGGCGCACGCCGCTCCGGCTAGGCGCAGTTGCCGGACAATCTTGCTGTCCCGGGTTGGCGTGGGGCGTACCTGGTCGAGAAAAGTCGACCCGGCGCGGGTCGGCACCCCGGCAAAGTCGAACAGATCCTTGAGAAAATAGGGTATACCGTGGAGCGAGTTCCGGGCAAACTCCATGGGGGCATACGAATTTTTTCCGTCATCCAAGGCGGAGTTGTCGCGACCCAGTGCCGCGGCCAGTTCCGGTTCGGCTTGCAGCCAGGCGATCGCGGCGCTCCGCAGTGCCGGTGACAGGCTGGCGACACGGGCCTGGACCTCGCGCGCGGCCTTCGCCGGCGTCATCGCCTGCCACGTTGCGAACGGCAAAGTGGCTGGCGTTTTTGGTGCGTTTGTGTGCATTCGAGGGCGTTCATGGAGGCAATCGCACCCATAGTCAATTTCACCTCGCTGCAAAAACGGTATGGAGACGGCCCGCTGGTTCTGGACGGCATCAATCTGGCCGTGCAGCCGGGCGATTTTATCACGTTCATCGGACCCAGCGGCTGTGGCAAATCCACCGTGCTCAAGCTCGTGTCGGGACTGAGTCCATGGACGAAAGGCGGATTGACGGTCGCGGGCCTGAAACCGCGCCAGGCGCGCGACCGGCAGGCGTTCATTTTTCAGGA
>JBBIHQ010000033.1:23024-36755 GCA_037446975.1 Opitutia bacterium
TCGCGGGCCTGAAACCGCGCCAGGCGCGCGACCGGCAGGCGTTCATTTTTCAGGATGCGACGCTGCTCCCCTGGCTCTCCGCGCAGTTGAACGTGGAACTGCCGCTGCGGCTCCGCGGAATCCTCCCGGCCGAACGGCTGATGAAGGCGAGGCAGATGCTGACGCTGGTGGGCTTGGAAGAAGTACGCGGGTATTATCCGCGGCAGTTGTCCGGCGGCATGAAGATGCGGGTGTCCATCGCCCGGGCGCTGACCCTCGCGCCGCAACTGTTGCTGCTCGACGAACCCTTTGGCGCGCTCGATGAGATGACCCGCAACCGGTTGAACGAGGAACTGCTGGCCTTGCGCGGGCAGGCTCCGTTCACGGCGATGTTTGTGACGCACTCGGTGGCCGAGGCGGTTTTTCTTTCGAATCGGATCGTGGTCATGGCCGCCAATCCCGGACGGTTTCATGCCGAGGTGCCGGTCGATTTTCCCTATCCACGCCGGCCGGTGTTGCGGGCACAACCCGACTTTCAGGCGAAGGTCAACGAGGTGTCCCGGCTGCTGCACGAAGTGGAGGTACCGGTGCCGGCATGAAGAAACTGCCGCCAGTCATCGGGTGGGTTCTGCCGGTCGTCAGCGGACTCCTGTTCGTGGCGTTGTGGTATGGCGTGCGGTCGGTGACCGGGTTGAAAAGCTGGATCCTCCCGACGCCGGTCGAAATCATTGCGGCCGCCTGGCGGGAGCGCGGCCGGTTGTGGGACGCCGCGGGTCACACGGCGCTGGGCGCCCTGGGCGGCTTTGTGCTGGCCGCCGTTTTCGGCTTTGCGACGTCGCTGCTGCTCGGGGTCTCGCGGTCGCTGCGGGCGAGCCTTTACCCGTGGCTGCTGGTGCTGCAGATGACGCCGGTGATCGTCCTGACGCCGGTCATCATGCTGTGGGCCGGTCCGGGCATGCCGGGGATCATCACCATCACGTGGTTGATCAGCTATTTTCCCATCGTGGCCAACATGACGCAGGGACTGCTCTCGACCGACATGAACCACGTGGCGCTTTTCCGGATGTGCAACGCCAGCCGGGTGCAGGAAATGCTTTTGCTGCGGGTGCCTTCGGCCATGCCGTATTTCCTGGCCGGGTTGCGCATCGCGGCGACCCTGGCGCCGATCGGGGCGATCTTTGGCGAATATATGGTGGGTAATTCATCCGGCGGGACCGGCGGCCTGGGCTTTCTGGTCTACAGCTACAACACCCAGATCAAGATCCCGGCCCTGTTTGCCACCGCGTTGACCAGCTGCCTGCTGGGTTTCATTTTCGTGGCGGCGGTTTCCTGGCTCAATTGGGCCGTGCTTCACCGGTGGCACGATTCTTTTGAGCGCCACGATCACTGAGCGGATTGGAGACCATGGAGGCCGGATGACCGCGACCAAGAACCGGATCGATTGATTTGCTTGGTGTCTTGATTTCTCTGTGGTTCAATTCCGCCACTCGATGCCACGCCTCGTCCCACTTCTTTCCTTTCTCCTGCTGGCCGGCGCATTCGCCGGCTGCAGCAAAAAGGGAGCGGTGGCGGTCGCGCCAGCCGCCACGCCATCTCTGGTCAAGGTCCGTTTCCAGACCGACTGGTTTCCGGAGCCGGAGCACGGGGGCTATTACCAGGCGCTCGCCAAGGGATTCTACGCCGCCGAGGGCCTGGAGGTGGAGATTCTCCCCGGGGGGCCGAACGCGCAGGTGATGACCACGGTGGCCCTGGGCCGGGCGGAAATGGGCATGACCAACGGCGACGATGTGATCGTGGCCGTCGCGCGGGGTGTGCCGATCAAGATGGTCGGCGCGGAAATGCAGCGCGATCCGCAGGGCATACTCTTTCACGCCGAACACCCGCTTCACACGTTGCAGGACCTGCAGGGCAAGACGCTGATGGCGGGCGCCGGCTCGACCTGGATCCAGGTGCTGCACAAGAAAATGGGAATTGAGTTCAATCTGATCCCACTCCTCGGCGACCTGGCCCGGTTCATGAACAACCCGGACTTTGTCCAGCAGTGCTTTGTGACCAACGAGCCGTTCTTTGCCCGCCAGCGCGGCGCCAGGGTCGGCGCGCTCCTCATCGCCAGCGATACCTACGAGCCCTACCGGGTCATGTTTACGAGCGATGATTTCCTCGCCAAGCATCCGGATATCGTCGGCAAATTTGTCCGGGCCAGCGTAAAAGGCTGGGTGGATTATCTGACCGGCGACCCGGCCCCGGCCAACCGGCTGCTGGCGGCGAAGCGCAACGACCTGTCGCCGGAATTCATGGCGTACAGCATCAAGGCGATGAACGACTACCAGCTGGTCGCCGGCGATCCGGCCAAGGGCGAGACGGCCGGTCAATTGAAACCGGAGCGGCTGCAGAAGCAGATCAAGCTGCTGCAGGAGGTCGGCGTGCTCGACAAACCGGTGGCCGTGAGCGATGTGGCGACATTTGAATTCATTCCGAAACCACCCGAGAATTAAGCCACGGATTTCACGGGATAACCCGGATGATGATTTTCCAGGAGCCAACGGAGTATTCCTCCGGCCCGGCCGCAGTGGACTCCGGTGAAAAGCTGATCTGGTCTTTATCCGTGCTATCCGGGTGATCCGTGGTTAACCTTGTTGTCCAGCTTATGAATTCCATCGAAAACAAACTCGCCGAACTGGGACTCAAACTGCCCAATCCACCTGCGGTCGCCGGCAGCTACGTGCCGTTCGTCCGCACCGGGAACCTGCTTTACCTGGCCGGGACCATCAGCTCGTTCAACGGCGAGATGACCCATGTGGGCCAGGTGGGCAAGGAGCAGACGGTGCAAACCGGCTATGAGTCGGCGAAAATCTGCGCCCTCAACGCGCTCGCCAACATCAAGGCCGCCACCGGCAGCCTCGACAGCGTGAAGCAGTTCGTGCTCGTCACCGGCTTCGTGAATGCGGTCAGCGGTTTCGCCGACAGCCCGGCGGTCATCAACGGGGCTTCGGAACTCTTTGGGAAGGTCTTTGGCGATGCGGGCAAGCATGCGCGGGCCGCCGTGGCGGTCGCCGGTCTGCCCAAGGGATCGACGGTCGAGATCCAGGTGATCGTGGAGTTGAAGGGCTGAAAGCTCCCAGCGAGACAGCGACTTCGCCGCACCAACCGCTGGACCAACGGCCGGCCCGGCCGGCCTACAGCTTCCGCGTCATCACCTTCGAGTTGCGACCGCTCTCGTCGTAAGCCTTGAGCCGGGATTCGGGCAGGACGTCCTTGTCGGTCTCCTCGAAGCCGACCACCGACGTGAAAAACGAAAAGGCCTGGGTGGAAAGGGCGACGACGGTCGTCGCGCCGCGCTCCTTGGCCATCATGCAGGCGTAATCGACCATCTTCTTGCCGATGCCGCGGTGGTGGTAGAACGGCATGACGTAGAGTGAGCCGACCTCGGCGAACTTCGGTTTGTCGGCGTACAGTTGAAGTGAAACGCAGGCGATGATGTTCTCGTCGATCTCGAAGACGTAGAACTGCTCGATGTTCTTTTCAATCGCCTGCTGGGTGCGATAGAGCAGCTCCTCGCGCTTCACCGCCTGCCGCGTCAGGTTGTAGATGGCGCGGACGTCGCGCTTGGTGGCCTGCCGGATCTGTTGATATTCGTTGCCGTGGATGAGCGTGCCGACGCCCTCATTGGAGAAGATCTCATTGAGCAGGCCGTCCATCAGCCGGCCGTCGAGCAGATGGATGCGCGGCGTGCCGGTCTCCACCGCCTTGACCGCGTGCGCGGCGGTGCTGCGCATGGGCTCGTTGATGGACTCGGGCTTGCTTTCCATAATGCCGCGCAGCGTGACCGCGGCGATCTGATGCTGCAGCTTGCCATTGATTTCGAGGCCTTCGTGGGGCGTAAGGTAGATGATCTTGGTCGCGTTGAGGGCCTCGGCCAGCTCGGCGGCGAGCAGATCGGAGTTGATGCGCAGCGGGCGCCCATCCCGGTCGAAGCCGATGGGATTCAGCACGGGGATGACCTGCGATTCGATGAGCTGGGTGAGAAACTCCTTGTCCACGCGGTCCACCCGGCCGGTGAACTGGTGATCCACGCCCTTGATGATGCCGATGGGAGCCGCGCGGATGGCGTTGGTCAGCGCGGCCTTCAATCCGTTTTGGGTGAGGCCCTCGATCACGAGATGCGTGACCCGCGACGAGGCGCGGATGGCGAGGTCGAGGGTGGCGGCGTCGGCCACGCCGTTGCCCTGGATGTCGGTGATCGGGATGTCGCGGGCCCGGGACAGCTGCTCGATCTGGTGGCCGATGCCATGGACGATGATGATCTTGATGCCCAGGCTGCGGAGCACGGCGATATCGGTGAGGATATTCGAAAAATTCTCATCGGCGACGATGATGCCGTCGGCGGAAATAACAAAGGTCTGCCCCTGAAACCGGGGAACGTATTTCAGGATGCCGCGCAGGTCGGTCGGTTTGATATCGGAGCCGTTGCTCATCGGAGCAGCAACTTAATCAGGCATCTCGTCCCGCTCGTCAATGGATTGTTGCGCGCTCACCGCACCGTGAAGCGCCAGGTGGCCGCGGGTCCTCTTGCGACAATGCGCGCGACATAGCGGCCGGGCGGCAGATTGGCCGTGGAGAAACTGACCCAGTAGGTCGAATCAGTCCAGCGGCTCATGAGTTCCCTTCCCGGCAGCGGCTCGGTCGTGGGAACGAGCACGAGTTCGCTGCCCCGGCGATAAAGCGTGACGTCGCCGACCTGTCCCTTCAGGTCGGTGAGGCTGGCGGTGAAATAGGCCTCGTATTCGCCGCCATGGTCCACCGAGGCGGGCGAGACGACCCGGTCGATCGTCGCAAGCAATTTGGGTTTCTCCGCGAACTTGGCCTCGAGGTCCGGTCCCAGGCCGGCGGCACTGCGGGTGATCGCGGCCGGAAGATCCACGGCGGTTGGTTTTTCCACGGGCCGGCGGGTGTCGACCGGCATTTTTTGCCAGCCGGCCGCCAACAGGCGGGCGGTGGTCGCCCGGTTGTTCATGTCCTCGTAGGGCCGGAACCCGCGGCCGGGTTTGCGATAATAAACATTAACCAGGGTGTAGCCGACGACGAACACAATGATCGCCACCACGATCCACTTCATCGGCCATGGTTTCGGCGGCGGGCGCTGGGCACGGGGCGTCATTTTGGCAGTTATCACGGGGTCGGGTGGGAAAGCGCAAATACATTTGCGCCACTGTGGGGGAGTTGTTCTCGTGGCGGGCTGACATGAAATACTGGTCCCAGACCTTCATCCCGACACTCAAGGAGAGCCCGGCCGACGCGGAGATCGCCTCGCACAAGCTGATCCTGCGCGCCGGGCTGGTGCGCAAACTGGGCGGCGGCCTCTACACCTACCTGCCCGCGGGCCTGCGCGCGGTGCAGAAGATCAGCCAGCTCTGCCGCGAGGAAATGGACCGCGAGGGAGCGATCGAACTCGCCATGCCCCACATCCATCCCGCGGAGACCTGGCAGGAAGGTCCGCGCTGGGCGGCGGCCCGCGAAATCATGTACCGCGTCGATCACGCCGGTGCCGGCAAGGGTCGGGCCAAGGAACCCGAGTATGTGCTCGGGCCGACCCATGAGGAGGTCATCACCCCGCTGGTCAAGAGTGAGATTACCAGCTACCGCGACCTGCCGAAGAATTTCTACCAGATCGGAACGAAATTCCGGAACGAAATCCGGCCGCGTTTCGGACTGATGCGGGCGCGTGAGTTCATCATGAAGGACGCCTACAGCTTCGATGCCACGGATGCGGGCGCCATCGAGAGCTATCGCAAGATGCAGCGGGCCTACACGGCCTTCTTCCTGCGCTGCGGCCTGAAGACCATCTCGGTCGAGGCCGACACGGGCGTCATGGGCGGCAGCTACTCCCACGAGTTCATGGTACCGGCCCCCGTGGGCGACGACGACATCGTCTACTGCGACGAGAGCGGCTATTCCGCCAACCGCGAGAAGGCCACGAGCGGCATAGTGCCGAAGGACTTCGCCGATCCGGCCCCCGTGGGAGCGCCCGAGGAATTTGCCACCCCGGGCATCGTCACGATCGCGGCCCTTGCCGGCGCGCCCTACAACGTGGCGCCGGACAAGCAATTCAAGACGCTTGTGTACATGGGGGACGGAAAACCATTCCTGGTCGTTCTGCGCGGATGCGACGATTTGGAGGAGGCCAAGCTCGGCGCGCTGGGTTTTCAGCTCTGGCGGGCGGCGACGCCCGAGGAGATCGAGCCGGTCATGGGCGCGAAGCCCGGCAGCTTGGGCACGGTCAGGGGGACGATCAAGAATCCGGGCGCACTGGCCGGCATCTTTGCGGATCAGGCGATCCACCTCGTCGGCAACGGCACAACCGGCGCCAACAAGGACGGCTTTCACCTGCGCAATGTGAATGTCGTCCGCGACCTGCAGATAACCCAGTGGGGCGATTTTCGCACGGTCCGGGCCGGCGAACCCTGCCCGAAATCGGGTCACCCGCTCAAGATCGCACGGGCGATCGAGGTGGGTCATGTCTTCAAGCTTGGGACAAAATACTCGGAGAAATTCGGTGCGGTCTACACCGATGACCAGAAACAGTCCCACCTGATGGTCATGGGTTGTTATGGGATCGGCATCAGCCGCACGCTCCAGGCCGTGGTTGAGCAAAGCAACGACGCTGACGGCATCATCTGGCCGTGGGCGGTCGCGCCATGGCAGGTCCTCGTGGTCAACCTCGACCCGGCGGACACCGCGGCCACCGAACTTTGCAGGAAGCTGGCGCAAATCGCCGAACGGGCCGGGGCGGATGTCCTGGTCGACGACCGGGCCGAGCGGCCGGGCGTGAAGTTCAAGGATGCCGACCTGATCGGCCTGCCGCTGCGCCTGACCGTGGGCGGCCGCGGCCTCAAGGAGGGCATCTTTGAATTGAAGTGGCGCACAGCCAAGGAGGTCAGCAAAGTGGCCATCGCTGACGCAGAAGACAGGATCGGCCAAGCGGTGCGTGGCGCGGCGGGCAAGGTATGATCCGTCATCGCGAGGTACAACGTGACGAAGGAATCCAGCGGGATGGATCGCCCCGCCCGCTGCCGCAGGCTCGCGATGACGAAAGAGACAAGGTTGTCGCGGAGACAAGAACCCGGCAGGAACCGGCTGCCGCCACCATTACCCGGCCGCAACTGGCCGACATCTGGCGGGTGGTCGTACTGAACGACCCGGTCAACCTGATGTCCTATGTGGTCATGGTTTTCAAAAAGGTACTGGGATTTGACGAGATGACGGCTCGAAAGCACATGCTTGAGGTTCATGAACGGGGGCGTTCCATCGTCTGGTCCGGAGTGCGGGAGAAAGCCGAGGCCTATGTCTTTACCTTGCAACAATGGCATCTCACCGCCGTGCTGGAGGCCGATGAGGCAGCTTGATCCGGCCGGCGATTTTCCCCCAAGTCATTCCCGGCGCATCCGGTAACAAAAATGAAGCGCGTTGAGGTCAAACTGAACCTGGAGGCCGTGGCGCCGCTGCTGGATGTCATCAAGGATGCAGCGGATGACCTGAAACCTGTGCTGGCGGTCGCGCCGCAGGTTCCGGATCACGAGGAGGAATTTGCCGACGGCTGGAAACGCGAGTTGCTGCACGGTCAGAACACGGACATCGAGGCTTTTCTGGCGCTGTTCGGCAGCGAATTCTTTCTGACCGGCGTTGTTCCACTCGACCCGACCAACAGCGAGGCGATTCTGCGGGCCTGCTCGGCGGTGCGCCTGTGCCTGCGCGAGAAGCACCTCAAGCCGCTCGGGGACGAGGCGCTGGAAAGCGGCGACGTGCCGATGGACGCCATGCCCGAAACGCAGCAAAAAGCCTTCGCCGCCTACGTTTTCCTGGCGACGCTGCAGGAGCTCATCGTGCAGCATCTCGACCCGACGGTGTTGGAGTAGGTAATTCCGTTTCCGGCAATCAGCTCCGGGCCGAGTGAGGGAATCCTCCGGATCACGGCGCGTTGATTCCTGGAATTCGGCCCAAAGCCGGCGGCCCCGAGCCGGAACCGGCGCAGTGCGTGATGGCCGGAGTGACGGTCGGGACACTCCGTTTTTTCCGGCGCTGGCAAGCTGAATATCCGGCATCCGGTGTTCGCGTTTGACGGCGAGGGTCTGGGGGGTAGCTTCATGACCGACACCCTGTAGTGTTCGAGGTGCTCTATAAACCGCTCTTTGCCTTTGCTATAATTTGGGAGCCGCTGACAGGCGGACTGATGCCAGGCCGTAAACCGGACGGCAGAGGTACGTCGGGTGGCGCCCACCTTTAACTTAAAAAGGACATGAGCCTTGGAGTGCACGGCACATATGGGGTGTCACTTTCACTTTATCCCACGACTACCATGGAAAGACTGCCCTACTACAAGCTGCTGCACATCTTCTCGCTGCTCGTGCTGACGGCGCATACCTTCATGGCGTTCGCCAATCCCGATCCGATTAACCGGAAGCGGACGCTGATCATCACGGGAGTCGCGAGCCTGTTGATGCTGGTCAGCGGCTACGGCATGCTTCACCTGGAACAGATTCCGTACAAAGCCGACTGGGTAATGGTGAAATTCGTCTGCTGGCTCGGGTTGTCCTCGCTGGCCGGGATCACCTATCGCCGGGCGCACCTGCGGGGCATGTTGAGCCTGATCGCGCTGCTGCTGTTATTGACCGCCGCCTACATGGTGACCTTCCGTCCCATTTGAGAGTTCCGCCGCGCCGCCGGCGGGGAGATCCGAACTTCGCGGGCCGGGCAAAGAAGGGAACGAATTGCCCCGGCTCCGCCCGCTGACGGCCACCGCCCTGAAGTCATAACCCGGTCAAGAATGAGCAGCGGGAACCTGGAAACTCTTTGCGGTCTGTGGATCGGCGACGACGGGCGCGCCCATCTCTGCGTCACCACCCCTGACGGGGGGCGCAAAGAAAGCGTGGAGACCTTTGAGCCGTTTGCGTGGCTCGGTTCGGAGTCAAGCCATGAGGGGGTGCGATGGGAGCGGCTGGGCGGCGAGGGCGCCTTCGGGTGGCTGGCCCATGCCGAATCACTCGGCTTGTTTGAAACTTTCTTCAAGAGCGTCCGGGAGGGCGCACCGGTCGACGTGCTCAAACCCTATGAGAGCCAGTGGCTGCTGCAGAATCGCGCCCGGCTCTACGCGGAGATGCATTTTCACGACTTGCGCCGCTGCCAGCTCGACATCGAGACCGGCGCCGCGGAGCCCGGCGCCTTCAGCGATGCGCGCAATCCCGGCGATCGGGTGCTCGCAATCGGGCTGCAGTGCGGGAAGCGGTGCGAGCTGCTGACCCTGGGGGAGGAGAGCGACGCCGGGGAAAAGCGCCTGCTGCTCGCCTTCAACGACATGCTGCGGGAACTCGATCCCGACGTCATTGAGGGGCACAACATCTTCAAGTTCGATCTTGACTACCTGCGGCAGCGCGGCCGGCGGCACCGGGTGCCTTGCGCGTGGGGCCGGTTTGGACTGCCGGCGGAATTTCGCAACAGCCGGATGAAGGTGGCCGAACGCTGGATTGATTTTTCCCGCTGCGACGTGCCCGGCCGGGCGGTCATCGACACCTACCTGCTGGTGCAACTTTACGACATCACGGCCCGGGAGATGACGGCGTACGGCCTGAAGGATGCGGCGGTCTATTTCGGCATCACGCCCGAGTCAGGCGAGGGGCGGACGTACATTGACGGGACCCAGATCCAGCATTCGTTCCGCGACAACCGGGCGGAATTTCTGGCCTATCTGGCCGACGATCTCCGTGAGACCAAGGGTCTCGCCGAGGTCCTGCTGCCGACCTACTTTGAGCAGGCCAAGGCGTTTCCGCTGTTGTTGCAGGAGGCGGCGCTCCGCGGAACGGCGGGCAAGATCGACCTGCTGTTCCTCGAGAAATACTATCACGCGCGGGCGAGCTGTCCGGCGCCCGTGGAAATTGCCCCGTTCGAAGGCGGCTTCACCCGCAGTTTCCAGGAAGGTGTCTTCAAACACGTGCTGCATTTCGACGTGGCGTCACTTTATCCCAGCCTTTTGCTGCACATGGGGCGCAATCCCAAGAGCGACAGCCTGGGCGTGTTCATTCCCCTGTTGCGGCAGTTGCGCGAATACCGGCTGAAGTACAAGCAGCTTGCCCGCACGGCTGCCTCGGCGGATGAGCGGGCGGAGGCGCAGGCGCGGCAGGCGACCTTCAAGATCCTCATCAACTCCTTCTATGGCTACCTCGGGTTTTCCGGGGCGCGCTTTGGGGACGGCGAGCTTGCGGCCGAGGTCACCCGGCGCGGCCGGGAACTCCTGCAGGAGCTGATCGCGGAGTTCCAGCGGCATGCCGGCGTGATTCTCGAGGCGGATACGGACGGCATCTATCTGTCCGCCCCGGATCATTTCGCCCGGCCTGAGGAGCTGCTGGCCAAGGTCGAAAAGATCCTGCCGGCCGGCATCGAGTTGGAACACGACGGGACTTATGACGCGATGTTCTGCTACAAGGCCAAAAACTATGCGCTGGCCGCCGGTGGTGAAATCACCTTGCGCGGCTCAGCCCTGCGCTCGCGCGGGATCGAACCGTTTCTCAAAAGATTGAGCGACCGTTTGATTGCATTCTTGTTGGGTGCATCAACCGAATCTCCGGCGGCGGAGATCGGGCGGCTCCGCGAACTGATTGCCGCCCATCAGCTACCCGTGGCGGACCTGGCCAAATCGGAAACGCTGAGTCAGAATCCGGAAAATTACGAACAGTGGGTGGCGGGTGGAGGCAAGCCGCGTCGTGCCGCTGCCGAGGTGGCCTTGCGGATGAATCCGCGGCCCCGGATGGGCGAGCGGATCAGTTACTACATCGGTCCGAAGGCCAAGGGGCTGACGGCGGATTGGCAACGGGCGCAGCCCCTGGCAAATTTCGATCCGGTTTCATCTTCCTATGCCGCAGACTATTATCTGGTAAAAATCGACGATTGGCTCGAACGTTATGGACGCTTCCTCGGTATCCAGCCACAATCGACGCAGCAAGAAATGTCTCTCTGATGATTCGTACGCGCATCTGTTTTCTCGTCCTGCTGCTGACTCCGCTGGCGGTGTATTGGCAGACCATCTTTGCCGAGTACGGATTTCGGGACGATTATTCCCATGTGCGCGAGGCGCGCGAGGAGCCGGGCAAACTTGTCCGGTTCACCTCGTCGCAGGGCCGGCCGCTGAGTGGTGCGCTGCTCGAGACATCCTTGGCCCATCTGGGAGAGGTGGCAGATCTGCAGTGGTTCCGCCTGCTGGGCGTCCTGTTGCTGACGGCTCTCGGGCTCGCGCTGTGGCGACAACTCCAGCAGTCGGGCTGGCCCGAGATCGAAGCTGGTGTGGTGGGATTGGGGGTAACGCTCCTGCCGGCCGCCCAAGTGGTGGCGGGGTGGGCGACCACCTGGCCCGAGGTACTCGGGTTGCTGCTGGCCGTGGCGGGCTTTACGGCCATCGAGACCGAGATCGAACGAGGCGGCTTGAAGCGGACGATTGCCTTGCTGGGCGGCGGAATGATCTATGCCCTTGCCGGTCTCATCTACCAGTCCAATGCGCTCTTTGCCGTGGTGTTGATTGCCGCCGTCCTGATGGTCCGCTCCGGGCGCGAACCCGCCACTGATCTGCGCTGGACGGCGATTCATGTATCTGCGCTGCTGGCCGGCCTGCTCGTCAGCTATCTGGCCGTCCGGATGCTTTTCAGCAGCGGCGTCTTTCATGAGTCGGCCCGCATGCAGATCGAGGCTAATCCGTTCACCAAACTGGCGTGGTTCGTTTGGCAACCGCTGCCAAACGCTCTGGCACTTTACGCCTTGCGCGATGATTTTGGTATCGGGACCAATGTTGTTTTCGGTTTGGCGGTGTTGCTCGTCGGGGGCGTCATCTGGTATTGTTCCAGGGACGAAATGAGACGCGCAGGGGCCAAGGTGAAGACAAGGTTGCTGGTGAGCCTCGTGGCGCTGCCTTTTCTGGCCCACGCGGTCAGTCTCGCCGCGGCCGAGCGATCAACGGCCTATCGGACGCTCTTCGCCTTGTCCGGCTTGGTGCTGGTGCTGCTGGTCTGCAGTCTGCGCAGTCTGCTCGTGGCCGGCCGGATCAAGCCGGTCATTTATCAGTCCGCTTTGGGCTTGCTGCTGCTGACGGGGATTATCACGGCACATTTCAACTCCTATGGGTTGATCGCCCGGCCGCAGAGCAGTGAATGGGAGATGATCAATGGCGCGGTCAAACGCACCACGTTCACCAAGGCGACCAAAGTCTACGTGATCACCCCCACGCTGGCAGACCGGATGACCGGGCAGGTGTTTGGTGATGAATTCGGCTCGCTTTCCAGCGACTCGGATTGGGTGCCGAAGGAGATGTTCAAGGCGGCGATGTATGACCGGTTTCCGGAAAAAATGCCGGCCGGCGCCAGCTACACTTTCACCTCGGGGCGGGCCGTGCCGGACCCGAAGGCTTACGACCTTGTGGTCGATATGCGGCGATTGAAAGAGCTGCGGAACCGCTGAGGCCGGCCGGCTGGGTTTTGGAACCCGCCCAAACCGGATAAGGTGACGGGCAACGGATGAGAACATGCCCGGGCGCGACCACACCATCGCTGGACTATTTGGCGCCGCTGCGCCTCGCCACCCAGTCAACAATGGCGTCGTCGTTGTTCTCGTGCCTCCAGACCAGGCTGAGAAACTCCGCGGGGTGGATGTCATGGGCCTGGAAAAAGCGGCGGTCGCCGCCGCAGCAATACATCAGGGATGAGGGCAGTTCGCCGCGAAGCTTGGCCTTGGCTTTGGGAATAAGCCGGGGCAGCCATTCGATGCCTTTCACCGCATCGGTCTTGGCCGGCATTTTGGCCTCGTCGAGCATCCGGCCAGATGACTTGCCGCCCTGCACATTCAGAAAATAGTCGCGCCGGACCATTTCAATCGCGAGAGCCTTGTCCCACCCGGGCTCGCCGCCATTCGTCTCGTCCTCGGCGTAGTCGTAAAGATTCTGTCCGGTCAGGCCGTTGGCCGCGAGGAAGGCCGTCTCCGCCGGGCTGAAAAAGGCGTCGGCGCCGCGGCGGCCGGACGCGTAGAGCCTGACAGCTTTGTCGTAGAGGGTGTGCAGTTCGTGGGCGAAATCGTAGTGCTTCATGACGGATGAAACGGGAAACCCAAAATTGGCCGAATGCAAACCGGCCCGCCGGCTTAACGGGACCGATTGCGATCCTTCCACGCCGCGACGATCTGGCGGATGGTTTCCTCGAGCGATTGCGTGAGGTCCCACGTGGGGTAGTGGGCGCGCATCTTGCGCAGATCGGAATAATAACAGATGTGGTCGCCGGCACGGTTCTGCTCGACGTAGGTATGAACCTGCGCCTTGCCGGTGAACTTCTCCGTGATCTTAAAGGCCTCGAGAATGGAGGTGCTGTTCGCCTTGCCGCCGCCGAGGTTGTAAACCTCGCCCGGGCGCGGGGCGGCGATGAAGGCGGCCATGAAACGCGCGACGTCGAGGGAGTGGATGTTGTCGCGCACCTGTTTCCCCTTGTACCCGAACACCCGGTATTCCCGGCCCTCGAGATTGCATTTCACAAGGTAGGATAAAAAGCCGTGCAGCTCGACGCCGCTATGATTCGGGCCGGTCAGGCAGCCGCCGCGCAAAGCGCACGTGGGCAACCCGAAGTAACGGCCATATTCCTGCACCATGACATCGGCCGCGACCTTTGATGCACCGAATAGCGAATGCTTCGACTGGTCGATGGTGAAGGTCTCGGGGATGCCGTGCGTGTAAGC
>JBBIHQ010000034.1:0-35602 GCA_037446975.1 Opitutia bacterium
CCAAACGGTGCCCCTTTTGGCGACTACCTCTTCAACTGCATGAGTCCGGCTAAGGTCGCGCGATTGAGCTCGCGTCGCCCGGCGATTAAGCAGCGTTGGCCTGGCGACTTGTGGCCGCTGCTGGGTTCAACTCGCCGACGTAGATGCCACGGCCTCAGCCTTCGGTCCTGGCCTCCCGACCAGCACACCAAGGTGTTCCTGGATCTTTTGAAAAAACTCCGCGTTCAGTTCACCGACCGGCACTTCGTAAAGCTCGTGCGAGGGCATGTGCTCGTAGATCTGGCGGCCGCCGTCTTCCGTCAGTCCGCGAGGCTTGATCAATTTCTTTCGCTCGAGCATGAGGGCGAGGAACTGCAGAAGCGGCGTGTTGAGGGTGCTCGGTTCGGCTTCTGGCGCCGCCAAAGTCAGAAAAAGATTCTCCGCAGTCAATTTGAGCGTCAGGGCAGGATTCTCTTCCGCCTTTCGCTGCCGGAATGCCACGACCCATCGGCAATAGACAAAGGCCGGCGGCATGAATTTTCCATCCTGCACCTCGAGTAAATCGCGCCGGGCCACCTCTCCGGAAGCTTCTCGCACCAGATAGCTGACCACGCGGTCATTCTCCCGAAACTCGTGGCCGGATACGTAACACTTTGTGGCAATGGGGTGAAGATTTAGCTCCATGGGCGTTTTCTTGTTTACCCTCGGGAGCCCTGAACGCTAGCAAATTTCCCACACATGAACGGCCGCCTCATTGCCATCGGAGATATTCATGGCTGCTACAAGGAATTTGAAGACCTCCTCGAAAAACTCGATCTCAAGAAGGACGACCGCCTGATTTTGTTAGGCGACCTTATCAATCGCGGTCCGGACAGCGGCCGCGTCGTTGAGCTGGCACGGGAACACGCCACCGCCTCGCTGCTCGGCAACCACGAGCTGCGTCATCTCAATTACCGTCGCACCGACGATCCCACTCATCTAAAAAAATACGACTATGCGACCATGGAGCAGCTACGGGGCAAAGACTGGGATTATCTGGAGTCCATGAAGCTCACCTATGAGGACGAGGAGGATGGCATCGTCTTTGTCCATGCCGGATTTCTGCCAGATAAACCGTGGCAGAGACAGTCAGCCCGTATCGTCACTCGCATTCAAGTGGTCGGCAAGGATGGTGAACCCTACAAACGGTCCGAGGCGCCGGATGCACCACACTGGTCGGACCTGTGGACCGGCCCGCCCTTTGTCGTTTACGGTCATACCCCGCGCGACGAGGTCGCCCGCACCAAATGGACGCTGGGCATCGACACCGCCTGCGTGCTGGGCGGCAGCCTGACTGCATTCATCCTGCCGGAAAAACGTTTGGTGCAGGTAAAGGCGCGCGAACGTTATTTTAACACCTAAGGAGATCTGGACCGAAGTTCCGGGACGGTGAAGCTGACGAATCGCTCGACCGGATGACTGTGCCCGAGAATGGCGAAACGAACCAGGGCGATTGCGGGGAACATTGCGCGTCCCTTGGGTCCGATGTTTATACCGCGTTTCCAACCGATATGGGCGCCACCACTTGGCGGCTTGGCAGTTCGCACTTGTCCCGCGATAAATGAGGGCAAAGGTAAATCCATGACGACTTATCCTGCCACCCCGTTGCTGCTTTGCCTCGACATGCAGCCGGTGTTCCTGTCGGTCATTCCGGAAAGTGGGCGCATCCTTCGGCGCTGCTCTTTTGCTTTGGAGGCTGCCCGGGGCCTCGGGCTGTCCGTCCTTTTCACCGAGCAAATGCCGGCTAAACTGGGAAGCACCTCGGCGGATCTGCTCACACTGTGCGACGAGCCGGTAACGGCCGGCAAAGGTGCGTTTTCCGCCCTCGGCGACAAAAAGATTGCGGCCTACATTCGCGCAAGTGGCTTGAAGAACCTGCTGATTTGCGGCATCGAAACGCCAATCTGCGTGTACCAGACCGCCGCGGATGCCTTGAAGGCAGGCTACAAAGTCACTGTGCTGGCCGACTGCATTGGCGCGCGGCGTGCCGACGATGCCGTCACCGTGCTGGAACATCTCGCCCATGCCGGCTGCGCCGTGTTGCCGGCGGAGACCGTGTTTTATGGTCTCGTTCACGAGGCCCGGCACCCTTTTTTCCGTCACTATACCGCGCTGGTTAAAAAGTACGCGCAGTGACCGGATGATGGCCGCGCGCCTTGCGCCAAGCCGGGCCCGAAGCTCTAGGCTTCCAGTCGACCAAGACCTCGCTTAGCGTAACTTCTCCCCTGTTTCCAGCCACCGCCCATCATCGCTGTTCCCATGGCCGACCTCTCCACTCCTCTTACCGTTCGCGACGTCAAAGCTCTCGACCGTTCCGGCGGCGATACCTTTGCCAGCGTGCTGCTGATCAAGCGTATTGCTGAACGTCCGACCAAGACTGGCAATCCGTTCCTGGCCGTGGAGCTGGGTGACAAAACCGGCTCGTTCACCTGCAATTGCTTCAGTGACAACCCAGGTTTCGAATTTTTCAAGGCTCTGAAGGAAGGGGCCGTAGTGCGCATTGAAGCCAAGCTGGATTATTACCAGAACCGGCTCTCCCCGCGTCTGCTAGGCGCCGTAGAAATAAGCGCGGAACAGCTCGCCAGTTCTCCGCTCATGGCCAACTTGGTGGAAAGCTCGCCAGAGGACGCTGACGCGCTCTGGATCGAATTCAACGGACATATCGCCGCTATCTCTCACCTTGAGCTGAGGGCGACCGTCCAAGCGGTATTCGACGAGATTGGCGAGCAGTTCCGCAACGCGCCAGCAGCCATTGCAATGCATCACGCCTACCGGCACGGTTTGCTGGAGCACACCTGTCACATGGCACGCGCCTGCCGTGCACTCCTGCCGCTCTATCCGGAACTCGATGCCGATCTGGCGTTGGCCGGAGTTCTCGTGCACGACACGGGCAAGGTCATCGAGTATCAGGGCAACCTGGTGACCTCGAGAAGCCGCCGGGGAATCTTGCAGGGTCACGTTGTGCTCGGATACCAACTCGTTCGCAAAGCCGGCCTCAAAGCCAAGCTCAATTCCGACCTGCTTGAACGTCTCGAGCACATCATCCTAAGCCATCAGGGTGAACTTGAGTGGGGCGCGGCTGTCATGGCTGCGACGCCGGAAGCGGTGTTTATCGCCAAGGTCGACGACCTGGATGCGAAGATGGGAATGGTGCAGCGTCTTCTCCGCCAAGCAGGAGAAAATGACGAATTCTCCGACAAGCACCCCGGGTTGAACGCCCAACTTCTGCTCACGAAACCTCAGAAATGATCGGCCTGGTTTTGTTTCGCCGCAGTTGTTCTGGGAGAATTCTGGTCACTGATGCGAACGAAAGGGTCAGCTGGGCATTCGCCCACATTCGGCCGGTTGACTCACAGCCTAAGAAATCACTTCTGCTGCACTTCCTGACCGAAATCTTGCCGCGCGCGATTGGCTTGAAGCAAGCAGCAGCCATTCGCCGGATGGGGTCCTGTAGCGGTGACGAGTGCCGCCAAAACCCAAGCCTGCCACCTTGCGCCCTTCGACGGAACTCACAATCGGCAGGGAATTCGGTCGCTCGATGCACTTCCGGAACCATCTAAGAGGAGAATTTCAGGCAGAGTTTGGCGATGGTCGCGACCGAGACTGCCGATTCCCCTCCACCAAAGATTGACGCAGCTGCGTTCGCCTGTGGCAGCAAAAAACGCCCAGTTGTCGTCAAAAAGCGGTGAGCACCTGCCGCTGCACCCCGTTATAGTGTGGGCAATCAACTAACCACCTATATGGCCACCCTTACTGACCGCGTGCCGCAGAACGTTGCCGGCAAATACTATGTTGATGCATCTTGCATCGATTGCGACCAATGCCGCGCCATCGCGCCGGATTTCTTTGGCCGCACCGATGACGGCATGTCCTACATTAAGAAGCAGCCGACGACGGCTGAGGATATTGAGGCAGTCGAGGAAGCCATGAACGGCTGTGCAACCAGTTCGATCGGTTGCGACGGCGACTAGGCTAGCGGAAAGGTTTCCACCACCTAAGAAACCAGCCTCGGCGGTAACCGCGACGATTTCCGTCATTGCCGCCGACACATGTTCGTCAGCCTTAATTAGCGCGCGCATCTTTCGAAGGCCGTCTCGATCTCCTCCAGCGTCTTACCTTTGGTCTCAGGCAGAAAAAACGCGGCGGTGATGAAATAGACGACCGTGCAACCGGCAAACAGGAAGAACATGGCCGAGTAGCCGTACTTGCCGACCGTAGGCAGAAAAACTGCGGCGATCGTCGTCGAAACGACCTGGTTGAGGGTGAGCGCAATGCTCATGCCGTTCGAACGGATGCGGGTGGGCATCAGCTCCGACAGCGCCAGCCACACGCAGACACCCGGACCGAGGGCAAAAAAGGCCATGAAGCAAAAAATCAACACGGCGGTCAGCCAGCCGTTTTGGGTGCTCGGCACCGGGGTGATCAGGGCGTTCTCGATGGTAAGGGGGGCCAGCTTGGCCTCGGCGAGGCTGGCGAACGGGTTGGAAAAAAATGCGGTCACATAATTGCTGGGCACGCAGCCATTGCGGGAGATTTCGAGCGGCGCTGCCGCTGCATCGTCCGAGCGAGCGATCGCGGTGGCGGCGCGAAACCCGCCATAGGAATAGATGATACTCAGCGTGAGCGGGTGGCCGGCCAGCGCTTGACCCGCGTCTCCGACCCCGGCCAGCAGCGCTTGGGCGGAGGTGGGGTTGAAACCGATCTCCGCTCTTTGCTCCGCTGTAACCAGAGCCTGGATGGCGGTCCGGACCTCAACCCGTCGCCGCTCGGTTCGGTGGAAAAGCAGGCCGACGAGGACGAGGGAAACAACGATTCCGGCCGTACCCACGGACAGAAGGAACTTCCGGCCCTTGCGGTCGACCAGCATGACCGCGACCATGGTCATGAAGAAATTCACGAGAGTGAAGATCAGGTTGCCATAGTGTGCCTCGACATCGGATAGCCCGCTCTGGATGAAGATATTCGCATTGAATCCGATGATGGAATTGACGCCGGTAGCCTGATTGCAGGCGAGGATGACACAGGCGAGGGCGAAGGGGATGACATATTTTCGACGAAGTAGTGACTCTTTCGCCCCGGGCAAGCCAGGGGACCCCGCGGTGCTATCCGTGGCAGCGCCGGCTTCCATTTCCCTTAACTCCACTCCCGCCTGCTCCTCGTCCCGGGAACGTCGCAGAGCAGCCATGGCCGCATCCCGCCGGCCGCGCAGGAAGAGCCAGCGGGGTGATTCGGCAACAAGAAAGCTGCCGATGACAAACAACGCCCCCGGCGGCAGTGAAACCCAGAATATCCCGCGCCACGCCGTGTCCTTGAACGCGAGCAACCGGGCGGCATCGCCGAGCTTCGCCACTTCGTCAACCCGGTGGCTGTAGTAGAGGGCAATGATTGCCGCACTGACGAAGCCCGTCACCAACATCCATTGGAAGATGGCGGTGCCTTTTCCGCGATCCTTGGCGCCGAGACATTCGGCAAGGTAAAGCGGAATGACGACGCCGACCAAGCCGCCACTTATGCCTTGTAGCAGGCGACCGAAAACCAAGTTCCCGTAACCATGCGACAGGGCAATCAGCGGAATGCTCGCAACAAAAAGCGTTCCACTGAGAGTCATCATCTTTTTGCGCCCCATCCAATCGGCCAGCAGGCCGGCGAAAAGAGTCGAAATGACGCTGCCCAGCAAGACTGCCGCCACCACAAACGAAAGCTGCCCGGCGTTGAGGCCGGACGTTGCCTCCATGTAGGGCAAAGCACCGGCAATGATGCCCACGTCGATTCCATAGAGCAGGCCACCCAGCCCGGCCACGAAAAGAAGCAGGCGGTTGTAGCCAGTGTGCCGGCTGGGAGTGGGAGGTGAGACGGACATGCGAGCGAGGTCAGTGCGCAGTTCCGGCAGGTTTGACCGACGGAGAGACGATTTTCTTCAGAAGTTGATTCCACTCGTCATCGGAAAGGCTCGCGCGCTGATTCTGGCTCGCCGCGGCGGCGACGAGCAGTTTTAGCGCGGCGACGACCGGCAACTCGACGGCGGCATGCGCTTGCGCCGTTCGGTCGAGTATCGCGAACTGGGCCGGCAGCCAGTCCGCCGCCGGAGTTGTGCCGGAGGCGAGCATGCGCAGCGCCGCCTGCCCGACTTCCGCCGCTTCTTCCAGTGCGCTGACCAGCGGTGCTGCCTCCTGCAGACGGGGCGATCGAATAACGGGTCCCTGCCCGAGTACCCGAGCCAAGGCAATCCAGTTGGAAAGCGTCTGACCTAGTGCCGCGGAATTCGTTGCCGCCGAGGTCGGTCCGGCAACTAAGGCGTTTACCATAGCCGCGAAGGTCCGGGCGCCGGCGCTGTCCGGACGGGCGCAATCCACGAGCCCTGTGAGCGGGGTGAATTGATTTGCCGCGGGCTGCTGGCTTCCGCGCTGATAATCTTTCACCGGTTCAAGCAGATTCACGAACTCCCGCAGAGCTGCCATCTCGGCGGTCGTGGCGCGGGAACCGGCCAGTCGGCGCAGGGCTGGCTCAAGGTAGCTGTCATGCCGAAGTCCGGCTTCTTCCAGGCGGCGGCTGACAAGCGCAAGTCGTCGGTACATATCCGGCACGTCGCGCAATTCACGAGGCGACCACAAACGTTCGGCGATTGCCGCCGTGCGCGGCCAGATCCGCGAATCAATGGTCTCGGGCGTCACCCACTCCGACCACATCGTGGCTTCGCCGCCGAGGACGAGTTTTTCCTGGGCGGAGGTCAGCCCGGCACCAGCCGGCACCGGATCATTCAGATAATGCTCCCAAGCAGGATGGCACAGATCGATATAATACCCATTCGCAAGGACCGTCGCAAACCCGCGCTCCGTGGCCCGCGCGATCCCCTCGGGCCCGCGCCAAGATTGGACGACGCAACCGGCAGGCAGCCTCGGATCCAGGATTTCGTCCCAGCCGATGAGTAGCTTGCCGTGCTTGGCAAGAATGGCGTGCACTCTCGTGTTGAAATAGGCGTGGAGCCCGGCGTTGTCCTTCAGGCCGTGAGCCCGGACAAACGACTGGATCTTGGAATTGGCGTTCCATTGCACACCGTTGTTTTCGTCACCGCCAATGTGCATGTATGCGTCCGGAAAAAGTGCCGCCATTTCCCGCAGGAAGCCGGCGAGCAGTCGGTAAACCTTCTCGCTGGTCGGATCGAGCACCGGATCGAATACACCCCACCGGCGTTCAATGGCATACGGACCGGGAGCGCTCGCCAGGTCGGGATAGTCCGTCAACCAGGCGGTGGCGTGACCCGGCATGTCGAACTCGGGCACAACGCGGATGCCCCGCGCTGCGGCGTAGCCAATGATCTCACGCATTTGTTCCTGGGTGAAATATCGACCGTCAGAACCGAATTCCGTCAGTCGAGGATAAGCCCGGCTCTCGATGCGAAACCCCTGGTCATCCGTCAGGTGCAAGTGCAGCACATTGAGCTTCACGAGCGCCATCCCGTCGAGATTGCGCTTAATGACCTCGATGGGCTGCCAGTGGCGCGCCACGTCAATCATCAGCCCGCGCCAGGGAAACCGAGGCCGGTCGCTTATCGTTACCACGGGCAGAAACCAACCGTTCGAATCAGACTCGAGCAGTTGCAGCAGCGTCTCATAACCGTGCAACACGCCCAAAACGGTGGGAGCGCGAAGGACTGCCTGGCGCGAAGTGATTTCGAGGGTGTAGGACTCATCCTCACCCAATGCCGGCACCGTCAAGCCGGGCCCGTTACTTTCGATCACGAGCGTTGGCGCCACACCCGCTTCCCCAATCGCCAATCGGCCGTTGCGATCGCGGCGAAAGACCAGCCCGGTTCGTTCCTCGACCCGGCGCAACGCACGACCGAGACCGTCGCGAACGCGGTCGTTGACACAACCCCGAAGCTCGACGCTAAACGCTTCTGTCACCGCCAGCCGGCCCACGCCAAATTGCAGCACGGCAGGCCGTGGCATCAGGTCGCAAACAAAGGGCTCGGCCGCCGTCAGCATTCCGGCGCCAAAAGAAAATCCGGCAAGAAACAGCAGGGGCGGCAATAAATTCTGCCAGGATACGCCAGCCGACCCGGACAAATTAAACAACTGGGACATGGGGCTATCGCTCTTCGATAACTTCATCTGCTCGAAGGCCAAGGGTATTTTCGAATCGCTTCGGAGCGACGGCCCGCCGCGAGGGCGTCGAAATCCGTCAGGCAGACGCGCCGCTTCCCCGCAGGATACTTCCCCACCCTCTCAGGACAGCAACTGCACGATTCGCACAATCGGCAGGAAAAGTGCGATGACGATCGTACCAACCACTAGGGCCAGAAAAAGGATCAGGATGGGTTCAATAAGTGAACTCAGGCCGGCGACAGCGTTGTCCACTTCCTCCTCGTAGATCTCCGCAATTTTTCCGAGCATTTCAGGTAGCTGACCCGTTTGCTCGCCAACCTCGATCATGCTCGTGACCATCGGGGGAAAGATCCGCGTCGCGTCCAACGGGCGCGCAACCGGAATGCCTTCCTTCACCCGGTCATGGACCTCGCTGAGCCCCGCGGCCACTCGGGCGTTCCCACAGGTGTCACGGGTTATGAGCAGCGCGGGAAGAATCGGAACACCGCTGGAGAGAAGCGTGCCAAGCGTCCGACTGAAACGGGCAACGATGCCCTTCAGAATCAGTTCCCCAAACAAGGGCAGCTTGAGCAGACCCCCGTCGACCAGCCTGGTCCAGGCGGGCAGTCGGCCTAACAACTTGAATCCGATCCAACCTCCCACCGCCGTCGCCAGCGCGGCCAAATAGTGCGCCTTGATCGCATCGCTCATGGTCAAGACCAGCTGGGTGAGCGGCGGCAAGGGCGCACCCTTGAGCAGATCGGCGAAGATTTGCTTGAATTTCGGCACGACGAACACGAGCAAGCCAACGAGGATCGCCACCGCCACAGCCATCACGATCACCGGGTAGATGGTCGCTGAAATGATTTTCCCCCTCAAGTGCAGGCTCTTTTCCTGGTAGCGCGCGACCCGCTCCAAAACCACGTCCAACAAGCCACCTGCTTCACCCGCCCGGACCATGTTGAGATAGAGGCGCTCGAACACCTTCGGGTGCCGGGCCATCGCGGCGGAGAGCGTGTCGCCCGACCTGATGGCTTCCACCACGGCCTCGATAGTCCGGCGAAATTTCTGATTCCTTTCCTGTCGCGCCAGCACCTCCAGCCCGCGCAGCAATGGCATGCCCGCGCGCAGCAAGGTCGCCAACTGCCGGGTGAAGACCGCCCGTTCCTTACCGCTTACCTGCTGCAGAGTAAATCGGCCTGCCACCGTCGTGGTTCCCGGCCCGCGACCGGGCGATCTTGTTTCGCCGACCGTCTTGCCTGCGAGCGTTGCCGCCGCCGCGCCAGTTTGGACCAAGGCGGTCGGGAAAAGCCCTTGCCTGCGCAGGCTGGCGGCGCCCTGTCTTGCGTCCCTTGCGTCAAGCAGGCCAGACTTCTCGCCCCCTCTCCCATCAATTGCAGTATAGGTGAATATTGGCACGTCAGGTGGTTTTGAGAATTTCCTCGATCGTTGTCTCGCCGGCCAAAACGGCGTGCAGCCCAGCTTCGCGCAGCAACGTCATGCCGTCATTGAGCGCCTGCTGCCTTAGCTGGGCCAGTGATGCTCCCCGCAGTACAAGTTCGCGCAACGAATCAGTCATCTGCAGATATTCGAAAATGCCGAGCCGTCCGCTGTAACCGGTGTGATGGCATGCCGGGCAGCCGGTCCCAGAGTAGATCGGCTGGCCCTTGATCATTCGAGGATCAGCGCCGAGCTGGCGGACCAGTGACTCGGGCGGTTCGCATCGGGACTTGCAGGACATGCAAAGGCGGCGCACCAGACGCTGCGCCAGTACCGCCTCCAGGGTCGACGCGAGTAAGTAGGGTTCGATCCCCATGTCAGTGAGACGTGTGACCGCACCCGGCGCGTCGTTGGTGTGAAGAGTGCTCAGAACGAGATGCCCGGTCAGCGACGCCTGGATCGCAATCTGCGCCGTCTCCAGATCGCGGATCTCGCCAACCATGACGATGTCGGGATCCTGCCGGAGGAAAGCGCGCAAGGCGCGGACAAACGTGAGTCCGGCACCGAGGTTGAGCGGAACCTGCATGACGCCCTCGATCTCGTACTCAACCGGATCTTCCACCGTCAACAGCTTTGCGTCGACGGCATTCAGGGCCTTCAGGCAACTGTAGAGCGTGGTGGTCTTGCCGGAACCGGTGGGACCGGTAACGATAAAGATCCCGTTGGGTCGGCGAATGTTCGCTTCCACTCGCGACCGGACCGAGGCCGGCAGCCCGAGCTGGCCAAGATCCAGCTGGATCGCAGACTGGTCTAGCACGCGCAGCACCACGCTCTCGCCAAATTGCGTGGGCAAAGTGGAAAGGCGCAAGTCTACCGCCCGCCCGCCAAGATTAAGCCGGAGACGCCCGTCCTGCGGCAGGCGGCGTTCGGCGATGTTGAGATTCGCCATGACTTTGAGACGCGACGTGATCGGAAGAGCGAGATTCCTGGGCGGAGGCGTCATCTCAAAAAGATTGCCGTCGATCCGATACCGGACCTTGAATTCGCGTTCGAAGGGCTCGAAATGGATGTCGGAGGCACGATCGCGAATGGCTTGTGCGAGCACGCGATTGACAAAACGGATGATCGGAGTCTGGCCCGCCAGATGCTCGATGTCCGCCACTGTCAACGAGGCTTCGTCGCCGGTCTCCTCCGTCCGCGGGCCGTTGGCGGCTGGGCCCGCTTCGGCCGGCGAATTCTTGTCCCCGTAGTGTTGACGGATGAGCAGATGCACCTGTTCCGGATCGGTGAGAATCAATCGAACCTCGCGTCCGAGGGCAAAGGTCAGGTCATTGACGATGTGGGGATTGAATGGATCAGCCGCCAGCAGCGAAATTGAGCGGCTGTCAGCAGAGACTGGGCATACGGCGTAAGCTCGGGCCAAGCTTCCCTCAATCAGGGCAAGAATCTCTTTCGGCACCGCTGCCGGGATGCTGTCGGTCCACTCACAACCGGTTTGTTCCGCCACCGCGCGCAGCAGACCCGGTCTGGTCACCAAATTCTGGTCGACCAACAGATTTGCCAGCGACTTCCCGGTGGCCTTTTGCTCGGCGAGCGCGACCCCGAGAGCATCAGGCTCCACCAGGCGGTGCGATGCCACCAAGTCGTAAACTGTCAGGTCGTGCCCTTCGAACATGGGAAGTCCGGCCGGGCCCACGGCCTGAGATAGGGGATTTGCTAAACGTCGTGCAGCTTGAATCCCATGCTGGTGAGTTTGTCCCGCATGGTATTGGGATCCTGCGATTTCTCGAGCGCCTCGTTCGGATCGATCATTTCGCGGTTCACCAGGCTCATGAGGTGCGTGTCGAGAGTGATCATGCCAAGGGCGGCCCCAGTCTGGATATCGGAAGGGATGCGGAACGTCTTGTTATCACGAATGAGCGAGGCAATGGACGATGTATTGACCATGATCTCGTAGGCCGCGATGCGTCCGCCGCCGGTCTTCTTGCAGAGCGCCTGCGAAATGACGCAGATGATTGAAGTCGAGAGTTGCGTGCGGATCATCTCCTTCATGTTGGCGGGAAACGCGTCGACGATGCGGTCCACGGTCTTGGCCGCGCTGTTGGTGTGCAACGTGCCGAAGACCAAGTGGCCCGTCTCCGCGGCGCTGATGGCTGCCTCGATCGTCTCAAGATCGCGCAACTCGCCCACAAGAATGACGTCCGGATCCTGCCGCAGAGCGCGTTTGATGGCCTCGGCGAAACTCGGCACGTCGGAGCCCACCTCGCGTTGGGTAACAACACATTTCTTGTGCGGGTGGTAATATTCGATCGGGTCTTCGATGGTAATGATATGACCGTCCCGGTTCTCGTTGATGTAATTGACCATCGAGGCGAGCGTCGTGGACTTGCCGGAACCGGTTGGCCCGGTCACAAGGAAAAGCCCGCGCGGGCGGTGCAGCAGTTCCTTGATTTTGTCGGGCATGCCGAGGGCGCGCAAATCGAACATCTGGTTCGGAATTTGGCGCAACACCAAGCCGTAATTGCCCTTGGCCTTGAGCACGCTGACGCGGAACCGGGCCTTGTCACCAAAAGCAAAGCCAAAGTCAGTGCCACCGTTGAGCTTCACGTTTTGGATGTGATTGTCGGGAGTTATGGAGAGCATGAGCTGCTCCGTGTCTTCCGGCCGCAATTCCGGTCCGTCGATCGGGGTCATGCTGCCCCGCAGGCGCAGGCAGGGCGGTACGCCAACCTGCAAGTGAAGGTCGGAGCTTTTCTGGTCCACAACCAGCTCAAGAAGATCATTCATTTCGTAGCTCATGCGATGGGTTGGTTAAAGGGTTGGGCAGGCTCTTCATCCAGGGTGACCGAAACAACTTCTTCGATTGTCGTGAGGCCGGCAAGGACTTTGCGCAGGCCGTCCTCCCTCATGGTAAGCAATCCGTCCTGCCGGGCGCGCTGGCGCAACCGGCTGGCACTGGCCCGGTCATAGATCATCGCCCGGATCGCATCGTTCACTAAAAAGATTTCAAAAATACCGAACCGCCCCAGGTAGCCGGTGCCAAGGCAGGCCGGGCAGCCGGTGCCATGGGCGAAGCTGGCACCGTCGAGCTGATCGGGTTTCAGACCCAAAGCGTGGAATTCGCTGACCGAGGGCGTGTAGGCGCGCAGACAATGCGGGCAATTGCGGCGCACCAAACGTTGCGCCACGGAAGCGCGCAAGGCGGCGGCCACGAGGAAGGGTTTTGCGCCGATGTCAACGAGCCGGGTTACGGCTGACGGAGCATCATTGGTGTGAAGCGTGCTGAAGACCATGTGGCCGGTCAGCGCAGCATTGATCGCAATCTCGGCCGTTTCGCGGTCGCGAATCTCGCCAACCATGACGATATTCGGGGTTTGTCGGAGCATCGCCCGCAAGGCCGACGCAAAGGTCATGCCGATTGCGCCGTTGACCGGCACCTGGTTGATGCCCGCCAGCTGGTACTCGACCGGGTCTTCCACCGTGATGATCTTGCGGCCGGGCTGGTTCAAACCGTGCAGGCAGGAGTAAAGCGTGGTCGTTTTGCCTGAACCTGTCGGCCCGGTCACCAGCATGAGACCATCCGGCGAGCCGATCTGCCGCTCGATCGTTTGCCGGTCGTCCGCCAGGAAACCCAACTCCGCCAGACCAAGCTTGAGTCCGCCCTGGTCGAGGATGCGCATGACAATGCTTTCACCATGAACTGTTGGCAGGGAGGACACCCGCAAATCGAGCGTCTTGCCATCCGTGACAATCTGCAGGCGACCATCCTGCGGCACCCGTTTCTCCGCAATGCTGATATTCGCCATGATCTTCACCCGGGAAATGATGGCTGGTTGCAGGTGCTTCGGCGGGGCCTCCACCTCCAACAGAACTCCGTCAATGCGGTAGCGCACCCTGAAGCGCCGCTCCAGAGGCTCCAAATGGATATCGGACGCTCGCCGACGTGCGCCCTCGACAATAATTGACCGCACCAGATTGATCACCGGGGCATCACTGAGGTTCACCTGGCCTTCTTCGTCGCCCTTCCCGGCTAACTCCTGACCCATTTCCAATTGGCTCGCGTCTCCCGCTCCTTCCTCGCTCCGTTTTCGGTCCTCTTCAAACGGATCGGTCGGGCAATATCTGGCAATGACCTCGCGAATGTCGTCCGCCGACGCCAACGCGGGCCGCACTGAGGTCCCAGCCATGTGAGTCAGGCTGTCGGTGACATCGACCGCAATCGGATCGGCCAGGGCCACCTGCAGCACCCCATTCTCGCGCGCAAAGGGAACCACCCCATGCTCTCGGATGAACGATCCCGGAATCGCCGCCCAGACCTCCGGGTCGATTTGGCGTTTCCGCAATGTGACATAGGGCATGCCAAATTCATCAGCTAACGCTTGCGCCAGAATTTCCCGCTCAAGGACCCCGTCCGCGATGAGGCCTTCGAGCAGCGCGGATCCGCCGATCTCAGCGTGCCGGGCGAACTTTTCCCGGACTTCGTCCAATCTTCCGCGTTGGAGCAGACCCCGCTGCAGCGCAATTTGAATCACGTAATCGTCGGCCGTGGTCACAGGTGGAGCCAACCCTCGCCCGCCTAACGGGCTCGGGCGTCAGCGGTTGAGGCTCATGAGGAACTCCGCGTTGGTCTTGGTCTTCTTGAGCCGTTGGATGAGCATATCCATCGAGTCGGCAGCTGGCACGCCCTGCATGGCCCGACGCAGGGAATACACCCGCAGGAGCTCATCCGGATGATAGATCAGCTCCTCTTTGCGCGTGCCGCTCTTGTCGATGTTGATCGCCGGGAAGATGCGCTTGTTGACCAAGTCGCGATCCAGGTGGAGCTCCATGTTGCCCGTGCCCTTGAATTCCTCGAAAATGATCTCGTCCATCCGGCTGCCGGTGTCGACCAAGGCGGTGCCGAGAATGGTCAGGCTGCCGGCGCCCTCGATATTCCGGGCGGAGCCAAAAAACCGTTTCGGTTTTTGCAGCGCGTTGGACTCGAGGCCGCCGGACATGATCTTGCCGCTGTTCGAGGCGAGAGCGTTGTAGGCCCGGGCCAGACGGGTGATGGAATCCAGCAGGATGACGACATGTTCGCCGTGCTCGACAAGGCGCCGCGCCTTTTCGATCACCATTTCGGCGCAATGCACGTGGCTCTCCGGCGCTTCGTCGAACGTGGAACTCACCACCTCGCCCTTGCAGTGGCGCTTGAAGTCCGTGACCTCCTCGGGGCGTTCGTCAACCAGCAGGATGATAAGCCGGGCCTCCGGCGAATTGGCCGCGATGGAGTTGGCCATGTTCTGCATCAGGATGGTCTTGCCGGTGCGCGGCGGAGCAACGATCAGTCCGCGCTGCCCAAAGCCGACCGGGGTCACGATGTCCACCATGCGCATCGAAACGTCCTTGAGTCCGGGCATTTCGAGCAGGATGCGCTTGAGCGGATAATACGGGGTCAGTTCCTCGAAAGGCTGGATCTTGGAGATCTCCGCCGGCTTGCCGCCCATGACTTGGCGGATGGCAACCACTGCGGGACAGCGATCGTTGCCTTGCGGAGGTTGCACCTGAACCTCGACTTGGTGACCACGTTTGAGACCGAGCTCGCGCACGAAGATTTCAGGCAAGTAGGCGTCCTCAGGATAGAGCCGGTAGTTCACGTCTTCATGCACGATGAAACTGAGCCCCCGATCGGTCACATCAATGTAGCCCCGGTCATAGATCGGGCGTTTCTGCTCAGCCGTCGTCGCGAATATCTGGGTAATGAGCTGGCGTCGGTTTGGCGCGCCCTCGAATTTAACGTCCATCTTTCGCGCCAAGGCCGTGAGTTCGGCGAGCTTCAACGCGTAAAGTTCGTTCAACCAGATCGGATCCTCCTTGCTGTCAGAAATCTCGCCCGCGAGTTTTTCGATGGTTTCCAGGCTCTGAAAGCGGCCTGGATCGGGCAGGTCTCCGTAATGGACTGCCTCCTTGGGCGGAAGCGGCTGCGGAGGGTGCTTGGGCCCCTGGAAATTCGGGTTGACCCATTTGCCTCCCCCGCCGCCACGAAAATGCTTTCCCCCGCGACCCCGCCGGCCGAACTTCCCGCCGCCATGCTGGAATTGGCCGCCGTCGCCACCATTGCCTTCGGGGTAGTTGCCTTCCTCTCCCCCGGAAGCTTCGAGATTATCGCCGCTCGCCGCCGGAGCTGCCGCCACCTCGATCGGCGGAACCGGTGGACTGGGCTGCGGCGCTCTTGCCGGCTCCGGGACCGACGAAGGCGCTGTTTCAGCCGCCGCCGGAGGCGGTGTCTCGGGCTTCTCATCGCCACCGGCAAAGGGCTTCGCCGTCTTGGTGGTGCGATAAAGGCGGGAGCGGGTGCGCGGACGGCGCTTTGCAGCCGTCGATTCAGCTCCAGCGTCGTCGGGCGCGGTGGTTTCCTCGTTGGATTTAGGGGGGACTTCCATGTATGCGGCCTGCGGGCCGGGCGGATTTTAGTTCAGGAGGCGTTCAGCCAGCGCATTCACCTGCTCACGCAAAAATTCGGGGGTGCCGTCGTTAAGGAGAACATGATCTGCCAGCTCGCATTTTCGGGCCAGTGGCATTTGCTTGGCTTGGCGCTGTCGGGCGAGCTCCGGGGGAATCCCCTTTTGCTCCAGCCGCCTCAATTGCAGCATGGAGTCTGTGGACACGCAGACGGTGAAATCAAACCAATTCGCCAGTCCTTTCTCAAACAGGAGCGGAACCTCGACGATGAACCTCTGGCCATGGGCCGAGGCAAAGGCCTTCCGCCATTGCGCATAGACAAGGGGGTGCAGCAGGCCTTCAAGCCACGTCAGCATGGCGGAGTTGTGGAAAACCACGGCGCCCACGCGGTCTCGCCGGACGCTGCCATCGGGGCCAACCATTTCGTCGCCTAATTTGGCCCGGATCGCCTCGGCGACACCAAGATCATTCTGTAAAATGTCGTGGACGGCGGCATCGGCATCCAGGCGTCGAAATCCGCGGTCCACAAAAAAGGCTGCGGCGGTCGACTTGCCACATCCAATTCCGCCCGTAAGCCCGACAGTCAAATTGGCTCTGCTCACCATTCGTATCGGCCAAATACAATGGGCTTGCCGCTCTATGGGGCAACCCCTATCTCTGTGCCCTCAAGTAATGGCCCAGCTGCACGCAATTGACACCAAGAATCCGAACGCCGTTGCCGAGGCCGCCCGGGCAGCGTTTGGCCGAATTTGGGGCAAGGAGAGTCTTCCCCTGCTGGACCGCCTCTTCACTGATGTAACCAACATGTTTCATGGCAAGTACCCCGGGTACCTGAGCATAGACATGAAGTATCACGACTATGAGCACACTCTCCAGGCCACCGTTTGCCTTTTGAAGATCCTGGAAGGCCGGCAGCGCACCGGCGACGCTCCCGTTCTGTCCAATCGCGATTGGGAGCTGGCGGTCATGGCCGTGTTGCTGCACGACACCGGCTACCTGAAGCATGACGACGACCGCGAGGGCACCGGCGCCAAATATACGCTGATCCACGAGCGCCGGAGCTGCGACTTCGCCCGCAGATACCTGCCCCCGCTCGGAGTGAGGCCGGAGGAGATTGAGGACGTTTGCGCCGGAATCAGTTGCACCGGACCTCGAAACAAGATCAGCCAGACCAGCTTTCGCCGCGAGGAGGCGCGTATCATCACCTTCATCTTGGTGACGGCCGACTATCTCGGACAGATGAGCGCGCCTGATTATGTAGCTGAGCTGCCGATCCTCTTCGAGGAGTTCCGGGAGGCTTTCGAGTTCGAACACATCCCGGAGCAAAAGCGCACCTATCACGAGATCAGTGAAATGCTGGAAAAGACCCCGCGTTTCTGGGAAAACTATGTGCGACCATTGCTCGACTTTGAGGCGGGCGGGGTGCATCGCTATTTGACGACAGCGGGCCAACCCAATCCCTACCTGCAGGCGGTCGAAGCCAACATTGCTGAAGTGCGGCGACTCGTGCGCGAACGGACTGGGCAGAAATAATCCCCCCAGTCCATAGTTTCATGCTCGCCACAGTCTGCTCGGCCGCGTTGCTGGGCATTGATGCCCTGCCCGTTCAGGTCGAGGTCAACACCGGGGAATCCGGCGTGCCCAATCTGATTCTTGTCGGCCTGCCGGATGCGGCCGTCAAGGAGTCTGAGGACCGCGTGTTCTCCGCGCTCAGCAACTCGGGCCTGCGCATGCCGCGCACCCGGACGACGATCAATCTCGCACCGGGCGATCTCCGCAAGGAAGGCGCGATCTACGACCTGCCAATCGCGCTCGGCATCCTTGTGGCTACCGGCCAGCTCGTGTGTGACCGCCTCGACGAAATGGTAATCGCCGGTGAACTCAGCCTGTCGGGTGCCACGCGTCCGATCCGGGGCGGCCTGGCCATGGCCGTGCTAGCCCGGGAGTCGGGCAAGAAAGCGATCCTGCTGCCACCGTTCGCCGCCCGCGAAGCATCACTGGTCGACGGCATTGCGGTTTACGAAATTGCATCGCTCGATCAGGCAAACCGTTTCCTCGGCGGCGAGCTGACCTTGGCCCCGCTAGCGGCGCCGCCGGCCGGCGCAACCGTACCATTGTCCGGCGGTCACGAACTCGACTTTGCCGAGATCAAAGGCCAGCATGTTGTCCGCCGGGCCGTGGAAGTTGCCGTGGCTGGCGGACACAACCTCCTGATGATCGGACCACCTGGCTCGGGGAAGTCGATGATCGCCAAACGCATACCCGGCATAATGCCGCAGCCCTCTCTCGCCGAGTTTCTTGACATCCTTCGCATTCACTCGGCCGCCGGTCAGACGATTCAGGGCGGTCTGCAATTCCTCCAGCGCCCGGCCCGGGCGCCCCATCATACAATTTCGGATGTCGGCCTGCTTGGCGGCGGAGCTGTCCCTGGCCCGGGAGAGATCTCACTCGCCCATCACGGAGTACTTTTTCTCGACGAGCTGCCCGAATTCAAACGCTCAGCCCTCGAAGTGTTGCGCCAGCCCTTGGAGGACGGCCAGGTGACGATCTCCCGCAGTGCCGGCAAGATCACCCTGCCCTGCAACTTCATGCTGGTGGCCGCTATGAATCCCTGCCCGTGCGGCTACCTTGGTGACCCAAAACACGAATGCCGTTGCTCGCCTTCGCAGATCCAACGCTATCGGGCGCGGATCAGTGGCCCGCTGTTGGACCGCATAGACCTGCATATCGAGGCCCCGGCCCTGACCATTGCAGAGCTTCGCACCGACCGGCCTGGCGAGCCCTCTTCCATTATCCGGGCCCGGGTGGAAAAGACCCGGCAGCGACAACGGGTCCGTTTCCAAGGCTGCAAGATAAACGCCAATTCCCGGATGTCAGGGGCGCAGTTGAAAAACTTCTGCGCCCTGGACGGCAAGCTCGGCGACCTGCTCCAGCAGGCGATGGAACAGCTTACACTATCGGCCCGGGCTTATGATCGCATCCTCAAGGTGGCTCGCACCATCGCCGATCTGGCCGGCACCGAGCACATCGAGTCCCCTCACCTGCTCGAGGCCATCCAGTACCGGAGCCTCGACCGGAACGTATTCTATTGAGCTTCGGTTGCCCGATCCGCGCAGGTTCCGCAGGTTGACTTGCTGGGAACCGGGCTCAAGCTGCATGACCGCACCGTTAACCAGGAGTAAGTCGGAAGACGATCTCTCGCCCCTATGACTACGACCGCGCCTGTCTCGCGTTTTCTCGCTTGCCTGATAGCGTTGACCGGGTGGGCTGTTCCCGATGGGAACGCAGGCCCTCTGCGTGATTTCTTTTTCCCTGGTGGCGAACTGCAGGCGATCACCGTCACAGACTTCACGGCCGCCGGACGACAACGGCGGCTGCCCACGCCGTCCGAGCCCGTCTATTACGCGGCTGTCAGCGCTGGTTACCGGGACTTTGGCGGCGTCATGGCCGGAGAGCGGCCGATATCCCGGGAGGTCGTCAACAAGACAGTGCTCAAGGTCCTCGCGCAACAAGGTTACCTTCCGACGGACGCCAACCACCGACCGGAGATTATACTCCTGTGGTCTTGGGGAACGTTGAACGCCGAAAAGCTTAGCTCCGGACCGAACGGGTACACCGCCCATCTCAACCAATCCCAGATGGTGAGTTTTCTCGGCGGGTATAAACTCGGCTTGGCGCCGGCGTTCGTCGATCCGTTTTTCCGGGAGACGCTCGCGCCGGGGCTGTTCCATTTCGGGAGCGACGCCCAGAACCTGCTCGGCGCGGCGGAGGACAATTGCTACGTGGCGGTGATTGCGGCCTATGATCTGAAACTGCGGGACCCCAAGCACGGCGTGTTGCTCTGGAACACCCGCATCAGCTGCCCGGCCCGTGGGTTCTGGCTTCCCGATGCCCTCCCGGGCATGCTCGCCATCGCCAGTCCGTACATCGGGCGCGACACGCCCCGGCCCGTTTGGGTCCGCGCGACGGACAAATACAAACCGGAGGTCAAGCTCGGCGACCTGAAGCTGTTGGAATACCTCGAGAGCAATCAGGCGCCGGTGCTGTCGGCCGGCCCTTCCAATTAATTTTGGTGCGGCCGTGTCGAGAGCAAGCAGTGCGATGCAGAGGCGCGGCCGGTTCCGCCATACCGACTCAGCCGCCGTTCTGACCGTCAGTGGGAATTGCTTTTGATCTCCGTCTCGTGGCAAACAGTGTTGCGATTTCCCGCTTGAAGAGTCGCTGCCCCACCCGCTTCCACCGGACCGTATTAGCCAGCGCCTGCCTGCTCGCCGTCACCCCTCGCGTGCTGGCGGACCGACACGTCACGGTCACCGCCAGCGCAGATCCGGCGTACATGCGGCACAAATTCAGCGGAACCGAGCCGGTCGCCGAATCCTATGTCTTCGCGCAGGGCCAGCATTACGAAGGGGTAAGGCGCGACTATTCCATCGAGCAGATGAACTTTCGCCAAATCGCCGAGTATCTCGCGCCCGGACTGGCCCGCGCCAGTTTCTTCCCCACCAAGGATCTGAAGGCTGCCGACCTGCTGCTCGTAGTGCACTGGGGCACCACCAAGCCGCGAGTCTCCACCGAAGTGCGGACGGGCTTTCCCACTGCGGGTGGCAGCCCGGCGCCAATGAAGGACCCTGCGCAGATGCTCTCTTCAATCCTGGACGGCGAAACTGACCTTCTGGGCGCCGCCGCATCGATCCCCGACTCCGTCAGCGAGCGGGAAACGAGATTCGACGAAGCCGTTCAAATGACGGACCCAACCGACCGGAACTTGGCGGCATGGTCCAACGCCCAACTGTTGGGCTACACAAAGGATCTCCGCCGGTTCAGCCTGACGATCGCGCCCTCGACCGAGGAATACACGTTGCGTGCCAACCTCGAGGAGGAGCGCTATTTTGTGATCGTAAAGGCATACGATCTGCGGGAGTTCGCTGAGTCAGGGCGCCGGCGTCGGCCGGTGTGGACGCTCTTCGCAAATGTACGATCGCCCGGCAACAACTTCGCAACCGCGCTCGGGTTGATGGGAGCGAGTGCTTCCAGCTACTTCGGCCGCGAGACAAACGGCGTGCAGACGGTTGAGCCCAAGCCCCAGACCGGAACGGTCCTGCTTGGGCCTCTTATAATCTTGGGCGAAGCCAAGTGACGAAGGGCTGGCGCCAGACCCACGGAACGCTCCAGCCCGGCCCACGACCCTCGTCGCTTCTTCCTTGGGACCTAAGCCAACGGACAAAGTTTCGACCCAAGCGGACCTCACAGCAGTCCGCTCTTGTTGTCTCACCCGTCGCCCAAAGCTCGTCCAATCGATCAATTCCGACGACTCTCTTCCCTACAGGCGACCGCTTAGTTTAACCAAGGTCGGAATTTAACGGACAGCGGTTCCGGCTGGGGTTACGATGGACGGGTTCTGATATAGCGAGTCAGGTTGAATGGCTGGAAGTCTTTGCTTCCGCAATGATCCACCGGGATTGACGAGGTTGGCCGTGACAAAGATGAGCAGGTTGCGTTTTTGCGAGCTCTCCCCATGGCTGCGGAATAGCTTGCCGACCAGCGGCAGGTTCCCAAATAGCGGAACCTTGTCGTTTACAATTTTCACGTCCTCGCGGGTCAGTCCGCCCATCACCAAGGTCGCCCCGTCCCAGATCGTTACTTTGGTCGTGACCTCCCGCACGGCAAAGATCGGCTGATAGAATCCCGGGGGGACGGTGACCGTTGTACCGCCGGAAATGGCGATACTTGGGCCGCCATATTCGACAAAGCCCTCGAACTCGGTGACGCGAGGATTCAAGTCGAGGCTCACACTGTAGTTGTCCTCCTCGACCGTCGGCGTCACCCGTAGTTCGACGCCGACGTTGCGGGTCGTGAATTCCTGCGGTGTGCCGGAAGTGATGGACACACCGGCTGATCCACCTCCGGCGTTGCTGCCGGTTCCCACCTGGCTCTGAATCTGTCCGTAAGACTGGGGATAGCGCAACTCCTGGGCGACCGTGATCGTAGCCGGATTTCCGGACAGCACGGTCAGCTTCGGGGCGCTGAGCAACTCGGTGCCACTTTTCTGCGACAACGCGCGGATGATGGCATTGACGTCAAACTCGCCAATGATCCCCGTGAGATTGGCCAGCGGTGCGGTTCCCGCCCCAAGCATCACCCCGCCCGGAATGCTCGGGGCCGAAGCCGGCAAATTGAGCCCGTTTTCGGGCTGTCCGGTTCCGGTGATTGAAATCTCCTGGGTTGTTGTCGCATTCCTGAAGGCGTCGGCCAGCGTCCGCGTAATTCCGCCGCCCGTGCGGTATGAGGCCTGAACGCGCGCGTTCTGCTGGGCGGCTTTGGTGGCCACATTCCACTGCACGCCCAACTCGTCCAGAGCGCCTTGCTGCACCTCCATGAACTTGGCCTCGATCTCCACTTGGCGCACATCTCTGTAACGGTTCAGGATATTACAGATCCGCTCGAGGTTGGGTTGAGTCTGCGTGACGATGAGCTGGGAACCGTCAAACGCCAGCGTACTGCCCGGCGCTCCATCGAAGCTGACCCCGGCAAGCTGCAGGAAATTGCGGATCGTCCGCCCTTCGCCTTCGGTTTTGGCGGGCCCGATGTTCCCGCCGGCAGCCGATTCGGAACCGTGGGTCAAATCGGACGCGGAGCCCCGGCCGGTCATGCGCAGAACCGCCGAGCGGGCCACGGGGAAAAAACGCGTTTCCAATGCGGCTTGCTCTCCGCCTGGTCTGACCACAACGGTATCGGCCTCCACTTGATACTGGTAGCCTACCGAGCCAGTAATAAAATCCAATACCCGCCCAAGGGACAGGTTGCGCAAAGTGATGTTGACGGTCGGGTCGGCGCTTCCCCGGTTGAGGAGCACGATGTTGACGCCCTTCGGGTCGATCCCCGTCTCGTCGAATTCCTCCGAAATGACACTGAGCGTGTTGACGACCCGACTGAGCGCCATGCCGCAGAAGCTTACGTTGGGCAGTACGATGCTCTCCAGTTTCTCAGGCAGAGGCGACGGATCTCCCGGGGCGTTAACCGTTGCCTGAAGCGCCCGGGAGGCTTCGGGGCGCTGCCAGGCGCCATTCACTTCGTTCATCATCTGTGTGCTGGCCCTTTCCCGCTCGGTATTCTTGGCGCTTTCTTCTCCCGCCATCCGCCGCAGAAAAAATTTCGCCGTCGGGTTGTCGCCGTCCGCGGCCGCAACCCGCCGGAAAGTTTCCGCGGCTGCGCCGGTATCACCAGCCAGATACTGGCTGCGCCCCTGTGCTGCGAGCGCCGCCATCTTCTCTTCCTCTCTTGGGGTGTCCGCCGGCACCGCAACTGCGGCGCAAAGGCATGCGGGCAAAACACAGCTTAGGCACAGAAGAGATGCGGAACGATGGACCAGCTGATATATTTGCATCGGAATATTATTGACCGGATCCGGCAACACCGCCGGACGTCGAAATTGATTTGAGTCCGGCCGTCGATTCGCCGACGGCTCGAGGACGGGTACCCTGGCGCAACCGAAGAATGTGAAATTCGGGTGTCCCCTGGGCCGCCGCCTGCCTCGTCAAACTGACTTCGGCAGGATCGAGTTGAATTCGCCCGATGCGATAGGCGAGCCCGCCGGCGGATACGGTGTCACCATCACGCAACTCGGCTGTCTTGATCATTTCGGGCACGGACAGGAAGGTGGCCAGCAGCCTTCCCGTGAGCTTTCGAACGCGACTGTCAAGCAGCACGTCGTTTCCTGTTTGCTCGTCCAGCAGCACCGCCAATCCGGCGACGTCATAGACCGGCCAGCTGTCGCCATGATTTACCGCTACCTTTTCCACCGTGAATTTCTTTAGGGTAAGGCCAAGATTCTCGAAGTGGTAGCCTTCACCCGCTAGGATCGTTCCCGGCGAATCCGGACCCACCAACGCCGCCAGATATCCGCCCGGTCCGCGGATGTAACCAGCCAATTGCAGGCGAAATGGTTCGGGCCTTACTCCGACAAGTTCGAGGCCGAACGGCGCACTGTCTTCGAACTCCGCCCGCTGGGGTGTCACGGCCAAGCAAGCCGCTTGCTGTTCACGGGCGTTCGCCGGCGCGGCGAAAACCTCGCAGGGCCCGCTCCTCCCATCAGTCCGGCCTTTCGGCTCGACCCAGGGCGTCAGCTTCGTCTTCAGCGGCCGCGCCTTGGGCCGCTCGTAATGGGCCGCGCCTGGCTGCACCGTGAGCGGCAGCGCTTTTAGTCGTCGCAGGTCGGGCCAGCGAAGCCAGATCCAGGTTGCGCTCAACGTGGCGACTGCCATGGCCAGCGCCAGGAGGATCTTCTCATAACCAATCTGGTGCGGGTTGCTCACAAGACGGACTTCGCCGGAGTGGCGACGGGTTCAACGTATTCCACCACCACCACGAATCGCGTGAGACTCTCCGGCACAGGTGTGCGCGCCGAGGCCATCGAGTGACTGTCTGGGCTGCGGGTCGGCGCTGGCGGGAGTCCGATCTCCACACTGCGAACAACGATTGTGACGGGCACATCTTCGTCGATCAGGCTGTTCAAAAAGGAACGGATCGACCGCGTCTGGCCCGTGAATTCCAGCCGGAACGCTTCGGTGTCCAGCAGTCCTGCCATTCGCAAGGAGAGCCTTTTTTCAATCTCGAAGATATCGCCCGGCTGACCGCCCCGCCGGCTCTGGCCATCCGCTCTTGGCGCCGCAGCCCGAATACTTTGCGAGGTGCCCGGCCTAAGTATCCTCGGTGGTTCGCGCTGAATCATAAGTACGGTCCGGGGATGCGACTCGATCAATTTCTCCACCAAATATTGCAGGACGGTTCTCTGTCGGAAGACGCCTGCGATCAACTCGGCCGCCGGACCTTCGCTTGTGTAGGTGCCAAAGCCGAATCGTTCTTCGGGTCTGATCACGATTCCGGCACGCTCCGCCAGTTCCCGGGTCTTTTCCACGAAGGCGGTGATGTCGATATAGGCGTCAACAGAACTCTCCGGTTCACTGGTCGTGTTAAGCCGATCGACGCTCTCGCGTCGGTGGGTCTTAAGGTCACCGAGCACGGTTTCCGCATCACGGAGATCGAGGTTAATTGCCTTTTCATCCTCGTCATTCAGGCAGACGGACTGCCGGACCAGACGATCGCTCTCGTCCCGTTTCCGCTCCAGTTCCGCCAGCGCGAGTCCGGCCCGTTTGTGCTCCCGTTGCACCAACCAGATCTCCGTCACCAGTAAGATGCTCCCCAGAATCATCGTCCACCAAAACAATGGAGTCTGCCTAATCCGGTTCATTCGGTCAAAGCGGCCGCCCTGGGTTGCATACAAGAACGAACTCGAACTCCAGGCGACCCGGTTGGCTGTTGTCGAAACGCGGCGTCTCAACTGCACTGACAAACGTTGATCCGGCGATATCCGCGAGCAATTGTCTCACGCGGCTTATCGTCTCCGGGCTCGCATGCGACAGAGGATTCGCCCTGTCTCGCATGCCTCCGGAAACAAGGAGGCGCAGGGAGAATCCCTTCTCTTCAGGGTCGACCTGCAATCTTTCAATCCATGCATCCCCTGCGACGGCTAGACGATTCTCCAGGTCCGCCAACAAACGAATCCAACTGTCCCGGCGATCCGAGACGCCCTCAATGCCGGCGATCTGCCGACGCGCCTCTTCGAGCCGCTGGAGTTTTGCCTGATTTTGCGCGGATTTCCGCCGCAAAGGCGCAAGTTTTGTTTCGATTCGCATGGCCTTGGCGTGAGCAACGTCCCGAAGGCTGCGAAAATAAATCAAAGGCGGTACGAGCGCGATTATCAGGGCCACGGCGGCGGCGATCAACCACGGTTGGCGGCGGCGAAAATTGAGAACCTGGTGCTGGTGAGCAGGCAACAGATTCAGCATCGTCTGTCCGGGCCAAAGCGCAGCGACGACCGCGCCAGACATGTCGTTCAACGCCGACCTTTGTTCCTCCGCTCCGCTTGCCGCCGCGCCAGGCGAAATCTCGAACACGGGTATCGGCGCAAGCCTTTCAACGGGAATTTTCAACTTCGCCGCCAACACCTCAGGCAGATCTGGCAGCTGAGCCCCTTCGCCGGTCAAGCTCAGGTGCACCGGACTCGACATTCCGGTCTGCGCGCAATAATGCAGCACCGAGCGCACGATCTCGCGGCTGAGTCGTATGCCGAGCTGCACGTCACCCGAAACGGACGGACCTGCATCTCGGTCGGGAAACGTATTTGGCCTGCCTTCCGATGAAATGCTGCCGTCCGTCCTGATCAGCGGTTGGGCCGAGTCATTTCCGTCCAGCGAGAATGAACGGCCAGCAAATCTGCCCGACTCGACCAACAGCAGGTTGGCTGATCTCTTCTGGAGACTCAGCACCAACGACGATTCCGTCAGGCCGGGCCGCGCCAGCCGAAAGGCCGCCAGCGTGCCGAGCAGCGGTGGCAGGACGTGTGTTGGCTGGAATCCAGCTCCTGCCGCCGCGCCACATAGCGATCCGACAAAGTCGCTCTTTATCGCAGCCAAAAACACCTCGATCTCAGCTTCCCATTCCTTAACCACAACGCTGTCCCATGTTACATCAGCGAGCGCATAGGGGATATGGAGCTCGGCCTCAAAGCGGATTACCTTCTCCCGCCGGGCCTGATCGACGCGAGGGCACCGCACCAGTTTGGTGAGAACCGCCTGGGCGGGCGGTACGAGTATCACCTGGCTCCCGGTCCTGACCAGACTGCGGAACGAATGAAAAGCTTCGCCGGTGCTCTCCTGCCACGCGGCATCGCAGCCCGCGTGGTTGGCGAACACCTTGCCAGCATATTTCTCCAGGCACAGCCGTCCTGCTTTCCGTCTGAAAACTCCGAGCGCCGTGCGGTCGACGCCGCAATCCAGCACGATAACGCGAGGGGTATGAGAAACGGGCAACATGCGAATGTGGCCCGCGTGGAAGATTTGTTTGCCCGACTTTCGACAAAGGTCACGCTCTTTTTTGCATGAGCCCAAGCCTGCCTTACAAAATCAGCGTCCTCGTCTTCATTGAAAACGCCGCCGGCAAATTGCTGCTCATGCTCCGGGCCAAACAACCCAACCTCGGCGTCTGGTCACCCATCGGAGGCAAACTGGAGATGGCCACCGGCGAATCACCCTTGCAGTGCGCCCTGCGCGAAACGGCCGAGGAATCCGGTCTGCACGTCAGCCAGGAGGACATGCATCTCTTCGCGATGATCGCAGAGAAGGCCTACCAGGGCGAAACCCACTGGTTGATGTTTCTCTTCCGCTGCAAGCGATCCATCGGCGGCCTGCCGCCGGACATCCAGGAGGGGCGATTTGCCTTCTTCTCACGCGAAGAAATCAGGAACCTGCCTATTCCGGAAACGGACAAGGCAGCGCTCTGGCCCATCTACGACGAGTACCGTGATAGGTTCGTGTCGTTGCGGGCAGATTGCACTGTCTCGCCCATCAATATAACGGTGGAGCAGATCACACCCGGAATCTGAGCAAACGGCGAAAGTTGACGTGGCTTCAGTTGACCCGGCGGCATCCTGAAATCCGCGGGGCGCCCCTTTTGGCCGGTCGCACGCTCTCTTTTTCCGTCGGATCTCCGGCCTGATCAATTTCTTGGAATCGGATCTTCCACTCGCTTTACCTGCTATCCGGAGAACACCGATCAGTTGCTCTTGGCAGGCACCGGCATGGGCACGGGCCCGGAACCGAAATGTGGCCGCATTGCCGATATCAACTTTTCCCGAATCGCTTCAATCTTGGGATTGGCGCCGGTCAGCTTTTCCCGAAGTGTACTCGACTCAACCCGGAGCTGACGCAGTTCCTTGGTGACCTCGACGATCTTGGCATTGAGTTCCTTGATGGCCGGATCGTCGTCGAGTTGGTGCTGAAATTCGATATAGTCCCGGTATTCCTCAGGTGAAACGACGCCCTGCAGCATGGGTGGGAACATCGAATTGGAAACTCCGGCGGGCGCATTCCCCGGCATGGGCATCGGTAACCCGCCTCCAGTGGTAGGCTTGGCGGAGGGCGAGGAAACGACGGCGGCCGGACCGGGCTGCGCCAAAGCGGTCAAGGCAAACGCAACCAAGGCTAGAGTCACGAACGCGAACCTGATCGAGGAATGGATGGGTTGTTTCATAAAAGATTGGGCAAGTTTTTGCCGGCGGCATTCTGATTTGTCGAGATCGGGACCGGCGATTGCTCAGGCTGACTCATATCCGTCCCGCTCGGTCAATGCTTTCGCCGCTGCGGCCGTCAACACGGGCGGCGGCGGCTTCAAGCGAGCAGTCACGCCGGCGCCTTGGGTGCCGTCGTCAGGCCCGCCGCGCTTTCCACCTTTTGAATATATCGAGCCTGAGCGCAAAGACCTGACCATTCTTTCCAAGGCTGCGAACACCCCGGCAGCAAACATCGCCGCATTAGCCACGCTGTAGATGAGTCGGCCGACGGATGTCTGGATAAAACGTTGGGCATTCATGATGTTCGGAGGAATAACACGACCGGCATTTCGCTCATCTTTTTCAGCGACGCAACCCAACCCACGTGATCACGGGAATGACAAGCAACCCGAACACAAGACAACCCACCACCGCCGTGGCGATCCAATATCCGAGGCCATCCGCCGACCGCCGGACTAATCCGGTTCCGCTGGCAAACAAAAGGGTCTTCCAGCCCGGCATGACGCCCATCCAGATACCCCTGAACCAAAGGACCGTCGCCACGCTGCCGAGGAGAAAACATAGCATTTCTGCGCTCATAAGGGACGGTCCGAACTTACTTTGGGTCACCGCGCTTTGTCGAGGCTGTCGTATTCGACCGGCCGACGGCATATTCCGCGGTCCGGGTTTTAACCAGTTTCCGCACCAGTGTCGCCGGCAAGGGTTGGTCCGCTGAAAACCGGATCGTGCCCTTGCTGGTGCTGTAATCTTTTAGTTCCTGCCGATGAACCCTGAGCGGGTTTGCTCCGGGATAGAACGAGCAATGCTTCAGGCTCGCGCCGAACGCTACGAACAGCCGCCCGTTCAAACGAAAAGCGGGTATCCCGTAACTGATGCACTCTACCGCCTTTGGCGCCGCCGATCTGATGGTCCGCCGCAGCGTCTCCAAGATCGTGCGCTTTTCGACACTCAGCGGTTCGAGGTATTCGTCGATGGTCTGCGGTTTGGCTGCCATCCTGTTGGTTGACTCCATCAATGTGGGGGTTCGGGGCGGCTGCGCAAATTGTTTAGCCTGCCCGTCCCGGCCTCGAAACGGTTGCCAGTTTCCGGGTAACGGCCCTGCCGCTCATGGATTTGTGCCCGGCCGCTCATCTTTCGCTTGTCATCCGCTTGCTTTAACTAAAAGACGGACTCCTGTTTCCCAGAGATTGCTTCAAACTCAAACCATTCCACGTGACCAAGAAAGCACCCGTTCCCAAGAAGTCCGAAGTCTCCGCAGCCGGCTACGATGCACGGCTGGCACCTATCAACGCCAGGCTCGGACAGGACGAGAAGATCCAGTTCTACCGTGACATGGTCCGGATCCGCCGATTCGAGGAACGCTGTCTGCGGAGTTACCAGCAGGGCAAGATCGGGGGATTCCTGCATCTCTACATTGGCCAGGAATCGGTGGCGGTCGGCTGTTGTTCGGTCATGGGAGACAACGACCACATCATCACTGCGTACAGGGACCACGGCCACGCCCTTGGCGTCGGCATGGGCATGAACGAGCTGATGGCGGAGAACTTCGGCAAATACACGGGTTGCTCCAAGGGCAAAGGCGGCTCGATGCATTACTTCGACCCGAGCCGGCATTATTGGGGCGGGCACGGCATCGTGGGCGGGCAGGTACCCCTCGGCACCGGCCTCGCCTACGGGCTTAAATACAAGGGCATCCAGGGCGCCTGCCTGACCTTCATGGGCGACGGCGCCGTCAACCAGGGAGCCGTGCACGAATCCTACAATTTGGCGGCGCTTTGGGACCTGCCGGTGGTTTTTATCATTGAGAACAACGGCTACTCCATGGGCACGAGCCAGGAGCGCTCCTCCGCCGGCGACTCGCTGGCCGGTCGCGGTGCGGCCTACGGGATGAACTGGGCCATCGTGGAAAACGGCCACGATGTCTATGAGGTGCGCGACAAGGTCAGCCGGGCCCTCAAGCTCGCCCATGACGAATCCAAGCCGAGCGTGCTGGAAATCCGCACCTACCGTTACCGCGGTCATTCCGTCGCCGATCCGGATTCCACCTACCGGGACAAAAAGGAAATCGAGGAATACAAGCGCACGAAGGATCCGATCATGGTTTATGAAAACGCCCTGCTCGCCGAGGGCGTATTGAACGCGGACATCATCAAGACAATCGACGAGTCCGCCCGGGCCGAAGCCGAAACCTCGGCGCAATTTGCCGAACAAAGCCCCTATCCGACGATCGAGGACATCAAGAAGGACGTCTATTGGGAGATCGACAATCCCCAGGACAAGAAGTCCGTCGGCAGTCTCTTCTTCGACTGAGCCCGGGCTCTTCCCTCAGTAAGTCACTCCTTTCAATCCTCTCACCTTCACTTTCCGCTCATGCCTGTAATCACCTACCGCGAAGCCCTCCGTCACGCCATGGACGAAGAACTCACCCGCGACCCGAACGTCGTCATCATGGGTGAGGAAGTCGGCCAGTTTCACGGCGCCTACAAGGTCACCGAGGGACTCCTCGCCAAGCACGGCCCCAAGCGCATCGTCGACACGCCCATCAGCGAGGCGGGCTTCATCGGCATGGGCATCGGGGCCGCTATGCTCGGTTTGCGACCGGTCATGGAGTTGATGTTCTTCAGCTTCTACTCGGTCGCGTTCGATCAGATCTTCAACAACGCCGCGAACATCCGGTACATGTCGGGCGGGCTCATCAACTGCCCGATCGTCATCCGCGGCCCCGCAAATGGCGGCACCAACGTCGGCGCCACCCACTCGCACACGCCGGAGTCCATCGCCGCCTACCACCCGGGTATCAAGGTCGTTGTCCCTTCGACGCCTTACGACGCCAAAGGCCTGCTCAAGTCCGCCATCCGGGACAACGACCCGGTTATGTTCATGGAAAACACCATTCTGTATGGCGATGTTGGCGAAGTGCCCGACACTGACTACCTCGTTCCCCTCGGTTCGGCCAAGGTCATGCGCGAAGGTTCCGACATCTCCATCATCGGCCACGGTCGCGCCATCCAGATGGCGCTCCGCTCCGCCGAACTCCTCAAGCACAAACACAACATCAACGCCGAGGTCGTCGACTTGCGCTCCATTCGTCCGCTCGACGAGGAGACCGTGCTCGCCTCGGTCAGAAAAACCAACCGGGTGCTGCTGGTCGAGGAAGCCAAGCCCTTCTGCTCGGTCAGCGCCATGCTCGCCTGCATCATCCAGGAAAAGGCTTTCGACTATCTCGACGCCCCGATCCGGCGGGTCACCTCGGTTGACGCTCCCGCCATCTACAGTGCGCCGTTGGAAAAGGAGCAACTCCCTACCCCGCAGAAGATCTTCGATGCCGCTCTCGCCGTGTTGAAGTGATTTCGTTCGGCACCGTTCATCACCCAATGTATTCATACGTCTCACGCTCTCTCCTCGCTTCAGCTCCGCTGAGCCCGGCCCGGGCCGAAGCCCAACGGGCGTAGGCGGGCCACCTTCACTTTCACCCTCACTCTTACTCCGACCATGGCCAACATCATCGATATGCCCAAGCTCAGCGACACCATGACGGTGGGCACGCTGGTCAAGTGGCTCAGGAAGGAAGGCGACACCGTAAAATCCGGCGACATGCTCGCCGAAGTCGAGACCGACAAGGCGACGATGGAGTTGGAGTCGTTCTTTGACGGTACGCTCATCAGGATCTTCGCGCCCGAAGGTTCGCAAGTTGCGATCGGAGCCGCGCTCTGCGCGATTGGCCAGCCGGGGGAAGCCGTAACAGCTCCGGCGACACCGTTGCCGGGCGACCGCCCCGGACAGCCACCGGGTGGGCCGCAGCCCACAACGGCGGGCGCCGGCACCGGACCTGTGAACCCGGCCGCGGCGGCACCTTCGCCGGTGCCGACGCCATTGGACAAACCTGGTCCTGGCGCACCGAGCGAAGGCGGGCCTGCGCCAATGGTCGTAAGTCCCGTTTCTCCGCCTCCGCCCTCTCCCGTTGCTTCTCCGTCCTCTGATGAGGCAGCCGCGGGTCGCATCAGGATTTCTCCACTCGCCCGCAAGATCGCCACCGATCAGAAGATCGATCCCACCCGTCTCACCGGCTCGGGTCCGCATGGTCGCATCGTCAAAGCCGACGTCCTTGCCGCCGCAGCGAATCCGGCATTGCTCAAATCGGTTTCCGCTTCTCCATCCGCCCTCAGTCCTCTGGCTCCTGTCGCGGACCTGCTTGCCCGCGGCCCCATCCAGGCTGACCGCACTGTGCCTGCCTCGAACATCCGGGCGATCATTGCCAAGCGTCTGCTTGAGGCCAAGACACAGATTCCCCATTTCTACCTTGAGGTCGAAGTGGATGCCGGACCGCTGCTCTCAATCCGCACTCAACTAAACACCGGGCTGGAGAAGGAAGGGGTCAAGCTCTCCGTCAACGATTTCGTTCTCAAGGCCAGCGCCGAGGCGCTCCGCCGCGTCCCGGGGGTCAACGCCTCCTGGACCGGCACCGGCATCCAGTATCACGGCGCGGCGCATGTGTCCTTCGCCGTCGCCATCGAGGACGGGCTCATCACCCCGGTGATCCGCGACGCGCACCTCAAATCCTTGTTTCAGATCAGCAACGAGGCCAAGCCACTCGGCAAGCGCGCCAAGGAAAAGAAACTCAAGCCCGAGGAATTCACGGGCGGCACATTCTGTGTGTCCAATCTCGGCATGATGGGCATCGAGCGTTTCTCGGCGATCATCAACCCGCCCAACGCCGCGATTCTCGCCGTCGGAACCACCGTTACGAAACCGGTGGTTAAAAACGGGTCGATCGCCGTCGGGCAGACGATGGCGCTCACCCTTTCCTGTGACCACCGCGTGGTGGATGGCGCGCTCGGCGCCCAGTTCCTTGCGGCTTTAAAAGACCTGCTTGAGAAACCGGCATTGTTGTTGGTGTGATTTCCCGCGAGCCGGGCGAACCCGTGTGCAATCCTTGCACCAGCGGGAAATCCATCACCAATGCCGTGCTGTCGCGGCTCAGGGAATGGCCTCAATCCCGGCAATCGTGAGCCGGCGCGGAAGGGCTATTGCCCGATAGCCGACTCCCGCCTGCGATATTCTTGTTCGGCGGCTCGTTTCAATCGGCCTAGCGAATCAGCGGGACCTTCCTTCAACCCACGGCTGAGCAGCATGCGCATGAGCCGGCCTCGCCAGCCGCGCGGGAAACCAAAATTGCAGTGGTAGTTGACGCGACACCGTCCTTTCTCAAGCGGAACACAGTCCAACGCCTCGTGAACCGTCAGGCCAAGCGACAGTCTCACGTCCATCTCAAGTCTGTAATGCGCCTCGTCGATGAGCGTGTATTCGAAGGAGCCACCAAGATGCAGCCAGCGCGGGCCCGTCTCACCGCGCATGCGCTGGCCCTTGGTTGCCAACCCCGGCGGCTCGACGCTGATGACGCGAAGGTCGAAGAAATCGCCCCAGCCGGAGATATTGGTGAGCAGCTTCCAAACGACACCGACCGGCGCCTCGACGATCTCGGTGGGACAAGCGAGGTAGTTCGTCGTCGTCACCGGAGCGGGCGTCCATCGGGCGCAGACGTGAACTGGATTCCCATGCGAGCCATGTTCCATTTCCGGGCATCGGCAACGGTGGCGGGATCGGCTGGTTTATTCATTTGAACGATCAAGATCCAGGCGAAGAATGCATTCCATACGCACTCGGGGTGGCGACGTCAATGTCACCGGTGCAGGGAGGATTCTGTAGAACCGGGGAAGCGGTGGGCGGGGCGGCGAGCAATCTCGCCGCCGGCACTGAGGACACAGGCGCTGTGCTTCCGGTCCCCGACGGAGCGCGGCAGCGCGGAGATGGCGCAGCCCGGAGCGCAGCGAAGGGTGAGGAGGAGCGGGTGCCCGCGTCCGCGGGCAGACCGACGAGCAACGTCAATTCCGATGGTAACGTTGTTCGCGGTCATAAGGCGGAGAGTTTGACGCCGCGCACCTCAAAGTGCGATGCGCCACTCGACGCCTTCTCATACCTACTGGTTCGGCTTTTTCATTCGGGCCTTTGTCCGACCGATTCGACGACAAGCCTCAAGATCGCTTCGGCAAACGCAACGTTTGCGTCGCGAGCGAGGGCGGCTTCATCATTTCCCCATTTGATATTCACACCGGTCCCTTGAGCGACCGATTTCCGCTGAACCGATCGACCTGAACGATTCACGATCTTCCATTGGATTTTGAACAGCTCTCTTTGATACCCGGCGGGGGCGGTGATCTGCATCTCCGCTGACAAACTGCTTATGGTCCACGAATCACCGCCCTCGCGCGCAAACATATCATTGAATCCCGACACCAGCTTAGCAGTGTCAACCCGCTCAAACTCGCAGACCTTTCTCGAACCAAGGTTGTAGATCTTGCCGTCGAGCGGCTCGCCCACTACGAGACGAACACCAGAATCCACTATCATTTGACGCTCAGCAGAACTCAAGGTGGTCGCAGCATGGACCCAATCATCCTTGGTAGGCGCGATGGTTAGTGGATGCACGGCGGACCACGAAAGGCAGCCGGCCAAAACTAGGATTGATCCAAGCAAGAAAGTAGCCGCGATCGGGCGCATAAAGTTTTGCCGAACAGATAACATGAAAGGTGGCGGGTTGCGCGAGTCTCAAAATCAGCGTGAGCTGCCATTATCATGCTCTACACCGGAATCGACTACCACAAGCGCTACTCGGTGGTTTGCACCGTGGACGCCGACGGCCGGCGCGTGCATTCCGCACGCATCGACCAGAACGAACCGGCGGCCTTCGCCGCCTATTTCCAGCAACTGCCGGGTCCGAGCCGGACGGTGCTGGAGGCCTGCTGGAACTGGGGCTGGCTCTACGACCTCCTCCAGGAGTTGCCGGGCGTGGAGCGTGTCGTGCTCTCGCATCCGGGCAAGACCCGCTTGATTGCGGAGGCACAGATCAAGACCGACCGGCTCGATGCCGAGAAGCTCGCGACGCTGCTGCGGGGTAACCTCGTGGCGGAAGCCCACGCCTCGTCCCCGGCGGTCCGGGCCCGCAAATACGTCCTGCGTCAGCGCGTCTACTGGGTGCGCATGCGGACGCGGTTGCGCAACCGCGTCCACGCCTTGCTGGCCCGGCAACGCCAGCTTGAGCCCCCGGTCTGCACGGATCTCTTTGGGAAGAAGGGCCTGGCGTGGCTGCGCACGCTCGCGTTGCCCGCGCCCGACGGCCTGCTTCTGCAGCAATCGCTGGCGGGTTTCGACCAGCTGACGACGCAGATCAAGACCTTGGAGCAGGCGATCCTCTCGGAGAACCTGCGCGATCCGGCGGCCGCCCGGTTGCAGACCCTGCCTGGGGTCGGCGCCATCCTTGCGGCGGTGATCGCCACCGAGTTGGATGGGCACACCCGCTTTTGCCGGCCGGAGAAGCTGTGCGCCTACGCCGGCTTGGTGCCGACGACGCACGCCTCGGGCGGCAAGATCCACCACGGTCGGCTGCTGCCTTTTTGCAACGAGTGGTTGCGCTGGGCCTTCATCGAGGCGGCGT
>JBBIHQ010000035.1:0-13569 GCA_037446975.1 Opitutia bacterium
GAAGATTGTGCTCGCGGGCTCCCTTGATATGGATCTGTGACGCGGCGTCCATCCCTCCACGGTTACCGATTTGTCGCGCGCGTCAAAACGCTAATGACTGCAATTAGCTGGCGGCAGAAATAGGTTTAGGTCTTGAACTCGCCTGCGAAGAATCGCTTCATGCTCCCAGACTAAACCAAGCCTCGGGCTTGTTAAAACCCCACCCCACCAGTCTCACCGGAGACCGTTTCGTTGCCTAAGCTATGAACCCAAGCAAAGCTATCCTTCGCTGCCTTCGCTGGCAGTCTGTCATTGGCGTCGTGCTTGCCGTCGGATTTGCCACCCCGACGCGAGCGGTTGTTCTCGATTTCGGCGATCTCAAGGGCAGTTTCGATACCACGGTTTCCGTCGGCGGCCTCTACCGTCTGGAAAATCCCGATCCGCAGTTGTACGGCCTCACCAGCACTTTTAACGGTGTCCCGGGATTGCAGCATTCGGTGAACGCGGACGATGGCGACCTGAACTACCGGAAGGGCATGGCGTCGTTTCTGGTGAAGGCTTCCCATGATTTGCAGCTGACCTACAAGGATACCGCCGGGATCTTTGTCCGGGGGTACTACTTTAATGATTTTGTGAATACCGGTGGCACCCGCGCCCGTACGCCGTTGAACAGCGATGCCAACAACATCGTGGGCGAAAACGCCGAGCTGCTTGATGCCTATGTTTATTTCAAACCGACGCTCGGTAACATGCCGGCCAGTCTCCGTATCGGGCGGCAGGTGCTGAGTTGGGGTGAAAGCACGTTCATTCCCAACGGCATCAACTCAATCAATCCGATCGACGTTGCCAAACTGCGCACTCCGGGCTCGGAACTGAAGGAGGCGCTCCGCCCGGTCAACATGGTATCGGCTTCGCTCAATCTGAGCGAAAATCTGACTTTTGAGGCTTTCTACCTGCTCGACTGGGAGCGCACCCGGATAGATCCCCCGGGCACTTATTTCAGTACCAACGATTTTGCGGCCCAAGGCGGCAAGAAGGTTTATCTCGGATTTGGCGCCATTGCCGATTCCGCGCCGCTCGGGGCCATCGCGCGCGGTCCGGACAATGTTCCCGGCAGCTCCGGACAATACGGAGTCAACCTCCGCTGGCTCGCCCACGGGTTGAAGGACACCGAGTTCGGTTTTTTCTACATGAACTATCATAGCCGGCTGCCGATGGTGTCGGCGCGGACGCCGTCGGTTCCGGTCAACACGGCTCCGGTTGCCGCCCAGGTTCAGGCCGTGGCCGGTCAGCTCGGCCAGGCCCAGTTGCTGCCGGTTCTGTTGGCGAACGGGATACCGCTTGCTCAGGTTGGATCAGTGCTCAACACCCTGCTGGGTGCCGCTCTCACCAGCGTGCCGGTGGGCGCCCTTCCCGCCAGCCTTCAGCCCTTTTACCCCCAGGCGCAGGGGATTGCATTGGCTGCCCTCAATGATCCCACGGTTACCGCGGCGAAAACCGTGGCTTTCCTCACGGCCGCCGCGAGCGGCAATTACCTGATCGAATTCCCGAAGGACATTCACCTTTACGGTGCCAGCTTCAACACCAGCATCAATGGCATCGCCTTGCAGGGTGAGGTCAGCTATCGTCCCAATCAGCCGCTGCAGGTGGACGACGTCGAGCTGCTGTTCGCCGCCCTCTCGCCGCTCAATCCGGCCTACGGCCCCAACAATCAGATCGGCAATTACGCCGGGCAATACGGCACGTATATTTCCGGTTACCGTCGCAAGGCTGTCTGGACCGGGCAGATGACCGCCACGTGGGTTGGCCGGGGCATTCTCGGCGCCGAGCAGACCACCCTCCTGGCTGAGGCCGGTTTTGTCCAGGCTGACCTTCCGGCGAAAAGCCAGCTCCGGTTTGATGGCTTCGGCACCTATGTCGCCGGGGATATCAACGAAATGATCAACACCGGCAATGGTGCGTTTGGCTCGGACCCGGCATCAGCCTTCGCTGACAGCTTCTCGTGGGGCTACCAGCTCGTCGGGCGGCTTGACTACAACAACGTCTTCGCCGGCGTGAACGTCTCGCCGCTGTTGGTTTTCACGCACGACGTCAGCGGCAACACCCCTTTGCCGATGGGCAATTTCGAACACAACCGGAAGTCCATCACGGTCGGGGCGGAATTCACCTTCCAGAATTCCTGGGCGCTCGATTTGCGTTACGTCAATTTCTTCGGCGCGGGCCGCTTCAATCTGCTGGGCGACCGCGATTACGTCGCCTGCAACCTGAAGTATTCATTCTAACCCCTACCCCGGTCTTAACATGAAATCAGGCATCCATAATTTTCTCGCGGGTTCCACCTTCTGCCTCCTGACGCTCGGCGCGCAGGCCGGCATCTCAGCCGCCGAAGCCAGCCGTCTTGGGAACGACCTTACTCCGCTGGGCGGAGAGATGGCTGGTAACGCCGACGGCACGATCCCCGCCTGGACCGGAGGCATCACCACGCCGCCGGCCGGCTATGTCGTGGGCATGCATCACCCCGATCCTTTCAAGGACGATCAGGTTCTTTTCACCATCACGGCCGCCAACGCCGACAAATATGCCGACAAGCTCACCGCCGGCCATCTGGCCCTGCTGAAAGCGTACCCCGACTACAAGATGCCAGTCTATCCGACCCATCGGAGCGCTTCGAATCCGCAACGGATTTACGATGCCACCAAGCAATATGCCACCACGGCTACACTCACTCCAGGTGGCAATGGCATCTCCGGGGCCGTTATCGGAACTCCTTTTCCGATTCCACATAACGGATTGGAGGTGATCTGGAATCATCTGACCCGTTACCGGGGCGTTTCGGCCGAGCGTTGGATCGGTCAGGCGGCGCCCCAGCGGAACGGCAGCTATACGCTGGTGCAGTTTGACGACGAGTTCCTCTTCAACTACGTGCGGGAAGGCATTCAGGAAAAGGACCTTGATAACGTCCTGGTCTATTTCAAGCAGACGGTCACGGCGCCCGCGCGTCTTGCCGGCTCCATCCTCGTCGTTCATGAAACTCTGGATCAGGTCAAGGAGCCGCGCCGCGCCTGGATCTACAACACCGGTCAGCGCCGGGTGCGCCGCGCGCCCAACGTGGCCTATGACAATCCTGGCACTGCGGCTGACGGTATGCGCACGTCAGACCAGTTTGACATGTTCAATGGCGCGCCTGATCGCTACGACTGGAAATTGATCGGCAAAAAGGAAATGTATGTCCCGTATAATTCCTACACGCTGCACAGCGATAAGATTAAATACAGCGACATTCTCAAGCCGCTGCACATCAACCAGGATCTCACCCGCTACGAATTGCATCGCGTCTGGGTGGTGGATGCCACGCTCAAGCCCGGCACCAGCCACGTCTATTCCCGGCGCACCTTCTATATCGACGAGGACAGCTGGCAGATTCTCGCGGTGGACCAGTATGACGGTCGCGGCCAGATGTGGCGCGTGTCCGAGGCGCACTGCATCAACTACTACGACGCGCTGACCTTCTGGAGCACCCTGGAAGTCCACACCGACCTTATCGCGGGCCGTTATCTTGCCATAGGATTGGACAACGAGGGCAAGATGTATGATTTCAGCCTCAAGCGGACTCCGCAGGATTACACCCCGGCCACTCTGCGGCAGGAAGGAGTCCGCTAAGACAGTCTGATGGCGTGGCATGCTTCATCGGCGGCGGGCTGGCCGGCCCGCCGTTTTCGTCTCCACCTCCTTGGCGGAACCCGGCCCTGCTGCGCCTGTTTCGCCTCTGCGGCAGAGGCAAGGACGGGTACGGGCCGCACCCGCCAGGCCCTTCTTCTGTTATTGCTGGCGATTGGGTTGACCGTCGCAGCACCATTACCTGCCCAGGAACGCTCTGAACCTGCGCCACTGGCCGCGCGCGGGCTGTTGCTCGATGTGGTGAATGCGGGTGAGAAACTTGTCGCCGTCGGCGACCATGGCATCGTCGTGATCTCGCATGACAACGGTTTGCACTGGACCCAGAGTCTGGTTCCCACCCGCGTTTTGCTTACCGGTGTGTCCTTTCCCGACGACAAACACGGCTGGGCGGTCGGTCACGACGGGGTTATTCTTGCGACCGACGATGGCGGCCGGAACTGGCGGCGTCAGGACGATGGCAAGAGCGCTGACACCGTCCTGCTCGACGTGCTTTTCCTCGACTCTACGCATGGCTTCGCCGTGGGAGCCTACGGTAGATTTCTCGCCACCGACGATGGCGGCCTGCATTGGACCGTCGGCAAACCATTGCCGGACGAGGTTCATTTTAACCGGATTACCGCCGGGTCCGGCGGCCATCTCTTTCTGGCTGGCGAGAGCGGCACGTTGCTGGAGTCTGACGACGGCGGCAAAAACTGGACCAAAGCGGATTTTCCCTACGATGGATCGCTGTTTGGGGTCGTGCCGCTGGAGGGCGGCCGGATCGTCGCCTACGGCTTGCGCGGTCACATTCTGCGTTCCGATGATTACGGTGCGAACTGGGTGCAGGAGAACAGCGACGTCAGGGTGCTTATCATGGGTGGCACCCGGCTGAAGAATGGGACGATTGTTCTCGGTGGCCAGGGTGGAAATTTCTTTGTCAGCCGGGACTCCGGCCTGACTTTTGTTCATTGGAAACCCGCCGACTTCGGCACCAGTGTGGCCGCCCTCGTTGAAACCGCAGACGGTAAGCTGCTGACGGTTGGGGAAGCCGGCGCGGTACGTGTGAAGCTGCCATGAACGCTCGCCAGTACCGCCCCGCTCCGGTCAACGCCACCCGGCTGACAGCCGAAGCATAAACGCCATGTTGGATCGCGTCGAAAACTTCATCTTCAAGTACCGCCATGTCACGGTGGCGGCGTTTGCGTTCACCACCCTCGTTCTGGGGTTTTTCGCGGCCAAGACCCATGTTGACGCGAGCTTTAACAAGCAACTGCCGAGCGACCACGAATACATCCAGAATTTCAAGAAGTACCAGGAACAGTTTGGCGGCGCCAATCGCGTGGTTATCGCACTCATGGCCCGACACGGCGACATCTTCACGCCGGAGTTTTTCAAGACGCTCAAAGCCGTGACCGACGAGACTTACTACCTGCCGGGCGTCGATCGTTCGCAGGTTACTTCGATTTTCACGCCCAATGTCCGCTACATGGAGGTCGTCGAGGACGGCCTGCAAGGAGGCAATGTCATTCCCGCCGATTTCCAGCCGACACCGGCAGGGCTGGAACGGGTCCGGGAGAACATCATCAAATCGGGTCGCGTCGGCCAGCTGGTGGCGAACGACTTTACCGGGGCGATCATCGTCGCCCAACTGCTCGAGGTGGACCCGCAGACCGGCAAGAAGCTGGTTTACGCGGAGGTCGCCGACGCACTGGAGAGCAAAATCCGACATAAATACGAGTCCGATTCGGTCAGCATCCACATCATCGGGTTTGCCAAGGTCATTGGCGACATCACCGACGGCGCGCGGGGCGTGCTGCTCTTCTTCGGTCTCGCCATCATCATCTCCGCGTTTCTGCTCTATTATTTTTCCCAGTCGCTCGTTCTGACCATTCTGCCGCTGATCACCTCGACCTGCGCCGTCGTGTGGCAACTGGGCCTGTTGTATCTTTTCGGGCTGGGCATTGATCCGCTTTCAATTCTCGTCCCGTTTCTGGTGTTCGCCATCGCGCTCAGCCACGCCACCCAGATGCTCCGGTCTTTCCGTTACGAATTCAACGTTGGTGGCAGCGAACTTCATGCGGCGCGAGCGTCGTTCAACAATCTTTTCATCCCGGGCACTGTCGCCATTCTGACCGACACGGTGGGCTTCCTTACCATTTATTTGGTCAAGGTGCCCATCATCCAGGATCTGGCCATCACCGCCAGCATGGGGGTAACCCTGATCATCCTCACCGACCGGTTCCTGCTGCCGGTCCTTTTGTCCTATACGCAGATGACGCCTAGCTTCCGAAAGCGCGTCAACTTCCGCCGCTTTGCCCTTCAACCGACCTGGCGCCGGCTGGTGAATTTCACCACCGGACGCACCTCCCTGGTCATCATCGCCGTCACTGCTGCGCTCTGGATCTTCGGTCTCCTCAAGGCCAAGCACGTGCAGATCGGCGATATGCACGCTGGCGTGCCGGAGCTGCGCCAGAACTCGCGTTACAACCGGGACACGGCGGTTATCACCAGCCATTTCAGCATCGGGGTCGATGTCATTACTGTCATCGCCGAAACCGTGCCCAATGGTGTCATCGATCATGATGTGATGGCCTTGGTGGACCGCTTTGCCTGGCACATGCGCAATATCGAAGGCGTGCAATCCACTCTGGCCCTGACCGACCTTGCCAAGACCATTTCCGCCGGCTGGAACGAAGGCAGCCTCAAATGGCGCACGATTTCGCGCAACCGGGACATGCTTGCCCAGTCGGTCTCGCCGGTGGAAACATCCTCCGGTCTCCTGAACAACGACGGCAGCGTCATCCCGGTCATGATCTATCTCAAGGATCACAAGGCCGAGACGATCCGGCGCGTCATTTCCGCAGTGAAGGATTTCCGCGAACATCATTCGACGGCCAAGGTGAAATTCCAGCTCGCTACCGGCAACGTCGGCGTGATGGCCGCCACCAACGAAGTCGTCGAGTCGGCCCAGTTTCCCATGGTGGCGTGGCTTTATGCCGCCATTATCGTGCTCTGTCTGATCTCATTCCGTTCCTGGCGCGCCACTGTCTGCGTGGTGCTGCCGCTGGTGATCGTTTCCGACCTGGCCTATGCGCTGATGGTCTACCTTCAGATCGGCCTGAAAACCTCCACCCTGCCCGTCGTCGCGCTTGGCGTCGGCATCGGCGTGGACTATGGCATTTACCTCTGCTCCGCCCTGCTCGAGAAGATCCGCAGCGGCAAGTCCCTTGAGGACGCGTTGTGCGAGTCCTTCGCCACGATGGGCACCTCCGTGGTCTTCACCGGGTTTGCGCTGTCGATCGGCGTCGGCACGTGGGCGTTTTCCGCCATCAAGTTCCAGGCCGACATGGGCGTGCTGCTCGCCTTCATGTTTCTCTTCAACATGCTCGGCGCGATGCTGCTGATGCCCGCGCTCGCCCGCTGGCTGTTCCGCGGCCACATCGAGGAAAAGAAACTGCGGCTCGCCGCCGCCCAGACGCCTGCCAATTCGGCCAGTTGATCCTCCCGGGGGGAGGAAGCAGCTGCCGCTACTTCTCCTTCATCCCGCCACGCACTGCGCCGGACGCCGTAAAGGTGAACGCAATGTCGAAGTAAGTCTCTGCGTTTTCGCGCTTGGACTCGGTTATCTGCAGCTCACCGGTGGCGTCTTTGGTCACGTCCGCATGAAAGGTCTGCGCCGGGAAGAACCGCCATTGGGTTACCGCGGCCCGCACCGCTTCCTGGAACTCGGCATCGAATTTGGTCGGAATGGATACGGCCAGCAGGCTTGGCCCGATGTCTGACACCCGGCCGCTTTTATCAATGGTCACGCGCACTCCGACCGTCGTCATCCCCAGCTTGGCCGCGAGGGCTTTCGGCGGGTACACCGGCGTGGCGAGGATTTGGATCGGCCTCGCCTCCGTGAAATAATCGCCGCTCTTCGGTTCCACTGCGGTCACCGTAGCGCTACTCGCCGCGCCATTTTGCGATTCGACAAAGGTGAAGGCACTCCGGCCCGCCGCCGTTCGCTCCGAGACATGGCGGCAGCCCGACGCTACCAGCAGTACCACAGCCATCGCTGTCCCGTGGGGGAGTTTGTCAGCCAGTCGCATTGTAAGCAGTGCCCATTTCGCTTTCCGTTACGGTCTCACTCCGCCCGCAGTGCGATCACCGGATCAACCTTCGCCGCCCGCCGCGCCGGCAGCCAGCTGGCGGCCAGCGCCGCTGCCAGCAGCAGCAGGAACACCGTACCATAGGCGACCGGGTCGGCCGCGCTGACGTCGAACAGCATCCGATTCAACAGCCGGGTAAACCCGGCCGCGCCCACCGTGCCCAGGCCAATACCTAACATCACTTTGGCGAGACCCTGGCGGATGACCAGCGCGAGAATCTGCGCGTGTGAGGCACCGAGGGCACCACGAATTCCGATCTCCCGGGTGCGCTGCGAGACATCGTAGTTTAGCACGCCGTAGAGCCCGACCGCCGCCAGCATCAACGCCAGGCTGGCAAACAGGCCGACCAGCACCAGCATCGCTCGGCGGTTGCCCAGCAGGAAATCGAGGCTTCCGCTTAAGGAGCCGAGGCCGTAGACGGGCAGTCCCGCATCGACGGCCCGCACTCGCTCGCGGATCTCACCGACGATATCCGCCTCCGACCGCGCCGACCGCACGACGAAGCTGAACGCTGTGCTCGCCTGCTGGTTGAATGGCACGTAGGCAAACGGCCAGCCGTCGCGTCCCTCCAGGCCGGAGAGATTGGCCCGCGCGACCACGCCCACGATCTGGATCCAGCGCCGACCGTCTGTCGGCACGTTCGGACCGAAAACCAGTTCCATGCCGACCACCTCCCGTCCCGGAAAGAAGCGCCGGGCAAAAGTCTCGTCCACGATCGCGACCGGGTCCTTGCGCATGTCGTCGTCGTCCCGGAACAACCTTCCGTCGCGCAAACGGATGCCCATCGTGGAAAAGAACCCCGCTGATACGGAGCTCACGTAGAGCTGGTTGCGATCCAATTCTGCGGCGGCCGTGCCATCATGGACGCGAAACGCCACGGCATTAAACTTCTCTTTCACGGGAAAGTCGGCGACCAGGCCAACCGAATCCGCGCCCGGGATTGCCTCCAGTGTCTGCACGATCCGGTTTTGGATCCCGAGCAGATCGGCCGGGGTTCGATAGTGGGCCTGCGGCAGGAAGACCCGACCCTGCACGACCCGGTCTGCATCGAAGCCCGGCTGAACGGCCATGACCCGGGCGAAGCTGTGCAGCATCAGTCCCGCCCCGACGAGCAGCACGACGGCCAAGGCGAGCTGGCCGACCACGAGGACGCTGATCGTCCGCCGGGCGCGCCGGCCGGGCGAGGCGTTCGGCGTGTCGCCGAGGCGAAAGTCCGCCCGCCACCACGAGACAGCCGGCACAATGGCCAATAAGCCGACGAGCAGCGACAACACGCCGAGCACAATACCCAGCACCCGCGTTTCCAGCACGATCGGTGGGACATGACGCACGACCGTCGGCAGGTAGGCGTTCATGAAGCGCAACATGCCCATTGCGACCCCCAGACCAGTCACGCCGGCGGCTCCGACCAACAGGAGGCTCTCCGCGAGCGTCTGCCGCAGCAAGGCGCTCCGCCCCGCCCCGAGCGCATGGCGGACGGCCAGTTCTTGGCGCTTGGCGCTTGAACGGGCCAGCAACAGGCTCGCGACGTTCACGCAACCAAGGAGCAGAACCAGGGCGGCCCCGCCTTGCAGCAACCAGAGCGGCGCCCGGACCGGTTCCGCCAGCTCCCGGCGCGCATCCGCCACCTCGACTTGAAACCCGTCGGCCTCGATGATCGTGCGCACCGCTGGCGAAGCGACTTGGTCGATGAAGCCGCGTTCCAACGTTGCCAATTGTTCCTGCGCCGCGGCAATTGGCACGCCCGGCTTCAGACGGCCGAGCAAGCGCACCGTGCCGGCATACCGGCGCCCCGGGTCGATATCCGGTGGTGCCACGATCCGAGGACGGAAAAACTCCACGTCATCGAACAATAGCTCAATGCTCGGCGCAGCGACTCCCACGATGGTGTAGGGCTCCTCGTCGAGGCGGATCAATCGACCGAGAATTTGTGGATCTGCTTGGAAGCGCCTCACCCACGCACCGTGGCTTAGCACAACCACATGCTCCTTCCCGGGATTTTGCTCGTCCGATCTGAAGCTGCGGCCGGTCAACAGCGGCACGCCAACATTGCGGAAAAAGTCCGGACTCACATCCATGCCGTAGACCCGAACCGGCTCTCTAACGTCGCCGAGCGTCGCCGTCGTCGCGGCAAAATATGCGAACCCTTCGAACCGGTCCGCATGCGCCATAAAATCCTGGTATTGCGCAATGCTCGACGGACGCTTCGTCCCGCCCAGCCGCCTGGACACGTTGGCGATCGACACCAACCGGTCTGGATCGGGGAATGGCAGCGGCTTGTAGACGAAGGTGTAAAGGGCGGAAAGGATTGCCGTATTTGGGCCGATGCACAGCGCCAGGGTCGTCATCACCGCCAGGCTGAAACCCGGTGAGCGCCGCAAGGCGCGAAACGCGAATCGAATATCCCGCCAAAGGTTCTCCAGCCACACCCAGCCGTGCTCGTCGCGAGTCCGCTCCTGGATGCCTGCCACGTTGCCGAACTCCCGCAACGCCGCGTAGCGTGCTTCCTCGGGCGACATCCCCGCGGTGATATTCGCCTCCGTCGCCATGTCCACATGAGTCCGCACTTCCTCCGTCAACTGCATCTCCAGTTTCTTTTTCAAGAAAAGCGCCTTCGCAGAAAAAATGATTTGGGAAAGCCAATTCATCAGATCACTCCGCCCGGAGGGCAATCACGGGATCGACCTTGGCCGCCCGCCGCGCCGGCAGCCAGCAGGCGAGCGCGGCCGCTCCCAGCAACACAAGCACTACTCCGCCATAAACGATCGGCTCGTAGGGCGTCGTCTCAAACAACAGGCTCTGTATATATCGCGTCACTCCCAATGCGGCAGCGATTCCCAGTGCCACACCAAAAGCCGCAGTCGCCAGACCCCGTCGCATCACCAGCCGATGCAGGTCTCCGGGCCGCGCACCCAGGGCCAGCCGCACCCCGAATTCCTTCCTCCGGGTGTCGACATTATAGGCCAGCACCGAAAAGAGCCCCAGCGCTGCCAGCCCAAGTCCGATGGGGGTCACGCCGCGCAGAATCGTGTAGGCAAACCTCTCCGGCTGCATGGAGGTGCGTCCAATCCACTCGGTTACCGAAAACACGCAAGGCACGATGACCTTCGGTTCGACGGCGTAGATCGCGCGCTGGACAATGCCGGTGAATTCGACCGGTGGATCAGTCTCCATGCGCAGCACCAATCCCCCGGCGCTTTGGGGTGAACGCCAGACAGGCCAATAATAGTGTGAGCCCACGGGTTCGCGCACCGATCCGCGCACATCGTGTACCACGCCGACCACGAGATACGGTCGGCCCGGAAACATCTGCCCGAGGGGATCGCGACCGTCGAAGATTTGGCGCTTCATGGTTTCGTTGATTACCACTTCAACGGGCAACACATCATTGCCGCGGCGGGGAGCAAACCATCGTCCCTGGATCAGCGTCAGGCCCACCACCTGCGCATAGTTTGCGGCCACGGCATGGCCGGCGATCATCCTGCTCTTGCCGTCAGGCAGCTTGAACTGCTCGCCTTGATACTCGCCGTCCAGCAGAGCAGGCCCTCCGTAGGTGATGTCTTTCACTCCGGGCAGCACCTTCAAGCGTTCCGCAATCCGTTCGAAAAGCTGGAGTCTCTTCTCCGGCTCCGGAGCGTAGTCGCGCGGAAACGTAATATTCACCTTTACCTTGCCAATCGCGTCAAATCCGAGATCGACCCGGTGCAGCCGTTCAAACGAACGAACCATGAGTCCCATGCCAACGAGCAGGATCACGGCAAACGCCGCCTGAATGACGACAAGCGCACTCCTCAGGCCAGCCATCCTCGGGCTTTCGCCGTAGCCGGGACCGCCTTCCTTGAGTGCGGCATCCACCCCCGTTTTGAGCAGTCGCCACACCGGCACCATCGACACCATTGCGCCCGCGACCACGCTGAGGATGACAGCAACACCCAGCACCCCATATACAGCCGGCCAATAATCTGCAGCCTCGACCGTGACGCTCCCTCCGGCCAACAGACTGTAGAGCGGCATACATAACCAGCGCCATCCGAGAGTCACCACCAAGCCTGCCAGCAAGGCGAGCCCCATGCTTTCGATCAACAACAGGCGGGCGACCTGCCAGTGACTGCCACCCAGAGCGAGCCTGATGCCCAGTTCGCGCTGCCGGCTGAGCAACCTGGCAAACATCAGGTTCATCGCGTTCAAACAGGCGCTCACGTAGAGCAATACGCCGCCGGCCAGCATCAGCCAGTAGGGCTTGGTGGAAATGAGTGATACCGGCCCGACCATTGGCCGGTTCTCCGAAAAAAAAACCTCGGCCCACTGGGGCAGTCCGGGCAGCTTGACCGTGGAGAGCGCGGCTGTCGCCTGCTCCCGCGTTACGCCAGCACGCAATCGGCCGACGACAAAAAGCCACGGAGCAAACGGCTGCGCCGGGTCCACCTTGAGCACCAACGGGCAGTAGACATCGCCCATTGGGCCTGGGAACACCTGACCTGCAGGCACAACGCCAATGATGGAGCAAGTTTGCTGGTTGACGACGATCTGCCGCCCCAGCACTTCCGGCGACGCTTGGAAGTTCTTCCGCCAAAAACGGTCGGAGATCAAAGCCACGTTGGCTGCACCCGCCCGGTGCTCCTCGGGGCGGAAACCACGGCCAAGCACCGGTCTGATCCCGAGAAAATCGAAACAATCGACGGAGACGTGCATGACCGGTGCAACCTCCTGAGAGCCTTCCACCAAGACGTTCGAGGTCGACACTTCCTCCGCGACGAAACCGGCGAAAACATTCGATAGTTCCTGATAAGCCTGAAATTGCACTCCTAGGCAGCCATTCGGGAATTTTTCGCTCGCGATCGAAACCAAACGCTCCGGCTCGGGATAAGGCAGCGAACCGAATAGAACTTTGTAGGACAAGCTGAAGACAACGGCAGCCATCCCGATACCCAGCACCAGTGTCGCGAGTATGACCAGGCTCGACCCACGTGCGCGAGCAGCTGACCGCACCACAAATCCGACATCCTTCCAGAATTGCTCCAGCCAAAGCCAGCCACGCCCTTCCCTCGCCTGTTCCTGGATGCTCGCTACGTTGCCAAACTGCCGCAGCGCCGCGTACCGCGCCTCCTCGGGCGACATGCCTGCCGCCACATTCGCTTCCGTCGCCATCTCCACATGCGTCCGGACCTCCTCCGACAATTGCGCGTCCAGTTTCTTCTTCTGGAAAAGCGATTTCAAGTAGAAGACTATCTGGGCGTACCAACGCATGGTGACGAGTGGTCAGTTGCGACCGATCTTGGGCAGCTGGGATTGGATGCTCACGGCTCCTCGCTCATAGGTCCTCGCTTCGTCACGTCGCCTTGAGCATCGCGTTGATCGTGCTCGAGAGGAGCGTCCACTGGGTCTTCTCCTCCTCGAGTTGCTTCCGCCCGGCGGCCGTGACCGCGTAGTAGCGCGCCCGACGGTTGTTGTCCGAGACGCCCCACTCCCCTTTCACCCAGCCCTGTTTCTCTAGCCGCACCAGCGCGGGATAGAGCGAGCCCATCTCCACTTGAAACACCTCGGCCGACATCTGCCGCAGCCGCTGGGAGAGACCGAAGCCGTGCATCGGTTCCAACTGGAGCGCCTTAAGGATCAGCATATCCAAGGTGCCCTGCAATAATTCGGATTTTTCATTGTCCATGATTTGTCTCCTTCAGATGTTCTGAATAAAACGAAAGCCTTTCTCCTTCAGAGCGTCAACAGGAAAGCGCGGGTGATCCTCCGGACTGGTCGGTCTCGTAGGCGGGTGCCCCACCCCGCG
>JBBIHQ010000035.1:13669-34563 GCA_037446975.1 Opitutia bacterium
ACCCGCGTGGAGCCGAATTCCGCGCTTCCTCGCCACTCAGCGACCCGTTCGATTCACCCCCAACCATTCGGCCATGCTTTCCTCTACTGCAATCCGCTCCGGTTTCCTCCCCGCGCTGCGCCATCGCTTCGCATCCGTTCTTCTCGGTGGTTCCCTGCTCCTCGCCCCGCGTTCTCAATGTGCCGACGCACCGAACCCGGGCGCCCGGTGGCAGCACATCAAGACGGCGGTCTTCTTCACCAGCGGCGACGTGGAGGCGCTCCTGGCCAGGCCCGCTGACCGGCAGGCGACCCTCGCCTACTTCGCGCCGCTGCGGTTGACCAAGGTCTACTTGGAAGACGCGCACGGTGATCCGGCTGACATCGCAACCCTGAGTGTGATTGCCGCCGACCTGAAAGCCCACGGACTCGAAGTCTCCGGTGCGGTCGTCCCGGCCAGCGTACACGGTCCGCTCTGCTACAACGACCCGAAAGACATGGCGACCCTCGAGGGCCGGGTGCGGGTGCTGGCCAAGGTGTTTGACGAAATCATCGTAGACGACTGGCTCTTCACGACCTGCACCTGTGCGAAATGCCTGGCCGGTCGCGGCAACGACTCGTGGGCCGACTATCGGAGCAAGCTCGTGGCCGAGCAGTCGAAGATTCACCTCATCGATGCCGCCAAGCAGGTGAATCCGCGGGTCCAGGTCATCATCAAATACCCCAACTGGTACGAGGGTCACCGGCAGCACGGCTACGACGTCGCCCGGCAGACTCCCCAATTCGACGGCGTGAGCGTCGGCATTGAGACCCGGCAGCGGGCCACCCATGACCAGCATATTCCGATTTACTCGGGCTACGTGTTTCAGAGATGGATCGGCGGAAACGCCGGAGCGAAATGGCGGAGCGCCTGGCTCGACAACTATGACATGAAAGGCGATCCAAACGACTACGTCGCCCAAGTATGGCAGGCGGTTTTGGCGCGGACCCCGGAAATTATCTTCTGGTGCGCCGGTCAGCTTCATCCCCCGACCCCGGCTTCCGATGTCTATCCAAGCCTGGTCGCCCTGATGCCGGAATTCGACCGGCTGGCCGGGATGCTCAAGGGTCCAGCGAGGGGCATTGCCATTCACCTGCCGCTTGGCTCCACGGGCGAGTACAATATTTTCGGGTATTTCGGCATGATCGGACTGCCGATGGCCCCGACCACGACATTCCCGACCGACACCAAGACGGCGATATTTACGCAGCACTCGCTCCGCGATCCGAAACTTGCAGTCGAACTCCTGGCGCGAATCCGGGCGGGGAAGGAGGTATTCCTGACCTGGCCGCTTTTGCAGAACCTGAAGAGCACCGAGCTCGGCCAGGTTTTCAACGTCATCGACGAGAGTGGCGCCGTATCTTCGTCAACCTTCCGCGTCCGTGACGACGCGTGGAGTGGCGAGCCCGTGGCCGCAAACCGTCCTTTTACCTTCCCCAAGATTCAACTCTCGACCTGGCCCTATGTGCGCGAAGTGGCTCTCGTGCGTGAAGACGCGGACTTCGGTATTTTGCTGACCACGCCGTATCTCGAAGGTCAGGTGGACTTGCTCAACCTGCCGGACAACAGTTACGATCTGCTGCGGCTGCCGGAGCCCGTGCTCAATTCGATCCGGCGCCGGTTTTTCGACGACCTTGGCGTACGGCTCGTCGGTCCGGGTGGCGTCGCGCTTTATCCGTTTGGCGACCGACAGTACGTGCTCTACAATATGACCGACGAGCCGGCCAAAGTTGGATTGCGTCTCGCGACGGGAGCATCCGCCAAGGCATGGAAGGAACTGATGCACGGCGACGCACTCACCGTCGGTGAAGTCAAAATTGGCGGCGATGATTCACCGCGCCGCGAGACTGAAGTGTCCCTGACCCTTCCGCCCTTCGAGATCGCAGTGCTCGAGAGCCAATAGCCGGGAGGGTTGGGCAACCACCGCCCTCAGTTTCGCAATCACAGTTCCTCACTCCACTCGCAGGGCCGAGATCGGGTCGATTTTGGTGGCGCGTCGCGCTGGCAGCCACGCAGCCAGCAGCGCGACGCAAACAATGACGAACGCACCGAGCACGACTCCAGTCAGGTTGAACGTCGTCGCGTCCTGCAACACGCGGCGCAGGATGAGGGAGAGCAGCCACGCACCAGTCATCCCGATGGCCAGCCCCACAGCCACCCACACCGCCGCCTGCTTGAGCACCACCCGGACGATATCCTTCGGCGCGGCTCCGAGAGCCAGGCGGACGCCGATGTCGCGCCGGCGCCGGGCAAAATGGAACGACAGCGTCCCGTAGAGCCCGAGGGCGGCCAGCGCAATGATCGCCACCGTGAGCACATTCACCACGGAGGTAACGACGGCCATCACCCGGCCCTGGGTCTCAAACAAGGCGCCGAGCGTCCGTAGATTGCCCAAGGCCAGATCGCCATCGATCCGCCCTAGTTCCTGCCGGATCGCCTCAACTGGGGTCGGCAGGCCAGCCGGCATGCGCACGACAAGAAACGACTCCGCGGGGGCAGCATAGGCGAAGGGAAAATACATCTCGGGGCGGGCGGGTTGTTCCGCTCCCTGCCGCACATCCTCGATCACACCGACGACTTCGCGCGACCAGCCCCGGCCCGATTGGCACTGACGGATATGCCGTCCGAGAGGATCCTGACCCGGCCAAAATCGCCGGGCCATCGCCCGATTGATCACCGCCACCTGTTGCGTTTCGTCCGTCGGCTCGAGGAGGCGCCCTTGAATCAGACGTGCCCCTATCCCCGGAAAGAAACCCGGCGAGACGAAGGATTCGTCGACCCATGCATACGACTTGGCCGGGTTGAATGCTTCGTCGTCGATCAGCACGGTTTCTGAAATACCTCCCTCCAGCGGGAGCTTGGACGCCACGGCCACCTCCTGCACGCCCGGCAAGGCGGCGCAGTTTTCGAGCAGGCGTTTCCAAAACGCGACGCGCGCTTCGGTCTTCTCGTACGCCGGCCCTTTCACGGCGACGGCTGCGGTCAAAATATTGTCGGAGATGAGGGCCCGGGAGCTGCCGAGCAAGCTGCGATACGCCCCTGAAAGCTGGAGGGCGACCGCGAGCAACAGCAGCGCAATGGCAATCTGGCCGACCACGAGGTTGCGCAGCCTGCGCTGCATTTTGCGGGCCGGGCCGGTACTTGCACCACCATCCTTGATGCTGCCCACCACGTCGGTCTTCGAGGCCAGCATGGCCGGCGCAAAACCGGCCATTAGGGTGCTGATCAGCGTCAGCACGGCAATGCTGCCGAGCAGCGATCCATCCACGTGCAGTCCTGCCCGGGGCATCACATCAGCCGGAAGAATGCCAGCCAGGATCGACTGAACCCAAAGGGACAACACGAGACCGCCGACGCTCGCCAGGAGGCTCAACAGCAGGCTTTCCATCAACACGAGACGCAGGATGTGCCTTCGCCCGGCCCCCAGCGCGACCCGTACGGCCATCTCCGGTTGCCGGCTGATGCCACGCGCGAGCATCATGCCCGCGACATTTTGGGCCGCCAGCGCGAGCAGTGTCCAGCCAGCCGCCAGCAAGACTGAGACTCGCAATGCGGGGAACCCGCCGACTTCGAGGGCCAGGGGGATGGACCAGAAAGTCTTATGTGCGTCCCGCGTTGGATCGGCCTCCGCGAGCTGACGCGCGATGGTCTTCACCTCGCCCGCGGCCTGGCCGGTGGTGACTCCCGGCTTCAGCCGGGCGATTCCGCTGAGCCAGTAACCGTTCCAGTCGTTCGCTCCGCGGCGCAGCGAGAGGAGGCTCCACAAGCCAAGGGCCTTCGTACGGGTCAACATCGAGAGGATCGTGAATCCTTCGGGCATCACGCCGACAATCGTGTGGTCGCGGCCGTCGAGCCGGAGGGTGCGGCCAATGCACTTGGGGTCGCCGCCGAACCGTTGTATCCAAAGCGCATGGCTCAGAATCACCGCCGCGGTATTCTCGCCGGCCTCGTCCTCCGGCATAAACCAGCGGCCGTGCAAGGGGTGCACGCCGAGCGCCCGGAACACTCCGGCCGTGCACAGCGCGCCCTCGACCGCCTCGGCGTGTTCGCCGCCGATGTTGAAGCGCCGAACGCTGAATGCGCCAAGAGCGGCGTAACTTTTCGCCCGCTCCTGCAGGTCGAGAACGTCCGTCGAGGTCATTGGAAGGTAGTCCAGCGACGCTTCGATGTTGTGCCGTCTCACGGCGGTCAATTGTCCGGCCTCCGGATAAGGCAGCGGATCGTGCACCAACCCGTTCACCAGGCTGAAGAGCGAGGCGGTGGCGGCCATACCGACCGCCAGGGTTGCTATGGCCACCGCGGAGGAACCGCGATTTCGCCATAACGTCCGGCCGGCGAGCAGGAAATCCTTTCCCAATTGCTCCAGCCAAACCCAACTCCTGCGGTCCCGCGCTTGTTCCTGGATGCTGGCCACGTTGCCAAATTGACGCAGCGCGGCGTACCGCGCCTCGTCGGGGTCCATGCCGGCATTGATGTTCCGCTCGGTCTGTAAATCAACATGAGCCTGCATTTCCTCCGCCATGTCGGCGTCGAGTTTCCCTTGGCGGAAAAACGCGCGAAATTGGCGGATCAGGTTCATGGGGTACATCCGGCCACTCTTCATTTTCACCTTCACCCCGCCCGCAGCACCACCATCGGATCGACCTTCGTCGCCCGCCGCGCGGGCAGCCAGCAGGCGAGAAATGTGGCCACGGCCAGCAGGCCGGGCGCGGCGACGAATGCCAACGGATCGAGCGCGCCGACGCGATACAGCAGGCTGCTCACTACTTTCCCGATCCCCAGGGCGAGCACCAGACCCAGCCCCACTCCGCCACCCAACATCACGGCCCCTTCGCCCAAAATCATTTTCTGCACGGCGTCGGGCCGGGCGCCCAGCGCCATGCGAATGCCGATTTCGCGGGAGCGCCGCGCCACCGAATACGCGACCACGCCATAGACCCCCACCACCGCGATACTGAGCGCGAGGCCCCCGAAGGCCGAAAAAAGCACCGCGCCGAAACGCACGATCCAGATCTGAATATTGTCATCCAGCATTTCGGCGCAGGATTTCAGCGACAGCACCGGCAGCGTGGAATCCACCTCGCCAACCAAACCGCGAAGTTGATCCGCCGTGGCGGTTTCGCCGCCGGGCAGCAAGGCCGCAAGTTTGACGTGAAAGAAAACATGGCTTTGGAAGCCGCGGGCATAGGGCAGATAAAAACCCATATCCGGATTCGACTCGAACAGCGAGTGGCGGGTGGCGGGCACGATACCGACTACTTCATACGCCGCGGCAACATGGTTCCTGTCACCGGCAACGGGATCCGCGGCCGTCCCGTCTTCGCCCAATTGCAAATACCGGCCCAGGGCGTCACCCTCGGGCCAGAGATGTTTCGCCAGCTCTTCGTTGACGATCACGACCGGAGGGCTGCCGGATTGCGTGGCCTCGACGACGGTGAACGCGCGACCACGGAGTAGCGGCAGACCGGCAGCCTTGAAGTAATCCTCGCCGACGCCAGTCCATTTGGCACTGCTGGCGGATTTGGGCTCGCCCGCCCGTTGTACGCTCTTTTCGAAATCGAGTCCGCTCAGCGGTACATCGGTGGCGACACCCGCACTTTCCACTCCGGGCAACGCAGCCAGACGTTCGCCCAAGCGGCGATATAACTCCTGCGCTTGAACCTGATCATGACCGCCCAAGGCGGCATCGAGTTCGATCAGAAACAAATTCTTGGCGCGCAGGCCGGTTTCGGCCGCGCCAGTCTCGGCCGCGAGAGCGCTTCTCATGAAGAGAGCGGCCGAGGTGAGCAAGGCCAGCGAAAGGGCGATCTGCAGGGAAACCAGCGGATGGCGCGGAAGAAAATTCCAGCGCCGGCGGACGACATCCTCGCCGGCATGTTCCTTCAAATGCGTGACGACATCGCCGCGCGACAATTTCAGCGCCGGCCCAAGGGCAAAAACGAGCGTGCCGAACAAACAGAATCCCGCAGCCGCGGCATACAGCGCCGGCTGCGGTTCGGTCGCCAGAACCAAATCGATGGGAATCATCCGGCCCAGCGATGCCATGAGCAATTGGGACGACCACCGGGCAAGAAGGAGTCCGCCGCCGCCGCCGAGGAGCGCGAGCAGCAGGCCTTCGGTCAGCAATTGGCGGACGATGCGCAGGCGTCCGCCGCCCAGGGCCAAACGGAGCGCAATTTCCTTCCGTCGCGCCGTGCCTCGCGCCAGCAGCATGTTGGTGAGATTGAGGCAGGCCACGAGCAGGACAATGGCAGCCATGCCCATCAGCAACGCGCCGACCCAGGCGACCGCCCGGTCGTTGCTGAGCGAGGCAAACCGCGAAGGCGGGGCCATCACCAGCACCTGGTCCTTTTGCTGGATCGGGTAACTCTCAGTCAGACTCGTGGTCAACGCCCGGAGCGCCGGAGCGGCAGCCGCAACCGTCATCCCGGGCTTGAGCCGACCCAGGATCTCCAGGTCGGCCCGTGCCGGATCAGCCAGAAGATTCCCGGCACCGGCTCCCCCTCGGTTGGCCACCAGGTCGAAGACCCCAAGCGGCAGCCAGAGTTCGGTGAAAAAAAGACTGGTGGTCCCGGTAAACCCTTCGGGCATGATGCCGATGACGGTGAACGGCCGGCTATTGATCGCGATGGTCGAGCCCAGCATCGCCGGATCGCCCCCGTGCTTCCGCCAGAAAAGATGGCTGACAATCACCACGGGCGAAGCCGCGCCGGGTTTTTCCTCTTCCGGACGAAAGCCCCGGCCCTGCACCGGCGCGACCCCGAGCACGGAAAAATAGTTCGCGCTGACGACGGCGGCCGCCGCCCGCCGGGTATCGCCTTTTTCCCCGACGCCGACGATCGTCAGAGCCGAAGCCAGCGCATCGGAAAAGATGGCATTCCCCTTGCGAATATCCCGGTAAGCCGGGTAGGAAAAATCCCGCGTCTTGTTCGGATTCCGCACATCCTGCGACTGAATCCGGAATATTTCCGACGGACGCGCGTAAGTGGCCGGCGCCAGCAGCAAGGTGTGGACGAGATTGAAGACCGCGGTATTGGCCCCGATGCCCAAGGCCAGCACGGCCACCGCGGCGGCGGTGAATCCCGGATTCTTCAGCAGCAAACGCGCTCCGTGACGGAAGTCCTGGAAAAAATCCTCCAGCCAGCGCAACCGACGCACCTCCCGCGCCTGCTCCTGAATACTCCCAACGTTCCCGAACTGTCGCAGCGCGGCGTACCGCGCCTCATCGGGGTCCATGCCCGCCGCGATATTCCGGTCCGTCTGCAGTTCAATGTGCGCCCGCATCTCCTCGGCCATCTCGGCGTCGAGTTTTCCTCTGCGGAACAGAGCAGCGATCTTGCGGAGCCACTGCATGGGACGAGTCAGGCGTTCCCCAGCACCCGGTTGATCGCGATCGAAAGATTCGCCCAGCTTTGCTCCTCGGCCTGGAGCTGTTTCCGGCCGGTCGGGGTCAGCGTGTAGAATTTCGCCTTCCGGTTGTTGTCCGAGACGCCCCACTCCGCCTTGATCCAGCCCTGCTCCTCCAGCCGGTAGAGCGCGGGATAGAGCGAGCCCTGCTCTACCGTGAGCATGTCTTGCGACATTTGCTGGATTCGAACCGCAATTCCGAAGCCATGCATCGGCTCGTTTTGGAGTGATTTAAGAATGAGCAGGTCGAGGGTGCCTTGCAGCAGATCAGCTTTGTTGGTGGCCATATGTTCTCCTAGAGTGACTAGGAGAGTGCGACTCTCGCCTAGAATGTCAAGGGAAGAAGGCTTTCGTAACCACTAACCCGCACTAGGGGCTGTCCGAAGACCGCGATCGTCCTCTTGGTCCGTTTGCTTGGGCGCCCTGTTTCTCTGGGCGCGACCGGGGTCGCTGGCCCACAACATCCCAAACCGGGTTTCCGGAGAGCCTTTGATGTCTAGCTAAACATGGTGCTGACATTGCCGGATCGAATTAATGTCCAATGGGGGTGGATTAGCCGTTAGCCCTCTGTGGGCTTGCCTCGGGATTACGTCCCCTGTTCTCTGCCAACCGCGCCGAAGCGCTGCGAGCTTAGGCGGGCCATCCCTTCAGCATGCTTGCCGAACCCACCCCCCTTCTGACCCCCGTACAGCGCAAGCTCGTCGGCTTTGCCATGGGTTTCGGCGCCATTTGCGCCATCGGCTGGTTGTTATATGCGCTGCTGGCCGGGATCGGCAGTTTTCTTGGCGCGTTCGGCAGCGTTATCTGGCCGCTGGCGGTCGCCGGCATATTGGCGCTGATTCTCCGGCCCGTGGTGACCTTCTTTGAGCGGCGTCTCAAGCTGAGCCGTCCCCTGGCGGTGGCGCTGCTTTATGGTGTCTTTCTCCTGTTGCTCGCCGGACTGCTCGTCACGTTTGCGCCGGCCGTCATATCCCAGATACTTGATTTCGTCGGGTATCTCCCCGTGCTCTGGCAAAAAGTCGTCGCCTGGGCGGAACTGAATTTTCCGGACTGGCTCGTGATCATCCGCCGTTATCTCGACAATCCGACGGTCAAGGCCGCCCTCGACAGCCTGACCCAACAGGCGCAAAATTTTCTTGGCCATCTGGCTCCGACGCTGAAATCGGCCGGCGCAGGCATCTTCGGCGCCTTTGGTTTCGTGGCCTCGCTCGCCATCATCCCCGTGTATTTGTTTTTCTTTTTGCTCTCCCGCGGCGACGCGACGAAGGCCCTGCCCGAGCATTTGCCGTTTCTCAGGCCGGAGTATCGCGAGGATGTGGTGTTTCTGGTCCGCGAGTTCCTCGGCATCGTGGTGGCCTTCTTTCGCGGCCAGTTGCTGATCGGTTTGATCATGGGCATCCTTTATGCCACCGGCTTCTCCATCGCCGGCCTCAGGTTTGGCCTCGCGGTCGGCCTGCTGACCGGCCTGCTCAATCTCGTCCCATATCTGGGTTCGATGTTGGGGCTCAGCGTTGCCCTGCCCCTCGCTTTCCTGCAGCCCGGGGGTGGAATGGTTTTGGTCGGAATTTGCCTGGTGGTGTTTATTGCCGTGCAAGCGTTCGAAGGCTGGTTCCTGACGCCGCGTATCATGGGCCGCCAAACCGGACTGCACCCGGTAGCGATCATTGTTGCGGTCTTCTTCTGGGGTAAAGCGTTTGGCGGGATCCTGGGCATGATGCTGGCCGTGCCGCTGACCGCGTTTTTCGTGACGGCCTGGCGCTTGATTCGGCGGAAATATTTCAGGGCGTCGTGAGGGCAAAAGGTTCCGGCAATAATCCTTGGCTTCAGACAGAATTTTGCCACCGGTTGCCTTTGATTGAGCTTACGGCCTAACGCAAAACGCCTGTCGCCAAGATGCCCTGGGAAGTATGCTACAAGGACGGAATCCATCTGCCACAAGTCGGCTGGTGGCTGGACGCCCGGCGTGCGCAGACCCGGTCTTTCGTCTCCCACGCGCACTCCGACCACATCGCCGCTCACCGGGAGATCGTCGCCACCCGTGCCACGGCCAGCCTGATGCGGCTGCGCCTGGCGGGCAAACGGCATGAGACGATCCTCGCCTTTGGACAGACGTGGCCGGCTGAATTCGGCTGTGAACTGAAGCTTCTTCCGGCCGGACACATCTTTGGTTCCGCCATGCTGCACGTCTCCGGCGAACACGGGTCGGTCCTCTATACCGGGGATTTCAAGCTCCGCCCGAGCCTGGCCGCCGAACCATGTGCGCCGGTGCGCGCCGACACCCTGATCATGGAAACCACGTTTGGCCTGCCCCGCTACGTCTTTCCGCCGCAGGCGGAGATCGAGCGAGGGATCATCGAGTTTTGCCGGCAGGCGCTCGCCGACAAGGTGACCCCGGTTCTTTACGCCTACAGCCTGGGCAAGACCCAAGAGCTGCTGCAAATCGTGGGCGCGGCCGGCCTGCCGGTGATGTTGCATGCCCACGGTCATAAAATCGCCCGACGCTACGCCGAACTGGGCATGAAACTTCCGCCGTATTCATTGCTAGACGAAAAAACCTACGCCGGGCAGGTCGTCATTTGTCCGCCCATGTCGGGTCAAACTGCGCCGGTCAGCTGGATCCACCCGAAACGCACCGCCGTCGCCACCGGTTGGGCGCTGGACCGCGGTGCCATCTATCGCAACGGTTGCGACGCCGCCTTTCCCCTTTCCGATCACGCGGATTTCCCTGATCTGCTGGCCATGGTCGACGCGGTGCAACCCAAAGTGGTTTACACCCTGCACGGCTTTGCGCGGGAGTTTGCCGCCACGCTCCGCGCCCGGGGAATCGAGGCCTGGGCCATTGGCCAGCAAAACCAGATGGACCTGGCCCTTTGACGGGCCCGCCGGATTGCGGAAGATCACTGCGATTCACGATCCGGATCGGACCAGGCGCCCCAATACCGGCAATCGTGCGATTTCTGGCGCAATAACTCGACCTCGATTGCACATTTCGCCCATTCTGCTGTCTCTCCTGCCACGTGAAAAAACTCCTGCTTCTCTGCCTGCCGTGTCTCGCCAGCGCCGCACCGTTTACTGCGTTCCGCGATGGCGAGATCTTCACCTACCGCGTCGGCTTTGCCATCTTCTTCCATGCCGGTGACATCACGATTGCCGCCCATGAACAGAAGTTCAACGGCGTGGACGTGATGGCGGTGACCACGGACACCAAGTCACGGGGGCTGGTGCGCGACTTCTACGCCTTCGACAACCAGGCCGAAGTGCTGATCGAAACGGCGACCGGCCGGATGCTCCGCGTGAAGGAAAGCGGGGCCGATCCCAAGCGGGCGACCGACACGGAGATCGTCTTCGACTATGCCTCGCACATGGCTCGTTACACCGACCGGGTCCGGCCCGAGCGGAGTGCGGATGTGGCTATTCCAGAAGGCGACCCGGTCGATCTGATCAGCGCCCTGGTGCAGACCCGCAACTGGAACCTCAAGCCCGGCGAGAAACACGACGTGCTCGTCCAGTTCGGCAGCGATTTCTATCCGCTGTCGATCTATGCAGACCATTTCGAGGAGGTGACGACGCCGCTGGGCACATACCAAACTCTCGTGCTGGTGCCGCGCATGGAAAAGAATCCGAAGGGCCTTTTCAAGAAAGGCGGCCAGATCAAGGTTTGGATCTCCCAAGACGCGAGCAACCTGCCGGTCAAGATGCAGCTCAAGTTGAACTTCGGCTCGGCGACTTTGCTGCTCAGCAATTATCAGGCACACCCGGAGCCGGGCAAGGCCGCCGGGTCGAAATAGAATCGCCACGGTTTGGCTGCCCAGAAGGGCCCGGCATATTTCACGCCGACCCGCGGGCCGGCTCTGATCAGTCGCCGCGGCAGGACAAAACCGGCTTCTTCGAGATGCAGCCCGCTGGTTTGGCGCACCGGCTGGCCGTTTAGCCGGCGGTCGATCCCCAGTTGTTTCGTCAAACGACCCGGCCCGGCGATGCCACTGACGCCACGGATCAGCACCGCCGCCGGATATCCTTCCGGACCAACGACCAGATTCAGCATCTCATGCACTCCATAGCAGAGGTAAACATACCAGATGCCGCCCGCCTGATACATGACCTCGGTCCGTTTCGTCCGCCCTTTGCTGGCGTGGCAGGCCAGGTCGCACTCGCCATCGTAAGCCTCGACTTCGGTGATGAAATGCCGCGCGGATCCTCGATCAGTCGTCCGCACGAGTACCCGGCCCAACAAGGAACGGGCATGGGCCACGGTATCTTTGGACCGGAACTCTTTCGGATTTACGGCCCGAACCATCCGTCCAGCATCCGATCCGACCATGACGGAGGCAATACCCGACAAGCGCTCACTCCTGATCCATCGCGAACGGCTGCGCACCGGCATGCGGGCGAGCACGATGGAAGGAATGCTCGCCACGCCCATCGTCACCATGTCGCTGCCGGTGAATATCTTCATCACCGCGCTGGTGACGAAAGGATTTCCGCTGACCAAGCCGGCCATCGGTTCGCTCACTTCGCTGCCGTTTGTCTGTAACTTTCTGCAGGTTTTCTATTCGCCCCTGGTTGCGCGCTGGCTGCCATTGAAGTTTACGGCGATGGCCATGGCGGCCATCCACACCGGCTGCTGGCTCTGGCTTGGTTTCAAGCTGCCGTCGCTTCCGTTGAGCGATCCGGTGGCCCTGGCGCAGGTTCTCCTGCCGTGGTTCTTCATCTCGAGCATATTCAATGCATCGCTGGCGGTCGCCTGGAACAGCTGGATGCACGGACTGGTGCCACCCCGGTTGCGCGGCCGATACTTTGGCCAACGCAACCGCTTCTGTCAGGGAGCCACCCTTGTTTTCGTCCTGCTCACGGGTTACGTGCTCTCGCAGGGCGCCTACTCGGTGCGAACCTTCCAACTCGTGATCTACGCGGCGTGTCTCTGCCGGGTAATCTCGCTTTATTATTTCTGGCGCATGCCGGGAACGCGACCCGCGGCAACGCAACCGGCGGTTGCCGCCCTGCCCTTCGCGGCCCAGGTCCGGCTGGTCACCCAGTCCCACTCCCTGCTCCTTTTTATCGCGTTCGGGGCGGTCTGGTCGTTCGCCACCAATTGCTTCGGTCCTTTCTACTACGTCTTCATGTACGAGGAGCTGGGCTTCACCGGCACACAAGTCGGCATCCTCGCCACCCTCACCGCCTTGGGTGGCATGCTCTCCCTGCCGGTCTGGGGACAGTTGCTCGACCGCTACGGGAACAAAGCCGTGATGGCGATTGCGCTGGGCCTCTGGCAGCTCCAGAATTTCTTCTGGTGCATTCTCACGCCCAGCAACAGTGCGCTGCTCTACGGGATGTGGTTGATCGGCGGAAGCTGGAGTGCCGGATTCGTCCTGGGCCAGCTCACGATTTTGCTCAAACTGATCCCGCCCGACGCCAAAAACCTGGCGATCGGCCTGAACCTCGCTTTCATTTCCCTCGTCGCCGCCATTTCACCCATCATCGGCGGCCAGGTGCTGGCTTGGGCGCTTGCGCAAGGCTATGGTCCGCTGTCGGTTTACCACACTGTCTTTCTGGTCCAACCGGTGATGTGTCTGCTGGGTTGCCTGCTTTTGTTGAAGCTCCGCGAACCCGCCGCCAGCGAGTTCACCACGGTGGTCGGCGCCATGCGCAATATCCGCACCTTAAGCGGGGTCATGGGCCTGAGTTTTCTGGTAAATTACCTTTTCGTTAAGCCCGATCGGCGCGGGCGTTAGGCCAATAGGCCCGCCGTCGAAAAAAATCCTTGCTTACCCCGCAGCCACTCCCCTTATTTCGCCCCTTTGAACTTATGAAAGCCACCATCAAAACGCAGGGGAAGCAGTTCTCGGTATCCGAGGGCGATATCCTCATCGTCGACCGCTATCCCGAGACGGAAACCGGCTCCACGGTCGAAATCAACGAAGTCCTCGCCGCGGGCGAAGGCGAGAATTTCAAGGTCGGCACCCCCTTCCTCACTGGCGCTTTGGTCAAGGCCACCATTCTCGAGAACAAGCGCGCCAAGAAAGTCATCGTTTTCAAGAAGAAGAAGCGCAAGGGCATGGAGCGCAAACGCGGCCATCGCCAGGAGCTATCTGTCATCAAGATCGAGTCCATCACCGTTTAAGCAACCCCTGCCATGGCACATAAAACAGGTCAGAAATCCTCCAGCAACGGACGTGACAGCGCGTCCAAGCGTCTGGGCATCAAGTTGTATGGCGGCCAGAAAGTCCTCGCCGGCGGGATCATCGTCCGCCAGCGCGGATCGAAGCACCATCCCGGCAAGGGCGTGGGCGTCGGTCGCGATTGGACGCTGTTTGCCTTGCGCGACGGCACCGTCGAATTCGACAAGGCTCACCGTCGCGTCAATGTCGTCTGAGCGCCTTTTTGAGGCATGAGTTTTCCGGCGCATCCCCTGGGTGCGCCTTTTTTGTGGGTGACGGGAGAGACCTTCCGACGCGGCGGGCGAACGAGGATTGCGTGAAACCAGCAAACAGTTTGAGTCCTTCGCGTGTCCGAACGCCTGAAGGATCTGCAGCGCCAGCGCGCCCTGGCCCAAGAGCAGCTTGCCTGGCTCGAGCGCGAGATTGCGCGCGAGAGCGGCGACCAGCCGCCAACAGCCGTTTCGACGCCGTCCGCCGCTGCGCGGCCGTTAGCCGCCGCGGACCGCGCACGGGCCGAGGCTGACGCCGAGGCCGTGCTCGCCCAGTACAAGAACGACCCCCAGACTTTGCAGAGCAGCGTCAAGCGAGGTTGTTACCTGTATTTCCTTGCCGCCCTGGCGTTGTTTGGCCTCGGCATTTTCGCGCTTTATTTTTTCACGGTGCGCCGGCACTGAAGGCCGGTGCGAATTACGCTCGGCTGGTCGCGCCTTAGCTACAGCGTCACCCGCTGGCCGAACGCGCTCCAGGATTCCCACACTGCATCGGTGAAATGCATGTAGGTCACTCCGGTGGCAAAATCGGTCAGCTTCACCGGTTTCCCGCTGCGAATGCTGTCGATGAAATCCGCCTCCACCCGCCAGGCACCGCGCTTCTCCGGGGCAATTTCCACCAGATTTTCGGACCCGTCTGACTGGGTCAGCCAGAGCTCATTCCTCGCCAGATCAAGTCGCAAGCCCGCCTTGCTGCCGTTGAGCCTGATCTCATTCCTTGGGGTCGTGCGCTCCACGCCGCTGAAATGCGCGATGAGCCGCGCCCCTTCCGCCAGTTTTGAGGCTCCCTTCAGCGGGATGGCCGGGTTGTTCGTCGCACCGTAACTGCCCAACACCGTCACGCTTTCCGGGATCGTGATCGGCCAAGGCACGCCATCCTCATCTTTCCGCTCCTTGGTGAAGATTGCCGCATCCGCGATCAGGGCCGAGACGCCGCGGCCCAGCCAGCGCAAGGTCATCTCGTAATAGATCCCCAAAAAAAGCGTGTTCTTGCCGCTGAAGACGAAGTCCTGCCGCCAGTTGCGCGGCTGAGAACTGTCAGCCAGCCCACTCGTCGTGCACGTCAGGACGACCTCCCGGATGGAGCCAAGGGAACCGGATTGCAGGAATTCGATGATCGTCGAGTCAAAGGGCAGCGACATCGGCGCCGGAACGATCTGCGCCACCAATCCCGGATGAAGGCTGGCCTCGGCGAGCATCATTTCCGCTTCCGCCAGATTTCGCGCCATGCGCGCCTCGGTCAGCACATGTTTGCCTTCCCGCAACGCCGCCACGGCCAGCTTGCCGTGCATATTGGGCCACGTGCCGATGCAAACGGCATCGACGTCGGCCGAGCCGATGATTTCGCGCCAGTTCTCCGCCACAAGCGGAATTCCGAACTCCTTCGCCACCTTCTCTCCGGATTCCTTCGTCCGGTTGCATACGGCCACCACCTCGACGCCGGGAATCGCCTGGAAACCCGGGATATGCTTCGCGCGGGTGTTTCCGCCCGCTCCGATGACGCCGATCCGGACCTTCTTGCTCATGGACACACGGGACGGGTTACGTCTTCTGCTCCTCCCGGCCGGCCATCTGATCAAGCGACATTTGCTTTTCCTCGGTCTCATCCAGACCCATGTCGGCGTCACTGGCCGCGCGCGGCGTATTGGAAGTCTGCAACCAGGCGTCGATCTGCCGTGGCGACAAGACGTCCGAAGACGGCAGTTCGTCGAGCGATTTGATGCCGACAAACTCCAAGAACGCCTCGGTTGTCCCGTACTGGATTGGCCGGCCGGGCAGGTCAGCCCGCCCTACAATATAGATCAGTTCCCGCTCCAACAGTTTGTTCAGGCCGGCCTCGGCCGAGACACCGCGAATCTGCTCGATCTCCGCCCGGGTCACCGGCTGACGATAAGCGATGACCGCCATGGTTTCGAGTGAGGACGGACTGAGCCGGACCGGAGGAGGCTCGTTGCGCAGCAAACGCACCCAGCGGGCAAACCGCGGATGGGTGACCAGTCGCCAGCCATTGTGGCCTTCAACCAGCACGATCTCGCTGTCCGCCGCCTGCAATTCGAGCGAGATGGTTGCGATGGTCTCGCGAATCTCGGTCGCGGTGATCAAGGTGGGCACGTCGCGATAGAATTCATCATCCTCGACCGGATCGGAAACTGGAGGGACGACGTCCGCCGTTTCGGTCGCCAGGCTCACGGCCTCCGGGACCCCGCCGGATTCCTGGGGCGCGACATCAGGATTCTCCAGCGGCAGTGCCGCAGCCTGGTCATGAAAACGGCTCAACGCCGTCTGGATGTCTTTAACGGAAAGCGGACCGTTCGCGGCGAACAGCATCACTTTCAATACGCGCTTGAGGTCAAAGGCCATGCTTGATGCATCCAGTGAATGGGCCCCGGCACCGCCCAAGCAATCCCGAAAAGTTTCGCCCCGCGACCGGCTTGGATTGACGCCGGGCCGATCGCCCGGCCGCGACAAGTGCCGGCGGACTGACCCTTTCCAGCCAGCCTCTTTTCGGGCTAGCTCCTGCCCGCCCCACCCGCTACTGGTTTTCAATCATGACCTGGGACCGTTTCAAGTCGCTCTACTACACCAACGCCAAGCTCGGGCTGTCGCTCGACGTCAGCCGCATGCCCTTTCCGGACGACTTCCCGGCTGCGATGGAGCCGAAATTGCAGAAGGCTCTCGCCGAGATGGCGGCGCTGGAAGGCGGTGCCATCGCCAATCCCGACGAAAAACGCATGGTGGGACACTATTGGCTGCGCGCGCCGCACTTGGCGCCGACCGCCGAGCTGCGCACGGCCATCACGTCGACGCTTGATGCGATCAAGATATTCGTTGCCCGGGTGCATAAAGGTGAACTCGCTGCACCGGCCGGCAAATTCAAGGAAGTGCTGGTCATCGGCATCGGCGGCTCGGCGCTTGGCCCGCAGTTCGTCAGCCACGCCTTGGGCCGGCTGAAAGGCGGTCGGGACAAGATGGGGGTCTGCTTTTTCGACAATACCGATCCCGACGGGATGGACTACGTGCTCAAGCAGCTCGGCGGCCGGCTCAAGCAGACCCTGGTCGTGGTCATCTCCAAATCCGGCGGAACCGCGGAGACGCGCAACGGGATGTTGGAGACGCAGGCCGCTTTCAAGGCCGCGGGTCTCGACTACCCGAAACACTTTGTCGCCGTCACCGGCGAAGGCTCCAAGCTTGACGTGGTGGCGGCAAAGGAAGGCTGGCTCGCCCGTTTCCCCATGTGGGACTGGGTTGGCGGACGCACCTCTGAACTCTGTGCAGTGGGACTGCTGCCCGCTGCGTTGCAGGGCATAAAGATCGACCAACTGCTGGCCGGTGCCGCGGCGATGGACGAAGTGACCCGCAAGAAATCGCTGCGCGACAATCCCGCGGCTCTTCTGGCGCTCATGTGGTATTGGGCGACTGACGGGCGCGGGACCAAGGACATGGTCGTGCTGCCGTATAAGGATCGCCTTCTGCTCTTCTCACGCTACCTCCAGCAATTGGTGATGGAGTCACTCGGCAAGGAACTCGATCTGGCCGGCGACGTGGTCAACCAAGGCATCGCGGTTTACGGCAACAAGGGATCAACCGACCAGCACGCCTACGTGCAACAGCTTCGCGAAGGCGTTAACAATTTCTTCCTGACGTTCATTGAGGTGTTGAGGGACCGCTCGGCTGAGACTTCGCTCGAGGTCGAACCGGGCGTCACCAGCGGCGACTTTCTGCAAGGCTTCCTGCTCGGCACCCGAGACGCGCTTAGTGAGAAAAACCGCCACTCCATCACCATCACGGTCGCGGAAATTTCGCCGAAGACCCTCGGCCTGTTGATCGCGCTTTATGAACGGGCGGTGGGCTTTTATGCTTCGCTGGTTGGCATCAATGCCTACCACCAGCCCGGCGTGGAAGCGGGCAAGAAGGCGGCTGGCGGCGTCATAGCGCTGAAGCTCAGAATGGCCGATGCACTCCGCGCCGACCCCGGCGAGGAATTCACGGCCGAGGCGCTTGCCGCCCGACTTGGGCAGCCGGACAAAACCGAGACTGTTTTCAAGATTCTGGAGCATCTCGCGGCCAACCCGGGCAGTGGCGTCGCCAAAAAGGCCGGCAAGCCGTGGCCGGAGTCCACCTACAGTTGGCGGTCCTGAGCGGATGCCGGCGCCCGCGGGAGGTCTCTTCCCTGCACGTCCACGCTGAAACGACAGTTGCAGAACGGCGATTTATCCGTATTGACCACCTAAAGATGCCTAACTTCCGCAAAATAGCCTTTGTGTTACTCATGTCGGCGTTTGTGCTCCTCGGTTATTCCGGTTGCTCCACTCCACAGCAGGACTCGTCCATTCCATGGAGCCGCCCTGCCTCTTGGGAAGGGCAGATTCCCGGCATGACCGGCGGTCATAACTAAGCGCCGTGTGAGGTAATATCCGGCGAGGTCATGACTGCGCCCCTCGCCAATGCGTCGCTCACCCCGCAACCGGGGCATCTTTACGTTGTCGCAACACCCATTGGCAATCTTGCCGACCTGACGGATCGGGCCCGGGCGATCCTCGGCGGCGTGGATGTGATCGCGTGCGAAGACACCCGCACCACCGGGGCGATGCTTACGCGACTGGGCCTGCGGCGCGAGTTGGTCGCCTATCACGACTACAACGAAACCGAAGCCGCCGGGCGGCTCGTGGAAATCATAGCCGCCGGCAAGTCCGTCGCCGTGGTCAGCGACGCCGGCACCCCTGGCCTGAGCGATCCGGGCTTCCGTCTCGTCCGCGCCTGCCGCCGCCGCAAACTGCCGGTGGTTCCCGTGCCGGGCCCCAGCGCCCTGACCGCAGTCATCTCGGCCGCCGGTCTGCCCACCAACGGGTTTCTTTTCACCGGATTTCTCCCGCCCAAATCCGCAGCCCGCCTCGCCTTTTTGGAGAAATACCGAGATTTTGAGTTCACTCTCGCCCTCTACGAAAGCTGCCATCGGATCGAGAAATTCGCGGCCGAGATCGTCGCCGTGCTCGGCCCCGGTCGGATCATCTGTATCGCCAAGGAAGTCACCAAGCTGCACGAAACCTTTTTTATCGGTCCGGCCGGTGAGGTGCAGTCCCAGCTGGCCAAGGCCAGCCTGAAAGGTGAATTTGCCGTGCTCATCGCGCCGGCGACTTTCACTCTGTAAATTCCCGTTGCGGCCGACCCGTTCAGCCTGACCCCGCTCAACCACACGTCATAGCTTCCCGTCGCCTGTGCCGTCCAAAGTCAAAGATTTCGTCTCCGTCGCGGTCATCGACATCGGAAGCAACTCCATCAAGGTGCTCGTGGCCGCGCGGGACGCCGCCGGGAAACTGCAGGAGCTTCTGTCCCGAACCATCGACGCCCGGATCAGCGCGGGCATCAGCGAAGAAAGTCCGCGCCTCAGTGACGATGGCATGGCGCGCGGACTCGGCGCCATCAAGGAGTTGCTCGCGGATGCCGGGGGCCATTCACCCTCGAAAATCATCCTGGTCGCCACCAGCGCCGTGCGCGATGCCGCCAACGGTCCTGAATTCTGCCGTCTTGTACGGGAAGCGACCGGCCATGAAATCCGCATCCTCAGCGGGCCAGAGGAAGCCAACCTCATCGGCCGCGGCCTGACCTGCGATCCGACGCTGACCGATTTGCGGGATTTCTATTTGTTTGACCTCGGCGGCGGGAGTTTCGAATGCCTTCTCTATCGGAATCGCCGGATCGCGCAGGCGCAGAGCCTGCAGCTCGGGTGTGTCCGGATGACCGAACGCTTTATCAAGGACGTCACCCGCCCGCTGGTCATGGCCGAGACCGCCGCACTCGCCGTGCATGTGCGTGACGAGCTCAAACGGAGCGGTTTTCGATTTCCGATCGTCGCTCCCGCGGCGGTTTTCACCGGCGGCAGCATGAGCACGGTTCGGGCGATCAAGGGCGCGCGGCACGGCGTGAATCTTGAGGATACGCCGGCCAATGTCGGGGTCGATACGCTTGCCCATCTGCTCGACGAACTGGCGCCGCTAACCCTTGAGCAGCGCCGGGCAATCCCGGGCATGCCGCCGGCCCGGGCCGATGTATTTGCCGCCGCGCTGGTCACGATGCTGACCGTGGCCGACTATGCCCACGTCGACCGTTTCCATCATTCGCTCTATAACCTGCGGTGGGGCCTGGCAGACGAAGCACTGGCGCCTTTGTAACGCCTGCTTTTCCCGCCGCCCTAGAGCTTGCGCAGTGCGGCCAGAAGTTTTTTGAAGTCAGCCGGCAGTGGTGCGCTGAGGTCCATGGTCTTGCCGTTCATCGGATGGGTGAAGACAAGATGCTCCGCATGCAGCATGACGCGGGGTGGCACCGGCAGGAGCGGATTCTGTTTCCATCCGTAGGTCGCGTCACCGAGGACCGGATGCCCAAGCGACTTCAGGTGCACGCGGATTTGGTGGGTCCGGCCCGTGTGGATGCGGCAGCGCACCATGGCTGCAAGCGCACCGAATTGCTTTTCCACCGCCCAGTCGGTGCGGGACGGACGCCCGCCTTCCCCGGTGGTCATCCTATGTCGGTGCACAGGATGGCGGCTGATGCTCCGATCAATGCTGCCGCTGTCCGTCTTCGGGACCCCCGAGACCAATGCCACGTATTCCTTGCGCATCGTGCGGGAGGCAAACTGGTCGGCCAGCGCGCGGTGGGCGGCGTCGTGCTTGGCGACCACCAGGATACCGGTGGTCTCCTTGTCCAGCCGATGTACGATGCCAGGCCGCTCCACCCCGCCGATGCCGCTCAATTCGCCGGCGCAATGGGCCAGCAAGGCGTGCACCAGCGTGTCTTCGCCGGTGCCGATCCCGGGATGCACTACCATGCCGGCGGCCTTGTTCAAGACTATGAGGTGCTGGTCCTCGAAAATCACCTTCAACGGTATTTCCACCGCCTTCAGCTCGGTCTGCCTGGTTTCGGGAAAGGAGAACTCCATGATCTGCCCAGCCTTCACCTCGACATCCTGGGCGATAACGACGCCGTCCGCTTTCACCAAGCCGGCCTCGAGCGCCCGCTGGAAAGCCGCGCGGCTGTGCTCGGGAAA
>JBBIHQ010000036.1:0-17332 GCA_037446975.1 Opitutia bacterium
CCCAGCAATTTGTTAGCACCCCAACGACAGAAGCGGAAGACGGCGGATCGAGGAAACTGCCCGGTGCAACCTGTAAGGAGGAGGACCGCACCGAAGGAGCCTTGACTGACTGCTTGGCTGAAAAGCTGCTCAGGCATACGGATCTTCCTGTCTCCGTTTCTTCAGCCACTTGCGGAATTCTCTGGACGAAAGGTAGCCGCAAGGAAGTTGGAGGCCCTTTCGCCATTCGCTCCATTTCAGTTCCGGCAATAAATCATTGAAATCACTCCACCCGGTCCAAAAGATGAAGAGCGATGTTCAATGATTTCTTTGGCCGCCTGATCCAGCGCCTGCCGGCCCGGGCGCGGCCGGTGGTGGTCACGGTTGTCCTCGGTCTGGCGGCCGGCTTGGCGGCCGTGTTGTTTCAACTGGCCATTCATGTCATTTATCAAAACGGACTCGAGGCCCTGACCCACCGTTCGCGCACATATTTTCTGATTGGCAGCTTTTTGATCGTCGCGGGTACGTCCGCCATTTCCGGCTGGTTGCTGACGCGCTTTTGTCCCGATGCGGCCGGCAGCGGCATTCCCCAACTGAAACTGGCCTTCTGGAAGGACTTTGGTTATGTGCCTTGGCGGGTTGTCTGGGTGAAGTTCATCGGCGGCGCCCTTAGCGTCGGCGGAGGTAGCAGTCTGGGAAGAGAGGGTCCTTCGGTGCAACTGGCCGGCGGTTTGACCTCCCAATTATCCGGCTTTCTTGGCACGGCCAAGAACGAGCGCCGTACCGCCGCCGCCGCGGGCGCGGCCGCCGGCCTGGCCGCCGCCTTCAACACCCCGATCGCCGCTGTCACGTTTGTTCTCGAGGAGATCATCGGCGATCTTAACAGCCGGATGCTCGGCAGCGTGCTGCTGGCGGCCGTGCTCGGCGCGCTGGTCGCGCATGGAATTCTTGGCGCCCAGCCCGCCTTCGCCTTGCACGGCCAAGGCACCCCGCAATGGCTGGCTTTCGCGCTTGCGCCCTTTGTCGCGGCGTTATCCGCGGTGGCCGGCTGCTGGTTCCAAAAGATGTCACTCGGCCTGAGGATCGTAAACCGGCGGCCCGGTCCGCTGCCGGCATGGGTGCGCACTATGCTGGGCGGTGTCACCGTCTGGGCCATCGGCGCGGCGGTCTTCGTCGGCACCGGTCATACCGGCGTCTTCAGCCTGGGCTACGACGACCTGTCGCTGGCGCTCGACGGCAAGCTCGTCTGGCAGATTGCGGCGTTGCTGCTGGTCGCCAAATTGCTGGCCACCGCGGTTTGCTACGGACTCGGTGGCTGCGGCGGAATTTTTGCTCCAACTCTTTTTTTTGGCGGCATGACCGGAGCTGCCTTTGCCGGACTGGCCAGCCTGGTGCTGCCCCTTTCCCCGGCCGACCATGTCACACTCGCTGTCGTTGGCATGTGCGCCTGTCTTGGCGCCGTGGTGCGGGCCCCGGTGACCGGAATCCTGATTGTCTTTGAAATGACCCACGAATTTGCCTTGGTCCCCGTACTCGTGATCGGCGCCCTCGTCAGCGAAATGATCAGCCGGAAAATGACCCGCGAGAACTTCTATGAGACCGTGCTGGCGCAGGATGGCCAGCATGTGGATCGCATCGTGCCGCCCCGCAGCCTGCGCACCTGGATGGAATTGCCGGTGGCCCGCATCGCCAAATTCACCCCGATCGTCGCCCACGACCTCGCCGCGCCGGCATTGCGCGAATTGCTGGAGCGCAACACACTTGACCGGTTTCCGGTGGTGGTGGACGGACGGCTGGCCGGTGTGCTGACACGACGGGAGGCGCAGGCAGCGGTCACCTCGCAACGTGACCCAGTTCTCGAGGCAGCGGTCACCTGCGTGCCGGGAGCATCCGTCCGCGAAGTCGCCAGCCAGATCGTCAACTCACCCAGCGGGTTGATCGTGCTGCTTGATCGCCCGGACGGCGGCGTCATTGGTGTGGTCACCATGCACGATCTGCTGCGGGCGCAAATGGCCTTTGCCAAGGACCAACAGGACTAGCGCGCTGCTTCCCATAACCCGGGGGTTGCGCCGCACGCCAATCTGGCTAACCAAAATAATCATGATTCCAAATCCCTCCCTTGGTTACACGAATCTGGCATTGAAGATAGTGCTGGCCCTTGGCGCGGGCCTGGCCATCGCCGCGTTGTTATGAAGCGTTTCGGCTACGCCCGCGATCCGCTGTGCATCGCGGCGTGCGCTGGCTATGCCGTCAATCGATGGTTGATTCCGGGTGCGTGGAAGGGCTGGTTTTTGCACGGCTATTTTTCCGACACACTGTTGATCCCTGCCGCGCTGCCGCTGATTTTGTGGCTGCACCGCCGGCTCGGCCTGCGCACCAACGACGGCTCGCCGCGATGGGACGAGATTCTGCTTCACCTGGTCGTCTGGTCCATCGCCGCCGAGGTGATCGCGCCACATCTTTTTAGCCGGGCTACCGGCGATCCCTGGGATGTCGCGGCCTACGCCGGTGGCGCGCTGGTGGCGAGCCTGCTTTGGCAGTGGACATGAGTTTCAACCGCCTGGCGCCCCACTATGACTGGCTCGAGGCCCTGACCGCCGGTGACCGGCTGCAACGCGCCCGCACCGCGTGGCTCGAAGCGCTGGATGGGCGTAGCCGGATTCTGAGCGCGGGTGAAGGTCATGGTCGCTTTGCCGCCGCCTGCGCCACCCGGTTTCCGGCCGCCGAGCTGACGTGCGTTGAAGCCAGTGCGAAAATGCTGGCGCGAGCACGGCGGCGGGCGCCACCGACCCCGCCGGCGAATATCCGGTGGCATCACGCCGACCTCCTGGAGTGGACGCCCAGCGGGCGCTATGACGCCATCGTGACCTGTTTCTTTCTTGATTGTTTTCCGCCTGCACCGCTCGCCGCCGTGATTGCCAAACTGGCTGCTTGCGCCAGTCCGAACGCCGTGTGGCTTGACGTGGATTTCGCCCTGCCCGTCTCCGGACCGGCCCGGTGGCGGGCCCGGGCCGTCCATGCGCTCATGTATGCGTTTTTTCGGGCCGCGGTCGCCCTGCCCGCACAGCGGCAAACCGAGCCGGACGACCTGTTGAATGCCCGCGGCTTCCAGCTGGAAGGCCGGCAGGAGTTCGAATGGGGCTTGGTCCGCGCCGATCTCTGGCGCCGGGAGTGAAGCGGCATCGCCCGCGCGACTCAAATGTCCCCGAGCTGCGGGCGGAGCACGATCTCCTCCACCACGGTTCGGCGGCTGAGCCGATGGATATCGAGAACCGCATGGGCAATGTCTTCCGCCGGCATGATCCGTTCCTGCTTTACCCCACTGCCGGACCAGGAAGGGGTCCAGGTCGCTCCCGGGTGAATGCAGCACACGCGCACACCCGATCGTTTCGTTTCGGCCCGCAAGACCTTGGCCAGGCCGGTCACGCCGAATTTCGCCGCGCAATAGGCCGCGCTGTTCGGGTGGGCGCCCAACCCCGCGATCGAGCTCATGAAAAACACCTCGCCGCGCCGGCGCCTTACCATGGCGGGGACAAATGCGCGCGAGACGAGAAATGCGCTGCGCAGATTTGCCGCCAGCATGTGGTCAAACATCGCCGCGCTCGTCCCGATGAACGGCGCACCCGCCCACTGGCCGGCATTGTTGATCAACACATCCACGTGGCCGAAATGCCGCGTCACGGCCCGGGCCATCGCCGTCACCGCGGCTTCATCGCTGACGTCGCAGGGGAATATTTCGACGTCGGCGCCAAACTTGATGCAGGCCCGCGCGGTCGCGCGGAGGTTCCGCTCATTGCGCGCCACCAACGCCAGCCGGGCTCCCGGAGGACTGGCCGCAAACACCTTCGCTATGCTCGCCCCGATGCCCTGTGACGCGCCGGTAATGAGGATGACGGGCTTCATAAATCATTCCCGGAAACGCAAAAAAGCGAAAATACTGCAGGATTCAAGATCGTGCCCTTCCACGGTTCCGTTCCTTCGCCTCTCTGTAATTCTTGTTTCAGCACAGCAGCGAGCCGAAATCCATGAAATCCGCGGTGAAACCACCCTTCACCCCTTTGCAGATGACACTGACCGCGTCGTGCGAGTGCAGCGACTCAAGGTGCGAGCAGGCGATGCGGAAATCCCGGATGCGTTTATCCGCATCGAATTCCTTGTAGAGCAGGCGCGCGGCATCCTCGACAAACTTGAGGTAGGCGCCGTTGAGCTCGGCGAACGCCTGCTCGTCCTCGCGCTTCACCATCACCTGTGTCTCCGTTTGCAGGGCGCGCAAGCAGATGGCATGGATGTCCTCGATCCAGATCTTCCGGCCCTCGGCCTCCTCCACCGTCACCCGCGCCTTGCTGCGCTGCGAGTGCGGCACGCCATAAGCGTGGCGCTTGGCGCGGGCATGCTCGGTCAGTTCAGCCGAACACGGACAGGCCGAGGAGTAGACGAAATCAAAATGGATGAAGCGGCGGTAGCGGCCGTCGCGCGTCATGACCCCTTCGAAGGCCACCTGATAGAACTGATAACCCTCCAGCCCGCTGCGGAGGCTCGGCCGCACCATCGGGTAGGAAAATGCAATCTTTAGCCGCGCGTCCTTGGTGTCGACGTTGCGCAGATAGCTTTTCAGAATCTTGCCCATCCACTCGCCGGTCGTGACGCCACCCTTGTGCTCATAGAACGACCGCATGATGCGGCTCATGTTGATGCCCTTCAGCTCGGCCTCGAGCGACACCGTGCCGGTGACACTCGTCTCCAGGGTGTGGATCTTGCCGGTCTTGGTCCGGTATTTGAGCGGCAGCTTGAAATTGTGGATGCCGACCTGCTGGATCGGCACGTTGGCGCCATGGATGGCCTCGTGCGCCACTTCCATCATGTCGGGCATCGACGCGCGATAGGCGGCGCTGGCCCGGAACTTCTTGTCGTAGCTGCGCTTGATCGGTGGCAACTGTCCGCAGTTCGAACGGTGGAGATACATCTGTTTCATCGTGGATCCCGGGTCAGGCGTGGTCGGGGCCGAAAAATTCGGCGAAGTTGCGCGGAGTCTCGTACAGGCGCACACAATGCAGGCGCCCGGCCGTGATGTGCGGTTCGAGCTGGTGCCAGAACGCGACCACCAGGTTTTCCGTCGACGGGATGATGTTCTTCAGGAACGCGACCTCCTCGTTCAGATTGCGATGGTCGCATTTGTCCACCACGGCCCGGTGAACGATGCGCTTCAATTCGCCAAGATCCATGATATAGCCCGTCGTGGGGTCGGGCTGGCCCCGCACGGTGACTTCGAGCACGTAGTTGTGCCCGTGCCAGTGCGGATTGGTGCAGAGGCCGTACTGCTGCCGGTTCCACGCGAGACTTTTCGCCGGGTTAAAGAGCCGGTGCGCCGAATTGAAATGCACCTGGCGGGTGATGAAGACCGTGCCGGCGAGCGGACGCACTTTCTTCGGGAGCGATTTGCGGCTGGGGGCCTGCTTCGGCATGGAGGGTCAAGCGAAGCCAGAATCGCCGTGGCGTCAACCCCGGGGGCGGCGCAGACCATGATGTTTCCTGTTGTGCGGCGCCGGATGCCCACCGACAATCGCCGGCCCTCCGCCCCATGAACATCCGCAAAGCCCTGATCACGGCGGCCAATCCCCGCCAGCGTACCCTGCCCCTGCAAACCCTGGTCGACCGCAACGGTGAATCCAAGTCCGCCTTGCAGATTGTCCTCGAAGAGGCGGCCAGCGCCGGCATCGAGGAATTTGTCGTGATCGTTTGCCCCGGTGACGAGGTCGCCTACGCCGCGGCCTGCGGTGCCTTGCGATCCCGCGTGCAGTTCATTCCCCAGTCCGAGCCCAAAGGCTACGGCCACGCGGTGCTGTGCGGCCGCCAGCCGATGAACGAGGAACCCTTTCTCCATCTGGTCGGCGACCACCTTCACGTCGCGCACGGGACGACCAGCTGCGCCCGGCAGATCCTGGCCGTGGCCGCGGCCGAGAACGCGCCAGTCGCCGCCGTCCAGCCCACCCGCGAAAACCTGCTGACCTCGTACGGAGCGGTCGGCGGCCGGTTGGTGAGCGGCGGCCAGCAGCTCTATCAAATCGAAGCCGTGCTCGAAAAGCCCACGCCCACGCTGGCCGAACAACAACTCATTGTGCCCGGCCTGCGCGCCGGCTTCTATCTTTGCTTCTTCGGTCTGCACGTGCTGGACGCGGAGATCTTTTCCATTCTCGACGAACAACGCGCCGCCCATCCGGAAAAAAATCTCGGTCTCTCGCCCGCGCTGCACGATCTGGCTTCCCGCCGGCGCTTCCTCGCGCTGGCGGTGGCCGGCCGGCGTTACGACATCGGGGCTCCGTACGGCCTGCTGCTCGCGCAACTCGCCCTGTCCCTGGTCGGACGCGACCGGGACCACGTGCTGACCCAGCTCATCGAACTGCTCGCGCTCCGCGCCGAACAACCATGAGCCGGAGCCTGACCGATATCATCGCGTCCACCGAACCGGGCGTGCGCGACGCGGCTATTGACGACTGGTGCGTCGGCCGGTCCACCGACGGCTTGCTCGAGGCCTGCGGCGAACTGGAGGCATACCACCGGAGCGAGCCGAACCTTTACCGCCGGGTGCGGGCGCTCTTTTTTCTCAGTGCCATTCATCGCTACCACCTCCCGGCCCGCCCCGATTTTCCGCGCACCGGCCGGGTGCCCTACGCCGGCTTCCGGCATCTCCTGGAAAGGCGTTTCGAGGAGGCGATTTCGCATTTTCAGCGCGCCCAGGCCGAACAAGGGCCCAGCGACACCATTTCCAGCGCACTGGCGGCTGCGTTCCAAGCTCTTGCGTTTCAGACTTTGGCCAACCAGGTGCGCCACACGGTGCGTTCCACCCGGGGCAACGCCTGGATGTTCCGGCTTGGCCACCCGCTAGACCAGCCGTTGCGCGTCCGGCCCGAATTGCTCGCCCGCAACGGGCCGGACGCGCCATTCCCCATCCTCCGCGAACTCACTCCCGTCCGCATGGATCTCACGCACTGCGGCTGGAGCGACATTTTCTTCCTCGGGATGGATTACCCCGCCGGGGCGCGCGTGCTCAATGTCTCGATCGATCTCGGCGTGCACGGCCGGGATCCGGTCACCCGCCCGCCGGTGGAGGCGTGGCTCCGGGTCATCGACGAGCCCGTGATCCGTCTGACGAGCATCGATCTCGAAACCAGCTCGCGCATCGAACAGTTGGAAGAGGTCTTCGATTTTGGCCGCGACTATCTTGGTTTGCTCAAGGCAGCGATCATCGCCGCCGGCATCGTCCCGCCCGGTATCGAACGTTCGGGCACCCGGCTGGCTGACCTGCTTGCCGCGATTTTCGGGCCCGGCCGCGGCTTCGAGCTGGTGAGCAATGTCAACCGGATCCCCAAGGGCTCGCGGCTGGCTGTCTCAACCAACCTGCTTGGCGCCCTGATCGGCGCCTGCATGCGCGCCACCGGCCAGATTCGTTCGCTCGACGGCGCCATGGCGGAAGCCGAACGCCGTGTGGTCGCAGCCCGCGCCATTCTCGGCGAGTGGCTCGGCGGCTCCGGCGGCGGCTGGCAGGACTCCGGCGGCGTGTGGCCCGGCATCAAGCTGATCGAAGGCACGGCCGCGCAGGCCGGCGATCCGGAATATGGCGTCAGCCTCGGCCGGTTGCTTCCCCGCCACACCCTGCTCGGACCCGACCGGGTACCGCCGGGCGCGCGGGCAAAATTACAGGATTCACTCGTCCTGGTCCATGGCGGCATGGCGCAGAACGTCGGACCGATTCTGGAAATGGTGACCGAGAAATACCTCCTGCGCAGCGGACCCGAATGGCAGGCCCGCGGCCAGGCCGTCGCCACGCTCGACCATATCCTCGGGTTGCTCGCCGCCGGCGACATCCGGGCCCTTGGCGGGGCCTTGACCGACAACTTTTTCGGACCGCTGCAAACCATCATCCCGTGGGTGACCAGCCTCTATACCGAACAGCTGATTGCGCGCACCCGGGCGGCCTTGGGAAGGGATTTTTGGGGCTTCTGGATGCTGGGGGGCATGTCCGGCGGTGGCATGGGCTTTGTGTTTGCGCCGGAAAAGAAACGCCAGGCTCAGGAACGGCTGCAGGAGATCATGCTCACCACCAAGCGCGAGTTGCAGAGCGCCCTGCCGTTCGCGATGGATCCGGTGGTCTACGATTTCGCCATCAATGAACACGGCTCGATGGCCGCGTTGCTCACCGGGCCGGCCGCCTTGCTGCCGGCAGGCTATTACCAGCAGTCCCTGCCCACGTGCCTGCGGCGCGAAGCCCGCGATCTTTCTCCCCGCGAGCGGACCGATGTGCAGCAATTTACGCACGCAGCCCGCACCAACCCCGAGTTCGCCACCGCCCTGCCCGCCCTGCTCGACCGGCTGCTGCCCACAAATCCGCCGGGCGACGATCCGGCGCGGCGCCTGCAGGAACTGCTGGCCGAAAATGGCTTTGACGCCGCCCAACATGAGCAGATCCGGGCCGATTTGCGCAACGGCCGCATCGGCTTGGCGATGAACCGCCTGCCCGCCACGACCCGCATCGAGGATGTCCCGCCGGCGGAGCTATTCGACGCGGCCGGCGTTTCGGAGGGCATGCGCGCCGCGGGTGAAGCTGCCTTGCGGCGCGGAGAAGTGGCCGTGGTCACCTACGCCGCCGGCGTGGGCAGCCGTTGGACCCAAGGCGCCGGAGTCGTGAAGGGCTTGCATCCGTTTGCGCGGTTCGCCGGACGGCATCGCAGTTTCGTTGAAGTGCAGCTGGCCAAAACGCGCCGGATCGGGCGTGACCATGGCATGAAGGTACCGCACGTCTTTACCACGAGTCATCTCACGCACGCGCCCATCGAGCGCCTGCTGCAGGCCCTGGCGGGCGACGCCGTGGGCCGCGATATCTGGCTGTCGCCCGGCCGGTCCATCGGGTTGCGGATGGTGCCGACCGTGCGCGATCTGCATTTTGCCTGGCAGGAAACGGCCCAGCAGCGACTCGATGAGCAAAAGGAGAAGATGCGCGAAAGCGTCCGGGCGGCGCTGACCGGCTGGGCGCAGAGTGCAGGTGAAGCATCGGACTACACCGACAACCTGCCCGAGCAGTGCCTGCACCCGGTCGGGCACTGGTTTGAAATCCCCAATCTGCTCAAGAATGGCGTGCTGGCGCGCCTGCTCGCCGCGCGGCCGCAGCTGCGCACCCTCGTGGCTCACAACATCGACACCCTCGGCATCACGCCCGACCCGGCAATGCTGGGCTGGTTCCAGGCCTCGGGTGCCACCCTGGGTTTCGAAGTTATCAGCCGCCGAATCGAGGACCACGGCGGCGGACTCGCGCGGGTCAACCGGCGCCTCCAGGTCGTCGAAGGCCTGGCCCTGCCACGCGAAGAGGACGAGTTTGCTTTGACCTATTACAACACCAACACCTGCTGGATCGACATTGACCGCCTGCTGACCCTGTTCGGTCTCAGCCGCCGCGACCTGGCTGACCCGGAGAAGACGGCCGCGGCCGTCCGAACCCTTGCGGCGCGCCTTCCCACATACGTCACGCTCAAGGATGTGAAGAAGCGTTGGGGGCACGGACAGGAGGACATTTTCCCGGTCGCCCAGTTCGAAAAGCTCTGGGGTGACATGACCGCCCTGCCCGAGTGCCAGAGCACATTCGCCTTGGTGTCCCGGGCCCGGGGCCAGCAGCTCAAGGACCAGGCCCAACTTGACGGCTGGCAACGGGACGGGGCAGCCGCCGGCGTCGAGGCACTCTGCGCCTTCGATTAGGGTCCGGTCACCAAATTAACCGTTGCCCGATCCGCCCGGAACGCCGATCAATCGGAGCCATGGCCATGCGGTTCAGCATTCTCGGCAGTGGCAGTGCGGGCAACGCCGCCCTGCTCCAGACCGACAACACCCGCGTGTTGGTGGACGCGGGTTTCTCCGCCAAACGACTCACGGAAATGCTCGGGGAACTGGGGGAAAAGCTCGAGAACATCGATGCCATCCTGCTGACCCACGAACACGGCGATCACGCCGCCGGCTTAAGCGGCTTGGCGCGCCATCCGCAGATCCGCGTTTTTGCCAACCGCGGGACCGCCCAGGCCCTGCAGGCGGGCCTCAAGCACCGTGTGGCCTGGAATCTGTTCGAAACCGGCGCCACGTTTCGCTTTCGCGACCTGGAAATCAGCAGCTTCGCCGTGCCCCACGACGCACAGGATCCCGTTGGTTTTCTCATCGCGCACGGGGAGGATGACCTGCTCGCGCCTCGCCGCAGCCTCGCCTGGCTGACTGACCTCGGCCACGCGCCGCAGCATGTACGCGAACGCATCCGCGAAGCCGACGTGCTGGTTGTGGAGGCAAACCATTGTCCGCAAATGCTGGAAGCCGACACAAAGCGCCCCTGGTCGGTCAAGCAGCGCATCGGCGGTCGCCATGGTCATCTTTCCAACGAAGCCGCCCGGGAATTGCTCGCCTCGATCGCCAGCCCGCGTTGGCGCCACGTGTTCCTCGCCCACCTCAGCCGCGACTGCAACTCAACCGCCGCCGTCGAATCGGCATGCGGTGTTCCCCTGGTCGCGCTCCACTGTGCGTTTTCGATCGTCGCCCCCGGCGCGGGCACACCGTTCTACGAGTTTTCGTAATTCCATCGGCTGACCGTCTGGCCGGCGACCCCGCTTCGGAGCGTCAGGGCACGGCCGCCGGCGACGGTTTCTTCTCGTGCTCGTTGATATACTTGCGCGTGGCGGCTGGCAGCTCATTCCAGATGCGCCAGGCGATGATTCCGCCGATCAGCGCGAACGGCATCAGAAAAACGGGCCACCACTGCCAGCTATGGCCGGACCAGCTCGTCCCCGTCAGATAACCGACACAGATGGACTGCACGCTGCTGCCGAGATAGACGCAGCCGTCGATCAGGCCTGAACAGGTGGCCGTCGCCTTGCGCCCGCCAAAATCCGCCGCCGCCGTACCCGACATCAGGGAGTGCACGCCGGTCACAGCGGCAACGATCAGCAGCGCGGCAACACCAACCAGGAATGGCAGTTTGAAGAGATTCATCGCCATCACTGCCGCCATGATGAGCATGAAGGCGCTGAAGATCGCCGCCGGCGGCCCGCGGCGCGACTGGAAGAACTTGTCTGAGACCAGGCCGCCGGCGAACCCCCCGATGATGCCGAACATGCAGAGCAGCAGCCCCCAGTTATCCAGGATACCCTCGGCGCCGGGCTGCGGCACCTGATGGGCAAAGATCGTGTACCACTGCATGATGCCGTTGCGCAGCACGCCGGCCGTGAGTTCCACGCCGCCGAGCATCAGCATGAGCGGGCTCAGGAATACCTTCTTCAGCAAATCCATCGTGGAGTAATGGTCGTGCATGTGCCCCGTCGAAGCGTCGGCCGTCTCGAGATGGGCGAAGCCGGCGTCCTCGGGCGTCTCCTTGATCAACCACAGGTCAAGGCCCGTCCACACCAGCAGGATCGCGGCGGGAATGAAGAACACCGCCCAAGTCGCATCGAGCGTGGAACCGGCCGGCACAAACACCGACCGCACCAGCCCGATGAGGCTGTTGGACTCGGTGGGGGCCGTCGCCTTGGTCATGTTGACGATGCCCTGACCCCACTCGAAGGCGAAATACACGCCGAAGGAGATCAGCGTGCCAAAGATCGCGCCGAACACGCCGCGCTCCCGCACATGAAACCAGTTCGCCTTCACCTTGATGATCGAGACGGCGCCGTAACTCTGGAAATACATATTGAGCGCGTAGACGGCCGAGAACACCCCGAGCAGCCGGATGTGCAGCCGGTCCGTCACCACCAGCCAGGTGATCACCCCGAGGATGATGTTGGCCAGCGATGCGCCGAGCGCCGCGATGATGATGCCCTTCTTTCCGCCTATCCGGTCTACCAGCGGGCCGTTGACGAGGAAGGAGAAGGCGTAGACCACGGTGCCGGCGGCAAAGATCAGCCCGAATTCCTCGTTGGTCATCAGCGTGCCCAGCGCCGTCTTCGCCACCGCGAGGTTGTAGCGTCCCATATAAAGGAACGAATAGGTCATTCCGAGCGGGAACCAGTTGATGAAGCGCCGGCTCAGGAACCACGGCCCGTGCTTCAGCGGATTGTTGTAGAAATAAATGCCGATCACCACGGCGAGGCAGATAAAGACAATGCTCAGGGACATGACGGAAGATGGAGTTAAGCCCGGTCCGGATTCGAGTGATTCCGGGTCAGCCCATCCAAAGCTTTCGGGCGGGCAAAAACCTCCCGGACCGCCGGAATGGCGGAACTACAGGGAGCCGAAAATAGGCGGGCATCGCCCGTTGGCTTTAGCTGAAAGCCCGTTCGGTGCACGCACAATTTCCGTTAATTCCCGGTGTCACCCGGGCTTTTGTTTTGCCGCGTGGACCGCCCGATGCTTGCATCGATCCGCCAATGCCTTCCACGACTGCTCTCCGCCGCACCAAGATTATCGCCACCCTCGGTCCCGCCACCGAAAGCGAGGAGATGCTGGTCAAACTCATCGGCGCCGGCGCCGATGTCATCCGCCTCAACATGGCGCACGCCAGCCACGACTGGACAAGGGAAGTCATCCGCCGCATCCGCCGCGCCGGCCGGACCGCCGGACGGGAGGTGGCGATCATGATGGACATCAAGGGCCCGGAAATCCGCACCGGCGACCTGGAAGTGCCACTCGAGCTGCAAGCGGGCGAGATTTTCGATTTCACCGTCAAGCCCGGCGCTTTCCGCGAACACGCCGAGGAGGTGCGCTCGGTCGACGTCAATTATCGCGACCTCGTCAACGACATCAAGGTGGGCGACACCGTGCTGGTGGACAGCGGCCTTATCCGGCTGGAGGTTCTGGAAAAACACGACGCCCACATCCGCTGCCGCGTGCTCACGCCCGGCTCCCTGACCTCGCGCCGCCACATCAACCTGCCCGGCGTGCATGTCAATCTCCCGTCCTTCACCCAGAAGGACAAAGCGGACACGGTGGTCGGCATCGAGGAAGGGATCGACTTTGTCGCGCTCTCCTTCGTGCGCGAGGCTTCGGACATCGAGGTATTGCGGGTGTTTTTGAAGGAACGGAAATCCCGCGCCCGTATCGTCGCCAAGATCGAGGATCAGTCCGCCATCGACAATCTCGACGACATCATCCGCGCCACGGATGCGTTGATGGTGGCCCGCGGCGACCTGGGCATTGAAGTGCCGCTGCAGGAGCTGCCCGTCATCCAACGTCGCGCGGTCCGCACCTGCCTCGCCATCGGCCGGCCGGTCATCATCGCCACGCACATGCTCGAGTCCATGATCAACCAGCCGATGCCCAGCCGGGCCGAGATCACCGACGTGGCCAATGCCGTCTATGAACAGGCCGACTGCGTGATGCTTTCCGGGGAGACCACCATCGGCAAATATCCGCTCGAAAGCGTGCAGGTGCTGGACACCATCGCCCGGCGCATCGAAGAGGAGCAGGCGGGCGATTTTCCCGAGCCCGCGGTGTTTCTCAACGAGCGCATGAAGGTGTTTCGCGCCGCCGTGGTGCTCGCCAACGAATTGCCGCGCTCGCTTCTCCTGGTTTTCACCCGCCATGGCACGAATGCTGCCGGACTGGCCGCCCACCGCCCGCCCCGCGCCCCGATCCTTGCCGTCACGGACTCGGTCGAAACCTTGCGCCACCTGCGGATGGTCCGTTCCGTCGAGCCATTCCTGCTCACCCCGTTTGGCGAGCCGGAGGAAACGATTGAACGCGCCACCAAGGCATTGTTCGAGCAGGGTCGGATCCGCCAGGATGACCGGCTTATTATTGTATCCGACGTGCAAACCAAGGACCGGCGCATCGACAGCATCCAGCTCCGCACGGTGCAGTAGGTTTTCCCGGCCAAATCGCCCGAGCCCCAATCGATCGAGATGACCTTGCCGTGTCATCCCACCGGCCTCGTGACCGGTTGCACAGATGGCGAAAACCAAGTCCCCTGGTTGGAAGCCCCCGTGCAGAGGTCAATCGACGGTATCCGCAGCGGCGCAGTGTTGTCCCAACCCTATTAGCAATTTTGCTTCATCTGGTTAACGGCGCTTAACATCAGACTGTTTTTGGATTCGGCAATGAATGCGCAGCGACTAACAATGTGCGCGTAGCCGGCTGCGCATATTCTGCCATGATAAGCACAATCTAGAAGACTACCCCTCCCGAAGCCCAACACGACCGACCACCCCAACCTCACACCTCATATGAGCCCAAGACTGCGCCTCTCAAAAAACACCGTCATCTTCGGCGGAATCTCCCTGTGGGGGCTTCTGCTTGTGTCTTGTATGATGGTCGACCGGACCATCGTCGCCCCGCCCGGAATTGCTGGGGCAACCTTCGTGGGTTCCAAGCAATGCGCCCAGTGCCACGAAGACCAAACCGCACATTTCGGCTCGGCCACGCACGCCAAGCTGGCGCTGAAGGATGCCAAGGGCAATGACAACAGCTGCGAGGCCTGTCACGGCCCCGGCTCCCTGCACGTCAAGGCTGGCGGCGGCAAGGGCACCATCGTCAACCCGGGTAAGTCGCCCGAAGCATGTTTCCAATGCCACCTCGACAAGCGCGGTCAGTTCAGCCTGCCGCATAGCCACCCTGTGCTGGCCGGGAAGATGTCCTGTGTGGATTGCCACAATGTTCACTCTGACAACGCCGTTCGCGGCTCCGGTGCCGATTTGGAGGCCCAGAACGAGACCTGCACAAAGTGCCACACCGCTCAGAAGGGCCCGTTTGTATTTGAGCACAATGCCATGCGCGAAGGCTGCGTCTCCTGCCACAATCCGCACGGCAGTGTGAACCAGAAGATGTTGGTCGCCCGCGATGCCAACCTCTGCCTCCGCTGCCACCTTGAGGCACCAGACCCCGGGGTCACTGGCCAGATCAACGCGAATGCTATCCGGCACACGTCGGAAAATCACAATTCGCGCCTGATGCAGGGCACCTGCTGGAGCGCCGGCTGCCACGAGGCACCCCACGGCTCCAACGCCAACAACCACTTCCGTTACTGACCCTCAAGCCGCCTACGCCATGAACGCGAAAAATTCCCCCTTTATCCGCAGCGCCGGTCTTCTGGCCACTGCCATCTGCGCCCTGCAGGGTGGCCGCCTGCAAGCCGGCGACGCCCTCAAACAAGCCGATGCTTTTCCAACCTTTGACAGCTACATCAAGGTCACTGGCTATGCCCCTTCCATCACGGGCAACAAGGCCGCCTTCCAGAACAGCGCGCTCCAATCCGAAAATGGCGGTGCCGGCATCGAAGCCTTGCATTTGACCAAAGATCTGACCAAGGACGTCAACGTCGAACTCGACGGACGCGCTCTGACCGGCTCTGAGGACTACCTCGCCCAGATGAAACTGACGAAGAACGAGGTCGGATCCTTCGAGGTCGGCTACAAGCGCTTCCGCACATTTTATGATGGTGCTGGCGGCTTCTTCCCGACCAACCAGCAGTGGATGCCCTTGGCCAACGAGGATCTCCATCTTGATCGCGCCAAGTTCTGGGTTGAGACGACCATTGCGCTTCCTGACATGCCGGTTTTCACCATCAAATACACCAACGAACTCCGTGACGGGCAGAAGGATTCCACCATCTGGGGAGGCACCGACCTCACGGGTCTGCCTTTCAACCTAGCGCCAAATCCTGTTAACCCCGCCCGCAAGCTGGCCCCGAGCTACATAGACGTCGGCGAACGCCACCAGGAATTGGAGGCCACTGTCCGGCACACGATCAATAAAACGACGGTTCAGGTGACCTACTTGCACGAAGAGATCAACAACCTTGATACGCGCTACGTCACCAATTTTCCCGGGGAGGTCATTCCCTGGTCGATTGCCAGCCTGTCGTCGGCAGCGCAACCTGCCGCCAAGGCGAATGTTGCCGCCACTAATTGGAACAACCAGCAGGCGATCACCCAATCCGATGGTATTAGCTCGAAGACAAATTCGCTCACGGGCAAGGCCGATACCATCATCAACGACAAGCTGACGTTGCGGCTTGGCGGGACGTATCAGGAGTTGAACGCTGATGTCACGGGGAATCGCCTGCTTCTTACCTCGACCCCGACAGCATCGGGGGCGACGCCGGTGGCCACGGCCAACGTGGCTGGCCTCACCGGCAGTTCGCGCATCAAGTCCTACACTTGGAATGCCGACCTCGATTACGCCCCCACCAAGGACTTGTCGGTCAAGTTTGCCTTCCGCGGCGAGGAGGAATTCATCCACGGCGCGAGTGGTTATAATGTCACGGCCGCGTCCGGCACTCCCGCCGTGACCTTGACAACCACCCCGCGCCAAGATTGGTCGAAAGTGAATCAGCACTCGGGCACGCCGGTCCTTGAGCTGCGTTACACGGGCATCAAGGATTTGGCGCTCTATTTTACGGGCAGCCAACGCAACCTCAACGGAATTGAGAAGGACACCTCCGCATTCAACCCGCTCACTGTGGCGAACGGAACACTGGCCAATAACAATATATCGGAGGACCACGGCAACTACACGCTCGGCGCCAACTGGCGTCCTTCCTCCGCACTTGACGTACGAACCGAGTTGTTCAGCAAGCACCACCAGTATGAGTCGGCCGGTTTCAGCGTCAATCTGGGTGACTACTACCTCTTGGATTCACAATTCAAGGGCGTGAAGTTCACGATCATCGCCAAGCCCACTGAGTTGATTACCAGCACCACCCGCTACATCTATCAGAGCGGCAAGATGCAGGTCACCGGCTACCTCCCGACCTACCCGGCATTTGATTCAGCCGATGCCAAGAATCACACCTTCAGCGAAACGGTCGACTGGGTGCCGAACAAGCTGGTCTATGTGCAAGCCAGCGGAACCCTGGTCTACAATACCATCGGAACCATCTATCCGCGCGCGGGCATCACCGTGGCCACAGCGACCGTCGCCGCCTACGACACGAACAATGTGCTGCATGACTCCAACAACAACTACGTGACCCTGAGCGCGCTCGTCGGCACTGCGGTGGACAAGAAGACCGACCTGCAATTGCAGGCGACCTACTACCGGGCGGACGACGGCAACCCGGCTCTCGCCGCCTTGACGACGCCTTACGGTGCCGCAGCCCGCGAATATACTGTGACCGCCGGCATCAAACACAAGTTGAGCAACAAGATGGTGGTGAATGCCAAAGTCGGATACTTTGACAGCGTAAACGACACGACCGGCGGCAATACGAACTTCAAGGGTCCGGTCGCCTATCTCTCGCTAGATTACGCCCTGTAATTTCATCCCGCTCCCCCGCTATGAAATCTCGTACCAAGGTTGCTCTGACCAGCCTCGCCCTGTCCCTCGGGGCGGCCGCGATGCTCGCCGCCCCTGCTGCTGATAACTGGGAGAACCACTGCGCTTCCTGCCACGGCAGCGA
>JBBIHQ010000036.1:17432-33294 GCA_037446975.1 Opitutia bacterium
GGGTAGAGCTTTCCAGCCGACGGGCGCCCTGTGCGGCCGTCGGCTTTGTTTTTTCCCCGGAACACACCTCCCCGCAAACTGTGCTGGCAACCGGGCGAAAAGATGCCTGTCTTGTACTTGTATCCCGCCTAAATTAATCACTCAAGGGCCAGACCACCTCTCATTATGAAAACCACGACCAAAATCACCCTCGCCAGCTTCACCCTTGCCTTGGCCGCCAGCGTTGCGCTCGCCGCGCCGGCCGCCGACAATTGGGACAACAACTGCGCCTCGTGCCACGGCAGCGATGGCAAGGGCCAAACCAAGATTGGCAAAAAACTCAAGATTCGCGACTACACCGACGCCAAGGTGCAGGCGGAACTCAAGGACGAGGAAATGGTCAAGGCCGTCACCGACGGCGTGAAGATGGACGGAAAGGAGAAGATGAAGTCCTTCAAGGACGAGCTCTCCGCCGACGAGATCAAGGATCTCGTTGCCTATATCCGCAAATTCAAGGCCTGACGCCGGCTCGCACGGCAATCTTCAGCCGACGGAGCGCGCCCTGCGCACGTCGGCTTGATTTTTCCTCCCTCGCCTCCTGACCCCCACACCCATGACCGAGTTCACTGCAGTTCCGACGGCCGCAAAACCTCGCTCGCATTTCAACAACTGGATCAGCGCCATCGGCGGAGTTCTCGCCTTGGGGGCGCTGTTCTCGTTCGCCCTGCTGGTCTGGATGGATTTCACGGGGGACCATCGGAATCCCTACCTGGGCATCTTCACCTATCTGGTCGCGCCCGGATTCCTGATCGCCGGACTGGCCACGGCACTTTTCGGCGCCTGGGCCCAGCGTCGCTGGACACTCACGCACGTGGCCAAGGCTCAGGACAAATGGCGGCTGGATTTCTCCAATCCCACCCAGCGCCGGTATTTGATTCTCCTGGGCGGCGGCGGGGTCGTCTTTCTGCTGTTGAGCGCCTTCGGCAGCTATCAGACTTACCACTATTCCGAATCCACCCAGTTCTGTGGCGAGGTTTGTCACCGGGCCATGAATCCCGAGTTCAGTACCTACCGGCGCGGTGGTCATGCCCGCGTGGACTGCGTGGACTGTCATGTCGGTTCCGGAGCGACCGCCTTCATCAAGGCCAAGATCAACGGCACCCATCAGCTCATCGCCTATACGCTGAACAACTATCACCGGCCCATTGATGTGCCGGTCAAGAACCTCCGGCCCGCCCGCGAGACCTGCGAGAAATGCCATTGGCCGGAAAAATTCCTCGGCAACATCGATGTCACCTTCGATCATTACCTCTCGGACAAGAAGAATACCCCCTACAGCGTCCGGATGCTCCTGCGCGTCAACACGGGCCGCCCGGGCAGTCCGCTCGGCGGGATTCACTGGCATGTCAGCCCCGACAGCATGGTTGAATATTATGCCGCGGATGAAAAGCGCCAGGACATCGTCTGGATGCGGGTGACCAACAAGAAGGACGGCACCACGAGGATTTATCGCAATCAGGAGTTCAAGGGCGAACCGCCCGCCGGGACCGTCCGCGTGATGGATTGCATCGACTGTCACAACCGCCCGGCGCATGTCTTCCCCACCGCCGACGACGCGGTCGAGCGCGCCCTGGCGCTGGGCACCCTGAGCAACACCCTGCCCAATATCAAACGCACCGCCCTGCAGGCCATGCTGCAGAAGGAAATCACCACGACTGCCAACGCGCCGCAAAAGATCGCGGAGTTCATCAGCGCCAAATACAAGGACCGCCCGGAAGTACCCGCCACCATTGCAGCGGTGCAAAAAATCTATGCGGAGACCATCTTCCCGGAGCGCAAGGCGGACTGGCGCGTGTACCCGAACAACATCGGGCACAAGGATTGGCCGGGTTGCTTCCGCTGCCACGACGACAAACACAAGACCGCGACCGGCGAGACCGTGCGGGCCAGCGACTGTACGTCGTGCCACACCATCATTTCGCAGGGCAAGGAGGCTGAACTTAGCGTGATTTCCGCCAGTGGTCTCAAATTCAGGCACCCCGGCGGCGAGTACGACGCCGATCTGACCTGCGCCGACTGCCACAACGGCGGCCTTCAGTCCAATTGATCGGGGGTGCACTAACGCTTATTGGCTGCAGGCTTGTCGTCCTGACCAGCGTTGGATTTCCCGCCTCGAAGGTGACGCCACTGCGTCCGGGCGCGCCTTCGCTGCGCAGAACGACCAATACGACGCCGGGATCCACCGGGTCCGGCTCAACCTGATTTGCCTCCGGCGGCGCGTTTCCGACGGGCCCGCACCTGGGTGAATACCAGCGAAACCACCACCAGCACGGTGCCAAGCACGAGAAATGAAATGATCCGGTAGGCTGGCGCCAGCTGGGTCAGTCCGGCCACAATCACGTAGAGCACGGTCAGCAGCAGGGTCAGGTGTCCCATCCAGCGGTATTTGGGATTTCGCACGATCAAATTCATCAGGTAATAGACCACCGCGACTCCGACCCACGCGATGCCCACGTACGCCCCGGGCACGAGGTGGTAAAGCGCATACGGAAACACGACAAACGCGCTGGCCAGATAGGCATTGCGCATCAGGTCGGTCTTCAGTTCGAGCCGTTCCCTCTTCCAGTTGAGGATGCGCGCGGTCAGCAATGCCACCACGCCAAAGCCCACGCTGATGCCCGTCTCCTCTTTCGCGACCACCATGTAGGCCAGCACAATCGAAACATAGATGAAGAAGTTCGCGACCACTATCAGCCGGGAGCGGAACCAAAGCGCGGTGGCGACCACCACCAGGCTCTGGCCGGACAGCCAGATGAAGACCTCCGGGGAAGCGAAGGTTTTCGCGATGGCGGCACTGAGGGCCAGATAACCCGTCATGGCATAGAAGAACGTTGCGATCCGGCTCTCTTCACTCCGCCAGAAAGCCGCCGCCAGGACGAGGAACACCAATGCCGCGACCAGATGGGCTTCGGCAAACGCCGCGGGCGAGGCTCCCAAGGTCTGCAACAAAAACAGCCCGTAGCTCGCGCCACAGTTGAGCAGCACCGCCAGGACGACTTCGGGGGCCTCGCGCGTCCGGTTGCGCCGCAGAAGCGATCCCGCTGCGAAAACCACGGCGTAGCCCAACAGGAAGAACACCGCCGCCGCCGGTTCCATCAGAATCTGCAACGGCCGACCCGCCCAGGGTCGGTTGATCGCCCAGAGCAGATGGGTTGCATAGCCCGCGATCATGGTCCCGAGCAACAGCCCCGGCCAATCCTGGCGGACCGCGGTAAACACCGCGAGGGAGGACAGAAGAAAGACGGTGGCAAGTATACCCATCGGCACACCCACGGCCACGGCACTGAACAAGCCTGTCAACAGCGCCAGACCGAGCAGCCAGGGTGACTGCTGCCGCAGCGCCAGCGCCAGATTGATCACGACCACGACGGCCAAAACCGCGCGTCCGGCGGCGGCATCGATTTCCAGCACGTGAGTTGCCCCAAAGAAAAACAGCCGCAAAGTCGAGAAAAACAGCAGAGCCATCCCGGCTCCGCGGAGATGGCCGGCCACCAGTTCGAAGGACTTCTGCCCCACGCGCGCAACGAGCAACATCCCCGCGGCCAAGACAAAACCCGCCGCGGAAGGCCCCCACGGCGGCAAACCCGCCAACGGCAGTGAAAGCGCAAAGGCGGCCCCGCAGGTGAGGACGATGACTCCGACCCCGGCGAACCATCTTTGCCCCACGACAAACTCCAGCTCCTCTTCCGCCGGATCACCGACCACGGGTGACAGCAAAGCGGGTTCAATCGCCGGTGTATTTTCGGCCGGTTGCGCGACGTCCTCCAATGGCGGCAGCCGCAGGTGTTGCTCCAGGCGGGCCAGCCTTTGTTCAAATTGGAGCAGGGTCTCCGACAGATCCGGCTCGAGCCGGTTGGAAGGATGTTCGCTCAAGTTATCTGTGGTGGATGCGTTGAGGTGGGTTCGAAGAGCAAAAGATCGCGGCGAGCCGCGTCCGACTAGCCGGAACAGCCGCAAACACCGGCACCGCAACCGCCGGCGCTGTGCGATCGGCCCGAGTCAGGATCGAGCCCGGGGCTGAGTTGGTCGGCCAGTCCGCAGAGAACCTGATAATAGTCTTCACGCGGCAGGCCGAGCGCTTGGGAAGCAAAAGTCTCGGCATCGTCTGCCGAGGCGAAAACACCGTAATTCACCGCGACGAGCTGGTAAAGGGCCAGATAGGGCACCATGCCCAGCTGCGTCATGTAGACGGGGTGAACGAACAGCGTGAAACCCTCATCCGGCATCGCGCCTTTGGGTTCGGGGTGCGCAAATTCCCCGGGATTCAGCCGGGCGCTGTCAAAGGCCAGTTCGCAGGGATAGCGCACGCAGGCGCGGTCCTGCAAGATTGCCTGCAGCTCGCTCCAGCCAATCCGCGGACCATATTTCGAGAAAATCTCGGCGCCCTTGACCGCAACATGGGCGTTGAGCGACTGTCTCGCGTCAGCGGCGGTGAGTTGCGTGGCCATGGTGCGGGGAGACAGACGGCCGGGCTATCTATCGATGGACGGCGGACGCGGATCCGGCCAGCTGGTTCTTCGGCATTCCCTCGTTGGCCTTGGTCAGGCGGCCCTGCAGAATGGGCACCGACATCCGGAGGAAGATCGTGTAACAAAGCAGCCCGAACGCCCATATGCCGAGGCAGACCAGGGTTTCATTGAGTGACGGCACATAATCGACAATCGCGCCGAGCGGCGTGGGAATGAAGCCGGGGATGACGAGGCCCATGCCCTTCTCGATCCAGATGCCGGCGATGCTGAGCACGCAGGCAACGTTGAGGTATTTCAGGCCGCGGCTGAGCGGCAGCACCAGCAGCACCATCGCGATGAGATTGAAGCCGATGGCAGTCCAGATCCATGGCACGAGCGCGTGGTGGCCGTGCAATCCGACGAAGAGATATTTTGCCGAGAGTCCATGGGTCGTCCCGGAGTAGAACTCCTTGAACACTTCGCATACGAGCAGGAAGACATTGATGATCATCGAAACCTGCACGATGCCCCGCAAAATCAGCAGGCTGCGGTCGGTGATCATCAGCCGCTCGGTCATCCGGGAGCGCACAACCATGGCCAACTCGTGGGTTTCGAGCAGCACGCGCAAGCCGGCGTTGGACAGGCGCAAGATCCGGGACGGCTCCTCGGCGATGGCCGTGGCCTCGCGCGCGGTGCCGTGCAGAGCGGAAACCTCGCCGAACTGGTCGCCCGGGCGCGCCGTGCGGGTGATGCGCGCCCGATCGCCCTCCTGTTTCTTCACGACGACCCGGCCTTGCAGCACGAAGAATGCATGAGGTGAGATCGAGCCCTGACGCAGCAGCACATCGCCGCGACTCACCTCGATGACCGAGGCTCCAGCCAGCGCGCGTTCGCGATCAGCGGGCGGGACGGCGGCAATTTCCGGCAGCTCGTGGGCGAGCTGATCGAAATCCGTCAGCGTGGCGGCGCGGCCGGGACGGCTGCCGGCATCGACCCCCGCCTCGAGTTCCGTGGCGGAACCGGAGGCGGTCACCCGGCGGATGACCTGCAACGCCAGGATGATCAGGGCGGGCCCCGCGGTGAAGGCCGAGGCGAGGAAGCGCGGTCCGACGATCGAGGCATTCCAGAACGGCCGACCGCCCAGCCCCACGTAAAGGAAGGCCGTCACCGTGTGAATCGAGACCGCCCAGACGATGGCGAGGAAGACAAACGGAATATAGAACCACTTCGCCGGTTTTCTCTTCTGATACCGGCAATAAAGGAGATAGCCGCAAATGTGGACATTGAGCAGCAGGTAGCCGTTGAGCACGATGACGTCCCAGCTCAGCATGGAACGGGGAAAGTTCATCTGCCCGAGGCCGGGAATGAGATGCCAGAAGCGGTCCGGCCGGCCAAGGTCGACCGTGACAAACGCCAGACACATGATGATCGCGGCCACCGCGAGCAGCTCGCCGAAGATCACGAGGTCATGCAGCTCCTCGTTGTCATAGATATAGACCGGAATCACCATCATGACCGCGGCCGCGGCCACACCGACCAGGAAGGTGAAGTTGGCGATGTAGACCCCCCACGACACCTCGTCGCTCATGCCGGTGACCACGAGGCCGTTGACGAGTTGCTTGGCATAGGCGTTGAGCCCGAGCAAGGCGATGACCGTGAGCACGCCCATCCAGGCGTAATACCGCCAGTCCCCGACCAACGCGACGCTCGCGCAGCGGCGGAGGAAGACGAGGTAGTTGCGGGTGGCGGTGATCATGGGGCGCAAAGGACTGGAAGCCGGAGGGAGGTCGTGGCGCCGGGTGGCCGCAGGAGAATTGTCAGGCTCATTTGTCGAAATAGTAGAAGAATCGGGGCGACGTACCCATTTCCTCCTTGAGTTGGATGAAAATGCGCTTGGTCCGCAGAATGTAGGAAATCTCGCTCTCAGGATCGAGGACGTTGCCGAACTTGCGGGCGCCGACCGGGCAGACCTCAAGGCAGGCGGGATATCGTCCGGCGCGGGTGCGTTGGATGCAAAAATGGCACTTCTCCATCACACCTTGCTTGCGCGGCCGGTTGCCCAGGTAGGCCATCTCGGGATTCAGGCGGTCCTTGGGAATCTCGGGCTTGGTCCAGTTGAACCGGCGGGCCCAGTAAGGACACGCGGCTTCGCAGTAACGGCAGCCGATACACCAGTCATAATCGATGACCGTGATGCCGTCTTTTTCCTGCCAGGTGGCGTTGACCGGACAGACCTTCACGCAAGGCGGGTTCTTGCACTGCTGGCATTGCACCGGCATGTAGAAATAGCCCGGATCGGGAACTTCCTTGTCGTTGTAGGTGTGGTCACCCTTTTCCACGTCCATCGAACCGTGCGGCATCTTGAGCACGCGGATGTACTGGATTTCCGGATTTCGTGACTGGTTGTTCTCGGCCACACAGGCGTGGACGCATTTGCGGCAGCCGATGCAACGGGTCAGGTTGAGCGCGTAGACAAACTCGACCCCGTCCATCGGCTTGAGGTCGCGCACGTGCGGGCGGATGCCATATTGGCGCTCGACCTCGTTGGTGATGCGCTGAAGGACCTTCTTCATCTCGTCCGGCGTCAACTCCTTGTAGTATTTCTGCAGGAACTGCTCCGTTGAGGTGTAGTCACCGAGTTCGCGCAATGGCGACAGGCTGGCGGCGAGTGCGGACAGACCCGCGAAGGCCGCGGTTGAGCGCAGGAAATTCCGCCGGTCGAGCATGCCACCGGAGGGCGGGGAGGATGGAATCGTGGATTCGGGCTGGGGCATGTCAGGGCGTGGTTTCTGCTTGGTACCGCATGACCGGCGTGCGCAGGGCGTGCGGGCCAGGCGCCGGATCCCGGGTCGGGATGCGTGGCGCGTGAGGATTGTGACAGTTGGCGCAATCGAGCTTGCGCGCCTCTCCCAAGCTGGTGTTCCAGTAGCCGTTGATTCGCCCGTGGGCCCCCGCCTCCCAGTCCCGATAATTGGGACCGTGACAGCTGCCGCAGAGCTGGGTGCTGTCGGCGAACTTGAGCTCGCGGCCGTCGCGCACCTGAAAGGTCTCGAGGTTCGACTCGTTGTGGCAGTTGTAGCAGAGATTGTTCCGGTTGTGCGAACCGTGGCCCATCACGATGTCCTTGTGCTCTTCGGGCACGATCAGGGTGCTGTGCGCATCGAAGCGTAACGGCGGCGGCTTCTTCTTGTCGTGGCAGCCGTAACAATCGAAGTCGGACAGGTCTTCCTTTCCGCGGACGAGATCAGCGTACGTCTTGCGCCACGGCGTTTTCTCGAGAAAGGCCTTGTCGACAGGCGGAATTTGCTGCCGGGCCGGTGGATGGCCCCACAGATTGCCCAGAAAAGCCACCGCCAGCCCGATGAACCCCAGCGTCAGGGCGCCAAGGCAGTAGTTCGTCCTTTTTGAGCTGACCGCCGCGGACGCTGATGGTGTTGGTTCCATGGCGGGCTGCGGGCTTAGGCCGACGAATTACTCCTTCTTGAAGGCACGGACAATTGGAATCAGCGCCTTGATGTCGGCATCTGAGAGCCCCTCGATCGCCTTCATGGTCGTCTTGCCGCTCTTGTCGGTGATGCCTTCCTTGACGGCCTTGAACGCCTGTTCGTCGGTAAACTCGGCCTGCCATTTGGCGTCGGTAAAATCCCCGATGTGAAGTTTCTTCCCCATCTTCGTCTGGCCTTTGCCGTCGGCTCCGTGGCATTTGGCGCATTGTTCGTCCCAGTTCGTCTGGGCGTCAGCAGCATAGGCGGCCAAGGCGGCCCCTAGAAACAGCAAGGCTGTCAGCATTTGGTGCTTTTTCATAGTTGGAGGTGATATCGGGCGTGGAAGTGGAGGAATCCCGGGGGCGGTCGCCAGTATCGCCGAAACCATCGGCCGTAACTACCATGGCGTTGCCCAACACTGCGCATATTTTGTCGTGCCTTGACCTGGGCACCCGAAAAAGGAACTCGGTTGGCGGCCACCGGCAGTCGCGACAATCCGGTTCAAACCAAGATACGCCCACCAGTCGACAAGCGCTGCGCAGCATCCGCTCCGGGCGCGCGGCATAATGCAAACGCCGGAATATGAACACTTCCCACCCGCTTCGGTTCGCGCTGCCCATGCTGTTGATCCTGCAGTTCGCCAGGCTTGGTCATGCCGCTGAAGCCGTCAGCCCGGTCAAGGCCGCAACCGTTGTGCCCAACAGCGAGTGCATGGATTGCCACGAAGCCGAGTTCAAGGCCCGCAAGAAAGGCCAGGCCCCCGAATGGATCGGGGTGAAACCGGACGTCTTCGCCCACTCCGCGCATGGCAAGCTCAACTGCGTCGATTGCCATGCGACCATCCAGGAAACGCCGCACGAGTCCAAGCTGCCGCCGGTCCGGTGCAATTCGTGCCACGAAAAGTCTCTCGCTAAACACGAATTTCATCCCCGCCTCGCGCTCTCCCCGATGCCCGAGGGCACCGATACATCCTGCAAGGAATGTCACGGCACCCATGACACCGTCGGCGTGAAACAGAAGGAATTTGCCTTCGCGAGCGCGAGTCAGACCGAGTCCTGCGGGCGCTGTCATGTAAGTGCAGCGAAAGCCTACCTCGCCTCGGCTCACGCGGCCGGACCCGGCACCACGCACCGCATCACGCCGGACTGCCTGGGCTGTCACCAAAGCCGCATCGCCAGTCAGGGCTCGCAGCGCACACCGGTCGAGTTGAAACTCGCCCAGGCCCGACTCTGCGAATCCTGCCATGTCGACAAGGCCGAGGTCGCCAACAAATCCAATCTCGGGGCGAAATTTGTCGCTTCCTTTGATCACTCGGTCCACGGCGCGGCTTTGGCCGCGGGCAAGGCCGGGTCGGCTGGCTGCATCGACTGCCATGGGGCCCACGCCATGAACAAGGCGGCGGTCGCCGGCTCGCGCATCAGCCGCCTTCACATCACCGCGACCTGCGCCAAATGCCACCCGGAGCAAGCCGCGCAATATGACACCAGCGTCCACGCGACCGCCCTGGCCCGGGGCAACCTCGACTCGGCCGGCTGTACCAGTTGTCACGGCGAACATGACATCAAGCTGCACACCGACCCGACCGCCCCCGTGCACAACACCAATCTCGCGCAGCAGGTCTGCGCCGAGTGCCACGCCTCAGTCCGCCTCACCCGGCGCTACGGTCTCGCCAGCGATACGTTCAAGACCTTTGCTGACAGCTATCATGGCTTGGCAGTGCGCGGTGGCGCGGTGGTTGTCGTCAATTGCGCCAGTTGCCACGGCGATCACGCCATCAAGTCGCAAAACGATCCGACCTCCACGATCTACAAAGGCAACCTGGCGCGGACTTGCGGCCAGTGCCACCCCGGCGCCAACACCCGGTTCGCGATGGGTGCGGTGCATGCGAGCGAGGCGCAGCGGGAGACGTCGCCCTGGCTCTACTGGATTTCCAATTTCTATGTCGGCCTGATCATCCTCGTGGTCGGCGGCATGATGCTGCACAACCTCCTCGATTTCCTGAAAAAGACCCGGCGCAAGCTTGCGATCCAGAAAGGCGAGATATTGGAGGTTCATGTCGCCCACCGCCTCTATCTGCGCATGACGGTGAACGAGCGCATCCAGCACGCCGTACTCGTCCTCAGCTTTACCGCGCTGGTCGTGACGGGATTCATGTTGCGTTATCCGGAAGCGTGGTGGGTCGTGGGCATCAGGCACCTCAGCTCGCGGGCCTTTGAACTGCGCAGCCTGGGACACCGCATTGCCAGTGTCATCATGCTCGCCAGCGGCGTGTGGCACGTTTGTTACCTCGCCTTCACCGCCCCGGGACGAAAACTGTTTGCCGACCTTCTGCCTCGTTGGCGCGACGTCACTGATCCGTGGGCGGTGCTCAAATACAATCTCGGTCTTGCACCGGAAAAACCCGCCTTCGGCCGGTTCTGTTATATCGAAAAAGCGGAATACTGGGCCATGGCCTGGGGCACGATGCTCATGGCGGCCACCGGGGCGATCCTCTGGTTTGACAACACCTCGATCGGCTACTTCACCAAGCTCGGCTTTGACATCGCCCGCACCGTTCACTTTTACGAGGCGGTCCTGGCCACTCTCGCCATCATTGTCTGGCACTTCTACTTCGTGGTCTTCAATCCCGATGTCTACCCGATGAACCTCGCCTGGCTCACCGGCCGGATGTCCGAGGGCGAAATGTGCGAGGAGCACCCGCTCCAACTCGAGGAAATGAAGGCCGCCGAACGGGCCGCCGCCGACCCGGAGCCGTCGTCCACCGCGCCACCGCCTGATCCGGAAATCTGATCCGCCCGGCCTGGGCAAGAAACGCCCACGGGCCGGCAAGGCCTGCGTAGTCTCGTGTGCATATCTTGCCGTATAGTGGAGCTGCACCATGAGATTGGCATCGCTATCCTTTTCCCGGCCGCCCCGCTGGGCAGCCGGACTGTTCCTCTTGGTGGCGGGTGTCGCCTTCGCCGCGGAGAATCCTGCATCGCCAGTCAAGCCACCGGTCGTGTCGAACAGCGAGTGCATGGACTGCCACGAGGCCGAATTCAAGGCCCGCAAGAAAGGCCTTCCGCCCGAATGGGTCGGCGTCAAACCCGAGGTCTTCGCCAAATCCGTCCACGGCAACCTCCACTGCGTCGATTGCCACGTCGCCATCGTGGAGACGCCGCATCCGTCGAAGCTGCCACCCGCGCAATGTGTCAGCTGCCACGGGAAAGAATCCGGTCAATATGCCACAAGTATCCATGGCATGAGTCACCAGATGGGAGACTCCGACGCCGCCTCCTGCGCGAGCTGCCACGGCACCCACGGCATCGTGCCGGTCAAACAAGCCGATTCACCCGTCTTCAAACTGAATTTGCCCAAAACCTGCGGCACCTGTCACGACAATCCCAAACTCACCAAGGAATACCGCATGGGTCAGAGCGAGGCGGCGGGCCACTACCTCGACAGCATCCACGGCCGGGCCCTGGTGAAAATGGGGTTGATTGTCGCGCCCTCCTGCAACGACTGCCACGGGGTCCACGACATCAAGCGCAGCGTCGACAAGGACTCGCATTCCAACCACGCCAATATCGCCAAGTCCTGCGGCAAGTGTCACGTCGGCATTGAGGAAACCTACGACGCCAGCATCCACGGCCAGCTGCTGGCAAAGGGCGACAAGCGAGGCCCGGTGTGCACCGACTGCCACAGCGCCCATGACATCGAGAAACCCGCCACCGCCCATTTCAAGGGGCTGAGCGACATCAGCTGCGGCAAGTGCCATGAAAGCCGGCTCGAGCATTACCGCGAGACCTACCACGGCAAGGCGATGGCGCTGGGCCAGCCGAACGTCGCCTCGGAGGTCGCCGCCTGTTACGATTGCCACGGCCACCACGACGTGTTCCCGGTCAGCGATCCGCGTTCGCGGCTCTCCAAGGGCAACATCGTCCGCACCTGTTCGCAATGCCACGCGGGGGTCAATGAGAAGTTCACCGAATACAAACCGCACGCCGATCCGCTCGACAAGGTCAACTACCCGGTCCTCAACAAGGTCTTCCTGTTCATGACCGCGTTGTTGGTCGGCACGTTCGCCTTCTTCGGCCTGCACACCGTCTTCTGGCTCTTCCGCTCGGTTTACCTCTACCTGACCGACTCGAAGACGTTCCGCGAAGCGATCGTGAAACAGGAGGCCGATGACGTGCAATACACGCGCTTCTCGCCCTTCGAACGCTTCCTGCACCTGATGGTGGTGACGAGTTTCCTGCTGCTGGTGATCACCGGCATGCCGCTCAAATTCTACTACACCGACTGGGCCAAGGTGATCTTCCACTTCATCGGCGGCGCGGGCGTGGCCCGGTCGCTGCACCACTTCGGCGCCCTCATCACCTTCACCTATTTCGTCCTGCATCTCAGCAATCTGATCGGTTCGCTGTGGCGCCGCCGCAAGTCGATCCCCAATCCGGTCACCGGCCGCATCGAACTGCGCCGCATCTGGTCGGCCGTCTTCGGGCCCGACTCGATGGTGCCGTCCTTCCAGGACTGGCGCGACTTTGTCGCCCACCAGAAATGGTTTTTCGGCAAGGGGTCCAAGCCGCAGTTTGACCGCTGGACCTACTGGGAGCGCTTCGACTACTTCGCCGTTTTCTGGGGTATTTTCATGATCGGCGTCTCGGGCCTCATCCTGTGGTTCCCGAAGTTCTTCACGCTTTTCCTGCCGGGCTGGGCCATCAACATCGCGCAGCTCATCCACTCCGACGAGGCGCTGCTGGCCGCGGGCTTCATCTTCACTTTCCATTTCTTCAACACGCATTTCCGGATCGAGAAATTCCCGATGGATACCGTCATCTTCTCCGGCCGCATTTCGAAGACGGAGATGCTCCACGAGCGGAAGCGCTGGTATGACCGGCTGGTCGCCGACGGCCGGCTGGAGGACTACGCCGTGAAGGACGAGTGGGAGGGCCGGAAGAAGATCGCGAAGAGCATGGGCTTCTTCTTCTTTGGCACCGGCCTCGTGCTGCTCGGGCTCATCATCTACGCGATGATCTCACGGCTCGGTCATTGACCGGACGAGGGCCGGCCGCGTCTCCCGGAACGAATCAACCTCCTGGTCAACCCTCGGGCGGTGCAGCGTGCCACAGCGCCCACCAAATCCCGGTGCGGTAGCCCCTACCTCTGCCGGGACATCACGATCCTTTGGCACGTCGATATAAAGGTCGCACCCGTCGTTGACGGGATCGAATGCACCACCTAGTGCTCGCGACCATGACCGGCTACCGGCGCATCTCTGAGTTCCTCGCGTTGCGGCGGAACACATCGCTGCTGCTGGGCGCGCTGGTGCTGGCGCTGACCGGCGAGAGGCTGTGGCTGGGATTTGCGCCCAAGTATCTCGAAACGCTCGGTGCCGGCGTGTTCATCATTGGCCTGTTCGATGCCACGCAAACCCTGCTGGGCGCCCTTTACGCCTATCCGGGCGGCTGGCTGACCGACCGCTGGGGCCAGCGGCGCTCGCTGCTCCTGTTCAACTTCCTTTCGCTGGTGGGGTATGGGGTCGTGCTTTTGTGGCAGCACTGGCTGGCACTCGTGCTGGGCGCGCTTCTTTTTCTCGCCTGGAGCACGCTTTCCCTGCCGGCGACACTCAGTGTCGTCGCCACCTCGCTCGACCGGCACCACCACACCATGGGAGTCGGCGTGCAATCGATGGTCCGGCGCGTTCCCATGCTGGTTGGACCGCTGAGTGGCGGCTGGCTGATCACCCGCTTCGGCTGGGAACACGGCATCCGGCTTGCGCTGTTCGGCTGTATCGCGCTGAGTCTGGCCACCGCTTTGTTTCAGTGGTTCATGACCGACCCGGAAGGGATCCCGGTTCCCGTCGCACGCCCGTCGGTCCCCGGATTCATCGGCGTGGTGCGGTCATTCAACCGGACGCTCCGCGAGCTGTTGATCAGCGACATCCTCATCCGTTTTTGCGAACGAATTCCCTATGCCTTTGTCATCCTGTGGGCCATGAACCACGCGGGCTTGGCGGCGCAGCAATTCGGCCTGTTGGTCGCCATCGAAATGGTGACGGCCATGGCCTGCTACCTCCCCGTCGCCCATCTGGCGGACAAGCACGGCCAGCGCCCCTTCGTGCTCGCCACCTTCGTCTTTTTCACCCTTTTCCCCGTCTCGCTTCTCTGGGCGGACAGTTTCGGCTGGCTGGCCGTCGCCTTCGTTGTGCGGGGGTTGAAGGAATTCGGCGAACCCGCCCGCAAGGCTCTCATCATCGCCCAGGCCCCGCCGGAATTTCGCGCCCGCACCTACGGCGCCTATTATCTCATCCGTGACTCCATCGTGACCATTGGTTCGTTTCTCGGCGCCGGGCTGTGGAGCATGAGTCCTCAGGCCAATTTCGTCGGCGCCACACTCTGCGGCGGATTGGGCACGCTCTGGTTCTGGTGGTTCGTATACCGGCCTGGCCGCAGCGGCGGGTTGCAAAGTGCTGGTTGAGGGGTTTGTTTGCCGGGCGACCGGCCCGGACAAACACCGGGCTGGCCGCAGCCAGCAACGGCGCCCTTCTTCGCTTTCACTCTGACCTTTCATGCCTGATACGCCCATTCCTGTCACCGTCCTCACCGGCTTCCTCGGCGCTGGCAAGACCACCCTGCTCAACCGCATTCTGACCGAACAACACGGCCGGAAGATCGCCGTCATCGAAAACGAATTCGGTGAGGTTGGCGTCGACAACCAACTCGTTATCCAGTCTGACGAGGAGATTTTCGAGATGAACAACGGCTGTATCTGCTGCACGGTGCGCGGCGATCTCCTCCGCATCCTGGGCCGGCTGATGAAGCGCAAGGACCGGCTCGACGCCATCCTCATCGAGACCACCGGCCTCGCCAACCCCGCGCCCGTTGCCCAGACTTTCTTCACCGACCCGGAGATGAAGGAGCAGTTCCGGCTCGACGCCATCGTCACCCTCGTCGATGCGAAACACATCCTCCTCCACCTCGGCGACTCGCCCGAGGCCGTGAAGCAGATCGCTTTTGCCGACGTCATCCTGCTCAACAAGACGGACCTCGTTTCGCCCGCCGAGCTCGAGGCGCTGGAACGGCGGATCAAGTCCATCAATGCGGTGGCGAAGGTCCATCACACGACCAACGCGAGCCTGCCGCTCGACAAGGTGATCAATATCGGCGGCTTCAACCTTGACCGGGCCGTCGAGGTCGACCCGCAGTTTCTCGAGACGGAATATCCTTTCGAATGGGCGGGAGCGTACGACCTGTCGCCCGGCACCTATCAACTGGCCATCGGCGCCCACGATCATGACGCCCATGATCACGATCATGAGTGCAACGAGGGCTGCGGCCACAATCACAACGAGCTTGATGTCGTGTTTATGGCAGTGAAGAGCCTTGCCGAGGCGGATCTGAATGCCGCGCGGGACGCGGCCGTTCTGACCTTCTCCGATTGGGAAAAGATCACCCCACCCGGCGAAACCATCGAGCCTGGCGGCGTCCTGCACCGATTGAAGCTCAAGGACGAGCACGGACGTTTCCCGGTCAGGATCGCCACGGCAGGTCATTATCTCCTCGTCACCGGGCACGACGTGCCGACCCATCTGCACCGTGCGGATGACGGCATTGTCCGTTACTCTTGGGACCGGGGCTTTCGCCATGAACACTCCCACGACGACGAAGTCTCGTCGGTCGGCATCAGCCTGACCGGCGAACTCGACGGCAAGAGACTCAACGACTGGATTTCAAACCTGCTGGCCACCAAGGGCGGCGATATTTTCCGGATGAAGGGTGTGCTCGTGGTGAAGGGCACCAAGAAACGCCTCGTGTTCCAGGGCGTCCACATGTTCTTCGACGCAAAGTTCGATCGCGAGTGGACCGATGGGGAGAACCGCACGAACACCCTGGTCTTCATCGGCAAGAA
>JBBIHQ010000037.1:0-32165 GCA_037446975.1 Opitutia bacterium
CGCCCCGCCCATGATGATCCGGGCCCCGCGCTTGTAGGTGAAATAGGAATATACCCAGCTCAGGAAGACGGCGAGGCGGTTGCGGAAGCCGATGAGAAAAATCAGGTGCACGCCCAGCCAGGCCAGCCACGCCGGGAAGCCGCTGAAGTGCAGCCGGCCAATCTGCGCGATCGCCGCCGAGCGCCCGATGGTGGCCATGTTGCCCTTGTCCCGGTAAGTGAACGCCTCGCGCCGCTCCGGCGGACGGGCCCCGACCGCAAGGTCGTAGGCAATGAGCTTCGCCACATGCGCCCCACCCTGCATGGCGCCTTGGGCCACGCCCGGAACGACAACTCCCTTCGCATCGGTGAGCGCGGCGATGTCGCCAACGGCGAAAACCTGCGGATACCCCGGCAGACTGAGGTCGGGCAGGACCTTCAGGCGGCCAGCCCGGTCGGTCTCCACCCCGAGATTCCGCGTGACCGGACTCGCCCCGATCCCGGCCGCCCACACGATATTGCCGGCCTGCAGAGGCGAACCGTCGAGTTCCACCGCGCCGAAACGAATCGCCGTCACCTTCGTGTTCAGGCGCACCTCGACGCCAAGCCTGGCCAGCTGCCTTTGGGCACTCACCGACAGGTCCGGAGGAAAATTAGGCAGGATGCGAGGTCCGCCCTCAACGAGGAGAATGTGCGCCTGCCGCGGATCGTTGTGGTCGAAATCGCGGTAAAGGACCGTGCGCGCCAGCTCGGCAAAGGTGCCGGCGAGTTCAACGCCGGTCGGCCCGCCGCCCACCACGACCGTGGTCATCAGTTCGTGGCGCCGCACCTCGTCCGTCTCGGCCTCCGCGCGTTCGTAGGCAAGCAGCATGTTACGACGGAGGCGCACGGCGTCATCGAGCGACTTCAGACCCGGCGCGAACTGCTCCCATTCGTCGTGCCCGAAGTAAACCGTCCGGCCACCCAGGCCGATGAGCAGATAGTCGAACGGCAGTTCGCCATTGTTGAGCAGCACGCGACGCGACTCCAGATCGAGGCCGTGCACCTCGGCCATGAGCACGGTGAGGTTGGGCTTGTCGCGCAGGATGGAGCGGACCGGCTGCGCGATGTCCGGTGCCGCCAGGCCAGCGGTCGCCACCTGATAAAGCAGGGGTTGGAAAAGGTGATGATTCTGCCGGTCGACGACCGTGACGCGCGCCAGATGCGAGGGGAATTCCTGCGCAAAAGAAAGTCCGCCGAATCCGGCGCCAAGGACCACAACATGAGGCAGACGCGTGGAAGTCGCATTCATGATATCGCCAAGCTACTGGTTACGATCGCCGAGTAAACAGCCGGCCGGGGTTATTTTCGAGGCTTCACTTCCCCCGTCGCCTGCCTAATAGCTGCTGTCATGCATACCCCGGTAGACGTCCAGATCATCGGCACCGAAGTGGCGATCCATTGGGATGACGGCCAGGAAAGCTATTACTCTTTCGCCACGTTGCGCGCGGCTTCCCCGAGTGCGGAGACGCGGGGCGAGCGCGACATCTTTGGCAACCAATACGGCGGTGAAGTGCCGAAGAACTACGTTGGCGTCGAGGTGACCGGTTGGGAGCGCATCGGCAACTACGCGATCCGGTTTGATTTCAGCGACGGGCACCGCACCGGTCTCTACAGCTACGAATTGCTGCGCCAACTGGCCGAAGCGGCGAAATAGGCGCATTGGCCAGCGCGAGTCCAGCCTGACGGATGGGGCGATCCAAACGGATTGCTCCGTCAAGCCACCCTCCTCGCAACGACCGGTGAAAGCCGTGGCAGCAGCGCATCCCGCCCCGTCCGCCCCTTACTTGCTGGAGATGAAACCGCGGTCGCTCGAGTCGGCAAAGGCGAGAAAATGTCTGAATTCAACCGTCTCGCTGAGCGGATGCTCGCGCAAAATTTCCAGCGCCTGCGTGCGATTGTGCCCGGCCCGGTAGACCAGCCGGAATATCTGCTTCACGGAGTTGAGCTGCTCGACGGTAAAACCATGGCGTTCCAGACCGACCTTGTTGATCGACCGGGCAATGGCGGGAATGCCGTCGGCGATGACATAGGGCGGCACGTCCTGCACGATCTTCGACATGCCGCCGAGCATGGCATGCGCGCCGAGGCGGCAAAACTGGTGCACGCCGGTCCCCCACCCGATGTTGACGTGATCCTCGACGACCACATGGCCGGCGAGGGCCGACTGCGCGCTCATCACCAGAAAATTTCCCACGATGCAATCGTGCGCGATGTGGCTGTAGGCGAGCATGACATTGTCGTCGCCCATCCGGGTGAACTCGCCGTCCTTCGTCGCGCCGTGGACGCTCACATATTCGCGAAACACATTGCGGTCGCCGACGATCAAACCCGGCTCGCCACCCTTGTACTTGAGGTCGTGCGTCTTGGTTCCGACGCAGGCGAAAGGGAAGATCTCGTTCTTTTGGCCGATGGTCGTGCGGCCCTCGACATTGGCGTGATGGTGCATCACCGTGCCCGCGCCAATGACGGATTTGGCGCCGACATAGGCATAGGCGCCGATGACGACGTCCTCGCCCAGTTCCGCGCCGGGCTCGATGATGGCGGTGGGATGAATCTGCCGGGCCATGGGGCTCAGTCGACCTCGCTGCTCTCGACGACGGCAAACATCAGCTCGGCCGAGGACACCGTCTGGCCGTTGACACTGCACTCGCCCTCGGCACAGGCGATCTTGCCTCCCCGGCTTTTGGTCAGCCTGACCTTGATGAGCAACTGATCGCCCGGGCGGACCGGCTTGCGCCATTTCACCTTGTCGCAACTCATGAAGAGGGCGGTCTTGTTCTCCATGGTCATGCGGCGGAGGACCAGCACACCGGCCGCCTGCGCCATGGCCTCGATCTGCAGCACGCCGGGCATGACGGGATTGCCCGGATAATGCCCCTGGAAATACGGCTCGTTGATCGTGACGTTCTTGATCGCGCTGAGGCTCTCGTCGTTCATCTCGACGACGCGGTCGATCATCACGAACGGATAGCGGTGCGGCAGCGTGTCGAGGATGCGGCGGGTATCGAGCTGGGACTCGGTGGCGATATCGGCCTTGGGTGCCGCGGGCTTGGCGGCTTTCTTGCCGCCTTTCTTCCACGCCTCGTATTTTTCAAACAGGATCTTGGTCAGCTCGGCGTTGACCGCATGGCCGGGCCGGGTGGCGACGATGTGAGCCTTGAGCGGAAGGCCCAGCAGCGTGATATCGCCGATGATATCGAGGATCTTGTGGCGCACGAACTCATCGGCGAAGCGCAGCGGCTCCTTCGAGATGATCTTGTCGCCCTTGATGACCACGGCGCAATCGAGGCTGCCGCCCTTGATCTTGCCCATCTTGATCAGCTCCTCGATGTCCTCGTAAATGGTAAAGGTGCGGGCCGCCGCAATCTGGGCGCCATAGGTTTCGGTGTCGATGACTAGCGAAAGATGCTGGGTGTGAATCCCGCGGTCGTCGGCCGAGGTGCAGGTGATCTTCAAACCATCGAACGGCAGCGCGATGATCGAGGAATTGCCCCGCGCGACCGAGACCGTGTCGGCAAGGGAAAAATACTCGCGCTCGGCGTCCTGCTCCACCGGCTCCCCCTCCTGGATCAACTGGACAAACGGCCGGGCGGATCCGTCCATGATCGGCGGCTCGCTGGCGTCGATTTCGATCAGCAGATTGTCGATGCCGCAGCCGCTGAGCGCGCTGAGGACATGCTCGACGGTGTGCAGCTTGGCATGGCCGACCTGGATGGTGGTCGCGCGGACGAGGTCGGTCACCTGGTCGACGCGGGGTTTCAGCTCGGGATGGCCGTGCAGATCCACCCGCTTGAACACGATGCCGTGGTTCGCGGGGGCGGGTTTGAAGGTCATGTGCACGGCGTCTCCGGTGTGCAGGGCGTTGCCCTTGATGGAGACCTCGCGCAAGAGGGTGCGCTGCTTCATGGGTATTGCGCGGAGTGTCGGAAACCTCTTGGAAATGACAAGCTTGGAGATGGCTGGAGCGTCCACCAGCGTGGTCCCGCAAGCCCGACTTCGGCGATCCGGCGCCTCCTGTCCCCTTGCCTGCCGTCAAGTCCGCGACAGCCTTTGGCCTCACCGCGACCTTCGTGCGAGCCCTCCGGCCCGACTGAAACATTCCGCAACCGGGCGGGCAAAAGTATTATCGAGGACATGGTTGACATCGTCGAAATCCCCTCGGTAATCCTATACCTTTACGTAACCAAACCTCCATTCGATTCCGTCATGCCCGCAGCCAACGACCTCCGCAAAGGCCAAGTCATCAATTTCAACGGTGAGCCGCACCTCATCATGGAAACGCAGCACCGGACACCGGGCAACCTCCGCGCTTTCGTGCAGGTCAAGATGCGCAACCTGCGCTACGGCAAATCGCTGGAGCAACGCTTCAACTCCCCCGATCACGTCGATGTCCTCCCCACCGACCGGCGGACCCTGGAGTTCAGTTACGCCGACCGGGACACCTTTTCGTTCATGGACCCGGAGACTTTCGAGACGTTTGAGATCAACGCGGTCATGATCGGCGACGCCAAGAACTACCTCGTGGCCAACGGCAAGGCCGACGTGCTTTTCATCAACGACGTTCCCGTGACCATCGACATTCCTTCCTCGGTCGTCCTTAAGGTCACCGAGAGTTCCGAGGGAATCAAGGGCGACACCGCCAGCAACGTGCAGAAGCCCGCCACTTGCGAAACCGGCCTCGTCGTGCAGGTGCCGCTCTTCATCAAAGCCGGCGAGTTGATCAAGGTCAGCACGGCCGACGGTTCTTATCTGGGTCGTGCCTGAGAGAAGCGCCCCGACGGCGGGATGCTCAAGGCATTTGTTTCAGTCATCCAACCCGCGGAGGTTCCGCGGGTTTTTCGTATCCGTGACCGGGCGGGCATCCATATGCCCTGCCGGCCCAGACCAGCGGGAAGGCGCGTTACGGATGACGCGTCCTACCGGCCAATCTCCGCCACCGCCGCCTTGTAGGCGGCCGCTGCTTCCCCGGCGTTGCTGGCCGAGGTCTTCAGGTCGCGCAGCAAGCCGTCCTGCAATCCATAGATCCAGCCGTGTACGCTCAGTTCCTGACCACGGTGCCAGGCGTCCTGCACAATGGTGGTCGAATTGAGATTGGCCACCTGCTCGATCACGTTGAACTCGCACAGCCGCACGCTGCGCGCGGTGTCATCCGCCAACCGGCAGAGGCAGCCGTCATGTTTCTCGCGCACGTCCTGCACATGGCGCAGCCAGTTGTCGGCCAGCCCGACCCGTTGGCAACGCACCACGGCCTGCACACCACCGCAGCCGTAGTGGCCGACCACCATGATGTGCTTCACTTTCAGCACATCGACCGCGAATTGAACGACCGAAAGGCAGTTCAGGTCGGTATGCACCACGACGTTCGCGATGTTGCGGTGCACAAACACCTCGCCGGGGAGCAGACCGATGATCTCGTTCGCCGGCACGCGGCTGTCGGAACAACCGATCCAGAGATATTCCGGGGTTTGTTGACGGGACAGTTTCTGGAAGAACTGCGGGTCGCGTCGCTTGATGTCCTCCGCCCACGCCTGGTTCTGGTCAAAAAGGTTCTTCAGGCTGTCCATGTCCGCGGAATAGTCCCGAGGGGACCGGCGTTGTCCATCCCGGAATCGGCTGGTGAATTCGGCGCCCCCTTGCCCGAGGCCGGCGCTCAGTCGCCGTTGCCACTCTCCTTCATGTGGCCGGACAGGTAGGCATCGTAGGCGGCGAGATCGAGCAGGCCGTTGCCACTCAAATTGAAGACGATGACGCGTTTGCGCCCCTCTTCGCGGCACTTGATCGCCTCATCAATGGCGATGGCGATGGCGTGCGCCGACTCGGGCGCAGGTACCAGGCCCTCGCTGCGCGCGAAAAGCACGCCAGCCTCGAAAACCCTGAGCTGCGGAACCGCGGTGGCCTCGATCAACCCGAGCTTGAGACAGTGGCTGACCATCGGCGCCATGCCGTGGTAGCGGAGCCCGCCGGCGTGGATGCTCGGCGGCATGAACTTGTGGCCAAGCGTATACATCATCATCAACGGCGTGGTCTCGGCCGTGTCGCCGAAATCATAGCGCAGTTCGCCTTGCGTGAGCGAAGGACAGGAGGAGGGCTCGACCGCGATGACGCGCGTCTTCTTGCCAGCGGTGATCTTCCGCTGGATGAAAGGAAACGTCAGGCCGGCGAAGTTGCTGCCGCCGCCGGCGCAGCCGATGACAATGTCGGGCTCCTCCCCGGCCATTTCCATCTGCCGGATGGCCTCCTGGCCGATGACCGTCTGGTGCAGGCACACATGGTTGAGCACGCTGCCCAGGGCGTATTTCGTGGCCGGCGTCTTCACGGTGTCCTCGATCGCCTCGCTGATGGCGAGGCCCAGGCTGCCGTTGCATTCCGGATCCTCGGCCATGACCTTGCGGCCGAACTCGGTCTGGTTGCTCGGACTGGCGTAAACCGTGGCGCCGTAGGTTTGCATGAGCAGCTTGCGGTACGGCTTCTGATGAAAACTGACCTTCACCATGTAGACGGTGCATTCGAGACCGAATACGCTGCAGGCCATCGCCAGCGAAGAACCCCACTGGCCGGCGCCGGTCTCGGTCGCGAGGCGCTTCGTGCCCGCGATCTTGTTGTAGTAGGCCTGCGGAATCGCGGTGTTGGGCTTGTGGCTGCCGGCCGGACTGACGCCCTCATATTTGTAGTAGATGTGAGCCGGAGTATTCAGCGCCTTCTCCAGCCGGGCCGCGCGCAGCAACGGCGTCGGCCGGTAAAGCGCATAAACATCCCGCACAGCCGCGGGAATCTCGACGCTGCGCTCGGCGCTCATCTCCTGCATCACCAGGTTTTCCGGAAACAGCGCCATCATCAGATTGGGCGTGACCGGCTGGCGGGTGCCGGGATGCAGCGGCGGTGGCAGCGGCTCGGGAAAATCGGCGAGCAAATTATACCAGTGCGTCGGCATTTCCTCGGCACGGAGAAGAAACTGTAGCGGTTGGCTCATGGGGCAATTGGAGGACAAAAAATACGCTCCCGTGACTAGCATGCCGGCGCGGGCCCGTCACCACATTGTTACGACATAACCGGCGGAACGCGCTTTCGCCCCGCGCCCGGACCAGGTTCACTTCACCTGCAAACTCGCCGGCGTATATTCCATCAACTCGATGACATTGCCATCAGGATCCCTGGTCCAGGCCTGCTTGGAATGATCCATGCCGGTCGTGACAGGCCGGTCGATGACGACCCCGCGCGCCGACGCTTGCACACAGAATTCCTCGAGGCCGGTGATTTCGAAGCAAAAGTGGTTGTAGTGCGTGCCGTCGTGCGACCGCAATCTGCCGGAATCACCGCCCCACTGCTTCACGGCGCCGGCCCGATCGAAGATCTCGATGAAAGTCATCCGGCCCGCCTCGAAATAGTGCCCGAAGACGGTGCCGTCGTCGTGCTTGAGCGAAAACTTGATCGGCAGTCCGAGCCCATCGCGGTAAAACGCCGTCATGGCCGGCAGTTGGTGGGACATGAAACAAAGGTGGGCGAGTTGTTTGATCATCGACCAACCGTAAAGGCAGTGTCCGGCGAAGGCAACAACCGCGCTCGCCGGCGGACGATCGCACCGATCCACGAATATTCCCGATGGCCGATTCATCCGTGCCTTGCCGCATGCAGGGTTTTCGGCTTTTTCGTGTCATGGCACCCCGCTTGCTTCCCCTGATTGCGCTCGGCTCCCTCGTGACCGCAGGCTCCGCTGGCGCCGCGTATGATTTCGGTTCCTGGCCGACCGGAGAATCTCCCGAGGAGATCGGCCGGCGGGTTGCCGTCAATTTCGTACGCCGCCCGCACCTGCAGCAGTGGGAGGACACGGTGATCCATTATGCCGAAGCCTGCACTTGGTATGGCGCGCTGACTTTCGCCCGGCTCAGCAAGGATGCCCCGCGGGAAGCGCAATTGATCCAGCGCTTCGAACCGCTTTTCCGGGAGGAGAAGGTGCTCATTCCCGATCCCGACCACGTGGACTGGACAGTGTTCTCCGCCGTCCCTCTTGAAATCTATATTCTGAACAAGGATCCGCGTTGTCTCGCCCTCGGAGAAGGGATGGTGCAGAAGCAGTGGGGCGAGCCGTACGGCCGGCGCATCGAACCCCGGGCGCGCGAATACATGGCGAAAGGCCTCAGCTGGCAGACACGGCTCTGGATTGACGACATGTACATGATCACCATTGCCGGAGCGCAAGCCTACCGAGCCACCGGCAACCGGCTTTATATCGACCGCGTAGCAAAGGAAATGGTCTATTATCTCGATAACCTTCAGAGGCCAAGCGGCCTTTTCTACCACGCCCCCGACGTTCCTTTTCCCTGGGGCCGCGGCAACGGCTGGATAGCCGCGGGCATGGCCGAACTGCTCCGTTCACTGCCCGCCGACAATCCCGACCGGCCGCGCATCCTGGAAAGTTTCCACCGAATGATGGCTGCACTCCTGCAACACCAGGATGCCACCGGGATGTGGCACCAACTCGTGGACGACCCGAACGCGTGGCCCGAGACCTCCGGCAGCGGCATGTTCGCGTTCGCGTTTATCACCGGGGTGAAGGAAGGCTGGCTCGACGCCGCAACCTACGGCCCGGCGGCGAAGAAGGCGTGGCTGGCGCTCACCGGTTATCTCGACGCCGACGCCAACCTCCGCGACGTCTGCGCGGGCACCGGCGCCACGAATAACCGCCAATTTTATCTTGCTCGTCCGCGCGTCACCGGTGACTTCCACGGCCAGGCCCCAATTCTCTGGTGCGCCAGCGCGCTGCTGCGGTAGGACCCGCTTGGTTCGGGACCGCGCCACGAAGGATTATAACTTCCTTCGTTCCGAACGTAAACCGCGCGGTGGCGGCAACCGACGAACCAACGCGACGGCCCGCAGCTGGGTAGTGTCCATGCCCCCAGGCCGACACTCACACCACTCGCGACCACAGCACTTTGAGGTAACGACTTTCGGGGCAGTTGGAGTATACTGGATGGTCGATCCCTGGGCCCGTGCGGTCGAAGATCTGCAGCCGGCGGTTGAGCCGGTGCGCGCCCTTGATGACGCATTCCTCAAAAGTCTCGAGCGACACGAGGCCTGAGCACGAGCAGGTGACAAACAGTCCGCCGGGTTTCACCAGGCTGGCGGCGATCTGATTCAGGTCGGAATATTTCCGCATGCCCTCGGAGGCGCCGGCGGGCTCGCGGGTCATCACGAACTTCGGCGGGTCGCACATGACCGCGTCAAACTGCTCGCCGTTCTTCTGCATCTGGCGGGCATAGGCGAAGGCGTCAGCATGCACCCACTTGAGCTTGTTGGGGGAAACCTGGTTCAGGTTGGCATTGCGCCGGCCCTGCTTGATCACGTCCTCGTCGAGATCGACGGCCGTCACCTCGCTCGCGCCGCCAAGCACGGCGTTGATGGAGAAACCGCCGGTGTAACTGCACAGGTCGAGCACGCGCGCACCCTTCACCAACGCGCCAAAGCGCCGGCGGTTGTCGCGCTGGTCGCAGAAGAATCCCGTCTTGTGGCCCTCGGCGAAATCCACCTCGTATTTCACTCCGCCTTCTTTGATGCGTACTTTGTCCGGCGCCAAGGCGACGACCTCTTTCATCATCGATGGCTTGATCCCCTCAAGACTGCCGAGATCGTGATCCACGTGCATGCGGACATGCCTTGTGCCGAGCAGTTCGTGCAACAGCGGCAACCACTTCGGCAGGCGCAGAAACATGCCCAGGCTGTAGACATCGCAGTAAAGCACGTCAGAGTAACGGTCGATCGTCAGGCCGCTCAAACCGTCGCCGTCAGAATTGATCACCCGGTAGGCGTCGGTCTGGGCGCCGAGTTGAAACATGTCCTTGCGCAGCGCGACCGCGCGACCGATAGCCGTCTCGAAATATTCCTCGCCAACCGGCTCGCTGGAATGCACGACCACGCGCAGCGGCATCTTGGCGCGAGGATTGAAGAGCCCGGTGCCAACCCGGTGGCCGAACTTGTCGTAGACAGAGACCAGGTCACCCGGCCGGGCATCACTGGAAACTTCGCCAAGCATGCGCGGAAAGATTGCCGGCTGGAAGCTCACGAATTTCAACTGGGCCCACGGTTTCGACCATTGTGACTGCGGCAGCGGTTCGCCCAGGCCGGAGCGGCCAGGGTTGATCGGGGGCTTTTCGTCAGTCTCGTCCATTAGAACCACGCAATGCGGCCCGAGCGCGAAGGGCAAAGAAAAAGGCCGACCGGAACCCGGTCGGCCTTGAAAGATCTAATTCAGGGCAAGGGCATTCCCCAACCCGGACTTATGCCACGCGCTCGACGATGAGTGGCGGCGGGATCGGCCGCTTGGGCGCCAGACGGTAGGCGTCCTTGAAGTAGTTGAGCGCCTGTTCGAGCTTCGCTTCGTCATTGTAGTGGATCATCATGAGCGGCTCGCCCTGTTTGACCTGCGTGCCGACTTTCCTGATCTCGGACACGCCAACCGCGTAGTCGATCTTATGGGCATGAACCGGATCTTTGCCCGCGCCGAGAAGCGAGACGCCCTTGGCGATCATGGCCGCGTTAATGGTGTGGACATAGCCGCGCTTCGGAGCCGGCAACTTGCGGATGTGGCGTGCCGTCGGGAATTTCTCCGGATGATCGATAAAGGAGACGTCACCCCCCTGGGCCTTGATCATGTCCTTGAATTTCTCGAGGGCCGAGCCGTCCGAGAGATGCCGCTGGACCGTCTGCTTGGCGGAGAGTGTCGAGCCGGCGACGCCAGCCAGACGGACAATCTCCATGCCGAGTTTGAGGACGAGTTCCTTCATATCCTCGGGGCCTTCGCCTTTGAGCAGCTGTATGGCCTCCTTGATCTCAAGCGCTGTGCCGACGGTGTCGCCGAGCGGCTGGTTCATGTCGGTGACGAGCGCGACGCAGCGACGCTTCATGGAACGGCCGACGCGCGTCATGGAGCGGGCCAATTGCTTGGCCTGCTCGAGATCGCGGATGAAGGAACCGTTGCCCCATTTCACATCGATCACCAGGCCTTCGGCCCCCTCGGCGAGTTTCTTGGAAAGAACGCTGCCTGTGATAAGCGGCAAACTTGGAATCGTGCCCGTTTCAAGGCGAAGGCTGTAAAAAATCTGGTCGGCTGGAGCCAGCTCGGGACTCTGTTCGGCGATTGCGCCGCCAACCCGGGCAAGCTGATCCACGAAGTGCTGGATGGTCATGTGGCTCTTGAAGCCAGGGACGGCGGAAAGCTTTTCCAGGGTGGTGATGACGTATTCCTGTTCGACCCCGCACATCATCGGCACAACGACGCCGCTGGCCATGGCGAGAGGCGCCAGTACGAGGGCGGTCTTGTCACCGACGCCGCCGGTCGAATACTTGTCGATCTTCGGCTTGGAGATATGTGACAGATCGATCACTTCTCCGGAGAGCATCATTTCCTCGGTGAGAATGGCCGTTTCCTGAGCCGACATGTTGGCAAAGAAGATTGCCATCAACAGCGCAGATTGCTGGTGCTTGGGCATCTCTCCATCCAGCGTGGAATCGATTATATAGCGGATTTCTTCCTGCGTAAATTCCTGGCCGTCGCGTTTCTTCTCAATCAAGGAGGTAAATGACGGTTTGATGAACCGGCGCGTGGGAATGGGACGTTTTCTCATAGAGGTCACAGAAGTGCGGGGATGGCGCCGTATGGCGCAAAGCTCGTGAAGGCAAAGAGTTTTGCCAATTTTGTCGAGCCTTAAATGGTCCTATGACCGCCTATTTTCGTCGCTGATATGCGCACCCGAAAAGTTGCACTTGGAATGCTTTCGACATGCCAAAATCCTTCTTGCTCAAAGCCAAGCGCAATTCCTCAATGACCCGATGGACCTTCCGTTTAACATTGCCAGTCACCTTGATGAGGCGCTGCGCGCATCGGCCGTGGCACTTGGTTTGGCGGAACGAGGCTTTCAGCCCGAGGTTCGTGTGGCCGATCCGGCCAACGGCGACTATCAGGCCAACGGTGCCCTGGCCTTTGCCAAGCGCGAGAAACAGAATCCACGTGCACTGGCGCAGCAAATCGTCGCCCGACTCGGCTCTCTGCCGGCGCATTTTGACATTAACGTGGCCGGACCGGGCTTCATAAATTTCCGGCTGAAGCCGGGCGCCCTCCTGGGTTGGTTGCAGTCATATGATTCCGAACCGCAGCTTCAATCCGGTGCGGCCAGCGCCCGCCGGGGTCAGACATGGGTGGTGGACTATTCGTCACCCAACACGGCCAAACAAATGCACGTGGGGCATTTGCGCTCCGCCGTGATCGGCGAAGCGATCTGCCGGCTCCTGGCCTTCAGCGGCGCAAAGGTGATCCGCGACAACCACCTCGGTGACTGGGGCACGCAGTTTGGCAAACTCATCTGGGCCTTTAAGCAAGCCAAGGCTAAAGATGAACCGGCCCTCGTTGCAGCGCTCAAGACAGAGCCACTTGAAGAGTTGGAGCGGCTTTACAGAACAGGGAATGATGCCGCCGAGGCGGACGCTGCCGTCCTCGCAGAAGCCCGCCAAGAACTGGTCAAACTCCAGAATGCGGATCAGGAGAACGAAAGGCTGTGGGCGGAGTTCACAAAAATCAGCCTGGCGGCATTTAAGGAAATCTATGACCGGCTCGGCATCAAGTTCGACCACAATCTCGGCGAGAGTTTCTACAACAAGATGGGCGAACGCATATACCGGGAGCTCTCCGAAACCAACCTGGCCGAGGAGAGCGATGGAGCGCTGGTTGTCTTTCACCCCGAGCATCCGCGATTTGCCAAGCAGCCGTTTATCATTCGGAAAACCGACGGCGCCGCCAACTATGCGGCAAGCGATCTGGCCACCGCGCTCTATCGCACCGAGCATTTCAAAGCTGACGGAATCATCATCGTAACTGACTTTCGGCAAGCCGATCATTTCGAGCAGCTTTTTCTCACCGTCAAAAAATGGTTCGTCGCCAAAGGCTACCGCTTCCCTGAGCTGCACCATGTTACTTTCGGTGCGGTGACCGGTGAGGATGGCAAGGCTCTTCGGACTCGTGACGGGGACACCATAAGACTCAAGGCACTTCTCGACGAGGCTTGTGAACGCGCCTACCGCCTGGTCAGCGAGAAAAGCCCCGAGTTCCCTGAAAACGAACGCCGTGCCATCGCCGACATCGTCGGTGTGGCTTCGGTCCAATATGCCGACCTTTCACAGAACCGCTCCAGCGACTACGTCTTTGCGTGGGACAAGATGATCTCTCTCGACGGGAACACTGCCGCCTATCTGCTCTACGCGGTCGCGCGCATCCGCAGCATTTTTCGCCGGGCCGGGCTTGATGCCGTGCAACCGCCCGTCGGAGACGCGACCGCTCCGGATACCCAGCAGGAAATAGCCCTCGCCCGTAAACTGGTGAAATTCTCGGACGCGGTGCAGCTGGCCACAAACACGCTCCGGCCGCATTTTCTCGGCCTTTATCTCTACGAGCTGGCCGGTGAATTCAGCACCTTCTATGCCGCCGACAAGGTGATCGTGGATGACGCCGTCATTCGCGCCCGTCGGCTCCTGCTCTGCCATCGGACCTTGATAGTCCTGGAGGCCGGGCTGCACCTGCTCGGGTTGCGCACGCTGGACCGGATGTAACGCCCGGAGCCCAGCCGGATCGCGGCCGGCTACTTCGCACTTGCCCGGACCGGCGTGCCCGCCAAACTGTGACCCGATGGCCAACCAAGAGATTTACATCCGAGGGGCGAACGATACGGAGGCGCGCGGCCCATTCACGATCGAGCAGCTTGTTTCCCTCGTTGACAGCAACGACCCGGCCAAGGGCGTAACCCCCGAGACCTACTTTTACGATCCCACCACCGAACAGTGGCTGCTGATCGGCAGCAGTCCCGAGATGAAGGCGGCGCTTTGGCCCGAGAAAAAAAAGATGGGATTCAAGCAGAAGGAATTCAACGTTATCGGAGAGGAAAGGACCGACAGCACGCCTCCGATCACGGTGCAGGAGTTTCTGGCCGCAGCCGAAGGCAAGACCGAAGACACCAAGGGCAAAAAGGATAAATCGGAGATGATGATGAACGCCGCCATCTGGGGAACGCGTTCGGCGGCCGCCATCAGCCTCCTCAGCGCCGTGGCGCTGATCCTGCCCAGTATAGATGTCGTGATCGCGATGGATCTGAACAAGATCCTCGAAAAACCTTATATTCTCCTCGGGTTGGTTGACGCGGCCATCGGCATTTTGTTGCTGCTTGGTGTTATCACCCTGTATCCTTTTGTCAGATTTCGTGCCGTGTTCGGCTTGGGATTCCTGGGCTTCCTGTTCATGACGCAGGGTCAGCTCACGCCGGTGATTGCCGTGGCCGCGGGTTCAACCGGGCTTTACTTTTGCACGATCTTCCTGAGCTACATCCCGCTCGCCGTGGCGGCGCTGCTCGGAGTTGGTGGCATGGCGATGCTCGCAACCATGGCGTATTCCTGAACCCGGCCCGGCCCACCAGGTTTTGCCCATGGCCCAGTCCCCTCTCCTGCTCCGGATTCGCAGGCTTTGGGTGCAGGATATCTGGGCCGCCGGGCTGATCAGGGAGCGAACGCTCAAGAGCCGCTTTTTCACGCTGCTGCGCATCGCGTCGATCACGTTTTCCGGCTTGCAGGAGCTCAAGTTCGCAGCCCGCGCCGCCGCCCTGAGTTACAGTTCGCTTCTCGGCCTCGGCCCGCTCGTGGCGATCGCCGTTCTCATTTCGGGTTTCGCGCTTGGCGATCGCGACCCTTCGCTGGCCGCCGACCGCCTGACCAGCATAATCAGCTTCATTGCCCCGCAGGTCACCCAGTACCAGAAGGCGGTTTCGGACGATCAATCGCGCGGTCAGTCCGCCCTGAACACGCATGCGACGGGCGCGGACAGCGGTGCCGTCCGGGCCCCGGCTGATCCGGAAATGGTGAAGCTGATCAACAACTTCATCGCGCACAGCCGGTCGGGCACCGCCGGGGTCGTCGGTCTGCTGGCCCTGTTGGTCATCGTGGTCATGCTGTTCACGAATATTGAGAACACTTTCAATGACATCTGGGGGGTCCGTCGCGGCCGTAACTGGATCACCCGAATTGTATACTACTGGACTGCGGTCACCTTGGGCGCGGTGCTTTTCTTCGCCTCGCTCACGCTTTTCTCGGCCGGCACCTTCATCAAGCTGTTCATCGATAAATTGCCTTTCAGTCAGGAGTTGGCGCGCCTTTTTATCCTGATCCTGCCAGCCAGTTCCGCGCTCCTGCTCGTGCTGATCTTGACCCTGTTCTACCGCCTTGTTCCGCACACCCGCGTTCGCTGGGTTGCCGCCCTGCTCGGCGCGATTCTGGTCACGGCCTTGCTCTTTCTGAACAACTACCTCGCCTTTCTTTATTTTCGCAACGTGGTCTCGACCAAAAGCCTCTATGGCTCGGTCGGAATTCTGCCCATCCTGATGCTCGGCCTGTATATTTTCTGGCTGTTCGTGCTCGTCGGCGGCCAGATCACCTATGCGGTGCAGAACGTCCATTATCGCAGCAGCCAGACGGCATGGCACAGTCTCAATCATGTCACCCGCGAGAGCATGTCCCTGCTCGTCCTGTTGCTCATCGCCCGCCGGTTCAAATCCTGTCAACCTGCGTACTCGGTCACCGGACTGGCGCAGGTAATCCGCGTGCCGTCGCAGATTCTTAACGAGAGCCTCAATCGCCTTTGCGACATGCGGTTGATCACCGAACTTCCGCCCAGTGACAACGCCGACCCAAATGACCTTCGGTACCAGCCGGCCCGACCGCTCGACAAGGTCACGCTGGCGGAGTTTCGCCGCTATTTCGAAAATTATGGCGAAGCCCCCAGCGGCGGCTTGCTCGACAACGTCGACCCGGTGCTGGCCCATTATCATGACCGCCTCGCCGCCACCCAGACCCAGGCGCTGGGTCAGCAGACCCTTGAGCAGCTATTGGACGAGTACCCGCAGTCCCGGGATACCAATGCCCCGTTCGCGGTGCGCCCGGCCGCTGTTTGAGCGATTCGATCGGTGGTCTCCCGGTTTGCGGATGACCCGAACCGTGGCGCTGACCACGGAGTCGGCCCGCCAATGACCAAGCCGCCCGCAATAAATTCGGTGCGTCACCCTGCCGCTTCCCCTGTTGACACCCATCGTGCCGTTTCTACGGTTGGCCGCTTTCCCCCATGATCTCCTGGATTCAACGCTCCTTTCATAAGCACTTTCGCTGGGTTTTTGCCCTCATACTGGCTGCGATGGCCATCCCGCTGATTGTCATCTTTACGCCGTCGTCCGGGGGTGGCGCGACCGGCTACAAGGTGCTGGAGCGCCCGTTCTTCAACGTCAACCTGGGCAACGATGCGCAAAAACGCCAGGTCTTCCTCGATGGCAACCTGAGCGCCAGCCTGGGCCCCCAGTTGTCCATTTTGGTCGGACGCGACGGAGTCGAAAAATATTCCCTGGAGCGGATCGCCGGCCTCGCCCTCGCCGATGAACTTCATCTGCCCGAGCCGAGCGCCGACCAGATCTCAAGGTTCGTCCTCACCCTGCGCGCCTTCCAAGACGAGCAGGGCCGGTTCGACCAGAAACGCTACGCCGGGTTCGGCGACGTGCTCAAGACGGGCGGGCAGTTCACGATGACCGACGCCAACCGCGTGCTGCGCGACGACACCCGCCTTGATTTGCTTGGCAAGATTGTCGGGGGACCGGGTTACGTGCTGCCCAACGACATCAAGCTGCAGTTGATCCGTTTCAACTCGATCTGGACCGTGCAGGTCGCGACCTTGGATTATGCCAGCTTTGCCCCGACAATCAATGTCACGGAAGAGGCACTGAAGAAATTCCACGACGACAACTCCTTCCGCTACGATGTGCCGGCCCGCGCCCGTTTCGGCTACGTCGAGTTCAAAAGCGCCGATTTCGCACCTCCGGTCGAACCGACGGAGGCCGAAATGCGCGCCTTCTATGAGGCCAACATCGCCGAATTCCCCGCGCCGGTTGTCCCGGACAAGCAAGCCGCTGCGCCGGCCTCGAGTACGGCCGACAATTTCTCCAAGGTTCGCCCCGAGGTGGCCGCAGCGATGAAGAAGAGCGCCGGAGCCCGTCTGGCCTCCAAGGCGGCGAACGACCTGACCGTGGCGCTCTACGAGCGAAAACTCACCTCCAACTCGCCCGAGCTTGCGGCTTTTCTCGGTACGCAACATCTGACCGTGGTGCCGGTCGAACCGTTTGTCCCGGACAATCCGCCGGCGGACAAAGCATGGCTGGGAGCCTATGGCGAACAAATCTCCCGCCTGGGCAATGCGCGCTTCTTCTCCGACCCGTTGCCCAACGAGTCCGGCTATGCCGTGCTGCTCTGGAATGAAAATCTGCCCGCTTACCGGCCGTTGTTCGCCGAGGTACGGGACCGCGTGGCCGCCGATTACCGGGAAAACGAGAAACGCCGGCTCTTCATCGAACGGGGCAAGGTCCTCCAGACTGACCTGCAGGCCGCCGCCAAGACGCCGGCCGGGTTCGCCGCCGCAGCCGCCGCCGATAAGCTGGACGTGAAAACCTACGCAAATTTCACCCTCCGCCAGCCACCGCCGGACATGCCGGGGCCAGCCGTGAGAATGCTGCAGCGCCTCGAACCGGGCCAGGTTGGTGAAATGTCGGCCACGAATGACAAGGGATTTCTGGTCTTTGCCCAGGACAAGAAATTGCCCGACCTGAATCCCGCCAGCGCGGCCTATGTTGAACAGCAAAGGCAAGGCATGCGGATCACGTCAATAACCGACCTCAATTCCTATCTCAGCGAGCTCGTCGACCGGGAACTGAAGAAGATCGCGACGGATACACCCTGAGTCCGGACCAAGCTCCCATGGGCGACCCGCTTATCCTGTCAAAAGACCGCCCGCCAATCACCTTGCTGCCACCGCCCCGCGCGGTGGCATTTTATTTTCTGAAATCACTCACTTGCCGGCAGCGTCACAAATAGCTTAAACTTTTCCCATATTTCGCGTGTCCTTAGCCTGGCTCCGATACATTTCCTAATGCCCATGACCCTTAGCCGACACCTTTCCGCGGCCTTGCTGGCCGGTTTTTTGTCTTTTTCCTGTGCCCTGGCTCAGGAGAATCCCGCCTCCCCGGTTCCAGCCAAACCTCCGCTGCCGGCAGAAACTCCGGTCGGTGACGTCCCGCCTCCGTCGCCCGAGTCGGCCAAGCTTTCGCTTGAGGAATGCGTCGCCCGCGCCCTCAACAAGAATTTCGCCATCCGGATCCAGACCTTCGCCGCCAGCCAGGCCAAGGACGCGGTTGTCATCGCCAAAGCTGCTTACGATCCGGTGTTCGGCGCGAGTTGGCAGAGGGCGGTGTCGCAAAGTCCGGTCGTTTTCTATAGTACATCCAGCACCGTTGGCGGCTCCAAGCCTACGACTGACAACCAAGGCACAACCCTCACGCTCACGCAGCCGATGATCACCGGCGGCACCGTCACCGCGAATTACCAGCTGGGCCGAAATTCCAGCAACACTGTGCAGACGTTGCTCAATCCATCCTATAACGGTCTGGCTTCGATCAACATCACGCAACCGCTGCTCCAAGGGGCGGGCATCGACTACAGCCGTGCCACCATCCAGATCGCCCAGCTGGGGGAGAAGATCGCCGGCTTGAATCTGAAAAGCTCGATCCTCAGCACGATCTACAATGTCGAGACGGCCTACTTCAACCTGGCGTTCGCCCGGGAGCAGCACCTCGTGGGTTTGGACAACGTTAAGCTCGCCCAGCAATTGCTCGACGAAAACATTGCCAAGCGCGATACCGGCGTGCTCACCGACCTCGACGTCGTGCAGGCGCAGACCGGAGTCGCCACCGCCCAGAGCCAGTTGATCGGCTATAAGCAGGCGATGGACAATGCCGCGGACACGCTGCAACAGGCGCTCGGCGAACGCGAATTCTCCAGTTCGCTCGGCGTCGTGGAGTTTCCGCCGCTCGCGCCGGTGTCCCCGTCTTTCGCCTATTCCTACAAACTCGCCCGGGACAGCGGGCCAAATCTCGCGGTGATCCAATCCACCATCGAGCAATACAAGCTGCAGGCTCTGCGGGCCAGGCGCAGCAACCAGCCCTCGTTGAATGCCGTCGCCGGCGCCGGCTACACCAGCGCCGAACATTCCTACGCCGATGCAAATTCCACCGTCTGGTCCGGACCGGGATACAATTGGAACGTCGGCCTGACCGTAAATATTCCGCTCGGCATGCGAGCCAGCCGCGCCCAATACCGCCAGGCCCTTGCGGGTGTGCAAAGCGAACAAACGGCCCTGGATCAGGCCGACCAGAATCTCATCGTTACGGTGCGGGCCGCTGTCCGGGCAGTGGAGTCGAACCAGCAAGCGGTCGAGGCCGCGACCCAGACGGTTACGCTCAGCCAAAAGCAGTACGAGTTGCAGAAGGCGAAATTCAGCGCCGGGGTCGCGACCAGCTTTCTGGTTTTGCAGGCGCAGACCCAGCTGGAAACAGCGCGTCTGACCCTGTTGCAGGCCGAGACGAGCCTGCGTCAGTCCCGCGCCAATCTCCGTTTTCTGGAAGGCACGTCGCTCGACCTCTACCGCATTACGCTCAACACCAGGTAGCGCGCCAGTCGTCCTGTTGGGGCGGAGGCGGGGGAACCGGCGCGAGAAATTTCCAGCCGGGCACCCGGTTGGCTGCCAAGACCCTTCGCGTCGCACCCGCAAGGTTCGAACCCGACAATTGCTTGCCCGGATTTTGCGCGCTCGACCCGGTGCACGCCGGCCCCACACTCTCCTTCATGGCTCAATCGAAGTCACGCTATGCACCCACCCCGGGACCTGTGCCGGCCCGGTCGCCGTGGTCACGGTACCTCTTGGTCGCGCTGATCGGCGCTGCCGCCGGCTCGTTTGGCACGTATCTGGCCCTGCTATCGAAATTAGAGCGCCCGCCCGCCCTCGACTCTCCCCCGCCGGCTCCCGGCCCGACGCTGAGCGTGCCCCCGCTTGAGCTGACCGCCGGTGTTCCACCTGCGCAGGCCGACCGAAACCTCGGCAATTTCTATTACGACCAGAACGACTGGGCCCAGGCGATTCGCTACTATGAATCTGCCATCCGCCAAGGATCCGATGATGCGGATATTCGGACAGATCTCGGCAATGCCTACCAGTTTTCGGGACACCCCGACGATGCTTTGGCTCAGTACGTCACCGCGCAGCGCTTGAATCCCAACCACGAGTTCAGCCTCTTCAACCAGGGCGGATTATATCTGGAGCGACTCAACCAACCGGCAAAAGCGGTCGAGATTTGGAATGAATACCTCCGCCGTTTTCCCCAAGGCAAGAATGCGGCTGCAGCCCGTCAACTCATCGCCCAGGTCAGCGGCCGCCCGCTGGCAACGACGCCGGCTCCTCCCGCCGCTGCCCCGATGGCACCAGCGCCGCATTCACCAGCGCCGGCCGCTGTGGATGACGCCGAGGTGGAGCGACTCCTGCGTCTCGTGCCTCCCAAGCCGGCGCCCGGCAAGCCCTGATCGCCAGCCGCCTTCATTCGCCATTCGATGTCAACCCCGCTTTACGTCCGGCTTGCGATCTGGCTCTGGCTTATCAGCGCCCTTGTCATCGGCCGTTCCGGGCTGCTGGCCTCAATTCCCCGGCCGGCCCTGCAAGGCCTGATGGTCGGCCTCACCGCGGTCGTCCTGGCGCTGTATTTCAAGGCAGTCGGCTTGCGGAGATGGATCGACGGGCTCGAACTCCGCGCCCTGGTCCTCCTGCACGTCACGCGTTTCGTCGGATTCTATTTTCTGTTGTTATACCAACGCGGAGAGCTGCCCTACGCCTTTGCCGTTCCCGGCGGCTGGGGTGACATCATCGTCGCGACACTTGCGCTGGTCGTTTCGCTGGCGCCGATGGCTCCCGCCACCCGCAACCGGGCGATCACGATCTGGAATGTCATCGGCTTGGTCGACATCCTGATGGTGCTGACTACGGCGGCTAAGCTCGCCTGGGAAGATCCGGCACAACTTCCCGCGCTAACCTATCTGCCTCTCAGCCTTCTTCCCACTTTTCTCGTCCCGTTGATCCTGGCCACCCATGCAATAATCTTCGTTCGCCTGCGCCGCGAGACCCAGCCGGCATGAGACCGGAAATAAAATATGGGCTGCTCACCGGAGCTGGCCTGTGTCTTTGGATCTACGCCGAGTTTTTCTTCGGTCTTCATACTTCCCACCAGGAGATCGGAAGATATAGCGGAGTTCTTTCCCACCTCGTCCCGCTCGGCATGCTGTATCTCCTTCTGCGGGCAAAGCGCGATTCCTCGCCTGATGGACGGCTCGAGCTCGCTGACGGAATCTGGTCCGGGGTCGCCGCGTCCCTCTTCGCGGCCTTGCTGGTCTATGGGTTTGCCGTCGCCTATAATCTGTATTTCGACCCCGACTGGATCGACAATGCGCTGGCCTGGAAGGTCGCCCGCTGGCGCGCCCAAGGCATCGCCGAGACGGACATCCGCCAACAGATCACTTTCTTTCGACATGCCAACAACCCGGCGGGCCTCCTTACCTCGACTCTGGCCACCATTGTTCTCCCGGGCACAATTTTTTCGCTCGGTCTCACGGTGTTTTTGCGCCGGCAATCCGGGCGGCACTAAAATGAACATCCTTCAGACCGGCATTGTCCAAAAGCCGGCCGGAATTAAGGAAACAAATTCTCCGTCCTCGCTCCGTGGGCGGGCAGCTGCCGGTGCGCCGGCAGCTGCGTCTTGAACCAGGTGCGCTGCTTTTTCACCAATGCCCGGGTGTTCTTGGCGATGGTCTCCGCCAGTTCGCCGTTGGGCAGGCGTTGCTCGATGAAGTCGATGCTTTCGCGGTAACCGATCGCCTTGGCCGCGCTTGGGTTTTCTCGCAACCCGCGGCCGAGCAGGCCTCGAACCTCTTCGACCAGTCCCGCGGCCAACATGGCCGCCACGCGCTGCGTTATCCGCTGGTCCAGTTCCTCCCTCTCCCGCACCAGCTCGCACAGCCTGACCTGACAGTCGGCAAAGGGCCCGGGCTGCGCGGCAAACTCTTTTTTCAGTTCCGCCAACGTCCGACCGGATGCCAGGCATCTTTCCAACGCCCGTAACACCCGACGCGGGTTGTTCAAGTCGAGCCGTTCCAGGCCCGAAGGATTGAGCCGGCGCAACTCACCAACCAACGCGTCGAGCCCGTCGGTTTCCATCCGCTGTCGCAGCCCGGCTCGCAGTCCAGCCGGCACCTGGATATCGTCGGCGACCGGGGCGAAAAACGCCTGGAGATAAAATCCGCTGCCTCCGGTGACGAGCACCTTGTGCCTGCGGCTCAGGATCCCGGTCACTGCCGCCCGGGCCAGGGTCACATATTCCGTCACATCCATCCGCCCGGTCACTTCGCGGATGTCGATCAGATGGTGGGACACGCGCGCTTGCTCGGCTAGGGACGGTTTCGCGGTGCCAATATCCATTCCCCGATAAAACAAGAGCGAGTCGCATGACACGATCTCCGCTCCGTTTGCCTCTGCCCAGCGCAACGCCAGCTCGGTCTTGCCAACGGCGGTGCAGCCGGTGAGGACATGGACGGTGGGAGGCATCCCGCCATTGCAACCGGTGCGCGCATTTGTTGCAAAACTACTTTTGCCAGACCGGGTCGGAACGGTCTCACTTTTCGCCTCCTTCCCGCCTTGAAAGTCCGGTTCATCTTCAATCCCTTTTCCGGCTCCAATCGGAAAAATCCGCACCTGCGGGACCGGGCTGTGGACTTCATCGGCCGCAACCGCCTCGACGGCACGATCGTGACTACCGAGCGGCCGCGTCATGCCACTGAACTTGCCCGGCATGCCGTCGACGACGGATGCGAACTGGTCGTGGCGATCGGTGGCGACGGCACCATGAATGAAGTGGCCACCGCTCTGGTCGATACGCCGGCGGTTTTTGGCCTGGTTCCCTGCGGCTCCGGCAACGGCCTCGGCCGGCATCTTGGCATACCGGGACCGGGACACGGTGCTTTCCAGACACTGCTGCACGGTCGGCCAAAGGCGATCGACACCGGTATGGTCAATGGTTTCGCCTTCTTCAACGCTATGGGCCTCGGCTTCGAGGCCGACATCGCCATGCGATTCAGCCGGTTGACAAACCGCGGCCTCGCCGGCTATTTTCGGGTCGGTGTTCCGTCGTTTCTTTCGCACCAGCCCGAGAGTGTCATCGTCCACCACGCCGGCGGCACCGCCAGCCTGCAAACCTTCACCCTCGCGATCATGAATTCCGATCAATATGGCAACGACGCCCGCATCGCGCCCGGCGCCCGGACGGATGACGGCCGCTTCGAGCTGGTGAGCATGCCCCAAGTCGGCTTGTTCGGCGCCTGCGGAATGCTTTACCGGCTTGGCACTGACACCTTTGATCAGGTCAAAGCGGTCACCCGACTTAGCGGTGCCAGGTTTGTCATCGAGCGGAGCAAGCCGGGCTGGGTTCACACTGACGGTGAGCCGCGAGCCACCACGTCACGTCTGGAGATTTCCCTCAAGCCGGCGAGCCTGCGGATCATGGTTCCCGCGCCCTAGGCGTTCGCTCCGGCGCGAATCGGTTGGTCTGGTCAATTTGCCTTGAACTGAACCACCGTGCCGTCGGCCGCAACGATCCGGTTCCGTCCGCCTTTCTTCGCCGCATAAAGCGCCCGGTCAGCTGCCGCGACCATCTCCGCCGAGCTGCCCGTCGCGTCAATCAGGCTGCAAGCGACCCCGGCGCTGAGTGTGACCTCGATCGTTAGGTTGTCGTTGATGACGCAAGGAGCCTCCGATAGCAGGACTCCCAGCCGTTTGATGCTTTCAATGGCACTGGGCCGGTCGGTTTCGACCATGATCAGGGCAAATTCCTCGCCGCCATAGCGGGTCACCCGGTCGACATTCCGTACCTGGCCGGCCAGCAAACTGGCGACATGCCGCAACACCTCGTCGCCGACTTGGTGACCGTGGGTGTCGTTGACTTTCTTGAAATGATCAATGTCGACCATCACGAGTGAAAACGGCCGTTGGAAACGCACGCTGCGGTCCCACTCCTCGTCCAAAATGCGCTGGAACTCGCGGCGATTGAGCAGCCGGGTCAGTTCATCGCGCAAGGCAAGCTGGCGCAACTGGGCGAGCGTCTCGTCCAGCTTCAAAACGTACCGCAGGGACCGCTCAAGCAGCCGGGGCGTGAGCGCACTCTTGACCAGATAATCGACCGCCCCTGCTTCCATGGCGGCGATGTCCACATCCTCGCTGTCGTCGGCCGTGAGCACGATCACCGGGGTCACGGACCCTGCAATCCGGGCCTCGCGCAACAGGGCCAGGCCATCCCGGTCATCCAGGCGGTAGTCCAGCAGACAGGCGGCGTACCGGCCGCTCGTCAGTTTTTTCAGGCCTTCGCCGTAGGTTCGGGCTTCCTCCAGTTCAAGCGGTCCGCTGCGAAACGACTTCACCATTTCCTGCATCAGCCGCTGCTGGACGCGGTCATCATCAATCAGAAGGACTCGGCGAAGTTTGGCCATGGCCGCTCAGCGTGACTCAATGAACCCCGGCGACAAGGCCGGCGGCGATGATGCGCAGACGCGCCGGCAGACCGGCCCGGACGTCGAGATTGTCCTTGATGACGTTGACCAAGGCGCTGCCCACGACCACCCCGTCCGCCGAGCGGGCCACTTCCTTGACCTGCGCCGGAGTGGAGATGCCAAAACCCACGGCCACGGGCAGCGCCGTGTATTGGCTGATTCGCGCCACCGCTTCGGGAATGTTGGTGGCAATCTGGCCGCGCACGCCGGTCACGCCTTCGCGGGAAACGTAGTAGATGAAGCCGGTGGTGGCCGCGCAGATCTTGGGCAACCGGTCCAACGGCGTCGTCGGCGCCACAATGAAAACCGTCTTGAGGTCGAATTTCTTGCACGCCGCGAGCAGTTCGCCGGCCTCCTCCGGGGGCAGGTCGAGGGTCAGCATGCCGTCCACTCCGGCCTCCTTGGCAGTCCGCACGTAGTTTTCCACGCCATGGGAAAACACCAGGTTGTAGTAGGTGTAGAAAACCAACGGGGCGTCGCTTTTTTCGCGAATGCGCCTCACCAGTTCGAACACCCGGGACACCGTCATTCCGCTGTCAAGCGCCCGCTGCGCCGCCAGCTGGTTGGTCAGGCCGTCGGCCAGCGGGTCCGAGAACGGCACGCCCAATTCAAGCACGTCCGCGCCCGCGTCGAGCACGGCCCGGCAAGCGGCCAGGGAGGTGTCAAAATCAGGATCGCCGGCACAAAGGTAGGCGACAAACACGGCGCGCTTTTCGCTGCTGGCGAGGGCAAAGGCTTGGGCAATCCGATCCATGAAATGAACGCTGAGTTGAACCAGAACCGGGCGCGAAGCAAATGCCGATTTCTGCGGTCATCCGGCCCCGCCAATTCCCGGGGTCCCGACTATTGGGCCAGCGAAAAATCCACCAGCACCGGCCGGTGGTCGGACAGCAGGCTGCGCACAATCTCCGCCTGCGGTTCCCGGCATTCTTCGGGCAGAAACACGTAATCGAGCGAGCGGGCCGGCCACAGCGAAGGAAACGTCCGGCCCGTTTTGGGCAGCAGCGTGTAGTTGTTCGACCGCTCGAAATATCCCAGCAGCGTGGCGGTCGCGTCCGGCCGGTGCGAGGGATTGTTGAAGTCGCCGCAGACCAGGGGCGGCGCGCACCAGTGGGCGGCACGGTGCAGCCGCTGTTCATCCAGAAAGTGCATGAGCCGGACGATTTGCCGCAAGCGGTGCGGGCGCGACCGGTGGTGCAAATGGACGTTGAGCAGCGGCAGCCGGCCTTTTCGCGGCAGGGCGATCTCCACAAACACAAATCCCTTCTCCCCGATCTTCCGGGGTCCGAACGCCACGGACTCGATGTGCACGATGGGATAGCGCGAAAGGATGGCGTTGCCGTAATTGAGGTGAAAACGCCCGCCCCGGCGGTTGTTTACCCCGTGTACCGCGTGCTTCAGGCCGGTTTGCTCGCTGAGAAAGGCCAGATGGTCGAAGCTGCCGTTCCAATGCGAATTCTCGTCGATTTCCTGCAACGCCACGACGTCCGCCGCCAGCCTCTGGATCAGATGGGCGATCTTGAGCAGGTTGATCCGGATCTTGCCCTCGGAACGCAAGCCTTGGTGCACCGGCAGTGCCCCGCGGGCATGGGCGATATTGAAGGTCAAAAGACGCAGCCGGGACATCCTCCCAGCAAGAACCCGTCCGCCGGCGCCGCAACGGCAAATGCGCGGGAGAAAGATTGACACCCGGTGCCGCGCTCAGGATGTTCCCCGCTCTCAATTTCACGGCGGCCATAGCTCAGTTGGTTAGAGCACAAGATTGTGAATCTTGGGGTCGCGGGTTCGAGTCCCGTTGGTCGCCCCAATTTTCAGCCGGCAGCGTAACTTATGTAAAAATCGCCTCGCCTCGCCGCCGGGATCAACTATGCGCTTTCAGGCATGATTTCCTTTAAGAAGCTGCTGGGTAAGGAAGAGAAATTCTACGACCTCCTGGAGGCGAGTGCCGAAGAGGCCAAAGTCAGCGCCGGTCTGCTGGCCAAGATCCTCAGCAATGAGAGCGCCGCCCAGACGTCGAGCATTCACGAGATCATCCGGACGCGCCGGAAAGAGAAGCTCATCACCCAGCAGATCACGGAGGAGTTGTGCAAGACCTTCGTTACGCCGCTTGAACGGGAGGATATCGAAGCCCTGTCCCTGGCGCTCTACCGCATCCCGAAAACGGTGGAGAAGATTGTCGAGCGGCTGACGATCTGCCCGGCCCGCGTTCCCCGCTCGAGTTTGCTGCAGCAGGTCAGCTTGCTCGAACAGGCGGTGGACTGCGTCGTTGCCATGGTCAAGCAGTTGCGCCAGGGCACCCATATCGACCGCATCCAGGACAACCATTCCCGGCTGCAATTCGCCGAAGGCGAAGCCGACAAGGTGATGCTCTCCCTGGTCAAGGATCTCTACAACGGCCCGCACGACGCCAAGGAAGTCGTCATTATGATGGAACTCTACGATCTCGTGGAAAAGGCGATCGACCGGGCGCGTGACGCCGGCCAGGTCGTCTTCATGATCATGCTGAAATATTCTTAAGCCCGACCGCCGCCCCGCCGCCGAGCCCCATGACCATATTCCTGATCGTCCTCCTGACGGCGCTGGTCTTCGAGTATATCAACGGCTTTCACGACGCCGCGAACGCCATCGCCACGGTCGTCTCGACCAAGGTGCTGACGCCGCGCCAGGCGATCGTTCTCGCCGCCTGCTTCAATCTGGTCGGTGCGCTGGCCGGAACCGCCGTTGCCGGGACCATTGGCAAGGGGCTGGTGGATACGAACTACGTGACCATGAGCACGATTATGGCCGGGCTGGTCGGGGCGATCGTGTGGAACCTGGTCACCTGGTGGCTCGGCCTGCCCTCCAGTTCCAGCCATGCGCTCATCGGCGGACTGTGCGGCGCGGCCCTCGCGTCGGCGGACAACAATTGGAACGTGCTGAATTGGTCGGCCGGTCTCTGGCCGAAGGTCGTGCTTCCCATGATCACCTCGCCCGTTCTCGGTTTCATTGGCGGGGTGGTTCTCATGTTCTTACTGACCATGGGAATTCACCGGCTGCGCCCGCGCACCGTCAACCGCGTCTTTGGCAAACTACAGCTCCTCAGCGCCTCGTTCATGGGCTACAGCCACGGTTCCAATGACGCCCAAAAAACGATGGGCATCATCGCCCTCGCGCTTTACACCGGCACACAGTCCGGCGCGTTCAAGAATCTGCCCGACTGGCTGACGTTTCTGCGCACCCCGGAGTTCGTCATCGACAAATGGGTTGTCGTCGCGTGCGCCGTCACGATGGCGGCCGGCACCGCCGCAGGCGGCTGGCGCATCATCCGCACGCTGGGCCACAAGATGGTCAAGATGCAACCGGTGCACGGATTTGCGGCCGAGACGACTGCGGCCCTGATCATCCATGGCGCAACGAGCTACGGCATTCCGGTGTCGACCACCCACGCCATCACCACCTCAATCATGGGTGTGGGTGCCGTGAAACGCTTTGGCGCCGTCAAGTGGGGTCTGGTCGAACGCATCGTCTGGGCGTGGGTCTTTACGCTGCCCGTCACGGGACTGATCGGCTATCTCGCCGAGCGTCTCTGCATCTCCCTGGGTTACCACTAGACCGGCGACGCGCTGCTGAAAGGCGGGGTGGAAGAGACGGCCGGCGGACCGGCCTTGGTGACGTCGCTGTGACGGATGTCGAGCCCCTTCGAGAGGAAAACCATCTCCTCGGCAATGTTCACGGCGTGGTCGGCAATACGCTCGACGGATTTGGAGATGAACATCAGCTCCAGGGCGCGGGAAATCGTGTCGGGCTTCTCAATCATGAAGCTGGTCAGGCGGCGGTAAAGCAGGCGGTTGATATTATCCACTTCCGAGTCGCGCCGGATCACGCTCAGAGCCTTTTGCTCATCCTCCTGCACAAAACAATCCAAAGCGTCGCGCAGCATCTCGAGGGCGATGTTGGTCATCCGCGGCAGGTCCGCGTAAAGTTCCAGCCGCGGTTCGATGGCCAGCTTGCGCGACCGGCGGGCGATGCTGGTCGCCTCGTCCCCCACCCGCTCCAGGTCGTGGCTGGCCTTCATTCCCACCACGATCAATCGCAGCTCCGAGGCCACCGGTCCGCGCAGGGTCATGTAACGGATGGCTTCGTCGTCGATCTGGACCTCCAGCTTGTCCAGTTCGTCGTCGGAGGCGATGACCTTGTCCGCCAGCCGAATGTCGGCTTCGACCAGGGCGCGCATGGCCAGCCGGGTTTGGTCGATGGCGCTCTGCCCCATCAGCAGCAGATGGGAGCGGAAATTTTCCAGTTCGGCGTCAAAGAAGCGTTTCATGGGAGGAGCAGGAAGGACATCGATATTTTGGTTCGAGAAGACGGAAACGGAACAAGCGGCTGGGGCTCATCATTCCGTGTTTGTTTTCCATGTTTATCGGCGGTTTTTCAACCGAAGCGACCGGAAACGTACGCTTCGGTCTGCGGATTCGAGGGATTCATGAAGATCGTCCGGGTCTCGGCGTATTCAACCAGGTTGCCCATGTAGAAGAAGGCCGTGCGGTCGGATACGCGCGCCGCCTGCTGCATGTTGTGCGTCACGATGACAATCGTGTAGGTCCTCTTCAATTCGTGGATGAGCTCCTCGACCTTGGCCGTGGCGATGGGATCGAGCGCCGAGCAGGGCTCGTCCATGAGGATGATCTGTGGTCGAACGGCCAGCGCCCGGGCAATGCAAAGGCGCTGTTGCTGGCCGCCGGAAAGACTGGTGCCCGGTCGGTGAAGGTGATCCTTAACCTCGTCCCACAGCGCAGCCATGCGCAGTGACTGTTCCAGCCGTTCCCGCAGCAGCTGCTTGTCCTTGACCCCGTTCAACCGGAGACCGCAGAGCACGTTCTCGGCGATGGTCATCGTGGGAAAGGGGTTGGATTTCTGGAAGACCATGCCGACGCGCCGCCGGACGAGCGTGGGGTCGACGCCGCGGGCATACAGATCCTCCCCTTGGAGCCGGATGACGCCGGTATGCCGGGCCCCCGGCGCCAACTCGTGCATGCGATTGAGCGTGCGAAGAAACGTAGATTTGCCACATCCGCTCGGACCGATGATGGCAGTGACGCTGCGCGCATGGATCTGCAAGGTGACATTGCGGACCGCCTGATTGGCCCCGTAGTAGATCGAGAGGTCGCTGATATCAAAAACCACCTCCTCTTTCCGCTCCGCCGGTTGCCCAGGGCCCTGGATCCGAACTTCCGTCACCGGGGCGGGCGTCGCTTGATGCGCTGGGGCAAGGGCGGCTGGTTTGATGGATTTTTCTTCAAGACTCATTGGCATGGGGGAAGGGACTAGGAAGTGGCTCCGGCTTTCTGGCGGTTGGAGAAGATCCGCACCCCGGCGCTGAGGAGGAAAACCAGAAAAATCAGCACCAGCGCGCCGGCCCAGGCCTGCCGGTGCCAGTCATCGTAGGGGGAGATGGCATACGCAAAGATCTGCAGGGGCAGCGCGGCGATCGGCTCGGTCAGATGTTGGCTCCAGTAGCGGTTGCCGAAGGCGGTGAAGAGCAGCGGTGCGGTCTCACCCGCCACCCGTCCCATGGCCAGCAGCACCCCTGTGACAACGCCCTTCATCGCCGTGGGCAGGACGATGCGGACAATCATTTTCCACTGGGGCAGGCCGAGGGCGAGAGCGGCTTCGCGATAGCTGCGGGGCACCAGCACCAGCACCTCCTCCGTGGTGCGCAGCACCAAGGGAATCATGATGAAACCGAGAGCCAGTCCGCCGGAATAGGCGGAGAAGGTCTTGAACGGGACCACGGCTAGCGCATAGGCCACCATGCCCCAAACGATGGAGGGAACGCCGTTAAGCACGTCCGCCCAGAAGCGGATCCAGTCGTTGAGCCGGTCGCGGCCGTATTCCGCCAGATAGATACCGCCCAATACCCCGATAGGAACCCCGAGCAACGAAGCCAAGGCCAACAATTCCAGCGTGCCGGCAATCGCATTGCCCATGCCCCCACCGCTCTGCCCCACTGGCGCCGGCAGCTTGGTGAAGAAATCCCAGTTGAGCGCCTGAACTCCCTGCCGGAGCAGATAGAACAGGATGAAGCCCAGCGGCGAGATGACGAGCACCGCGCAGCCAACTGACACGAAATTCATCGCGGCGTTCTTGAACTTGCGGTAGCGGTGATTGCCGTTGGTCTCCATGGTCAATTCAGGCGACCCGCCGCGTTTCCGGGGTGGTTATCGCCCGGATCATCATCTCGGCAAAGATGTTGATGAGAATGGTGAAACCGAGCAAAACCAGGCCGATCTCAAACAGCGCGCTTAGATAACGGTCGGTGGTGGCTTCGGTAAACTCGTTCGCAATGACACTCGCCATCGTGTAACCTGGGGCAAACAGCGATTTGGCGATGTCGGAACTGTTGCCAATAACCATCGTGATCGCCATGGTTTCGCCCAACGCCCGGCCGAGGCCGAGCACCGCTGCACCAAAGATGCCCCGCCGGGCATAGCTGAGGACCGCGATCCGCGTCACCTCCCAGCGCGTAGCCCCCAGGCCGTAGGCCGCCTCGCGCTGGAGATTGGGCACGGAGCGCACAACCTCGCGCGAAACGGAAGTGACGATGGGGAGGATCATGATCGCGACGATGATGCCGCCCGTGAGCACGCCAATGCCATAGATCGGCCCTTGGAACAGCGGCAGGAATCCGAAGGTTTTCTGGAGAAACGGATAAATGTCCGCCCGCAGAAAAGGCACGAGAACGAAAATGCCCCAAAGCCCCCAAATCACGCTCGGCACCGCGGCCAGCATTTCGATCACCGAAACCAAGGGTTGCCGGAGACGGATTGGCGCCAGCTCAGTGAGATAGATCGCAGTGCCCACGCTCAACGGCACGGCGATCAGAAGCCCGATGAGCGAAGTGGCGAAGGTGCCATAGATGAAAGGTAGCGCACCATATTGTTCCTCAACCGGATCCCAGGTCGAACTGACCAGAAATCTCCAGCCGAACTCTTCGCGGGCCAGATAAGAGCCATGATAGAGTTGATAGGCCACGAGCAGGAGCAGCACCCCGATGCTCAGGGCGCCCACCAGGCAGGCTCCATAAAACGCTCGATCACCCCACCGGGAGGGTGGCTGGTTCAAGGCGGCGGCAGGATCGGAATGGTGGCTCATGCTGGGTGGAAAGCGAAAACCCGGACTCCGTTATAACAAGAAGCGGGACGGAGCTTGTCGACTCCGTCCCGCGGCAAACTTGAAATACTTCGTCCGGTTGGGCTGGCTGAACGCTCAATAGGAAACGGTGTCGAGCAAAGTGAGTTCGCGTTGCTGCACATTTTCAGGCAACGGCGCATAGGAAAGCGCCGGCGTCAGTTTCTGGCCCTCGGTGACGGCCCACTTGAGGAACGCGACCAGCTTCTTGCCGTTGGCCGCGTTGGTTTGATGCTGGTAGATCAGAATCCAGCTGGCCCCGGCAATCGGATAGGCCCCGGAACCGGGAGCATTGACCATGGAAAAACGGAAGTCCTCCGGAATGGTGGCCGTCGCCATCGCCTTCGAGGCCGCCTCGGCCGAAGGGCCGACAAATTCACCGGCGGGATTCTTCATCTGCGCCACCGGCAGATGATTTTGATCCGCATAAGCTTGCTCGACGTA
>JBBIHQ010000038.1:0-31555 GCA_037446975.1 Opitutia bacterium
CCGGCCTTTTTCCGATCTTCCATCGCACTTTCGGAGCGACGATCGTCGTAGCGGGTGCCGCGCTCGGTCTGGCGCGCGGCGGCAACTTCGGCGACAATCGCAGGCAGGGTTTTTGCGGCGGAGCGGATGGCGCCGGTGCAAGTCATGTCTCCGACCGTACGAAACCGCACCTGTTCCCGGTGGACGGTCTCACCCGGCTGCAGGTTGAGAAAGGGCGAGACGGCGAGCAGGGTGCCGTTGCGAAGGAAGACTTCACGCTCATGGACAAAGTAAAGAGAAGGCAGCGGCAGTTGTTCCCGCTCAATGTAGGCCCAAACGTCGAGCTCCGTCCAGTTGCTGAGGGGAAACACGCGGAAGTGTTCCCCCTCTTTTTTGCGACCGTTGTATAGATTCCATAATTCCGGGCGCTGATTCTTCGGATCCCACTGGCCGAATTCATTGCGGTGGGAAAATATCCGCTCCTTGGCGCGAGCTTTTTCTTCGTCGCGCCGTCCGCCACCAAGCGCGGCATCGAGCCCAAGTTCGGCGACGGCATCGAGCAGGGTGACAGTTTGCAGAGTGTTGCGGCTGGCGTTGGCGCCGGTTTCTTCCACCGCCCGTCCGGCATCAATGGTCGCCTGTACCTTGCGGACAATCAGCTGGTAGCCAAATTGCCGGGCCAACCGGTCGCGAAACTCCAACGTTTCTGGGAAATTGTGGCCCGTATCGATATGAAGCAGAGCGAAGGGCGGTCGGGCGGGAGCGAAGGCGTTGCGAGCGAGAGCGGCCAGCACGAGGGAATCCTTGCCGCCGGAAAACAAAATGGCGGCATAAGCGAACTGCACCGCTGCCTCACGGATGATGTGGATCGCTTCGTGCTCGAGCTGGTCGAGATGATTAAGCTGCAGGGTGGGCATGGCTCAGCCTGGGGACAGGCGCTGCCGGGCGAACGCGACCAGCTGGGCCCCGCAGGTCTCGATGCTTTGCTGTGCCGTCATCAGGGTAACGTCGACGCGAGTCGGAATCTCGAAGCCAGAGGAAATTCCTGTCATTTGGGAAATATTCCCGGCTTTTGCCCCGGCGTAGAGACCCTTAACATCACGGGCCCGACAAACCTCGATCGGCGCACTCACATGAACAAAAGAGAGGGACAAAGAGCCGAGAATTTCTGCAACCAGCTTTCGATGGCTCTCCAGCGGAGTTATGAAAGACGCCACGACGCAAAGCCCCGACTGGCATCCGAGTTTAGCCGTCTCTGCGGCTCGACGGAGGTTCTCAGCCCGATCGGTATCAGAAAAGCCCAATCCATGGCACAAACCGGCCCGCAGGTCGTCTCCATCCAAAGCCAGCACCGGGATATGCTGAGTACGGAGATGGGCGATGAGGTGGCCAGCCAAGGTCGACTTGCCCGCGCCGGAAAGTCCAAAGAGCCAGAAGACATGGGGACGGCTGGAAGGCAGCATGGAGGAGGGGGCAGGATCAGTGACCACGGGGTATTCGATTTATCGCTTTGAATTGCCGTGGTTCAAAGGACATCGGCAAAGGCCGGCTTCATCCGCCGGAAGGCAAGGTGGCCAAGCCAGCAGGCACCGAGACTGAAGAGATAGAGATAGGTCAATCGATTATAGTTGAGAGGACGTTGCCACAGAGTGACATCCCGGGCAAGTTCGATGGTCAGCAGCAAGGGATTGAAACGCAGCCAAAACCAAGCGGCTGGCGGAAAAACCCGTTCAGCTGAATAAAAAACGCCGCTGGCATACATCAGCACCATGACGAAGAATTGGATCAACTGGCCAATGTCGCGGAAAAACACCCCCACCGCAGAAATAAACCAGGCCAAACCGAGACAGAACAATAACAGAGGGAACAGGATCACCGGCAACCAGAGCACACCCGAATGAATGCCCTCCCCGAGGAATTGGGTGCCCAGCAAGGCCAAGGTGAGACTGATCAGCAAATGAAAGGCCGCACCGAATACACTGGAGGCGGGCAGCACTTCAAGCGGGAAGACGACCTTTTTCACAAAGTTGGGCTGGCTGGTGATCACCATGGGAGAAACCCCCAGCACTTCTGCGACGATCTGGAAAACCGTCAGGCCAAAAAATATCCCGAGGGCATAATCAACCTTGGTTTCATTGGGGTGCACCCCGAATTTGCCGCCAAAAATGTAGCCGAAAACGACCACGTAGGTGCCAAGCATCAGGAGCGGATTGAGAAACGACCAGATGAAACCGAGATGGCTGCCTTTGTGGCGCAACTCCACGTTGCGCAGGGTGAACTGCCAGAGCAACTCACGATTCTGCCAGAGGTCGGCGGCGAAGGGAAGGAGGCGGCGAAGCATGGTGGAGGCGAAGAGCGAAGAGAAACCGGAAATGTAACGATCAACCTTCAGCACTTAACTTCCAACGATCAACCTTCAACTTTTAACTCGCCCGCCGCCTGATGCATCTGAACGCCGCCTGCGCTGAAGATTGTCCGCCGGAAACGGGCTGGCCGCCAACCCGTTACCCCTGTCCAAAAAATGACACCAGCCGAGTGCCGCGCCGAAGGCCCAGGTGGGGCTGGGGGCGCTGAAGGAAATTCAGCCGGTGTACGCCATCGCGGCGAAGCACAGAGTTCATCCCACCCTGGTCGCCGCTTCCCTCCCCGCCCTTTCTTCACGCGGTCAGCGGATTCTTCCACTTGAGTCCGGCAAAACGGGCAAAGTCGGTATCGGCGGTGTGGATGGAGGCGCCATATTCGAGGGCGAGGGCTGCGATCTGGGCGTCGCTGACCAGATTGCCTGCTGTGCCCGCCGCTTCCAGCAGGGCGCAAACGGAATCGAGATGCTTGGGCCCGGGGTAGAGGAAGCGGACGTTGGGCTGCGCCAACCAGGAGCGAATTCGCTTCGTGGCCTCCGCGATGGTGAGGGGGCGCTCGAAAACCTTGGGGTGGGTCGCCAAGCGCAGGAAGCTGAACAGCACGACGGGACACAGCCCGACCGGTTCATCGCCCGAGAGTAGATCACCCCACCAGCGGGCGGCCGGTCGGTGGAAAGGGCTGTCGCTATCGTAGGCGTAGAGCAGCAGATTGGCGTCGGGGATGATCATCTTGGGAAAGGTATTTGAACGTGGAGGACGTTGAGAGGCTTCGCCGTAACCGAAGAAACGAACTGGTTTGACCACTAAGAGGCGCAAAAGGCATTTTGCTGGCGGATCACATGTGCCGTGCGCCTACTTGTCGGGCCGCAGGGCTTGGGCGATGGCCGATAGGTGCCTTGCAGCCCGTTTTCGCCGGCGGACCATTGCGCCTTTTTGTGGCTAAATCAGTCTTGGCTTGTTTGAGTCATTACTGATGGAACTTTATACAAAAAGAATAAGTTAGGAGATTGTAGTACGAAGCACGCAGTGGAAAAAACCAGGAGTTGGCTCTGGTTGACTGCGCACTTTCCGGCTGAATTTCAGGACGATTTGCGTGCGCGCCGGAGGCGGCGGGTGGTGGCGGCGAAAGCCGCCAGCTCGAATTCATCGGCCAGGTCGTGCAGCCGGGCCGGATCAAGGCCCGTCCGCAGGCCCATGGGCCGGGCCTCGACCACAAATGCCCTGGGCGGCGCTACCTGATGAGCCAAGCCGCGCCGCAGAGCGGCGTTCAGGGAGGCTTTCAGCCCCTGCTTTTCCCCGTGCATGGCCTGTTTGAGGAGCTGTTCCACATCAGGTTCGAGCGTCAAGGTGGTTCTCATATGAAGCATCATTATGCATCATAACCTGGCATGTCAAGATGCACTGGCCCATTGGCCCGAGTGTCACCCGGGTCCTGAATGTGCGTCGTTACGTCGGTCCTGGACTTATATCCTGCAATGCGACGGAGGTCGGGCGATGACCGACAAAAGTGCGGAGCATCCCTGGATCGTGAGTCGTTGGAAAGACGACATCGCGGGCTGTCCGTCCGGGGGGAGCGAAGCCCTTCTCTTGTTGCGACGCTCGGCTGAGAATTGGGCGTTGAAAGAACGAAGCGGTGGTTCGGAACAACCCTATGACAATCCAGCCGGGGCGATCCGCCTCGCCGCCGCCGGGATTTGGATAATTTCCTGATTGCCATGGCACTGCCTTTTCGACGCCCTGTCTGTTTACACCATGAAAGTCCTCAGACTCTGCCCCGTCGTGATGCTGCTGTCCACCAGCCTTTGGGCGACAGCGCCCGGGGTGAACGAATTGCCCCTGCCCGAAAGGGTTTTCCCGCAGTTGGATGGCATCCTCAAGGGTGCGATGGCGCAGTCGCCGCGCATGCTCAATCAGGCACTCAACCTGGAGATAGCCGAGAACAGCCGGATCGAAGCCAGGTCCGGTTTGCTGCCCTCGCTAAGCGCCTCGGCCAGTTATCTCAAGTCGAGCGACAGCAACAAATACCTCTACAGCTCACAGAGTGGCGGCATCAGCACCTCAAACACCTATTTGGTCACCCAGACGCCTTATGCTGTATCATTGAACCAGCCGTTGTACTATTGGGGCCAACGCCGGAACAGTGCCAAGATGGGGGAGATTTCGCAGATGATAACCCAGGGACAGTATCGCGACGCCTATCGGGCTCTGACCCAGGAGCTGCGCGGCGGCTATTTGCGGCTCATCGTCCAGAAACTGACGGTCAAGCGCGCCAGCTTCAATGTGGAGTATGCCAACGCGCACCTGAAACAGGAAGAGGAACGCCTGCTCAAGAAGGTCATCTCTGAAGCGGATATCTTCACTGTGCGGCTGAATGCCGAGCAGGCCCAGATTGCCTTGGAGCGGGCGGAGTTCGACTATGAAAATGCCAAGGCTTCTTTTGCGCGCCTGGCTGGGCTCGGTACGATCGCCGACGACTCGATTCCCGAATCGATTCCGCCCACGCCTTATGCGGCGGGATCCTTTGATCAATTGCTGGCCGGGTTTCTGGCCCAAAAGGATCCGCCGACCACGGAAGCATCCACCCTTCGTCATCAGATCGAGATCGCAGATCTGACTTATGCCAATCAAAAGACCCGGCTTAGGCCGACGGTCAGCGCAACCGTCGGCATGAGTCAGTCCCAGACCGGCAATTATTTCGGTCAGCATGTGACGTACACGTTGAATTCAATCTACGGCGGCGTCTCGCTCAACTGGTCGATATTTGACGGTTTTGCCACGGGTGCCGCTGTCCGCCGCAGCCTGGCCCAGCGCCGGCAATTGGAGAACGACTACCGGCAATTGACCCAACGGCTGGCCATGGATGCCCGATCCCAAGTGAAATTGATCAATTTCGCCGCCCGCAATATGTCCATCACCGACCGTTTCTTTACGTCGGCCGGGGGAAATCTAAAGGAAGTGAAGGCCGATTTTGGCCGGGGCGTAAAGTCCGACACGGATGTCAGCGTGGCCCAGCTCTACCTTGATGATTCCGAGATCAACGCCAACAATGCCAGGGTCGACTACCTTTTGAAGATCGGTGATTTTCTCGGCACCATCATGGAAGATCCAATCCTGGCCAACGTCTCCGAAAAATGAGCAACCCCAAGGCGGCTTCCCCCAATTGGCTGATCCGGCTGGCGATTGTCGCCGTGGTATTGGTCGCAGCGGTGTTTGGCGTGTCTTATTTCCTGCGACCGATCGCACAGGTGGCGCCCGCGATCAAGGACAAGGCGGTGCATACCGTGCCGGGTTCGATTGACGTCGTCGCCGAGGTTCACGAGCTCAAGAGCGAAGTGAACGGCCGGGTGATCTCCAGCGCGCTTGACCTGGGCAAACATGTGGCGAAGGGCGACGTGCTGGCCCAGATCGACACCGGCGATGTCGATCTCGAGATCGAGAAGATCAAAAACGACATTGTCGCCGCCCGGCGCAAGGTCGAAATCGGTTCCACGGTCCGCCCCGATGTGCTCAACATGAAGGATACGATCGAGACGCTCGATCGCCAGACGAAGCTGGGTGCCTATCCCGCCGGTGAACTGGAAAAGCAGCGCCGTCTCCTCCAACAGCTTGAGCAACGCATGAATCTGGAGGAAGTGAACAACAAGCTTGTGCTGGACAACGACGAGAATTCGCTGCGGACGAAGCAGAGGGAGAAGGAGAAGATGACCATCACCTCGCCGACGGACGGAATTGTCACGGTGGTCAACGCCCGGGTGGGCGACCTGATCTCGACGAATTCGATCATCGGAACGGTCATTTCACAGAAACTCACGGTCGAGGCGAAGATCAGCGAGGAAAACTACGCCAGTGTCGCTCTTGGTCAGCGCGCCGTCGTGCGCTTTCTGACCTATGGCGACGAAAAGTTTGAGGGAACCGTCAGCAAGAAGCTGCCCACGGCGGACGCCGGTACGCAGCGTTATACGGCCTACCTGGACCTGAAAATAAATCCGGAGAGGCTTTTGCCCGACCTCACCGGCGAGGTCAGCATCGTGGTCGGGGAGCGGGAGAGCAATACGATCATTCCGCGCCGCGCAATTTTTGACGGCATGGTCTACGTCGTCAAGGACGGGCGGGTCGAACGCCGCAAGGTCAAGCTGGGCTACACCGGTCTCAACGTGGCGGAGGTGTTGGAAGGCCTGCAGACGGGCGATCAGGTGATCGTCGAGAAACTTGACCAGTTCCAGGATGGCGACCGGGTCAACGCGGAGGTTGTGAAGTAGGCGCCGGTCCCGGGCGTTTCCTCGTTCCGATGTCACCCAATCTCCGCATCGCGTTCCGTTTTCTCACGGCGAAGAAACGGGCCATGCTGATGAGCCTTTCGTGCACGATCCTTGGCGTGGGCCTGTTCATTGTCACCCAGGCCACGACCAGCGGGTTCAAGGCGTTTTTCATCAAGACGATCATCGGCACTGACGGCGCCATGCGCGTGGAGGACAAGATTCAGGATACGCTGCGCAGCATCACCATCGACACCGGAACCGGCTTGGATTTCCGGGTGCGCCAAAAGGAGGGCCGCAAATATATCGAGGGGGTCGACGAACCCGGCCGGCTCATTACCGCGCTGAAGGAATTTGCCAACGTCTCGGGCGTCTCCGCCGTGCTGCGCGGCAACGTGATCGTGCGCAGTTCGTTCAAGGACGATCCCGCGCAGGTCTTCGGCATCGTGCTGGCGGACCATCTCAAGGTGTCGGACATTGGCAGCCAGATTTCGGTCGGATCGCTTGATGATTTCCGGGGCTCGCCGTCGGGCGTGCTGATCGGGCGGGAACTCGCCGACCGGCTCCAGCTTTCGTTGGGTGATTCGTTTTTGATCGAGGCCCACGAGCAGTCGCGCCGCTTCCACGTGGCGGCCATCTACCAAACCGGCGTCAGCGCCATCGACAAGACCCGCATTTATATCCATTTGGGCGAGGCGCGCTCGCTGCTCCAGAAGCCGACCGGCGTCACTTTTCTCCAGATCAACCTGTTTGACAAAGATCGGGCGCCCGAGGACTCGCATCAGATTGAAAATGTGCTCTGGCACAGCGCCAATCCCTGGCAGGTGCGGGAGAAATCCTGGCTGTCGGCGTTCAACGCCCTGCGCATATCTTCCGCCATTACGGTGTCGGTTTTCACCCTGATTGCCGGCCTCGCCATGTTCAATACCCTGGCGATGATCGTGATGGAGAAGACCAAGGATATCGCGATCCTGCGCTCCATGGGCTACGAGCGGGCGGACATAACGCGCATTTTCCTTTGGCAGGCGGTCATCGTGCTGGTGATCGGTACGGTCGTCGGATCGCTTTTTGGAGCAGGAGCCACTTATGCGGTTTCAAAAATGCCATTGGAGCTGACTGGAATTTTCGCGACCAAGCATTACATCGTGGCCTGGTCGCCCTGGCATTACGTGGAAGCGGTCATGACGGCGGTGGTCACGGTCATGATTGCCAGTCTGATTCCGGCCCGCCGGGCCGCCCGGCTCGAGCCCGGCGACATCATCCGCGGTACATCGCAATGAACAGATGCAGAAATTGGAGGCTGGAGACAGGTTGCCGGAGAACGAATCGCTGGAATTTCATGACGGGCCAGTACCAAACACCAAAAATAACAAAGGGAATGCAGTCATGAAATCCACAATCAAGCGATTCGAGGACCTCGAAGTCTGGAAGGAAGGTATGCAACTTGCGGTGGGCATCTATCAGGCCATGGAACACTCGCGTGATTTTGGCTTGAAGGACCAGATGCAACGTGCGGCCGTGTCTGTTCCCTCGAACATCGCCGAAGGTTACGAACGTGAATCCAACCGTGAGTTTGTACAATTTCTCAACTATTCCCGAGGATCGGGCGGCGAGCTTCGCACGCAGATTTACCTGGCGGCAAAGCTGGGACAGCTAGGCCAACCAGTGGCACGCGAACTTCTTGGAAAAAGCCGCAAGGTGTCCGCCATGTTGCATAAGTACGTCCAAGTCAGAAAACGCGATTTCTAATGTCCGCACTTTCACCTGATTCCTCCGGCCTCCGGCCTTCCGTCTCCGGTAGCCCGCCGTCAGGCGGCGGCATTGCCCTGCGCTGCGAGAACCTTCACCGCTATCTCGGTCAGGGCGAGGGCCGGGTGCATGTGCTGCGCGGGGTGACTTTTGAGGCCCGGCGCGGTCACGTCACGGCCATTGTCGGTCCGTCCGGTTGCGGCAAATCAACGCTCCTTTATCTCCTCGGGCTGCTCGACCAGCCCGACGGGGGCGAAATCTGGATCGACGGCCATCTGATGTCGAACAGCGGTGACCTCGAGCGCACCGCCGCCCGGGGCGAGCATATCGGCTTTGTCTTCCAGTTTCACTTCCTCATGCAGGAGTTTTCGGCGCTCGACAATGTCATGATGCCCATGCGCAAGCTGGCCCGGCTCCCCGAGGAGCAGATGGTCGAACGCGCCCGGTGGCTGCTCGACGCCGTCGGCTTGGGCGACAAGACGCACCGTCTCACCACGCAGCTATCCGGCGGCGAACAGCAGCGCGTTGCCATTGCCCGGGCGCTCGCCAACCAGCCGGCCATCATCCTGGCCGACGAGCCGACCGGCAATCTCGACGTCAAGAATTCGACCTTGGTTTTCGACCTTTTGACCAAGCTGGCCAAGGAAAACGGCCAGGCGGTGGTCCTTGTAACCCACAATCCGGACATCGCCAACCGCTGCGACGAGATCAAGCCGATGCGCGATGGTGAGTTTTTGCCCTGAGAATTTTGCCGGACCGGTGCGCCGCGGCGACTCAGGGGGCGTTTGGACCGGTCGATTTGCTAAAAATCAGCCCGGCCTCCATCCTTTTGGAAATTTTGTTTTACATTGGTGGGGCGGCTTCTTTGCTTTGACGCGAATTTTAACCGCACGCACCACACCGTGAGTCCACGATATTCGCGCAAATCATTCCTTGCCAGGTTAGGCGGCCTGCTGGCTGCCGTCGGGTTGACACCCGCTTTCCTTGCCAATTCCGGCGCAGCCAAGAACCGCGCTGACGCCAAGGTCGCCCTTCGGGTCGAACCGCGCGCCGTGGCGCGCCAGGAAGGAAGTTACTGAAGCGTCCGCGCTGAGGTAACCCGAATATTCGCTGGTCATCATGTCGAAGATTTTCCCGAAGTCCGCCAACGCTCTGCCGCTGCAGATCGTGATCTTCCTGTTTGTGCTTGGCGGCGTCGCGGCGGCGGGAATCACGTATTACGCCACCCCGGCCTACTTGCGGGTCGGCTACCAGCCGGTCCAGCCCGTGCCCTTTGACCACAGTCTGCATGCCGGCCAGCTGGGCATCGACTGCCGCTATTGTCACGCGGCGGTGGAAAAGTCCGGCACCTCGAGCCTACCGGCGGCGCAGACCTGCATGAACTGCCACAGCCAGATCAAGACGACGAGCCCGTTGCTGGAAATCGTGCGGGAAAGCTACCGGACCGGCGATCCGGTGCCGTGGATCAAGATCCATCAGGTGCCCGACTACGTCTACTTCAACCATTCTGCCCACGTGAACCGCGGGGTCAGCTGCGTCGAATGCCACGGCAAGGTCAATGAGATGACCGTGGTCTACCACGCCAAGCCGCACAGCATGAGCTGGTGCCTCGACTGCCACCGGAATCCGGCGCAGCGCATCCGCGATCCAAAGGATATTTTCAATCTCGACTCCCTCACGCTCGCCGAGCAGGGCCGCCTCGGGGAGGCCCAGAAATTTGTCCATGACTGGAAGCTCATGCCCCCGCAAAGCTGTTCCGGCTGCCATCGCTGATGAAACGCAAATTTGACCATTCCCTTGGCCAGACGCTGGAGAACGGCTCCCCCGCAGCTTCCGGGCTTTCCGGGCCGAAATACTGGCGCAGCCTCGACGAGCTGGCCGACACTCCGGGTTTCCGCGAACAGATGGCCCGGGAATTTCCGGAAGGCGCGGCCGACCTGGATGGCGTGGACCGCCGCCAGTTCATGAAGCTGATGGCGGCTTCGTTTGCCTTGGGCGGGCTCGGGCTGACCGGCTGCCGCCGGCCGGAATCGCACATTCTGCCTTACGGCAAATCGGTTGAGTTCACCGTCCCGGGCCTGCCGCTCTATTTCGCCACGGCGATGCCCCTGCGGAAATACGCGATGCCGGTTTTGGCCGAGACGCATCAGGGCCGGCCGACCAAGATCGAAGGCAATCCCAGCTATTTACCCCACGGTGGCGCCACCAGCCTGCTGGCCCAGGCGTCGGTGCTGGACCTCTACGACCCGGATCGGGCCACGGACCACACCAAGGGCGGCGCCATCATCACCAATGCCGCGGTCAATGATATTCTGGCCGGCATCAACCAGGCTCACGCTGGCAACGGCGAGGGCCTGGCTTTCCTGGCCGACGGGTCTGCTTCACCCACCCGGGCCCGCCTGGTGGCGAAACTGCGGGCCGTTTTTCCCCGTGCCATCTGGACCGAATACGAGCCGGTGCAGGATGAACCACCGGTTGCTGCGGCCCAGGCGGCATTTGGCCGGAACGTCAAGCCGGTCTACCGCTTTGCCAAGGCCCGGCGCATTGTCAGCCTCGACGCCGATTTTCTCCATGCCGAGGCCGGGGCGCTCTACTTTGCCCGCGAGTTCGCCAAGGGCCGTCGTGTCGTCAAGGCGAACGACCCGATGAACCGCCTGTATGTTGCCGAAAGCAGCTTTACTCTGACCGGCAGCATGGCCGACCACCGGCTGCGCCTGGCCAGCAGCCACATGCTGGCGCTCGCCGCCGCACTGGCGAACCGGGTTCTGGCAACGGACGCCTATTCCTCGCTGGCTCAGGGGCTGGATTTTCCGAACCAGGACAAATGGATCGGGGAGTGCGCCAAGGATCTGCTCGAGAACCGCGGGGCCTGTCTGGTGGTGGCGGGAGCCCACCAGCCCGTGCAGGTTCACGTTCTGGCTTACGCCATCAACGCGGCGCTCGGCAATATTGGCGAAACGGTGGACTTTGTGGCAATCGAGCCGTCGGAAGCGTCGACCATTTCCGCCCTCGCGACCGCGATCAGGGGCGGCTCGGTCAAGACGCTGATCGTGCTGGGCGGCAATCCCGCCTACAATGCGCCGGCGGATCTCGATTTTGGCGCGTTGCTGAAGTCGGTGCCGGACGTGATCCGGTTCGGCTATTATCCGGACGAGACTTCGGCCCTGGCGGGGACCCATATCGGGGCCACGCATTATCTCGAGTCCTGGGGCGATGCCCGTACCGTTGACGGCACCATCGTGCCGATCCAGCCGATGATCCTGCCGTTGTTCAACGGCATCTCGGAGGTCGAGTTGCTGGCCCGGGTGGCCGGGGAGGAGAACGCCGACCCTCACGCCCAGGTTTTCGCTACGATCGAAAAACTCACCAGCGGAGATCACCAGAAGGCGTTCAATAAGTTCCTGCATGACGGCCTGCTTGAAGGCTCGGCCTACCCGGTCGTTGCGGTCGAATTTGATGCGGCGCATGCTTCCTCGGTTTTGGCCGGGAGCAAGGCGCCGGCGGCCCTCTCGGAGAACAACCTCGAAGTGCGGTTTGCCACCGACCACAAGATGGACGACGGCCGATTCGCCAACAACGGCTGGCTGCAGGAATGCCCGGATCCCATGACCAAGATCTCGTGGGACAACGCCATTCTCGTCAGCCCGCGCCTCGGCAAGGCGCTGGGGATCTACCCGCGGGGGAGCCTGCTGCAGGTGGCGCGCGTCGAGGAGGCCGACTTTGTCATTGGCAAGGAAAACTCGTTCGTCGGGGAAGTGGTGGTGAACGGCCGTACCCTGCGCGGGCCGTTGCACATCCAGCCCGGTCTTGCGAACTACACCATCGTGCTTCCGCTGGGCTACGGCCGGTCCAAGTCCGGCCACATCGGCACCGGGGCGGGATTTGACGCCTATGCGGTCCGCACCAGTGACGCGATGGGCTTCGTCACGGGCGCCACCTTGCGCAAGACCGATGAACGGGCGCTGCTCGCCAATACCCAGGAGCATTGGTCGATGGAGGGGCGGGACATTGTGCGCGAGGCCAACCTCGCCGAGTTCAACGAGTCACCGAAGTTTGTGAACGAGGTCAGCATGGAGGCGGAAACCCCCGCCGTGCTGGGCAAGGCGGGCAAAAGGGCCCCGGGTGAAACCGAGGCCGAATACCTGAAGCGGATTTACGGCGGCAATCCGGATGCGGTGCAGAAGTTCCTGCCGCGCGGGAACTCGCTGTACGAGACCCCGAATTTCACCGGCATCCACCAGTGGGGCATGTCGATCGACCTCAACACGTGCATCGGCTGCAACGCCTGCATCATCGCCTGCCAGGCGGAAAACAATATTCCGATAGTCGGCAAGGACCAGGTGTTGCGCGGCCGCGAAATGCAATGGATCCGGCTCGACCGTTATTACTCGGATGGCCAGGCCGACGCGGCGGCGTTTGGCGCCGAGGGCAACAAGATCGTCCCCGAGGATCCCCAGGTTTCGCTGCAGCCGATGACCTGCCAGCACTGTGAACTCGCGCCATGCGAGACCGTGTGCCCCGTCAATGCCACGGTGCACGACGAAGAGGGCATCAATGTCATGGCGTACAACCGCTGTATCGGCACGCGGTATTGCGCCAACAATTGTCCGTACAAGGTGCGGCGGTTCAATTTCTTCGACTGGAACAAGCGCGCGCTTGACGCCCTCTACATGGGCCCGCTTGGCCACCAGAGCGATATGCCGGAACTGGTCAAGATGGTGAAGAATCCCGATGTCACCGTGCGCATGCGCGGCGTGATGGAAAAATGCACTTACTGCGTCCAGCGCGTGCAGCAGGCCAAGATTGCGCGGCTGCGCATCGCGGGCGCCAGCGGCAACGTCGAGATACCGGACGGCACGGTCAAGACCGCCTGCCAGCAGGTGTGCCCGGTCGAGGCGATAGTTTTCGGCAACATCCTGGACGAGAACAGCGCCGTTTCCCGGGCCAAGGCCCAGGACCGCGACTACGCCGTGCTGGGTTATCTCAACATCCGGCCGCGGACGACTTATCTCGGCCGGCTGCGCAATCCAAACCCGCACATGCCCGATTACGCCGCCCTCCCGCTCAGCCGGGTCGAGTATAACCGGAAAAACCACCCGCAACACAGTGAAGGCACCGGGGCGGAGTCCGGGAAGACGGCGGCTGGACACGGAGGGAAGATCTGATGAGCTCGCATCCCGTGGATCACGCCGCTCCGGCCATTCTCGCCGAGATCAAACCGGCCGTGCTGCCGCGTCGCGTGTTGGTGGAAAACCATCGCGACTTTCATTGGATCACCGAGAAAATCTGCGGCATTGTCGAGGGTCCGACACCGGTCTGGTGGTGGTGGTGCTTCGGCGTCGCGGCGTTTGTGGCCTCGTTTACGGTCGCCGGCCTGACCTACCTCGTCGCGACGGGCGTCGGCGTGTGGGGGCATGCGAATCCGGTCAATTGGGCGTGGGACATCGTCAACTTCGTGTTTTGGATCGGTATCGGCCACGCCGGCACGCTGATCTCGGCCATCCTCTGCCTGCTGCGCCAGAAATGGCGCACATCGATCAATCGCCCGGCCGAGGCCATGACGATTTTTGCCGTGGTCTGCGCCGCCATCTTCCCGGTCTTCCATGTCGGCCGCATCTGGTTCGCCGTGCTGCCCGGCTATCTGTTCCCGTTCCCGAATTACAACGGCATCTGGCAGAATTTCCGTTCGCCGCTGGAGTGGGACGTGTTCGCCGTCTCGACCTACGGGACGGTTTCCGTGCTGTTCTGGTACATCGGCCTCATTCCCGATCTCGGCACGATGCGCGATCGCTTCACGCAAGCTGGCAATCTGCTCAAGGCGCGCATCTATGGGTTCTTTGCCATGGGCTGGCGCGGCTCCAACCGCCAGTGGAGCAACTATGAGATGGCCTACCTCATCCTGGCCGGCATCGCCACGCCGCTGGTGCTTTCGGTGCACACGGTCGTGTCGTTCGACTTCGCTGTCGCCCTGATCCCCGGCTGGCACACGACCATTTTCCCACCGTATTTCGTGGCCGGCGCCATTTTCTCCGGCTTCGGCATGGTGATGACGCTCATGCTTCCCCTCCGGGCAATCTACCGCCTCGAGGACGTCATCACGCAGTATCACATCGACTGCATGTGCAAGATCACCCTGGCGACGGGAACCATGGTCGGCTACGCCTATTCGATGGAGTTCTTCATCGCGTGGTACGGCGCGAATCCCTATGAGGGCTTCACGTTCGTCAACCGCGCGTTCGGCGTCTACGCTTGGTCCTACTGGATCATGGTGACCTGCAATGTGATCACGCCGCAGTTTTTCTGGTTCAAGGCGGTCCGCGAAAACACCACGATGGTGTGGATCCTCTGCCTGTTCGTGAATTGCGGCATGTGGTTCGAGCGTTTCGTCATCATCGCCACTTCGCTGGCGCGCGATTTCCTGCCGTCCAGCTGGGGTTATTATTCCCCGAGTATCGTCGAGATCTTCACGTTCTTCGGCACGTTCGGGGTGTTCTCCGTGCTCTTCCTGCTCTTCATCCGCTTCGTCCCGCTCATGCCGATGTCGGAGGTCAAGGCGGTCATTCCCCAAGCCGACCCGCATGCGCCGGGGCACCAACACTGAGGAGGCACGACCATGAACAAAACCTACGGAATCGTCGCCGCCTTCAACACCACGCCCGAGCTCTACCAGGCCTGCGAAAAGGTGCGTGATGCCGGGTACTCCCAGTGGGATGCGCTCACGCCGTTTCCGGTCCACGGACTCGACGCCGCCATGGGTGTGCGCCGGTCCAAGGTCCCGCGGTTCTCGCTGGCGGGCGGCATCACGGGTTTTTGCACCGGCATGTCACTGATCTGGTGGGCGAACGCCTACGAGTTTCCGCTGGTGGTCGGGGGCAAGCCGTACTTCAGCCCGATGTTCGCGTTTCCGATATCTTACGAGCTGACGATCCTGTTCACGGCCTTTGCCACGATTACCGGAATGTTTTTGCTGAACAAACTGCCGATGCACTATCACCCGGTCCTCAAGGCGCCGCAGTTTGTCCGCGCGAGCGACGACCGGTTCTACATCGTGATCGAAGCCAGCGACCCGAAATTCAACCCGGCCCGGACCCGCGGCCTGCTCGAGCAGGTGGGCGGCAAGGACATCGCCGAAATCGAGGAATAAGATGCGTTTTGCCTACTTCACGCTCGCATTTCTCGTCGTGCTCCTGATTTCCGTCATGGGATTCCGCGGCATGCGCTCCACCCGCCCGCCGATCGAGGTTTTTCCCGACATGGACCGGCAGGCCAAGTACAAGCCCCAGGCCGAGTCCAAGTTTTTTGCCGATGGCCGGGCCGACCGGCCGATCCCTCCCGGCACCGTGCCGTACGGCCGGGGCGCCGGCGTGGAGGTCGAGCGCAACGATCGTGGCGAGGTCGTGCCCAGCGAGTTCCACGACCCCTCGTACCTGCGGGCCGATGATTTCCGTTACGCGGGCAAGAATCCCGACGGGACCTTCGCGCGGGGATTTCCGATGGAAGTGAACGAAGCCCTGGTCCGGCGCGGCCAGAACCGGTTCATGGTTTACTGTTATCCCTGCCACGGCGCGCTGGGCGACGGCAACGGCATCACCAAGTCCTATGGCATGCTCGTCACCCCGACCTACCACAGCGACCGCCTGCGCTCGATGCCCGAGGGGGAAATTTTCAACACAATCACCAACGGCAAGAACACGATGTTTCCCTACGGGGACAAGCTGTCGCCGTACGACCGCTGGGCGGTCATTGCCTATGTGCGCGCCCTCCAGCGCGCCCAGAACGGCCGGATGGAGGATGTCCCGCCAGCCCTGCGTGGAGGCTTGAAATAACATGAGCGCTTCCAGCCCTGTTCCCACCGGTGTATTGGCAACCCGCTTCCTGATCGCGGGCCTGGCCGGCCTGGCGCTCACCGCCTTTGGCTTTGTGGTGTCTCCGCCTTCGCAGGTGGCGTTGCCGTATCTCGTGGCGGTATGCTACTGGGTGGCAGTCTGCATCGGCATGTTGCTGCTCATCTTTATCCACCATATCATGGATTCCGGATGGTCCACCGTGATCCGCCGCCAGTGGGAAAACGGACTGGCCGCCTTCCCGTGGCTGCTCGTGCTTTTCCTGCCGTTGCTGGTTTCAGCCTGGATCAGTCCCGGAATGGTCTGGCCTTGGACGGACCTTGCCCATCCGATTCAAGGTCACGGCACGGTTGGTTCCGACATGCTCTATGAGAAGAAGTCCGCGTTCTTGAACCGGAATTCGCTCACGGTCATGTCCCTGGTGTTTTTTGGCATTTGGAGCTGGCTGTCCGCCCGCCTGCGCAAGGCGTCGTTTACGCAGGACGGGGATGGGGATCCGAAATGGACGGTCATGAACCGGAAAACTGCGGCGGCAGGCCTCGTGCTGACGGCGCTTTCGCTTACCGCGGCGGCTATCTACTGGATGAAGAGCCTGGAATATCACTGGTTCTCGACGATGTATGGTGTCTGGTTTTTCGCGAACTGTGTCCGGGGCGGCCTTGCCTTTGCCGTGGTTGTCACCTGCTGGCTTTATGCCCGCGGCGACTACAAGGGAATATACAATACCGGGCATTTCCACGCTCTCGTGGCGCTGGCATTTGCCTTCGTGGTGTTCTGGGGGTACGTCACCTTTTCCCAATATTTCCTGATTTGGAACGCCAACGTCCCCGAGGAGACTTTCTGGTATAACATCCGCGAAAGCGGCGACTGGTGGTATGTCGGGTTGCTGCTCCTGTTCGGCCATTTCTTTGTCCCCTTCCTCGCCTGGCTGCGTTATCGCAACAAGGCCGAACGCAAGCCGGCGCTGATCATCAGTATCTGGGTCGCCGCCATCATACTCGTGGACATCTGTTACAACGTCCTGCCGGCGCTCAAGGACGCCCAGGGCGAGCCGCTGCCGTTCCTTTCCATCCGGCTGCTCTGGGTCCTTACGTCGGTCGTCGGGGTGGGCGGCATCTGCGGGTGGGCGTATCTGCGGAGCTTGGCGGCTCACAAGCTCATTCCCATCCGTGATCCCCGGATCGTCGAGGCTCTCACGCACCACGAAGCCACCGCGCCATGAGCGATTCCGCCTCCAGTTTTTCCTTCCCGCACCGGACACCCGTTTTCACCACGGTGCTGGTGCTCCTGTGCTTTGCAGCGTTTGGCTGGCTGGCGCTGAAGATCTATGCCCCGCACGCCGGCACGGTGGCCCCGGTTGCAGGCGTGCGGACTCCCGACGATCGCCGGGCCATCCTGGCGAAGAACCGCGAGAAGGAGCACAACGATTCCACCACGTACGGCTGGATCGACCGGAAAGCCGGGATCGTCCGTCTGCCCGTTGACCGGGCGATCGAGCTCTTCGTTCAGGAGCAGGCAAAGAAATAACCATTGCCGATGACATCCACCGCCAACAACGACCGGACGGAACAAATGGAGATCGACGCCTCCGCCAAATGGCCGGTGCTCGTATTTTTCGGCGCGGCGCTGTTTTGGCTCCTGCTGGGCGGCGCGCTCCAGTTGGTGGCCGCCATTCAGCTGCATACGCCCGAATTTCTCCCCCAGTCGGCCTGGTTCACCTATGGCCGCATCGCGCCGGCGGCACAGAACGCCCTCGTTTACGGCTGGGGCATGAATGCGGCGTTTGCCTTCGGCCTGTGGCTGATGGCGCGACTGTCGGCCACCACCCTGCGGCATGGCGGCTGGCTCTTTGTCGCGGCCAAGTTCTGGAACATCGGCATCGCCCTGGGGGTGCTCGGGATCCTCGGCGGCTACTCCACGTCCTTTGCGCTGCTCGAGATGCCGCGCTTTGTGACGCTGATCCTGCTTGCCGCCTATGCCCTGATCGGCGCCTGGGGCATCACCACCTTCAGCATCCGCAACACCGAAAATGTCTTTGCCTCGCAATGGTATCTCTTCGGCGCGGCCTTTTGGTTCCCCTGGCTCTACTCCATCGCGCAGGTGATGCTTTTCCGGGCCCCGGTGCGTGGGGTGCTCCAGCCGGTCGTCAATGCCTGGTATGTCCACGGGCTTTACGGTCTCTGGTTCATCCCGGTGGCCCTGGCGGCGGCCTACTATCTTCTGCCCAAGATTCTGGGCAAGCCGATTGGCAATTACTACCTGGCCCCACTGGCGTTTTGGTGGCTGGCAGGCACGACGGCTTTCGCCGGTGGCAGCCGCCTGATCGGCGCCCCGGTGCCGGTGTGGATTCCGACCCTCGGAGCGGTGGCGAATTTCCTGCTGGTGGTTCCGGTTGTCATCATCGCCCTGAATTTGTTCGGTACCCTCTCCGGCCGCTATCGTGCCTTGGGCGGGAGTGTGACCCTTCGTTTCATTTTCCTGAGCATGCTGGGATTCTTGTTTGCCTCCCTGCTGAACTTTGCGCTTTCGATGCGCGGTTTCGCCCAGATCGCCCAGTTTACCCTTCTGGCCGGGCTCCGTGACTGGCTCATCCTGTACGCCTGCTTCTCCACGGCCATGTTCGGCGCCGCGTATTTCATGCTTCCCCGTTTGACCGAGCGGGAGTGGCGCTCGCCTGCCCTGGTCAAGGCGCACTTCGCCGCCACCGTTCTTGGCGTGCTGCTTCTGACCGCCGGCTTGGCTTACGCGGGCTGGCAACAGGGCCGGATGCTGAACGATGCCAGCGTGGCCTTCAACGAGATCACGAAGTCCCTGATCTTCTGGTTCACGCTCCAGTCGGTCGGCCTGATGCTCCTGCTGGTCGGGCATTTGGCATTCGTGATCAATTTCGTTTGGATTGTTTCCCCCTTTGGTTCGGCAACGACGGCTTCGGCCCAGATACGCAACCCGCCCGACCTGGAGATAGTAAAGGCATGAAAAATGGTCTCGCCCTTCTTGCCGGCGTGTTCGCCATCCTCGGCCTTTCGTGGGCCGGTTTGCTGCTGACCGCCCAGCGTCAGCTCGGCAGTCTCAACCAGGCCAAGGATCCGGTTGACGAAACGCTTTATCCCCAGCCGTTGGCGGGCATCGCCGATGAAGGCCGGATGGTGTATCAGGATCTTGGCTGCGTTTCCTGCCACACCCAACAGGTGCGCCGGGAAGGTTATGGCGCCGATGTCGGTCGAAAATGGGGCCAGCGGGGCAGCTACGCCCGCGATTATATCCGCGAGAAGACGGTATTCATCGGCCAGACCCGCCTGGGTCCCGATTTGCGCAATGTGGGCGCGCGCCTCGGTGATGCCGCCAAACCGGCGGAGTATGAAGACTGGTTCTACAAGCTTCTCTATGCCCCGCAGTCCATGGCGCCCGGCACGAACATGCCGGCCTATACCTTCCTTTTCGACGTGCACCCGACCGCCGGTCGCCAGCCGACCGACAAGGCGCTCCAACTCACCGGCAAATATGCCGCCCCGACCGGCTATGAGATCGTGCCCACGGCGCGCGCCCGCGAACTGGTGGCCTATCTCCAGAGTCTGAAGGATACCTACGACTATCCCCTTGAGCACAATTTGAACGAAACGGCCGAGAAGCCCAAGGAGGGCGGTCACTAAGATGAGCTCCACGCCCGACAGCAACTTCCGCCTCGAGCAGGCCTGCGCCAGCGACGACAGCATCCAGCAGGTCCACGCCCAGCTGCAAAAGCAGAAGCCAGACAAAGCCTCAGGCTATTCCTTCCTGCCGCTGGGGATCCTTGGTCTCATGTGTTCGGCCGTTTTCTTCAGCTCGATCTATCTCGCCCATTATTCGATCCGGTTTGATCCGCTCGTGGTCAACGAATACGCCCGGCGCGAAAAGCCCGGTGCCATGGCCGCGCCGACGGTCACGCCGGCCATGTTGGGCAAACAGGTCTTCGTCACCGTCTGCCAGGTGTGTCACCAGCCCAACGGACAGGGTCTTCCCGGCGTGTATCCGCCTCTCGCCGGATCCGAGTGGGCCCAGGGCACCGAGGAACGGATCGTTCGCATTGTGCTTCTGGGCTTGCACGGTCCGATCAAGGTTGCGGGTCGGGATTTCAACAACGCCATGAGCCCGGTCGGCCTGACGTTGAAGGACGAACAGATCGCCAACGTCCTGACCTATGTCCGCCAGGAATGGGGCAACAAGGCGCCCGAAGTGAAGCCCGAGACGGTCGCCCGGATCCGCGGCGAGTTGGGCAATCGCTCCGAACCCTGGACAGTTCCGGAATTGCTGAAGATCGGGAACTGAGGAGCAAGCGGGTCAAAAGGAAAGCCGGGCGGGAGCCCGGCTTTTCAGTCTGAACGGGTCAATCCCGGTTCAATTCTGGTTGAAAGGATTCATGCCGCCGAAGCCGGGCATCTGGAATTTTTCGTAGCCTTCGGGCGGAGCGAAAAGCGAATCAGGCTGCGAGCCCGGGTCGATCTTGGTGGCCTCCATCATGAAGGTTTGCTTGCCGTCCGCGTCCCGGGAAATCACCCGCAGCGGGAAACCGCCATGGCCTTTCAGGACTTCCTCCCATTTGGCGGCGGCCGCGCTGTTGCTCCGGCGCCCGGCAAACGGACCTCCGCCTCCGCTGCCAAGACCCATGAACGTACCCAGGTCTTTCGCGACCCACAGTTCGGTGACCGTACCCTTGGTTTTGTCCGTCACGAGGATCTGTTCGCAGGTGTAACCGAGGATCTTCTCCCTCTTGCCGGTTCGCTCGACGTCGGCAGCCATGGCCCCGTTTTGGCCGGCCTGCGCCACGGCCTTCTCGACCGGCTGCTTGATGGGCATGACCATATACATCCTTTGTTCGGGCATCAGCATGATCATCTCCATTTTCTCCATGTCCATGATCGTGCTGACCTGCTTCTTGCCTTGATTGGCCGGGTCGGTCGCAGAAGATTGATCGGCCTGGTTGGAAGTCTGATGTTTCTTGGTGAGGAAGCCGGGGAGCATGCCGTGGCTTTTCGGGCTGCTGCTCTCGTCGGTTGCCGCGGACCCTTCAACCGTCATGTCCATGCGCAGCTTCCGACCCTTCATCGAGTAGCTCATTTCCTGGGAATGGGCACCGGAGGTTATGGCCAGGCTGACCTTGCCCTCGAAGGCCTCAGCAGCGAACACATGAGCAGCGGTGAGCAGGCAGCCCACGGCGAATAGACGGAGTAAGCGGTTCATGCCGGAAGGTTGGCAGGCCGGAGCCCGGGATTCAAGCCGTCGTTGAGCACAACGCCACGAGCCGGACTTCTCGGGACCGAATCCGGACAGAAATCCGGCCACCACCGGAACCGGCTTATTTTGGCGGTACGACCGTCACGTTCAGTTTTTCGAGCGTGAGGCCAAGCTGGCGGTCGTATTCGGCCAGCGCTTTCTGATAATCGGACTGGGCCTGGGCTTCAAGGACCTCGGCGGTCGAGAGAATTTCCTGCTGCGTCGAAACGAAGAACGAGCTGCTTTGCCCGGCCCGCAGGCGTTTGACCTCGGCGTCGAGCGTCGCCTGGGCGAGCTCGCGGGCATGGCGGGTGGCCTCGATACGCTTTTGCACCGTTTCAATCTGGCTGGCGGCATTGCCGACACTGACGACGATGTTCTGCTCCACCTGATCGACGCGCATCTCGCTCTGCCGCTCCTGCATTTTGGCGGCGCGGTACCGGCCGCGTTCGGTGGTGAAGGTCAGCGGGACCGACACCACGACTCCGAGGCTGTAGGCCGCGAAATCCCGGCTGCGCACCTGATCCCGGCTCGCGCTGTAACTGGTTCCGCTGCCATTGTAACCGTAGCTGCCCACCAGATCCAGCCGGGGCAGGAGCTGGTTGCGCTGCAACCGCGCGGTGATGCTGTCGCGTTTGAGGGCCAGCTTTACCTCCTGATAGTCCGGGCGTTTTTCGAGCGCCGTGCGAAAGTCGGCGCTGGCATCGACCACCACGACCGGCGCAGGCGGCGGCGGTTCAATCTCGACGTGCTGGCTGAGCAGACTGGGGGTTGTCGTGTCAGAGATAAGCTGCTTCAGGGCGTTTTCCGCCACGCTCACCTGATGCGAGGCGATCAGGATCGCCTCCTCGCGGCTGGCGACCCGGGAACGCGCCGAGGTGACGTCGTATTCGGACATGCTGCCGACCTTGAAGCGTTTTTCGTTTTCCGCGACCAACTGGGAGGCCAGGTCGCGGGAGCGCACGGCACTGCGCAAGTAGGCATAGGCAAAGTTGAGGTCGTTGTACGCGAAGATCACGTTGGTGACGGTATCGATCACCGATTGCCGGAACTGCCATTCGTTGATGCCCCGGTTGGCCTGCGCGATCCGGATCGACGCGAGGGTGGCGCCAAAGCCGAAGTTGCGGAGAAGGGGCTGGGTGGCGGAAACGCCGGCAAAGGTGCTGAAATTGTCCGCGTAGGCGTTGAACGTGCCGCGCGTGTTGGAACTGGTGCTGCCCAACTGATAGGTCATGCCCCAGGGCAAAAGGCCGCCGATGCCGAAACTGTATTCATCCGTGTCGATCTTGTTCGCCGCGGAAGTCAGCCCGAGGCTGGGGTCGACATAGGCCGGGGTGGAATTGGTGGAATAGGTGTAGGTGCCGTTGATCGCCGGATCGAATTTCCCGAGGGCCTGGGTCACTCCGGCGGCCGCGATCGCGGCATCGAAGCCCGAAATCTTGATCGAAAAATTCCTGGCCAACGCGCGCTGAATGGCGTCATTGAGGGTTATCTTTTCCACGCCGGCGCTGTTCGGTGCGGCCGACTGAGCGAGCAGACCGAGCGCGGCCAAGGACAAAAGGAGCAGGGCGATGAGGCGCCGGAGGATAAACATTGGTGAGTGAATTGCCCCCTGCTTTGCAACCCTCGTGCCAGCCTGAGCGGTAAAGTTATCTTCCACTCCATCAGCGGCTTGAGTAACGATACCGGACTCATGATCCGAGTTATCCGGCTCGTCACCGGGACAACGGAATCCCGGAAATGGGAAGCAGTTGGTCGGGGAGCCGCCTGAAAGGGAACGCCGGTCGGTCCCCGAGATTACTGGCCGACGAGCAGGCCGTCAGCGAGCCGGATAACCCGCGAGCCGTAAGTGGCGTTCTCGACCGAATGCGTGACCTGGATGATCGTCGTTCCCTCGCCGTTGAGCTTCTTGAACAAGGCCATGATTTCCCGGCCCTGGTCGGAGTGGAGGTTGCCGGTCGGCTCGTCGGCCAGAATGAGGGAGGGCTTGGCAATGAGCGCCCGGGCGACGCCCACCAACTGCTGCTGGCCGCCCGAAAGCTGGCTGGGATAGAGATCCTTTTTCCCCACGATGGCGAACCGGTCGAGAATGTCGCAGACAATGCTCTCGCGCTCTTTTTTCGGGACGTCCCGGTACGACAGCGGGATCTCGAGATTTTCGTAGACCGTCAGGTCATCGAGCAGATGATAACTCTGGAAGACAAAACCGATGTGTTTTTTTTGCAGCTCGAAACGTTTCTTCTTGTCGAGCTGGTGCACGGGTTCGCCGCGCAGGTGATACTCGCCCTGCCAGGCGCTGTCGTGCAGCCCGAGAATATGCAGGAGCGTCGACTTGCCCGAGCCGGACGGACCCATGATCGACACAAACTCGCCCTCGTTGATCGCGAGGTTGATATTGCGCAGGGCATAGAACGGGCCGCCTTTGAGCGGATATACTTTATCGACACCGCGAAGATTGATCATGGCTTGAGCATGGGTTGGGAACGCCGAACAGGCAAGAACCAGCGATCAAACCGGCTCGATTTTTGTGATGCGCCCGTTGGCATGCGTCCAGCGGTGGAGCGCCGGGCTGACGGAATGTTTCAGCGCCTTGAACAACTCGGGGGCATCCCGTTTCTGGAGCATCAGTTCGCTCACGCCGCCGGCGTCGCAGTTGAAGATCCGGGTGTAGCCCTTGTAGTGCCGCGGTTCGCCGATGATACGCGAGCATCCAACCGGCGTGGCGGGAACGCGGCGGTCGAGCGCCAGAAAACTGTAGGGCAGGGACCGCAGATCGATGCCGGCACGCTGGCCGAATTTCACCCAGCCGGAATCAGCGTGGACCCCGGTGGGAGGTGGAGCAAAAAAATGGCACCAGTGGCGTTCGTTTCCGGCGGCCAGCACGCCACACGGGCCTTGATGCGGACAGGGCGCCACGACGTGCAGCGGCCCGACCAGTTTTTGGCGCCAATGCCCGAGCACCCGGCTGACCTCATGGTTGCCGGGTTCGACCCACAGGATTGACCCGGCCCGGGCCATCAACGCGGTCAGATCCGCCCGGTCCGGTTCATGCAGTTCGTTAAGCACATGGCTTACCACCAGCACATCGACCGGCTCGTCACCTTGGATATATCGAACGGCGGCTGGTTCGACCGCCAACCCGGGAAATCTCCTTTTCCCGTGGTGAGAGGCAAAATCCACGGCCAGAGGCGAGTGGTCGTGGACCAGCAGCCGGCTGAAATTCGCCGCGCCAAAGAAGCTTACCACCCGCCGGCCGGCGATTCCGCTGCCACAACCCCAGTCGAGCACCACGGCGCCCGCGGGCGGCTGCCAGCTTCGCAGCCTGAGCTCGGCGAGCACGGCATCCCATTTCCAGCCGATGCGTTCGCCAAAGGTGAAGTCATAACACTCGAGATCGGTCTGGGTGTGCCAGTAGGGGCCGCTGGCCGCCGTGCCGGAGAGAAAGTTCTCCCGCAGCCGATCGAGCACCTCCCAGTCGAGCGATTCCCAGTTCATTCGGGCGCGGCCGGACCCACGGTCCGAGTGCAATATGATGCGTTACAAACCGGTTCGGGCCAGATGGTCATGGCTTCAGGTCGAAATAGAGCTGGCGGGCCAGGGCCTGGGACCTGATTCCGTAGAATGCGGCCAGCGCGCGTACATTGGCGGCGGCTTCCTCCGTGCGGGCCGGGCCCGGGCGTTTCGTCGCGGCAATCATCAGGTTCTTGGCCGTGTGCTCGGTGGCAATGAACTCGAAAACCTTTGTCTCGTATCCGGCCCATTCCAGCAGCAGCGCCCGAAGCGCGTCGGTGGCGAATTCCGCCTGCCGTTCCTGAAAGATTCCGTGACGCAGGGCCGGCGCCAGCACCGGGGCGGCCTGCAATTGCGGGCGCAGCTCCTTCTGACAGCAGGGGGCAACGACGATCAACCCCGCGCCGGCCTGCATGCCCTTGGCGATCGCGTCGTCCGTTGCCGTATCGCAGGCGTGGAGGGCGATCAGGACATCAAGCGCCGCAAAACTTGACGAGGCGATGGTTCCGTTGAGGAAGCTGAGCTGCTCGCGTCCCGTTTCCGCGGCGAGGCGGTTGCAGAACTGCACCAGGTCATCGCGGGCTTCGACTCCGCGCACGTGGGCCGGACGGGACGCGATGAGGTTGAAATAATCGCATGCGGCAAAGGTCAGGTAACCCTTGCCGCAGCCCATGTCGGCCAGCTCGACGGGCCGGTGGGCGGGCAGCGGCGCGACCGCCGCGAGGTGACTGAGAATTTCGACGAACTTGTGGATTTGCCGGTGTTTGTCGGCCATACCTTCCCGCACCGCGCCGGAGGCAGTCGTCACCCCCAGCGCATGCAACCAAGGCTGGCTTTGCCCGGTCAGGATGCGCGCCTTTGCCTGGTCGTGGGCGGTGTCCGGTGCGGCAGCCACCGCTTTGGCAAACGTCAGGCGCGGCTCACCCTTCTTGTTGAATTCGAGCTGAACCGTCCGGCTGGTGCTGAACAGGTGGGCGCTGTAGAAATCGTTCCCGAGCAGGCCGCCGATCAGTCCGATCGCTTCGTCCGGCGGGTGGTTCTTGGTGACGTCGCGCCGGTCGTGGTGCCAGACCAGCGACAAACGCGGTTGGCCGCCAATCGACACCAGGCGGGCGAAAAGATTGCGCAGCGTCGCGTCTGGTCCGCGCGGCTTGCCGAGCGTGAGCTTGACGAAGTCCTTTCCGTCCAGGCTGGCCCGCAGGTGCTTGAGGAATTCTTCCAAAGGAGGCACAGGCATGAGAGTCAGCGCACCGGGGTGGGTTGCAAATAATAACCGACCACGGAGCGTTGCCACCAATTCCCCGTCCGGGCGCGTTCGGCCGGGGTGGTGAATTGATAATCATACAACACGGCGCGCAGGAAACGTGGTGGTTCCCTGGCAAATGGATTTCGCTGCAAGAGGCCGGTGACGGCGGGGGCGTTGGCGGCGAGTTTTTGGAGAAAGGGAGCCATCCACGGGTCGAAATTCGGATAGGCCAGCGCCGCAAACCAGAGCTGCCAGTCGAGCCGGGGCTGGTAGGGGGCGACGAATCCCGGCCGGCGCCGCAAGTCACCGGGTTTCCATTTGAATTCATAGGCTTCCCACGTCCGGCCGTCGCGGCTGCCTTCGATGATGATTTCCGGTCGGCTGGTGGTCATCATGGCGAAAAGCCCGTAGCTGTTGACGCTACGGGTGGCGGCAATGGCGCGATAGGCGGAGCCATACCACGCCGGCCACGACTGGCTTGGCCGCACACTCGGCAGCGTGACAATGACCGAAGCGCCAAAGAAGGCGGTGAATACCAGTCGCTGCGTCCGGCGCCGCCATGGTGCCTGGGCGGCGGCGGCTCGGCGCTCGGTGACAGCATCAACGTAGGGCCGGGGCGCCAGACCGAACCAGCGCGTCCACCAGGCGTCGTCCAAGAACAGCAGGCAAAGCGCGATGGTGAGCAGGTTGAAGAAGGTGTAATTTCCCGTGGCCGCGATAAGGATCTGCAGCGCGATCAAGCTCAGCGCTCCCCCGATACGCAGCCGGCGCGGGCCGAACAGGAGAAATGGTGCGAACAGCTCGATCACGAACATCACGGCGCATGAACCCTGGTGAAACCACACCGGGAGTTGGTACATGTACCAAGCCAGCCAGGTTGGCAGCGGTTGGGTCTGATAGTGGTAGGTAAGGGCCGTGAGGTTGTGCCACGTCGTGTCGCCACCAGCCAGTTTGACAAAGCCCGACATGAACATCAGGCGGAACAGCAGCCACCAAAGCAGCCAGCGGGCGTAGCCTGGCGGCTCGGACCTGCGGCCGCCTGACGTGCGCCCCCGGGCAAGGAGCACCGCCAGCAAGCCGGTCTCAAGCAGCAGCGCGTCCCATTGATAACCCAGAAAAACCTGCCCGACCCCGCAGAGGGAGAGGTAGAAAAGCCAGAGTAGCAGCAGACCCGCTGGTTGCGCCCGGCGGAGGAAGACGACGACCGAGAGCACGAGGCCTCCGAGACAGAGCAGGGGCAGAAATTTCCCGGCGCCAAAGATCCAGCAGAGTGTGGGCAATTGCCACCAACGGCTGCCACCGACTTGTTGGGCGACCGCATCAAGATAAGGCTGCGCCGGCAGGATGCCGCCCGGACCGACCAGTCCGCCGAGCTGCCACCAGAGCGACGCAAACGCGATGAAGTAGACCACCGCCAAGGCGCGCAGAAAGACCGCCGCGCCGATCGAGAATTCCGGCCGGTGAATATTGCTTCCGCAAAACCAGTGGGTCAGCCGCGAAAAAAGGGGCCGGTGGCGGGCAACCATACCGTAACCCGCTTCAGCAACCGAAGCGACCCCGGGAATTTTTTCGTAGGCCCATAACAGGGGATCTTGGCGGTTGCGCCCGTGACGGCGGGTGCGGAGGGCGGCTTCGGCCCCCGAGAAAACGCGACCATCAGGCTCGATGAGTTGGATCGCGTCATTGTAAGCCGCCGCGGGAATCTCGGGAAACCGGCCGGCTTGGGATTGGGCCGTGGCCAGATCAAGCCGGTCGCCGTATGCCTCCCTCCAGCGTTCGGCCCAGAGCCGGCAGAAGCCGCAGGCGCCGTCCCAGAGCAAAAGTGGCTTGCTGGCCGGGGGCGAGGCAACGCGATGGCGCGGTGACGGCATGAAGTATCCATGCTACCAAGTCGCGTTTTCGGCAAGTGCCTGTTGGCCGAAGACTGGCAACCGTTGGAATCTGTCCGGCTAGAGCTTTTTCAGCGAGTTGGCCGCGGGAGAGAACTCCGGATCCTCTTTCAAGGAAGCTTGGTATTGGGCTCTGGCCCCGGATTTGTCGCCTTGCTGCTCCAGAATATTCCCGATGCGCCAGTGCACGGCGGCGTGGTCGGGCTGACTCTCCGGCGGGTCTTGAGTCAGGCATTTTTTGAGGCAATCCAATCCCGCCTCAAGCCTTTGGCCTGTTTGGGCCACCATGCGGCCAAACTGGAAGTTCGCAGCATAATCTTCGGGGTCGGCTTTCAGCACGCCTTCAAATTCGGCAAAGGCCAGGTCGAATTTCTTGTCGTCGGCATACACGGTGGAGACTGCAATACGGCCGCGAATCGCGTCCAGTTTTTTGATTTCCTGGGCTTGCGCCAGGGCCTTGTCGTTGCCTCCGCCCACGATGCTGGGAGCCTGCCGGCAGTACTCCATCAGACTCCAGCGGGCATCGATATTCTTGGGGTCCAGTTCGACAGCTTTTGAGTATTCGGCCTGACACTTCGTAGCCCAGCCAATCTGGGAAAAAAAACCGGCCTTTTGCGCCGTAAGGCCGTAGGCGTCGCCGAGCTTCTGGTGCAGGCGGCTGTCGTTGGGCGCTAGCCCGACGGCCTTTTCCAGATGGATCACGGCTTTAGGGTAATCGTCGCGTTGCAGGGCGAGCCGGCCAAGATAGAACTGGATGTCCGCGTTGTCGGGATTGGCGGTGGCCAGCGTTTCAAAGGCCTGCTGCGCCTCGAGCAGCTTGTGCTGATTGTAGAGTCCGACCGCGGCATTGAAGGCCGCCGGATCAAATGCGGCGGAAACTACCGTGGCAAAGAAAAGCCAGCCGCCGATGACGCAGAGTTTTCGCATGAAGGATGAGTCTCTCGTTGGACGATCGGGTTCCGTCAACCTCCGCGCAATGTCGGAAATCGTGGCCCGTTTATTCGGCCCGGAGCGCAACGAGCGGGTCGATCCTTGATGCACGCAGCGACGGCACCAGGCAGGCGAGGGCGGCAATGCCGGCGAATAGCAGGGCGACTCCGCCGTAAACCAGTGGGTCGAGCGGTTGCACGGCGAACAGGAGGGTCTGGATCAGGCGCGCCGCACCCGCCGCCGCAATCAGCCCGATGGCCACGCCGAGGCCGACCAGCTTCAAACCGCTGTGCATGACCAGGGTGATGACCTCGGCGCGTTGCGCGCCGAGGGCCATGCGGATGCCGATTTCAGTCGTGCGCTGGGTGACCGTGTAGGCGAGCACGGAGTAAAGTCCGACCGATGCGAGCACCAGGGCCAGGCCGGCAAACACTGCCGTCAGCGAAGCGATGATTTTTTGCACGCCGAGCGTTTGGGCGAGGCCTGTGTCCAGGGTTTGGAAGAACGAGATCGGCTGGTTCGGGTCCACGGCGGCAACCGCGCCGCGGATGATCGACTGCAGGGTGTTCGGATCGCCGTCGGTGCGAGCGATGACCGCCATGCCGGACTGGCCGATCTGTCCCATTGGGTAATAGACCTCGTCCGGGACCGGCGCATTCAGTCCGTTGCTCTTGACGTCATTGATTACGCCGACAATCACGTGCTTCAGTTCGGCATCGCGCCCGCGCATCAGGACCTTGCCGAGCGCGGATTCACCGGGGAAGAGGCGCTTCGCCAGCGTCTCATTGATGATGCACACGCCCGGTGCGCCGTCACGGTCCCGGGCGGTGAACGCGCGTCCTTCGCGAATGGGAATGCGCAACAGACGGAAAAAGTCTTCGCTGACCACCTGGAAATTCGCGAGCGGCCGCTGGGGCAGGGGCAAGATCGGCCGGCCATCCACGCTGTAGGGGGCGCGCGCCCCGAAATTGTTGAGCGGGAGTCCGAGCCCAATGGCCGCCTCCTTTACCTGGGCGTTGGCCTTCAGCCTTTCAACGACCTGGTTGAAAAACCCGGCCTGTTCCGGCTTGGTCCTGTAGCGGTTGATCGGAATGCCGACGAAGGCCGAGGCCACACCATGCGGATCGAAGCCCGGCGGCGTGCGCTCCAGCCGGAGGAAACTGAGCAACAGGAGCGTGGAGCCCACCAGGAGGACGATCGAAAGCGCCACCTGGCTGACAATGAGGGTCGAGCGGAACCGACCGCCCCGGGCACCGGACGAGCCCCGGGCGCTGTCATTCAAGACCTCGACGAGCCGCGGTTTCGAAGCCTGCAGCGCGGGGGCGAGCCCGATGAGCAGCCCGCTTGCGAGCGTGACGCACGCCGTGAAGCCGAGCGCGGACCAATCGAGGGAGAGCGTGGTGTTGGGCGGCAATTGGGACGATACGACCGATTCGATCGTCTTCAGACTCCAGAGCGCCAGGAGGACACCGAGCGCGCCGGCCAGGGTGGAGAAGACAAGGCTCTCGACCAGGAACTGCCGGACAATCTGTCCGCGGGATGCGCCCAACGACTGCCGGACCGCGATTTCCTTGTGCCGCGAGAAGAGACGACCGAGGAAAAGACTCGCGACGTTGGCGCACGCGATAAGCAGCACAAAGGCGACCGCCCCAAGCAGCGTGTAGAAAGTCGGACGCAGGTTGCCGACGAGCGCCGCGTTATAGTCGCGCGCCTCGATCAAATTAGGGGCGTCAAGCTTGGTGGGAAACTGCTCGCCGTAGGCTTTGCTGAGCGCCGCCAACTCGGCGTTGGCCTGGGCCAGGGTGAAACCGGGCTTGAGGCGGGCGATCGGCTGGCAGTAACCGGCGCCGATCTGGACCTGGACGGGTGTGAGTCCGGTGACATCGAAAACCCGCGGGACAAAGACCTGGACCGGGCTGAAGGGATTGCTCAGATTCGGCGGCAAGATGCCCACGACCTGCCATGACTGGCCGTTCAGCTGGATGTTTTCACCGACGATGCTATCGCGGCCGCCGAAACGCGTCCGCCAGAGCTCGTGACTGAGGATGCAGACGGCCGGACCGTTGGGCACGTCTTCCTCCGGTGTGAAATTACGGCCGCGCAGCACCGGGACACCCAGCGTGGGGAAAAAGCTGGCGGTGACCCGCAGGCCATTGAGCTGTTCAGGGTCGCCGTCGCCGGTGAGCGTGAAGTTGTCGAAGGCGCTGTTGGCGACCGAACTGAAGGACGAGGCGTGCGCCTGGATCTGCTCGTAGCGCGGCCAGGAGAGCGCGGGGGCCACAAAGCTGGCGCTGTTGTTGATGGCCCACAACGCCGTGAGCGACGCGGGTTGGGGAAAAGTGGTGGGATGGAGGATGAGCCGGTCAAAGACCGAAAAGAACGCCGTGTTGGCGCCGATGCCGACGGCGATGGTGAGGATGGCGACGAGCGAGAAGCCCGGAGACTTGGCGAGGGAGCGGAAGGCGAATCTGAGGTGGTGCATGATCTTTGGTGGGTTCAGTTCGCGTTATCAGTTGGGGAGAATCATCCGCGGCGGAAGGCC
>JBBIHQ010000039.1:0-31537 GCA_037446975.1 Opitutia bacterium
CCAGAGCCGGCCCCTACCAACTTATCTGGCCTTCAATTGCATGACCCCGGCTTAGTGCGGCAGGGCTTCGATGATGGTCTTGGCGTCACTGTATTGCTGCGCCGTCAGCGAATCGAAGCGCATGCGACGGGCATTGAGCAACATGGGTTCGAGCGGTACATGGTGAGCACCACCGGAAGCGCTCAGGCTTGCGTTCATGCCCCAGTAGCGACCAGGGGCGGAATAAACCCGGATGCTCCATGGTTCCATCGCGACGCGGCTTTCGAACATCGCCACCATCGAGCCACGGAAATAGAGCCCGGACCCGTTCCAGACCTCCAGCAGGCGCGGATAATTATGCACGCCGCCACTGGTCTGGCCATTGGGGCCGGAACTGGGCGGACCGTTGGTCACATAGGTTGGTGGGGTGGTGGCAGAAGGAGCAGCGGGATTGGCGTTGGTCGGGACAATCCCGATCAAAAGGCAGGCCGAAACTTCCGTGTCGAAGCCGGCACCCCCTGGAGGGAATTTGCTCGTGTTGCCCGTAGGCACCGACGTGTTGGTGCTCGGAACACTCAGGTTGGGCATGTCACCGGCTTTTTGCGAGGTAGTGATGCCGTCGACCGAGTTGCTACCCGAGGGTGGGGAAGTCTGCCAAGAAGCGCTGGACGCGGTTGAACCGGCAACATGTGAACTCAGCGAATCAGCCCAGCCATTTACCTGAAGGTACGGAGGAGCGCCTGCAGCGCCACTGCTGAACCGGGGCTGGGAAACGATGGTGGTCGCATCAGCCATGACCGACGTAAGATACTCGCTTGTCGAATCGGGGTATACGGCGCTGTAACCACCCGGATTAGTGGTGGAAGTAGTGACGGAGTTGATTATGCCATCGGCGTTAAAATCGCCGATGATGTAGCCAGCGTCGTTGGTGGCGATGGTAAAGCCAGTAAGTCCTGTGGCGGCAGGTAGCGAGGCGGCTGGACCGCGACCATTCCACAATCTGAATCCGGAATCGGTCCGGTTTTGTACACCAGCGGTAACTGAACGATCCTCGGCGTCGACGGAAAGCACATAGACCGAAATGCCATCCCTCCAAGGACAGGCAGACGTGCTGCTGTACAGATAGCCGGCGCTGACCGCAAAGGATGAAGGATTTGTCATGATATTCGGGTCAGCGGGGTTGGCAGGCGCAAAGTACATTTGGAAGGGATCCTGCGGAGGCAGGGAACTGGCGGTGCACCAGAATCCAGTTTGCGCCGGGGATGCGGCGGTGGTAAGGCTACTCTGCTTCTCCAGAGTGAAGGCCTTGGATACCGACGTGTACCCGGATTTTGCCGCGATAATGGTCACGGTACCGGTTAGAACGGTCGGAGTCGTGGAAATACCGGTGACCGTGTAAGTGTTCTTGGCGCGACCGCTACCGAAGCCGCCCGCAGTGACGATGCCGCTTGTACCGGTGGAAAGCACTGCGGTGTAGGTCCAGTTGGCTGAGTCATCGGTTCCCCCGACATAGACCTTCATTGTCGTGCTGGCATTCGACGTGATGAAACCAGAAGAATTGTTCGTCGCGGGAATCAAAATATAGTCGGAGGTCAGGGCAGGAATTACCGTGGCCGTGTTGTCGGTGACGATGGGTATGATCCGCGTATCAATCAGCCGCGTTGTGCTTTTGGTCGCCCCAAGATCGGACGTGCTTTGAAGCGCGCCGCCCAAGTATTGCCTCACCCTAATTGCTGTCGCCGTGGCGGACGGGGTGTAGGTTATCGATGATTCGTCAACCGTTGATGAATAGGTATCCGCGCCCCAGACGTAAGTGGTCGGGAACACCGTGGTGCTCTCGTTGATGATAAAACGACAGGGATAGGCGGTGATCGGGCCCGCACCGGGCTGGGTTGAGCTGCTGATCGTCATTTGGGTCGGGGCATAGGTGCCCGCCTGCGATCTTTGAACCGCTGGAAGAACTACCGTTGCTCCAAACAAATTGAATGCTGATCCGAGGCCCAGGCCCTGGCTGGCCGGTGCCGCCGTCGGATTGAAAATAAAGCTGTTCCAAGTGGTGGCATCGGTAGGCAGGCTGGGGTAATAAACCGAGCTGGTGGTAGCGGCGCTATAGGTGCGGTCCACCATCATCTTAAACCGGGTCATATCGAAATCGATCTTGGTGATGGGCCGGGGCGTATAGGGCAACGCAGCAGAACGAACCGCCGGGTAACAATTGGTGGCCCGGCGCATGTCGTAGAAATAGGCGTTCTCAAAACTGGTGTAAGTCGGGGCGACCGTGTGGGTGTAACCCGTGTCAGCGAGATCAACTCCAGCGCCCTTGGGAATGCGCAAGACCTGGTTGGAACCGACGGCGGTATCGACCCGATAGGCATTGGGCAGGTTGTTCACATTGGCGTTCAACGGACCGTAGCTGGGTTGTCCGGGTAGAATGACCTCGGTGATCGTGTGCGTGCCGTCATCGTTGATGGTATTCAGCCAGCAGCGATATGAATAGGGGCGCATTGTAAGCGTGCTCGCGTCGGGGAGAATACCGGTACGGGTCTGAGCGGTGGGGTTGACGATGATATAGAGACCCGCGTTGCGCGAAACCTTGGTGTCACACATGCCAGCAGTATCCGTCGGGTCCGGTGCCTCGATGATCTGGCGACCGTTATCACGGTCGTCGCCGGGGGTGGTAGGATCGTCGGTATCCTTGTAGTTGGATATGGCCGGAAGGACAAGGGGCGTGACGCCATGCACGCTGGTGCGGAAATTGTTGCCATAGGCATTGGTGGCAAAAGTCTTGAACGAATTGAGCGAGGAGGCGGGAGGGATGGTCGCCGCAGTGGCCGGGACCGTGTAGGGAACGCCATAAAAATGGTCGCGCCAAATTGAACCGCTGAAGATGTCAGTCTGGACGCCAGACGGGGCGGTGAAATAGAGGTGCCCGGTCCCGCCCGGGCCGCTGTCAACCGAACCGGTGTTCATGACCGTTACTCCCTTGTACGCCGTATTGGCGAAAAACCCCTTGGCGGTAGTTACCCGGTCCAAGAACGTGAGGGTATTGGTCATACCGGTCTGGTCTCGAGCGATAAGGTTGCCGTTCGTGTGCACCGGGCCGGCTATCGTCATGTTAGCACCGGGGCCAAACTCCATGTCCATATTATAAAACACGGCGAATTGAAACAACGGGATTGTCGCTACCTCGAGGTCCTGTTCGCAATATGATGCCACGCTGCCGAGGACCGGATGGGTGGCGGTTGCCTTGGCGATGATTCTCACTGTGCTGGTGGCCGCACTCAGACCCGCATTCGGGTTACCCGCGTTTGCCGGGTTCGTCGGGTCAATGTAGCCCACGGGGTTGGCGACGGTCAGGCCGGCGCGAACCTCCATCCCGACCGCGTTGTTTGTGAATTGGGTGTTCAAAACCGCCGCGGGCGGCAGCACGACCTCATTCGAATCGTGAACGCCGGCAACGTGGTCCATGAAGGCCCGCGGGTTCGAGTTGCGCTGGCGGTAAAGCTTGGCGGTGATCTGCTCGGAGGCGTAGAGCGCGATGTTTTCGGACGCATTGCGGGCCCGCAGGATCAGGCGATTGCGATTGTTGGCGCGATTCTCCCCACCACTGTAAAGCAGGATGCTGCCGGTCAGCAGGGCCATCATGAACATCAGGAAGACGACCGTGATCAGGGCGGAACCTCGGGTGGCGGAACGATGGAATGGGCGATAGTTCATGGTGGTTATTTCCGGGGGGAAATTGTGTAGTTGAAACTGCTGCTCGAGAGCAGATTATTGACCGTAGTACCGTTGATGAATTCCACGTTGATCGACACGTTCTGATTGGTCGACGAAGCGGTGGCGGACTCGGTGCAGAAAATGGGGTAATAGACCGGATTGCTCGCCGTCCAAGTGGGTTTCTTCCGACCCCGGGCGATCTTGGTGAGGACCTTTGAACCAGGATAATTTGGCGTGGAATTCAGGTTTACCGCATTGAGCAACTGGGTCAGCGTTTGGGTGGTTCCCGCGGTGCCGTAGTCCTGGCCAGCCCAGTAGAGGATCGGGCCATCGTTGTTGGAATTGGTCACCTGCCGGTAATAAATCTTGATTTGCCTGATATTGGATAACCCCGCGGACTCATCAGCGAGCGTGACCAGGACCAGACAGTCCCCGTAAGCATAGGTTGAACCGTAGTTGTCAGCCAACCATCCAGAGGTATCGATAGGGGCCGTCGACAGATTAACGTTTCCATCCAAAGTCGTATAGAGGGGAAACAGATAATATTGCGTCGCATCGATGGTTTCCGTGGTGATCTGGGCGGTAAAGCTGCGCAGATTGGCGTTGGTCTGCAGGCGGGCCATGTCCTTGTACATAAGCTTCAGGCAGAAGACAAAAGTGCTCATGCAGAGGCCCAATACGACCACGACGACCGACATACTGATCATCACTTCGACCAGCGTGAAGCCGCGGGCTGCGCGGCGGAGAGTGGTGGTGGTTTTCATTGGTCGTAGCGGGTGCGGACAAACACTTCGCCGTCGCGGACGGTGTGGATCGAACTGCCGTCGTTGTAAGTGTAGGTGTAGATAAGCGTGATCTTCTTGACTTCAGAAACGTCGTTCGCGCGATTCGGGATTTCGTCGATCCAGAGCCAGATGTTCAGCGCGAGATTCTGGCCGGTCGTGCCGGTGACGGTCGAAAGAGGCAGCCCGCCGAGGACATTGTCAATTGCACCGGCCGGCTTGGGCGCCGTTGCGGCGATAGGAAGCGTCGGAGTATTCCAGGTAGGATTGTCGGTCGTAGCCTGATTATAGACCGGCTTGAGCCAGACCGTAAGGTCGGGGTTGATACGGACCCGCACTGTAGGATAAGGCGCAACGAGTGCCGGATTGGCAATCACCACTGGATCATACGGGTCAGGCTGCATGTTGGGGAGCAGCGTGGTGTAATCCATGCCTTTGATCTGCTCGACGATGCCGTACACAAGACTGGTGGCGGCGGCATGGAGCACGTTGGCCTCAGTCACCCGGCGCGACTGCAGGAATGCGTCGATAAAGCCGAGCATGAATAAAGCCATGATCAGAAGTGAGAACATCGTCTCCACCAGCGTGACCCCCCGCCATCGCCGCAGACGGTTACGCGAATTCGCCACCGGCACGATCGAGGGATGAAAAGCAGTGGCGCAGAAGGCGCGGTCTGGAGGAACTGGCTCGTTTCCAGACGACTCTTGGAGTTGAGGGCATGGGTGCTGCATTGCGGCCGCAGTATGCTCCTATCTGACCCACTAACCAACAGGCCTAAGCCTAGTGCGGAGGACTCTACCCGATCTAGAGTCCAAAGCCTCTAGCCCGGCGAGCGTTACGACGAAACGCTTTCTTTCCGTGATTCAACATGGAGCGCCGCCGCCTGGGTCCGACGCTCAATATTCAGCTTAGAAAAGATGGTGGCCAGGTAGTTTTTGACGGTCTTCTCAGTCAGTCCCATTTGCTCGCCAATCTGTTTGTTTGTCATGCCGTCAGCGAGCAGCGCGACCACGCGACGTTCCTGGTGGGACAACTGATTGAGTTTTTCCGCGGCGGAAAGCCCGGAGCGGTGTCTGACCAGATTCAAGACCTGGCCGGCCATCGATGGGTCAAGCACCGCGTTGCCCGCCGCGACGGTTCGAAGCGCGGCGGCGAGCGATGCGCCGTCGTTGTCCTTTAGCAGATAGCCTTTTGCCCCGGCGATCATCGCGTCCTGTACATTGCGCTCATTGCTGCTGGACGTTAGGATGAGCACTTGAGTCTGCGGCCGGGACTTGAGCAACTCCCGGCACGCTTGGAAGCCTGATTTGTCCGGCAGATGCAAATCGAGGAGCACCACATCGGGCTTATGCCGCGCCGTCGCGGCTATACCTTCCGCGGCCGTGCCAGCTTCCGCGACAATAACGATGTCCGGATAATCCTCCAGCGCGCTGCGCAGTCCCAGGCGTATGATCGGGCTGTCGTCGACCAACAATACCTTGATGGATTTTGTGGCGGGCAACGCACTCATGCGGGTGAAGCAACCGGCAAGGTTAGTAATACGCGAGTTCCTTTTCCCGGAGCGGAATCGACCTGGACAGTGCCGCCCAAGGCAGTTGCTCGTGCCTGCATGTTGGCCAGGCCGTGGCCGGTACCTCCGGCGCAAGGGACAAACCCGGCCCCATCATCCTGCACGGCCAAGGCAATTGCCTGTTCGCTTCGGCCAGCCAGTAACGTCACGTGCCGCGCATGGCCGTGCCGCAGGCTGTTGCTCACGGCTTCGCGCAGAATATTCATGATTTCCGCCGTTTGGTGCGCGGGGATCAGCGTCGCGGCTTCCTCGTCCACCCGTTGTTCGATGCGAACTCCTTCCTCGGCCATGAACGTGGCCAGCATGCCGGTGACGGCAGTGCCAAACGCTTGGGCGTTGACCTTCGCCGGTTCCAACTCCTGCAGGAAGGTCCGCACTTCCTGATTAAGCCGGCGAAGTTCGGTCATGCAAAGGTCCACCCGTTGCGCCATTTCAGGATTGTGCGAACTTTTCTTCTGGACGCTCTCGAGGGTGAGGCAGACGGCGTACAAGGTCTGGCTGATATTGTCATGCAACTCCCGGCCCAGACGGATCCGTTCAGCAACGGAGCTGTCGAGCAGCGTGCGGTTGACCATCAGATCTTCCTCGGCGCGCAGCCGTGCCCCGTGCTCGTGGGCCAACGCCACGGTCCGCTCGTTGGAAATTTTGGCGAAATGCTCCAATCCGACCGCCTGAGCCCGCGAGGCGGCCCACGGCGTTCTGGAAACCCCGTCTGGCAGGCTGGCAGGGCGGGAACTAAGCAGAACGACCAGCAGCGGCACAGTGGCGAGCAAAAGGGAGAGCAGCACTATCGCCACAAGGGTTCTTTGATGAAGCATTTCGACCCGCAACAACGCCGGGGGCGAAAAACGCACCTGTGCCCGCCAGCCCGGTGCGCCTGGCAGGTCCTCGACAAATGAAAGGGTCAAAGCGTCGTGTGGCAGCGGTCCGGGTTGCGCGTCGGGTTTGAGCAGCTGCAGCGTTCCACCTAGGGTCACGCCCAGTTCGCGCTGGAACGCTGAGTCCCATTTGTCGGGAGGCAGTCCGCCCACCACCACGGCCCGGGCCAGGCGGGCGCGTTGCTCCTCGACCGCCAGGCTCTGCAGCTGCCGGGTCTCCCGGGCGAGCCACCACTGCAGGGATAACGTCGTACCCAGGAAAAGGAGCAACAAAAGCAGGGCCAGACCCATCGAGCGCGAAGTGAGGTTCATGACTGGACTTGGATGTTGATAGGCAAACTGTCCGCTGGTGTCGCGTCAAAATCTTCGACATTTGTCGGCGAGCGGCTAGTTTTACCGGTTTTATGGAGTCTTTCTACATCACCACCGCCATCGACTACGTGAACGGGTCGCCGCACCTGGGGCACGCCTACGAAAAGGTGCTGACGGACGTCATCGCCCGGTTCCACCGGCAGCTGGGCGATTCGGTGCATTTTCTCACCGGGGTGGATGAACACGGACAAAAGGTCCAGGCCAGCGCACGGCGGCGCGGGATCCCGCCCCAGCAATTCTGTGACGAGGTCAGCGCCGAATTCCGTGCCCTGCTGCCTGAGCTGAATATTTCAAACGACGACTTCATCCGCACAACCGAGGAGCGGCACAAGAAGGTCGTTCGCGCCGTGCTGCAGCAACTTTTTGGCGAAGGGCGGATCTACCTGGCGGAATACAAGGGGTTTTACTCGACGCGCCAGGAGCAATTTCTTCAGGAGAAAGACCGGCTGCCGGACGGCAGCTGGCCGGAGATTTTCGGCGAGGTAACAGAAATCACCGAGGCCAACTATTTCTTCAAGTTGCGGCAGTATCAGGACTGGCTCGTGGCGTTCCTGACCGAGCACGAGGATTTTATCTTTCCGCGTTTCCGGCAGAAACAGGTGCTTGAGTTCCTCAAGGAGCCTCTGAATGACCTCTGCATTTCGCGCCCACGGGAGCGCCTGGAGTGGGGTATACCGCTGCCATTCGACGAGAATTACGTCACCTACGTTTGGTTTGACGCGCTGATCAATTATTACTCGGCCGTGGTGGATAAGCCGGGCGTCTGGCCCGCCAACTGGCACGTCATTGGCAAGGACATCCTGGTGCCACCGCACGCGGTGTACTGGCCGATCATGCTGCATGCCGCGGGCCTGCCGCTCCCGCGCGGGATCATCGTCCACGGCTGGTGGATGACAGCTGGGTCCAAGATGTCGAAGAGCACGGGCAATGCCCTCAGCCCGCTCGATCTGGTGACGGAGTTCGGGGCCGACGCCTTCCGGTATTTTCTTATCCGCGAGATGAATGTCGGCCAGGACAGCGATTTCACCCGCCAGCAATTTCTTGTCCGCTACAACAGCGAACTCGCCAACAATCTTGGCAATCTGGTGAACCGGACGCTCAATATGACGACGCGGTTCGCCGGCGGCGTGCTGCCGGCGGCCGGGACCGGCGAAGAGCTTGAGCAAAAGCTGCACGCCCTTTGGGAGCAGACGCGTAATGAATTCATCCCACTCTGTGAAGGATTCCAATTTCACACTGCGTTGGAGCGGGCCATGGTCTTCCTGGCGGAGACCAACGCCTACATCGAGAAACGCGCACCTTGGAAGCTCGGCAAATCCGTCGAAGCCCATGACCAGGCGCTCCTGCGCACCGCGCTTGCGACGATGGCTGAGGCGCTCCGGCTCGCCGTAACACTTGTCCGTCATGTCATTCCTTCGACCGCCGAGAAGATCAACACTGTGCTTGGATATTCGCCCGGGCCGGACTGGCGGGGCGAATTGGTTTGGGGCTCCAAGTTGACCGGCGCGAAGGTTGCGCCGGCCCTGGTGCTCTTTCCGCGTCCCACGCCACCCGCCAAACCGTGAGATTCCTTCCGGTTAACCCGACCGAGAACGCCACGGCGGAGGCGCTCGGCGCTTTTCTCGCCCAATGCAGCAACTTGGCGAAGGCAGCCGGCCGGCCGCAGCTGGTGAGCATCAGTCTCGCGGTCGACCACCTTGATCCTCTGGCCGTCCTTGAGTCGATCTTCGAGCCGGGAGAACTGCATTTTTATGCCGAGCGCCCGGCACAGGGTTTCGCCGTGGCCGGAGCCGAAGCCGTGCTGGAGTTTACCGCGCACGGCTCCGGTCGTTTCGCCGAAGCGCGTGACTATATTGGTCGGGTACTGGCTGACGCGATTGCGGTCGGCCCGCTCGAGGAGCCGTTTGCGGGACCGCATTTCTTCTTTGCCAGCGGATTTTCCGCGGAGGCGCCGCCGGAGGCCCCGTTTCCCGCTCTGAGGCTGTTTGTCCCTCGCTGGCAGGTGGCGCGCATGGGCGACAGCACCGTCGCCGTCGCCAATTTGCTCATCACGGCGGATGCACCGGTCGGGCCTATCGCGATGAAGGTCTGGAAGGCGCATGCGAAATTCCGCGCCTTTGACTATCGCCGGGCGCAGCGGAAGGACCGGCCCTCGGCGCCCAAGAATGTCGAGGAAGCGGGCGAGACCGGCTCCTACCAACGGGCGGTGGCCCAGGCTTTGCAGGAAATCGCCGGCGGCAGCTATCTGAAGGCCGTGCTCGCCCGCGCGCAGCGGTTGACCACCACCGAGGAGTTCCATCCGCTGGGCGTGCTGAATCATTTGCGCCAACAGTTCCCGAGCTGCTACGCATTTTCGATCGGCAATGGAAAGGGTCAGAGTTTCATCGGGGCCAGTCCGGAGCGGCTGGTGCGCGTGGCCGGAGGACGCATGCACACCGAGGCGCTGGCGGGATCGGCTCCACGTGGAGAATCGGCAAGTGAGGATGCCGCACTGGCCCGGGCCTTGCTGCAAAGCGAAAAGGATCTTCGCGAGCATCGTCTGGTCGTTGGTTCGATCACGCGTCGCGTGGCCGATCTCGGGTTGAAGCTCGAGCATGCGGACCAACCGCGCTTGCTGGGGCTGGCCAACGTCCAGCATCTGCATCTGCCGATCAGTGCCACGTTGCCCGACGGCGTGCACATTCTTGATCTCGTCGCCCGCTTGCACCCGACGCCGGCAGTGGGGGGAACGCCGCGCGAGGCGGCGGTGGCGGCCATCGCGCGGCTGGAGCCATTTGCGCGCGGACTTTACGCCGGGCCGCAGGGTTGGGTGGACCATCGGGGTGGCGGAGAGTTTTTTGTCGGCATCCGCTCGGCCCTGATCGACGGGCACACGGCAACGGTCTACGCCGGCGCCGGCATCGTGGCAGGTTCAGCGCCCGAGAAGGAATTTGCCGAAACCGAATTGAAGTTCAAAGCTCTCGTCGAAGCCCTGACTAACGCATGAGCCGATCCGCCGAGACTCCGCTGGATTTCCGCAACCCAAACAGCCTGTGGGGCAGCGTATTGGTGGAAACGCTTCACCGGCTTGGTTTGCGGCAGGCGGTAATCGCGCCGGGTTCGCGGTCGACGCCGTTGACCAATGCCTTTGCCCGGCACCGGGGCGTCGAGGCGGTGCCGGTGCTTGACGAGCGTTCCGCAGGATTCTTCGCCCTTGGCCTCGCCAAGCAGACCCAACGTCCCGTGGTGGTGCTGTGCACCAGTGGCACGGCGGGAGCGAATGTTCATCCGGCGGTGATCGAGGCGCAGGAAAGCGGAGTGCCGCTGCTGGTGATCACTGCCGACCGGCCGCCAGAGATGCGCGAATGCCGGTCCGGCCAGACGATCGATCAGCAAAAACTCTACGGCGATCATGTGAATTTCTATCACGAATTGGCGGTGCCGGCCGCCAGCCTGCCGATGCTGCGTTACTTGCGGCAGACGGTTGCTTATGCGTGGGAGCGGGCGCAGTGGCCGACTGGCGGTCCGGTTCATCTCAATGCGCCGTTCAGGGATCCGCTGGCGCCGATCGGCGATGACCGTACGTGGAGGCTCGAGCAATCACTTCGCAAGGAGGCGTTCTTTGCGGGAATTCAACCGCTGAAACAGAATCCGGTTATACTGAACCAAGTTTCTGTTCCCTCCGCCAAACGGGGCCTGGTTGTGGTAGGTCCGGCCGAGGAAGGATTCCCATCGGCCGATGCCGAAGTGCTGCTCACTCTGGCAAGGAAATTGGGCTGGCCGGTGCTGGCCGACGGCCTGTCGGGCTTGCGGGGTGTGGCGGGCCGGTGTCCGAACTTGGTCGCCCATTACGACGCAATTGTACGGAGCGCGCCGGCCGGTCGTCGTTTGAAGCCGGATTTCGTGCTAGGTATCGGCAGCTGGCCGACGAGCAAACCGCTGCGCTCGTGGTTGGAGAAGATGGCACCCGCTGGCTGGCTGGTCACGGCGCGGGCCCAAAACCCCGACGCCCTGCATCTTGCGACCCGCCTGGTGCGGGGAGGTTTGCGGGCGCTCAATCCACCGATAGATTCAGCCAGCCAAGGACAGTCACGGTACACCGATTCTTGGCGACGCGCCGAACTGGCGGCCACGCGCAGCCTGGAGCGGGCGCTGGCCCGGGCCCACAGGAATTTCGAAGGACGGGCGGCGGCAATATTATCGAGACAGCTGCCAGCACGCACGCCGGTCTTTGTGGCCAATTCCATGCCGGTGCGCGACGTGGAGTATTTTTGGCCGGCCAACGACCTGGCGCACCAGATCTACTGCAATCGGGGCGCCAATGGCATCGATGGCACCTTGTCGACGGCACTGGGCATAAGCCACGGAAACCCCCGGCCGGCCGTGCTCTTGACCGGAGATCTGGCGCTGCTGCACGACACGAATGGCTTTTTGCTCCGTCCAAAACTGAGGGGCAGCCTGACCATCGTGCTTATCAACAACCATGGCGGCGGTATTTTCGAGCACCTGCCCATGGCAAAATTCGATCCTCCGTTCGAAGAATTTTTTGCCACGCCCCAAGAGGCAGAATTCAAGAAACTTTGCGCCGCCTATGGTGCGAAACACGTGCACGTGCGGAATTGGAAACACTTTGCCAGCCTGGTCGCGCGGCTTCCGGACCGAGGTATCCGGGTGTTGGAAGTGAGCACGGACCGGAAAAGAGACGCGGTCTATCGGCAAAAGACATTCCACGATGCGGCGCGAGCCGCCGAGGACGCCCGGTAATCCAGATCAGATGATCGGAGCCGCGGAGGAGAAGGGCTGGACCGTCCAGCCGCGGCCCGAGGCCACCAACGGCAGTTGAATGGTAAAGGTGGTGCCAGCGCGGGAAGTGCGGAAGTCGATCGAGCCGTGATGGGCTTGGACGACGGAACGGGCGATGGCCAAGCCAAGGCCTGTGCCGCCCGATTTGCCGTGGCTGACAAAAGGCTCGAAGAGCGTGGTGCAGATCGCCTTCGGAATCCCAGGGCCATTGTCGGCAATGGTGATCAGGCACTGGTTCTGTTGTCGCCGGGCCCGAACTTGAATCGCCCCGCGTTTTCGTTTGGCCAAGGCCTCCTGGGCATTGGTCACGATGTTCTGCAAGACTCGCTGAAACCGGTCGGGATCGAGCATCAACACCAACGGACTCGGCTCAATGATCAGCTTTATATTCGGTCGGGCCGAGGCGCCGGCATTGTTCTCCTGCAACTGGGCAAAGACATCACGCAAAGGCATGGGCCGGACCTTCAGGCGCGTATCCCCACGCGAGAATTCCAGCACTTCCTCCACCATGCCGGCGAGCCGGGAAACCTGGCGCAGTATCCGGCCGCAAAGTTCCTGCGTCTTGGCATCGCCGTTGCGGTTGGCCAGGAGTTCGGCCGTCAACTGAATGGTGGTGAAAGGACCACGGAAATCATGAATCATCGAGTTGGCCATCTCGCCAACGAGGGTGATCTTTTCCTTCCGCACCATTTCCGTGACGTAGCGGGTGTTGGTGGTGCGGAGGTTTTCACTGACGTGGCTGAACAGCCGGAGCACGGTGTGCCACGAAGAGGCGGAGAGCAGGCGAAGAAACGGCCGGCGCGCAATCCGGCCGAGCAACACCGGGCCGTCGGCGACGGCGGCCGTGCTCCGCGTGGAGCCATCGAGCACTCCAAGCTCGCCAAAGTAATCGTCAGGACACTTGTTGGCGATGACCTGTGCCGTGCCGCCGGGTGACTTCTTCATCAGGGCGACCCGACCGGTGAACAAGAGATAGATGCAGTCGGAGACCGAGTCCTCCTCGAAGATCACCGCCTTGTGCGGAAAGCGAACGAGGCGCACCGCCTTGGTCAGCTTGGCGCCCTGCGCGACGGGAAAGTGGCTGATGAAACGGTGCGAGCGAACATCGGTGGCCATTGGGCAATCTTCGCACGAATGGACGCCAGGTGCAAGTCGCTACAATTGGAGGGGAAGACCGATTTCGATGATCTGCGACGGCGTGATCTGGTAGTAATCCTTCGCCGGGCGGGCGTTTCGGCTGAGGACGCCGTAAAGGCTCTTTTGCCACTCCCACATCCGCGCGTTGCCGCCCGTGATGATCATTTCGCGGTTGAAAAAATAAGTCGCGCTCTGCGGATTGATCGGCACGCCGGCGGCTTTGGTTTTCGCCAGGAGGTCACCAACATTGGGCGACTGCATGTAGCCGTACCGACCGGTGACCCGCCAGATGCCTTCGCCGATCTCGCGCATCACCAGCTGCGTGTCGTCAGGCACCGTGGGCACCTCGTCAGTGACAATACTGAGCAGCACAACCGTTTGGTGGAGGCATCGGTTGGACTTGACGTGATGCAAGAGCGCGATGGGCGTACCGAGCGGAGAGCCGACCATGAAGACGGCGGCGCCTGCGACTCGCGTCACGTGCTTGCTGCGGGCAATGCTACAAAGCTCATCCTCGGTGACGTTGCTGCCATAGACCCGGCGGAAGATCTCCTCACGGCCGGTTTTCCAAGTATGCATGACCGCGAGCACCACTGCACCGATGGCAAGCGGGAACCAACCGCCGTCGGCCAGCTTGCGGGCATTGGACGAAAAGAACGCCAGGTCAACCAGCAGGAACAGGCCGCAAATCGGGAGGGCGGTCCAGATCGACCACCGGCGGTTGCATCGAACGACGAGATAATAAGCGATGGTGGTAATCGCCATGGTGCCGGTTACGGCAATGCCGTAAGCGGAGGCCAGGTGGGCGCTGGAGCCAAAGGCAAGGACGGTGAGGATGGATCCGATGGCGAGCAGCGAATTGACAAAAGGCACGTAAATCTGTCCGACCTGCTGGGCGTTGGTGTGGGTGATCTTCAGCCGCGGAAAGAAGCCAAGCTGGATGGCCTGCCGGGTAAGCGAATAGGCCCCGGAGATCAGGGCTTGGCTGGCGATAACGGCCGCGAGGATGGACAGACCGGTGAGGGCATAGCGCAGGAGGCCGACAGGCGCCATGGCGAAAAACGGATTTTCGACCGAATCGGGATGCAGTAAAAGATAGGCTCCCTGGCCGAAATAATTCAATATGAGCGCGGGGAACGTCATGCCATACCAGGCTAACGCGATATACCGGCGGCCAAAGTGACCCATGTCGGCGTAGAGTGCTTCGGCGCCGGTGATGGCGAGCACGATGGAGCCCAGCAGGGTGGCAACTTGTGCCGGCGGATGGCGCAGGAGCGGCAGCGCGTACCAAGGGTTGAGCGCACGCAGCACCCCGGGATATTGCACCACATACCACGCACCGAGGAAAGCGAGGGAGGCAAACCACAGCAGCATGATCGGCCCGAAGACCCGGCCAATGTTTCTGGTCCCCTTGTGCTGAAACCAAAAAAGCCAGCCGAGAATGGCGCAGGCCAGCGGCACCACGTAGGGCGTGAACGACGGACTGATCGCATTGAATCCTTCGGCCGCACCGAGCACCGAGATAGCCGGAGTGATGACGCCGTCGCCGTAAAGCAAGGCGGCGCCAATCAGGATCATGGTGATCGCCGGCCCAAGACCGCGTCGCGGCGAACCAAAAGGAGCCGTGGTTTCGCGATTGGCGTGAATCAACGCCAGCAGGGCGAAGATGCCACCCTCCCCATGATTGTCCGCCCGCATGACAAACCAGATGTATTTCACACTGACCACAAGCATCAGTGACCAGAAGATCAACGAGAGCACGCCGAGGACCCCCGTAGTTTGGTCAACCTCGGGCAGGTGGGCGACACATTCCCTCATCGTATAGAGCGGACTCGTCCCGATGTCGCCAAACACCACGCCCAGCGCACCCAGCGTTAGCCCGGCACCAGCGGCCTTGCTGATCTTGATGGGGTGGCTCTGCATAAAAGGTATCATTGTGCAAGCCAGTCGCCTGCCACTCCAAGCAGTTTTCGACAAATTTTGGAATGAGCTTGACCGGGTATTGTAAAAACCGGCCGAACTGCAAAAACGGTTGCGGCTCAGGCCGATCCCAGCGACCGTTTGGCATGCGCCCAGTCTGGAAGACCGCGAAAACCTACGAGGACATCCTGTTCCACAAGGCTGCCGGGATGGCTAGGATCACCTTTAACCGGCCCGAGAAGCGCAACGCCTTCCGACCCCAGACGGTGGTCGAGCTGCACGATGCGTTGCTCGATGTCCGCGAAGACCAGTCCATCGGCGTGGTTTTCCTGACCGGCGCAGGACCGGCCGAGGACGGCAAATATGCCTTTTGTTCCGGCGGTGATCAGTCCGTGCGCGGTCATGGCGGCTACCTGGATGGCAAGGGGGTGCCTCGCCTCAACATCCTGGAAGTGCAGAAACAAATCCGCTCGATGCCCAAGGTTGTTATCGCCTTGGTGGCGGGCTACGCCATCGGCGGAGGCCACGTGCTGCACGTCATGTGCGACCTCACCATCGCGGCCGACAATGCGGTCTTTGGCCAGGTTGGCCCCAAGATGGGCAGCTTTGACGGCGGTTTCGGGTCAAGCTACCTCGCCCGCATGGTCGGCCAGAAAAAAGCCCGGGAAATCTGGTTTCTTTGCCGGCAATACAGCGCCGCTGAAGCGCTTGCCATGGGCCTCGTGAACAAGGTTGTTCCCGTCAAGGACCTCGAGGCGGAGGGCGTCGCATGGGCCAAGGAGATTTTGCAGCGCAGCCCGCTGGCGATTCGTTGCCTCAAGTCTGCCTTTAATGCCGAACTCGACGGTCAAAGCGGCATCCAGGAACTGGCGGGCAACGCCACGATGCTCTATTATATGACCGAGGAAGCGAAGGAGTTCATGAACGCCCAGAAGGAAAAGCGTAAGCCCAAGGCCGAAGATTATCCGTGGCTGCCGTGAACGCGGCGCCCCGCGGCGGGCGGAACCGGTCAAGGGAGAAGCTCAGCCCGGGCCCGAAACGGCAGATCCACGTGAAGCAGACTGCGGTTGAGGGCGGCCGGATTGGGCCCATCGAGGCAAAAGGCATATCCTTCACCGAGCGCGATGTGATTGGACGCGTTTTCGTCGAGCAGCGGATGGTAGAACAGGCGACTGGACCGCGTAAGCGGCGAGCCCGCCGGCACGAGCGCGACCTCGCCCAACCGTGAAGCGCCTTCATCAGTGCCGAGCAGTTGCTGGAGCACGTCATTCCCCTCGCGCGCCTTGGCGGCCACGACAACGCCGCGTTTGAATTCCAGTTCGATGCCGTTAATTATCGACCCGCCATAGTTGATGGGGCGCGACGCTCGCAGCATTCCTTCTGCCGAATCCCTGTGCGGCACGGTAAATACTTCTTCGGTAGGCAGGTTGGCCACAAAGGATAAACCCGATCGGGTTGCCATTTGCGCTGAGCACCAGACATGCTCCGGTGGCAACGCGATTGCCAGGTCGGTTCCTTCGCCCACATAGCGAAGCGTCCTGACCTGTCGGGTGTTCAATTTTTCGCGACGTTCTTGAAGAGACCGGAGGTGGATCTGCCATGCGGTGAGGCTATCGGGCCGGGCAAGGATTTGACCTTCTTGCCCGCCTCCCTGACCGAGGTCGGACGCCATGCTTGAATTCGGAATGCGCATCGCTCCCAGCACGTCGTCCCACAAGGCCGGCAGTCTCTCTTCACCAGGTAGATCCGAGTAGGCGGCTTCGGCCCATGCGGCCGACGGCGCGGGTGCCACTGTCCAGTTGGTCGCTCCGGCGGCAAGATCCTGCGCAATGGGTCCGAAATATTCCCATCCGATCCGGCGCATTTCGATGATCTGTTCCGACCCAATCCCGTCCATCAATCTCGGTTGACTGCCCTGAAGAAAAAGCAGGGCGTCACCGCGACGGATATAGCGCTCCATCACTCCGGCATTTGCGGCCACGAGTCTGGCGAATTTGCGCCATTCCGCCCGCTCGGCGAAGCTCCGTAACCGGACCTCGTCGCCCCAGATGACTTCGATGGCCCCCGGGGCAGCGCATTTCGCTGCCGTGGCGGCTGCCTTGACGGCATCCACGACGGTTTCCGCGCCTCTGGCCACTCCCTGCAATTCGTAAGGCTCCGCGATCAACAGCCGCTGCCCGCGCTGCAGATTCAGTCCGACGCGTACGATGATCTCGGCGAAGGTGCGCAAACGAGATTCAAATTCCAGGGGCATAAGAAAAGCAGACAGAAATAGCGGATGCACGGAAGGCGGAATCGCTGGTCTGCGGTGTCCGCCCTGATGCAGCGCGCCCGCTGGAGACGCCGCTATTCCGGCTTGAGGACAGACCCTGCCGGGACAAAATCCTCCACACCCGAGGTCTTCCTGTGGTGGAGTCCAACGCCACCGACTGGAGCGTCCCGGATCTTTCCAATGAATTTCCCCAGCCGGACTAAACTCCGAGCCGCATTGCTGCTGGTCGCAGGGCTCGTGCTGGCCGGCCGGGTTTTTGCGCAGGTGCCGGACCCGCTCGAAGCAGGCTTCCGTCAGCCGCCCGATTCGGCCAAACCGCGCACCTGGTGGCATTGGACGAAGAGCAACGTTACCACGGCGGGTATCACGAAGGATCTTGAGTGGATGAAACGCGCAGGCATCGGCGGATTCATGCTCGCCGATGTTAATTACGGCCAAGGCCAGACCGTGGAACCCAAGGTTCCCTTCGGCACGCCGGAGTGGTTCGCTGCGGTGCGATACGCCGCCGTCGAGGCCGACCGCCTCGGCCTGGAGATGGGCATTTTCAGCTCGCCCGGCTGGAGCGAAACCGGCGGGCCGTGGGTCAAGCCGGAGCAGGCGATGAAAAAACTCGTGTGGAGCGAGACCAGCGTCACCGGCCCGATGAAATTCTCCGGCAAGCTCGCAGCGCCGCCGTCGAACATCGGCCAGATCCGCAACACGGGCGCCAGTTACTATTCTTCGGACTCCAAGGATGCCCCTTACTATGCCGACAGCGCCGTCGTCGCCTACCGCACCCCGGCTGCCGAAGCCAGTATGGCGGATGACAGGCCCGTCGTCTCCACCCAAGATGGACCCGTGGACGGTTCGCCCTTGCTCGACGACCAGCTCGACACGTTGCTTACAATTCCTGCGCCCAAGGATGGCGGACCGGCGTGGGTACAATATGAATTCGCCCGGCCCTTCACCGCTCGTGCCATCACGATCGGTGGCAAGGGCGGCAGCGCCAATGGAATTCCGGTCGGTCGCGTGCTGGCCGGCGACGACGGCATCAACTTCCGCACTCTCGTCACGCTGCCGGGCGCGCAGCTCTACCGGCAAGGCATGGTGCGTACATTCGCCTTTCCATCGGTCACGGCGAAATATTACCGGATCGAGCTGACCGGTGCGCCGCTCGGGCCTGCTGCCACGATGAGCCAGAGCCCGGCGCAGCCGGCGGCGCAATACGTCCTCAGCGAGGCCGTGCTGCACGGTGGCGCGCGCCTCAACCGATGGGAAGAGAAAGCCGGCTTCAGCTTTCTTTTCGAATACGATTCCGTGCCGTCGCCCGCCGTCCCACCGGCCGCCACCGTGACAGCGCGCGAGGTGGTAGACCTAACCGGAAAGATGAAGCCCGACGGCACGCTCGATTGGGACGTGCCGGCCGGCCAGTGGACGGTCCTGCGGCTCGGTTGCTCGCTCACGGGGGCCAAGAATCGCCCGGCCACCCCGACGGGTTCGGGTTTCGAGGCGGACAAGCTCAGCCGCCGGCACATGGAGGCCTATTACCATGGCTATTTCGACCCGCTGCAGCACGCGCTCGGTCCGCTCTTCGGGAAGAGTCTCCGCTACGTGATGATGGACAGCTGGGAGGCCGGCACGAACAATTGGACGGAGGATCTGGCCGCAGAGTTCCGCCGGCGACGCGGTTATGACGCGACGCCGTGGTTGCCGGCGCTTACCGGCCGTGTGGTGGAAAGCGCGGAACTCAGCGACCGGTTCCTGTGGGATTTCCGCCGGACGCTTGCCGACCTGTGGGCCGAGGCACACTACGGCACCATGGCGGAAATGCTGCGCGAACACGGCATCGGCATCTATGCCGAGGCCGCGGGTGTATCCTTGGAAATGCCGGAGGACACGTTGCTCAACAAGAGCAAGGTGGAGATACCGATGGGCGAGTTCTGGGTCCACGACCTTCATCCCCACCTGATGTATTTTCAGGACGTGCGCGGCGCGGCCTCGGCGGCCCATGTCTATGGCAAGAAACTCGTGGCGGCGGAGGCCTTCACCGGCGGCGGATACGAGTCGCCTTACACCTTGAAGAAGATCGCTGACTACTGGCTGGCGCAAGGCGTCAACCGCCTCGTTATCCACACCTCAGCGCATCAACCGCTCGACACGAAACCGGGCAACACGATGGTCGGCACGCATTTCAACCGGAATATCACGTGGGCGGAGCAGGCGCGGCCATTGATGACCTATTTCGCGCGCAGCAGCCACCTGCTGCAGCAGGGCCTTTTCGTGGCGGACCTGGCCTATCTGCTCAACGAGGGCGCGCCCTCGACGCCGCCGATCTGGGGCGCGGGCACGCAGCCCGAGCCGCCCGAAGGATATGATTACGATTTCCTGAACGCCGACGTGCTGCTCAACCGCCTGTCGGTCGCAGCGGACGGCCGGCTCGTGCTACCTGATGGCATGAGCTACCGCGTACTGGTTTTGCCCGAGACTGATCGGATGCGACCGGAACTGGTCCGCAAGCTACGCGAACTCGTTGCCGGCGGAGCCACCATCTCCGGCCGCCGGCCGGTGGCTTCACCCAGCCTGGCGCGCTACCCGGACGCCGACGCGGAGGTGCAGGCGCTCGCCGCCGACCTCTGGGGCGATCTCGACGGCGTAAGCCGCACGATCCGCTACTATGGCAAGGGCCGGGTGGTTTGGGGCCGGCCGTTGAGCGAGACCCTGGTTTCATTGCAGATCGCCAAAGACGTCGAATATGCGCGCGGCTTGGACGCCAAGGTGGCGTGGCTGCACCGCCGCACGGCGCTCGCCGACATCTACTACGTGGTCAATTCCACCGACGAGCCGCGGGAATTTGAGGCCCGCTTCCGGGTTGCGGGCAAGGAGGCCGAGCTCTGGCATCCCGATTCGGGTGTAATCGAGCGCACTCCCTACACCATCTCGGGCGACCGGACCACCGTGCCGCTGCGGCTCGCCGAGCGCGAAGCAGTGTTCGTGGTCTTCCGGAAGTCCGCCACCGGGTGGACACCCCGGCGGACTTCGGATGTCTCCACGAAGCTGGCCACAGTCGCTGGACCCTGGAACGTGGCGTTTCAGGAAAATCTCGGCGCGCCCCCAGAGATACAGCTGCCACAACTGGAGTCATGGACAGCCAATGCCGCCGACGGCGTGAAATTCTTCTCCGGCAGTGCAACCTACACCAGAATCGTGCAGGCTCCCCACGAGTGGTTCCAGGCTGATACCGGCCTGTTTCTCGACTTGGGGCGGGTGGGGGACATTGCCGAGGTAAAGATCAACGGCCGGTCGCTCGGCACGCTGTGGAAGGCGCCTTGGCAGCTCGATGTCACGGGGGCGCTTCGACCGGGAGACAATGAGCTGGAAATCAAAGTGACGAACGAATGGACCAACCGGCTGGCGGGTGACCGCAATTTGCCGGTGGGCCGCAAGATTTTGGGCGACCCGGGCCCGGCCTTTGGCGTCGGACGGGGACCGGTCCAACCCCTGCCGGAATCCGGGCTCCTCGGTCCGGTCACGCTGGTGAGTCGTCCGGTGAACCGGGTGGCCGATTTGCCGGACGACCGCGTGGCGGATATTCCCGTGAACTACACCGAGGCTCTCGTCGGCCACTACACGTTGCCGGATCCGCTTAAGCTGGCCGACGGCCAGCCGGTGCACGACGCCAGGACTTGGTGGGAACAGCGCCGACCGGAGCTGGTGCGGCTGTTTGAAGAAAATCAGTTCGGCCGCGTGCCCGGGCGTCCAGCCGACATGAGTTTTGAGGTCACCGAACCTGGTACGCCAGCGTTCGGCGGCAAGGCGCTGCGCAAACAAGTCACGATTTATTTCACCAAGGACAAGACCGGTCCGCGAGCGGACGTCCTGCTCTATGTGCCGGCGGCGGCGAAGAAACCGGTGCCCGTGTTGCTCCAAGCCGCTTTCACGGCCAACAACCTGGCAGTGGAGGATCCGGGAGTTAAAGTCGGCCGACTCTGGAGCCCGAAGCAACAACAGCGAGTGTTCGCCACGGAAGGCCGTCCCTTCGGGCGGCTGAACGTGGTCGACACCGTAGAGCGCGGCTTTGGTATCGCGACGGTCAACTACGCCGACTTCGATCCGGACTCACCAGACGCCATCGCCTACGGCGTGCGCCAGGCTTACCTGAAGCCGGGTCAGACCGCACCAGCGCCGGATGAGTGGGGCACCATCTCAGCTTGGAGTTGGGGCCTGAGCCGGGTCTTGGATTATTTCGAGACCGACCCGGCGGTGGACGCCAAACGCGTCGCCCTTTTCGGCGTGTCCAGACTCGGCAAGACGGTGCTTTGGACCGGCGCCCGTGATCCCCGGTTTGCGCTGGTCATCGCCAGTTGCGGGGGTGAAGGCGGGGCGGCGCTGAGCAGGCGCAATTACGGCGAGACGGTTGCGCATCTCACCGCACCGGGCCGTTATCCTTACCAGTTCGCCGCCAATTACGCCCGGTGGGCGGACAAGGCGGATGAGTCCCCGGTGGACGGCCATCTGTTGGTGGCACTGATGGCCCCGCGGCCCCTGCTGCTCCAGACCGGCAACACGGACAACTGGTCCGACCCGAAGGGCGAATTCCTGGCGGCCGTAGCCGCCACGCCCGTCTACACTCTGCTGGGCGGGACGGGTATGGAGACCGGGCAGATGCCCCAAGCCGGGCAACTCGTCGGCGGCACGCTCGGCTATTACATGCACGCCGGCGGGCATGGCACGGTTCCTTCGGACTGGGAAGTGTTCCTCCGTTTCATGGAGGCCCACTTGAAACCCTGAGCAGGTGCGAAGCGGACTCGATCCGCAGGGCAGGCCTGTCGCTCAACCGCCCAAGACTTCAAGCACGACGGCTTCGTGCAGGTAGTTGCTCAAATAGCCATAGGTAACGGTGCCGTAACCACCCTGGCCCCATGTCGGTCCCCAAGAATTCTTGAAAATAAAATACGCGTCTTCGATCCGGCCGGTCGGCGACTTGTATCCGACCAGCGTAATGGCGTGACCCTGATCAGGCGCGCCCTTTTGCGTGCTCAGGTAGCCGTTGAAGACGCGGCTAGCTGGCCAATTGACGCCGACCGGCACCGGCAAACCGGCATTGAGGGCCTGGACAATGTTGTTCAAGCGGGTCGCACCGTCCCGGCCGGGCACCTCGTGGATATAAACCCGTTCATGACTCCGGGCTTCTTGCACGACCGCGGGCGGTGGATCGCTGATTGACTCGATCCGTTTGCCAAAGGTATTGGGCATGCTGGCCTGCAGAGGAATGCCGTAGGCCCGGAGCGCAGACACCACTTCGGAAAGGGCAAAGCCTTCATCCTGTTCCTCCTCGCCGGCGCCCGCTTGAGCCCCGCCGGGAGCCGGCAGCCGTTGTACGGTCTTCCGTGTGGCCCAGATCAGGTACTCTTCAGAAAATTTCTCCACCTTGCCGGTGAGCAGCGCATTCTGGAATTCCAACGCGCTGACGATCGCGAAGACGGCGCAGCTCGGACGGTGGCCTTGGTTCTTCACTCCCAGTTCAAGTTCGAAGAACTTCGGTCGCAGGTCGACCTCGGGTTGCACCGTTGCCGGGTGCCCGAAACTTTGGAGGAGGGTATCGAAGGTCGAGGCCGCCTTTTTCCCCGGCGGCTTCGCGTGTTGCAGGACCGGCGGCGGGGCGTTCCGGTCGGCCTGGTCAGCCGCGGCCTCAGCGGTCGGATCATAGTGAAAGCGGGTCTGCCACTCAGGGGAGAGATCGCGCAAGTGAATGGACGCCATGCCGCCGGCGTAGGTGATCACGATGGTGCGGGCGTTGACCGAACGCACCTGCACCTGCCGGTAGGCAGTCGAGCCGACCGGAAGCAAGTCGATCCTGCTGCCGGCGCCCAGGGTGGGCTCATCGGCACGTGCGAATGGCGCGCAGAGGCCCGCCGACAGCCAACAAATCAGGACCGCGAATCGAAGAAAGCGATGCATGGCAACGCGGCCAAGCCTAGGAGGGCCGGCCGGCGGAATGCAACTGGCTAAGCAAAAAGTGCGGCCGCCAAGGGCCGCACTTGCGTAACGAACCGGCAGGCCGGGTTCTATTTGCCGAGCGACTTGCGCAGATCGTCGAGCTGGCCGGCGCTGCCAAGCAGCACGTTGCGGCTGGCGATGAACTTCGCGTATTCCTCGATGAAGACTTTGCCCGGGGGCCGAAAATCGAATTCCTTGGGATTGTCGCGAAAGAACTCGCGGTGCACGCGGGTCCAGACCAGGCGGCCGTCGGTGTCGATGTTGATCTTGGTGACGCCGAGCTTCGCGGCCGGCAGATATTCGTTCACGTCGACGCCCATCGATCCGGCGATCGTGCCGCCGGCCTTGTTGATCCGGTCGACCTCTTCTTTTGGCACGCTGGAACTGCCATGCATGACCAGCGGAAAGCCGGGCAGGCGAGTCTTGATCTTCTGCAATACGTCGAAATGGAGCGACTGCTTGCCCTTGAATTTGAACGCGCCGTGGGAAGTGCCGATGGCGGCGGCGAGGCAGTCGCAGCCGGTCTTTTTGACAAAATCCTCGGCCTCGGCCGGGTCGGTCAAACAGGCGTTGCCCTCCTCGACCTTGATGTCCTCCTCGACGCCCCCCAGCATGCCCAGCTCGGCCTCGACCGAAATGCCCTTCTTGTGGGCCGCATCGACCACGCGCTTGGTGATCGCAACGTTCTTTTCGAACGGATCATGCGAGGCATCAATCATGACGGAGCTGTAGAATCCGGAATTGATGCAGTCGTAGCAGGTCTCCTCGTCGCCGTGGTCCAGATGGACGGCAAAGATGGCGTCGGGGAAAATCTCATTCGCCGCTCGGATGATGGCCTCGAGCATCTTCTTGTCGGTGTATTTCCGCGCGCCCTTGGAAATCTGGATGATGAAGGGAGCCTTGGAGGAGATGCAGCCCCGGAACAGACCCATCGCCTGCTCGGCATTGTTGATGTTGTACGCGCCGACGGCATATTTGCCATAGGCGTGTTTGAATAGCTGGGCGGTTGTAACGATCATGGTAGAAAAGTTGAGCGACTATCCTGCCAGATCGCGCAATCGACAAGATTTATTCCGGTGAATCCGTCGCATTGTGACACCACCATTTATGCAAAGCGTTCGGCAAGATATGCGGTGACGCCCGGCGCTACTCTTGGCGGAGGTTCCGCCGGGCGCCGTTTCGAGGACATCCGGACCCACCAATCGCGGCGGGCGTGCCCGGAGCGGCCTTTCTGCTCTCCGCGTCAGCGGGGTGGAAACTCAAACTCGGCCTTGTCCTGCTTCTGGGAGAGCACAAGGTACGCGCTGAACTTGGAACCGCGCTTGGAAACCATGTTTTCGATCAGGTTGCTGCGGCCGTCTTCAAGCAGGCGTCGCACTTCTTCGACGGGAATCTCGACCTCGCAGATCTTGCGCTGCAGTTTGAATACCACGCGGTTGTCCTGGCCGGGCTTGCGCACATAATAGGCGTCGGCTGTTTGCACCAATTCACCCTCGTGCACCTTGCTTTCCCCGACTACGACCGCCTTGGAGAGGTCGAGCGGGACCCGAGCCTTGCGCGCGATGGGCTTGCCATCCTTGTCCAGCTTGGCTTTGCGGGGCGGAAATTCCCACGACATCTTGGCGCCTTCGCGTTTAAGAAAGGCGTCGAAGGGACGGCCTTTCTTGGAGGTGAAGCCCACGATGAGATCGGTTTTGCCCTCACTCACCATCTTGATCGCCTGTTCCGGCGGAATGGGTTTCTGGCACATGATGCGGCCAACGCGGAAAGTCTGCTTCCAGCCCTCGCCGTCACGCTCGCGCAGAATATAGCTGCTGCCGTTTTCGCAAAGCTCGGCCCCGGTTTGAGGGTCGGTCCAGAACGGGGTGAGGGTGGCGATGTCGGCCTTGTCGCCGAAATCGAACTCCGTCTTCCACCTCTTGACGACCACGTCCTTCTTGGTTTCCTCGACGAGCACGAGCTTGAGCACCGCGGAAAACCGGTTTCGGGTCTTGTTGGAGATAAAACCATCAAGGGGGCCAACCTGGCGTTTCTCCACCAATTCCTTGATCTCGGGCTCCTCCATCCGGCGCCCGCCGATGATCTTGTAGACCATCAACTCGCCGTCCTTCGATTTGTAGCCGCGGAGCGTCTCCCGGAGCGGCTTGCCGTCCGTCGGGGAGATTATGCCGGTCACCCGGGCGACTGAATCGTCTTCCTCAAAGCCTTTCACGCGCTCGACGATGCCCTTGGTTTCCTTGATGATCTCCGCCATGAATTTCTCCCGCGGGAACTTGCCGTGTTCCATTTCGCGAAGGTGATATTCCCACTCACCGGTCATGGTCGGGCTGGTGATGTCCTCGGCTTTCACGGCGGTGAGAAACTGCATCAACTGCTCGGCCTTGGTTGTCGGCACCAGCTCCCGTTGGCTGCGGTCCATGTATTTCTGATTGATGAGGCCGTCGATGGTGTCGGCTCGCGTGGCGGGGGTTCCAAGGCCACGCTCCTTCATGGCCTCGGCATGATCCTCGTCCTCGACGAGCTTTCCGGCGCCTTCCATGGCAGACAGCAGGGTCGCCTCCGTGTAGCGCGGCGGCGGCTTGGTTGCCTCCGCGTGCAGCACCGGGTCGATGGTCTTCGCCTTGTTCTTGTCTTCGGGTGAAAGCGCCGGCAGGGCTTTGGAGTCAGGTGAATCGTCGTCGACGGTCGTCTTGCCGTACACCGCAAGCCAGCCGGGGGCGGTGAGCACCTTGCCCTCGGTCTTGAACGTGTGCTCAGCCACGGCGCTGAGGCGTGTGGTGACATCGAACTCGGCGACCGGATGGAAGGTCGCGACAAACCGCCGCGCAATCATGTCGAACAGCTTGGCCTCGGCCTCGTCGAGGTGCTTGGCCTCGTGCTGGGTCGGAATGATGGCGAAGTGATCGGACACCTGCGCGTTGTTGAAAATGCGTTTGTTGGGCTGCACCCAGCCGGAATCGAGGACCCGTCGGGCATGCGGCTGCAGGTCGCCATGCAGGTTTCCCAACGTCTCGCGCACCAAGGGCAGATAGTCCTCGGGCAAGGCGCGGGAGTCGGTTCGCGGGTAAGTGATCATCTTGTGCCGCTCATACAGGGCCTGCGCGATCTGGAGCGTCCGTTTGGCGGGAAAGCCGTAACGGCCGTTCGCTTCGCGCTGGAGCGTCGTCAAGTCGTACAGGCGCGGTGCAATCTGGGTGCTCGCCTTCTTTTCCTCGGAAACGCTGGCGACCGGCTGGCCCGAGCAAGCGGCGACAATCGCCTCGGCGGTCTTCTTGACCCAAAGGCGGTCCACGCGGTCATGCTCGTCGTCGCTCTTCTTGAAATCCGGACGCTGGTAGGTGCCCTCATAGCGGCCCTTGGCAACTTCGAAGCTGGCCGTGACCCGCCAATAATCGCGGGGTTTGAAATTCCGGATCTCCAACTCGCGGTTGTAGACAATGGCAAGGGTGGGGGTTTGCACCCGGCCGACCGAGGCGACGTTGCCGGCGCGCGAGCCGAACATCCGCTTGGTGAGGGCGCGGGTGCCGTTGATGCCGATGAGCCAGTCGCTTTCACTGCGGCACCGGGCCGCGTCAGCCAGTCCCTGCATTTCTTCCGCGGGGCGCAGGTGCTTGAAGGCCTCGCGGATGCCTTCGTTGGTCATCGATGACATCCACAGCCGCTGAAAGGGCTTTTTGCACTTCGTCAGCTGGTAGATGTAGGTGAAGATGAGTTCGCCCTCGCGGCCGGCGTCACAGGCGTTGACGACGCGGTTGACGTCTTTCCGGGCAAGCAGCTTCTTGAGCTGCTCAAACCGGGTCTTCGATTCCGGAATCGGCATCAGCTCGAATTTCTCCGGAATGATCGGCAGCGTCTCCAGCCGCCAGAATCCGTATTTCTTCTTGTCGATATCCTCCGGCATCTGGAGTCCCACCAAATGGCCGACCGCCGACGAGATCACGTATTCGTCGTTCTCAAAATGCTCGCCCTGTTTCGGCACTTTACCCAGCGCGCGCGCCAGATCGGCGGCGACGGAGGGTTTTTCGGCGATGATGAGACACTTCATGTGGGGGCGAGCCGTTAGGGCGCTCCGGCGACAAGATCAAGCAATACTTTTTCCAGCCCAGTCACGGACGCCGCCGCCATGGCCTCCTCCCGGTGCCGGATTGTCGGGTTTGTTCAGGGCGTTTTTCGAAAGGCATGTACGCCCATGCTTTCCCGAAAACGGCCTCGTTGCGCGGGTTGATGGCAGTGGTGTGAGCTTCCTTCGAAGTCAATTTGCCGCCGGGATAATTCGTTGTGAGAATATGCTGTACCGGTAGGGCGGTGACTCTGTGTCCACCCTTACCGGCGGGCCCAATGCGTCGAGTCTGAGCGCCCGCAGGTTTTCCAGCTGCTCCGCCGGGGAGCACCCCTGGTGGTCCTGCAGGTGGTTGAGCGCAAAGAAACGGTCGCGCGGCGTGGTGGGTTCGAGGCGCAGCCAGGCAGCCGGAGCGCCGGGCGCCAGGCGGTAGTCCTTCGGCGCCCCGAAGCAGACCACCCGGGCGACCCGATGTCTGATGCCGAGGAGGGCCGCATGCCCGCCACCCTGCGACTGGCCGGCGACGGAGAATTTATCCCAGCAGATGCCGTCGGCCGCGGTGAAAAATGGCTCCCACCCCTCGGACGGCCGCTGCTGATTGGGGCAAACACGCAGCCTGCCCAGCCGGTGCTCAATGCTGACGACCACCCCGCAGCAGATGCATCAGGAGGCTGCGGCCTTTGGCAGTTCCGCCAGGACCGCATCCAATGCCTTGAGCAGCGCGGCCATGGTTTCCTCCGTTTCGTCGCCCATGTTGGAAATGCGGAAGGTCTGGCCCTTGAGTTTGCCATACCCGCCATCGATGACAAAGCCGTGCTTGGATTTCAGCGCCTTGTTCAGCGCAACGAGATCCACTTTCAGGGTGTTGGCGAAGCAATTGAGCGTCACCGAGCCATGGCCTTCCTTCGGAAACAGCTTGAAGCCCTTGGCAAAAGCCCAGTCACGAACCTGCTTGTTCAACCGGGCGTGCCGGGCATAACGGGCCTCGACCCCTTCGGTCTTGATGTCCTCCAGTTTCGATTTGAGGGCATAGATGTGCGGAATCGTCGGGGTGCTCGGCGTCATGCCCGCCTCGTGGTTTTTCTGGAATTCAAGGAAATCAAAATAGTAGCCGCGGCCGGTGACCGTGGCGGCCCGCTCAAGGGCGCGCTTGGACACCGAGAAGATTGCCATGCCGGGCGGCAGCGCGAGGGCCTTCTGCGAACCGGTGATCAGCACGTCGATGCCGAGCTCGTCCTTTTTGATCGGCAGCGCGCTGAACGAGCTGACCGTGTCAACGATGCTGATGACCTGGGGAAAATCGCGGATGACCGCCATGACGGCCGGCAAATCGCTGAGACAACCGCAGGAAGTCTCGTTATGGATCAGCGTGATGGCGTCATACTGGCCGGTGCCGAGTTCCTTGCGCAGGGCGACGGGGTCAACCGGCTGGCCCCATTCGAACTTGAGCGCGCCGGCGGCGAGACCGCAGCGCTGGGCCACATCGAGCCACTTGTCCGAAAAGGCGCCGTTCATGCAGCAGAGCACCTTTTCCTTCACCACGTTCCGCAGGGAGCCCTCCATCACGCCCCAGGCGCTGCTGGTGCTGAGATAAACCGGGTCCTTCGTATAGAAAAGAGCCTGCAAGTCCGGCTGGATGGACTGGTAGAGCGCGACAAAGTCGGTGCTGCGGTGGCCAATCATCGGTTGGGCCATCGCACGCAGGGTTTTTTCCGAAACGGCAATCGGGCCGGGAATGAATAATTTATAGCTCATGTTGGGTGAAGCCGGTGTTGCATGTCGCAACGCCTGCAGTTAGCACAAACTCACACCCGCCCGTCCCGTAGCGTCAAAGCCATTTTTGCTCATGCCCAACCGCTGGCTCCCCAGAAAAATAGATGAATTCGAACAATTCGCCATCGATGTCATCATGGGCCGCCGCGAAGGCACGTCGGCGGCGATCTTCGGCGCGTTTCTTCAGGTGTGCTCGTACCTCTTCAGCGGCATTGTGCAGCTCCGGCTCTGGCTCTATCGCAACCGCATCCTGCGCGACCAGCCGCTGGGCTGCCTGGTGGTGGTGGTGGGCAACCTGACGGTTGGCGGAACGGGCAAGACGCCCATCGTGGAAATGTTTGCCAAGGCCCTGCGCGACCGCGGCCGCAAGGTCGCGATCCTCTCCCGGGGGTACAAGAGCAAGGCGCCGCCGTTGTGGCAAAAATGGTGGTTCTGGCTCAACCACACCGAGGAGGCGCCGCCGCGCGTGGTCAGCGACGGGGAAAGGGTGCTGCTCGACTCGGAGCTGGCCGGCGACGAGCCGTTCATGCTGGCCCGCAACCTGCCGGGTGTGGTCGTGCTGGTGGACAAGAACCGCGTGAAGGCCGGCGCCCACGCCATCAAGCAATTTGGTTGTGACACACTCGTGCTCGACGACGGTTTCCAGTATCTGCCGCTCAAGGGCCGGCTGAATCTCCTGCTGGTGGACAAGACCAATCCCTTCGGCAACGGCTTTCTGCTGCCGCGCGGCATCCTGCGGGAGCCCATCAAGCACCTGCAGCGCGCCTCCTACGTTTTCCTGACCAAGTCAAAGGGGCACCGCGACGAGGAACTCGAGGCGATGATCCACAAGTTCAATCCCGGGGTCGAAATCATCGAGTGTGCGCACCGGCCGCAATATCTCCAGCGCATCGGCAACGGCGAACAACTGCAGCTGCGGTCCTTGGCCGGACGGAAGATCGGCGCGTTCAGCGGCATCGCCGCGCCGGAGAGCTTCGAGGCGTTCTTGCGCGAAACCGGCGCCCGGCTCGCCTACACCCGCCAGTTTCTCGACCACTACCGGTTTACGCACGAGGACCTGGCGGCGGTGTTCGCCGAGGCGAAGGCGGCGGGGGCGGAATTCCTGATCACGACCGAAAAGGATGCGGTGCGCATCGGGGCCGCGGAGCAGTTTCCCCTGCCGTGCTATTATCTGCGGCTCGAGATCGAAATCCTCCGGGGCGCGAAGGACTTTCAGGAAGCGGTCGGCAAGATCTGTTTTCCGCGGGGCGAGCCGCTGGTCGGAACGCCGGCTCCGGTGTGAGCCGGCGCGAAGACGGGCGGTCGGCGTCGGGTCCGGCACGGCGGCGGCCAAAGCTTTATGATTGAACGCCAGTGACGGAACCGCGTTAGATGCAGCCATGAGTGATCCCCGTTTTGCCCGGCTGGCCGAAGTGCTGACCGGCTTTTCCACCGAGTTGAAGAAAGGCGAGCGCGTGCTCATCGATGCATACGATGTGCCCGACACCTTCGTGATCGCCTTGGTGCGATCGGTGCAGGACCGGGAAGCCATTCCTTATGTCAATATCCAGCGCGCCCGCATCACGCGGGAGCTGCTGAAAGGGGCGACGGCCGAACAGTACGGCACCACCGCGGAAGTTGAGCTGCATCGGATGCAGCAGATGCAGGCCTACATCGCGGTGCGCGGCTCGGACAATATCTTCGAGACGTCCGACGTTCCAGCCCAGCGCGTGCAAGCCGTCGCCAAGGCCCTGAAGCCGGTGCTTGACCATCGGGTCAACAAGACCAAGTGGGTGGTCCTCCGCTGGCCGTCGTCCGCGATGGCCCAGCAAGCCGGGCTCAGCACCCAGGCGTTCGAGGATTTCTTTTTCCGCGTCTGCACGTTTGATTACCGGCGCTATGGACCGGGCATGAAGGCCCTCGCCGATCTGATGGACAAGACCGACCGGGTGCACCTCAAGGGGCCGGGCACGGACCTGCAGTTTTCGCTCAAAGGCATTGGCGCCGTGGCCTGCGGCGGCCAGCGCAACATTCCCGATGGTGAAGTTTTCTCCTGCCCCGTGAAGGAAAGCGTCGAGGGCGTCGTCCAATACAACGCGCCGACGGTCTATCTGGGCACTTCGTTCGACAACATCCGGCTGGTCTTCCGCAAAGGTAAGATTGTCGAGGCCACCGGCAACAACACGAAACGGCTGAATGAAATCCTGGATAGCGACGAGGGCTCGCGTTACATCGGGGAATTCGCCCTCGGCTTCAATCCGCACATCCTGGAACCGATGCGGGACATCCTCTTCGACGAAAAGATCGCCGGCTCGTTTCATTTCACGCCGGGACAGGCAT
>JBBIHQ010000040.1:0-25641 GCA_037446975.1 Opitutia bacterium
CGCGGCGATCGGCGGCATGTGCCGGTAGCATTCGTCCAGATGCTGCTCCAGCCGGATGAGTTCCTGCGGTGGCTGGGATTCATCCGGCGTCAGGAACAGGCCCAATTCGCGGGCGCGCCGGCCAAAGCCGGCCTTCCCCAGGAAGATGGAGAGCGGGGCCGAAAGCACGAGACCGGTCAGGATCGGGCTCACCCACCAGAAGAACGACGGCACCAGGATGAACGCGGACACACCCCAGACCAACCCGACGGCCATGTGCCCCGAATGCGTGATGATGGCCTCGCGCCAATCCGTGTCTTCGCTGGCATCGCGTTTTTGCGTCACCCAGGCCACCCCCTGCCCCATCAGGATGTAGAGCACGAATTTGGCGTTGAACATCATGTTGACCGGCGCGAGCAGGGTGGTGGCGACGATTTCCAGGAGCGCGCTCAGCACCAGGCGGAACGTGCCGCCGTAGGCCTGGCCATGCTGGTTCCTCAGCGCGAGCACCACGCCCATCACCTTGGGGAGAAAGAGCAGCAGCAGCGTGAAGGAAAACAAGGCGAGCGCCTCCGGCACCTCCACGATATAGCCGTACACCGAAAGATGGGTCTCCGCATGGTAATGGGTGTAGATGCCGGCCTGCACCTCATGGAAGGTGTGAATGGTGCTGATAAGCATGAACAGCATCCACAACGGCGCCGCCACGTAGGCCATGATGCCCATCAGCAGGTGGACCCGGTTGACCGGGTGGAAGCCACGGACGAAGAGCAGCCAGCTGTGCTGGATGTTGCCCTGACACCACCGCCGGTCGCGCTTGGCGCTGTCGATCAGGGTCGGCGGCCCCTCCTCATAACTGCCGTCGAGATCATAGGCCAGCCACACGCCCCAGCCGGCCCGGCGCATCAAGGCCGCCTCGACAAAATCGTGGCTGAGGATGCGCCCGCCGAACGGCTCGCGGCCGGGCAGTTCCGGCAGGCAGCAGTAATCCATGAACGGGGCGACCCGGATGACGGCGTTGTGGCCCCAGAAATTGCTCTCGCCCTGGTGCCAGTAATTCAGGCCGGCGAGGAACAGCGGGCTGTAGAGCCGGTTGGAAAACTGCTGCAGCCGCGAATAGAGGGTGTCGCCCCGGATGATCCGCGGCGCCGTCTGCAGGATGCCGACCTTCGGATTTCGCTCCATCATCGCCACCAGTTTGATGAGCGACTCGCCGGTCATGATGCTGTCCGCGTCGAGCACGGCCATGTAACGGTACTTGCGGCCCCACCGGCGCAGGAAATCCGCGACGTTCCCGCTCTTCTTGTTGATCGAGATCCGCCGCTTGCGGTAGAAGATCCGGCCGAAACCGTTGAGCTGTTTGCACAGTTCGACCCAGGCGATCTCCTCCTCGATCCAGTGGTTGGGATTGTTGGAGTCGCTCAGGATGAAGAAGTCGAAATTCTCCAGGCGCCCGCTCAATTCGAGCGAGCGGTAGATGACGCGCAGGCCTTCGAAGACCCGGCTGGGATCCTCGTTGAAAACCGGCATGACCACGGCGGTCGAGGCCAGCGGCAGGCGGGCGGGAGCCTCGCCTTCGATCGAGCGGCTGATGCGGTACGGATCACCGCCGCGATTGAGGATGTAAAACCCCAGGAGCGCGGTGGCGAAACCGACGGCGATGTGCGCGAAGAGGATCACGAACAGCACGAGCACCACCCATTCGACCGCGGTCATGCCGTCGCGCCAGAGGAGATCCGCCATGAACCACGTGGCCAGGCTGGTGAGCAAAAACACGAGCGTGAAAAAGCTGATCCGTCTCCGGCTGATGCGGGAGCGGTCGACTTGTTCGACGAGAAAGGGCGGGCTCATGGGTCAACGCGTGGCGAGGAACACGGCCGTAAGCACGCTCGCGAATACCACCCACAGCAGCAGCACCCGCAGGAGCGGGAGTTTCTCGATCTGTTCCAGGGTCTGCCCGGCGGCCTCGGTGATCGTGCCGAGGTCGATCTCGCGCGGTACCATGCTGGAGACCGCCAGATCGGGGCCGGCCTGGATCGAGCTCTGTTTGATCGCCCGGAGAAATTCCTCGGGCACATCGTCCTTCTCCAGAAAGGCGTAGGGCCAGCGCTCCATCCCGTCGGCGAGCAGCAGCGCCACCCGACCTTCGGTGACGATCCGGCTGTGCGGGAGATCCTTTTCGTCGAGCAGCTCCCCGAACCAGGCGTCCATCATGCGGTCGGTTTCCTCGACGGCCAGGGTCGACGGATCAAGCGCAGGATTCTGCTCATGCGTCCGGGCGGCGGCATTGAGCACCCGCTGGATGAGCCGGCTTTGGTGCAGCCGGTTGTGGATCCGGTGCGCCCGCAGGTAGTCCTCCACCCGCACGTAGGCGGCGTTCCATTGTTCCAGCGTACCGGTCTTCGGACGGAACGAGTCTAGCGGTTCCAGAGATAGCTCCATGTTTCTGTCAGCACATGCGGCCCTTTGCGCAGAAAGCAACGGAGTTCCACCGGCGGGCCCGCGGGGTCGGGTTTGATCTCGAAGATCACCCGCCAGGTGTTGGCAAATCGGTTGCGCTGCACGACGACGCTGCCGTCGAGCTGCGCGCCGGTTCCGACCGTCACCCGGGCCTCGATCTCCGGGTCATGCGGCTCGGCCGTGAGGTAGGCGCCCGCGAACTCCACAACGAAGCGCTTCAGGTCCGGCCGGTTCATCACGTTCGCCAGCCGCGTGGAGGTGACATAGCCGGCCGGCGGCCGGCGGCCGGGATCGGTCATCCAGTGAAGATTGTACTCGAACACCACCGGTTCACCCGGCGGCGGCAGCTTCCCGGGCACCCAGAACGCGACGATGTTGTCATTGGTCTCGTCAGCGGTCGGCAGCTCCACCAGGTGGACGGAGCCCGGGCCCCAGTTCCCCACCGGCTCCACCCACACGCTCGGCCGCTGTTGGTAATAGGCTTCCAGATCGTCGTAATGCTCAAACTGCCGGTCGCGCTGCAGGAGGCCGAATCCGTGCGGCGCGTTGTCCATGAACGCCGCGATGCTGACCGCCTTCGGGTTGACCAGCGGCCGCCAGATCCACTCGCCGGCCCCGGTCTCCATGAGCAGCCCGTCCGAATCGTGCACCTCCGGGCGGAAATCGGTCTGGGACCAGCCGGAATTTTCTCCGTGGGCATACATGCTGGTGAGCGGTGCGATGCCGAACACCCCCGGGTCCTTCCGGCAATACACCGCCGCGCGCACCCGCATGACCGTTTCGACGCCGGGCGTGATGACAAACTTGTAGGCGCCGGCGACGCTCGGGCTGTCCATGAGGGCGTAAAGCGTGATGGACTTCGCGTCGGCCGCCGGCCGTTCGATCCAGAATTCCTCGAAGGCCGGGAATTCCTCGGCCGCCGGTCCGCCGGCGTTGAGCGCCAGCCCGCGGGCGGACATGCCGTAGCGCTGCTCCTTGGCCAGGACGCGAAAATAGCTCGCCCCGAGGAAGACCGCCACCTCGTCCATCTTGTCCGGCTGGTTGAGGGCATGCTCGATGCGGAATCCTGCAAAACCCATGCTCGCGGGAATCAGCCACGGCTTCTTCCCGCCGTAGATGAACATCTGCTTGGAGAAATCGATGTGCCGGGTCTCCCCGCCGACCAGTTCATTGAGCTGGACCGTCTTGTTGTAGAGCCACCCGGGATGGAAGAATTGCAGTTCGAATGGCAGCCGCTCGTTGGCCCACCAGGAACGGGCCGGGTCGAACTGGATCATGCGATAGTCGTCGTAACTGAATTTCTGAAAGGCTGCCGGCACACTGGACCGCTTCTCCTGGTACGGCTGCGCGGCGAGGTTCTTCGCGTGAAATTGCAGCACCTCGAAATCAAAGGCCGCCGCCGCCGGCAGAGCCGGCCGGGCGCAGCACGCGGTTATAAGGGAAAAGCAGATCAGGCGGCGCATATATCAGAGAAAGAATCCGCGCTGTCGGTCGGAAACCGGCAGCCTGGCGCGTTCCATCACCAGCAACAGGTCCTCCCAGATGGCGCGTTTGGACCGGTTGCTGTTGTTCCGGAGAATATACGACGGATGATAGGTCACCATCACGGGCTTGCCCGCAAACTGGTGCCAGCGGCCCTTGATTTCACCCAGGGTCTTGAAGGTGCCTGCGCCCAGCAAACCGCCCGAGGCCGTCGCACCGAGGGCGACAATCAGCAGCGGCTGCACAATCTCGATCTGGGCCCGCAGGTAGGGCAGGCAGTAGTTCATTTCCTCCGCCGTGGGCGGCCGGTTGCCCACCTGGACGCCGCCGGGGCCGGTTGGAATCTCGGGGCGCCAGTTCATGATATTGCCGATGTATACCTGCTCGCGTTTCAATCCCATCCCCAGAATCATCCGGGTCAGCAGCTGCCCGGCTGGTCCGACGAAGGGTTCGCCCTGCACCTCTTCCTCGGCTCCGGGTGCCTCGCCGCAGAAAAAGATCTTTGCCTCCAGACTGCCAACGCCCAGGACGATCTTTTTGCCGGGCCGCACATGGGACAGACAAACGGGATCATTGAGCACCATGTCGCGAAGTGCGTTCCAGCGCGCTGTCTTGTCTCCTTCCGGCAACCGCGCCACGGGCGCAGAGACCGGGATAACCGGGGACGCGGGCGCCGGGTTCGTGTTCGCCGCCGCCCGCGCCGGGGGCCGCGGCCCGGTTGCCGCCGGCGAAATGGCCGGTGCCTGGCGGGTGTTCGCGGCGGCGCAGTCGGCCGCGCGGGCATCGACCGCAGCGTGGAGCTGATCGAGACTCTCCGCCGAAACCGCAATGTTTCGTTCGCCACCGGCCTTCCGGCGGCGAAGCTCCTCGGCGAGTGCTTGCAGGTGGGCGCGGGTGGACACGGGTGGTCAGGTGGTCCGAAAACTCATGAGCTTTTCGATATGCTTGCCCAGCAAGTCGAATTCCAAATTGACCGATTCGCCCGCTTTGCGTGCGTGCAGGTTGGTGGCGAGCATGGTGTGCGGGATGAGCCACACCGCAAATTCATCGCCGGCGATTTCCGCAATGGTCAGCGAGATGCCGTCGATGGCGATGCTGCCTTTGTGCACAATGTAGCGGGCGAAAGTCGCGGGTACGCGGATGCGCAGGTAGTGATCCTTGCCGCGTGGTTCGATCACCAGTATCTCCCCGGCGGTATCGATGTGTCCGGTGACGAAATGGCCGCCGACCTTCCCGCCAAACCGCAGGCTGCGCTCGAGGTTGGCCAGCGAGCCCGGGCGAAACGCATTGAAGTTGGTCAGGCGCCGGGTTTCCTCCAGCACGTCAAAGTGCAGATGCCCGCCCGCGATCCGCGCGATGGTCAGGCAGCAGCCGTTGATGGCGATGCTGTCGCCGACCACGGCATCCTGGGCCACGGCGCCGGCCGCGATGACCAATTCCCAGGCCCCGGATTCCGGGTGGAACGAGACAACGCGGCCTGCTTCTTCGACGATTCCGGTGAACATAAATTTCAGACCTCCCGCGGGACCGCCGGGTTCCCCGCCACTCGGTCCATGCCGGTCGATCCACGGGTCATTTTCTCCCCCGGCCGGCGGCGGCAGACCGGGTTTGCACTGGACTTGACCATCAAGATCACGGGGACGGCCTTCAGTTAAGTTTGACCCGCAGGACGGCGGTTTCGCCGCCGCGGCTGACAAGCAACACGGACTCCGGGCGATTGTTTCCAGCCTCAATGGCATGCAGCATCTCGAGCGCCGCGGCGTATGTCTTGACTTCCACGCCGTCGATTTCGCGCACCCAGTCATCCGGCTGCAAGCCGGCGGTGGCGGCCGGGCTGCCGGGTTTCACAAAATGGACGATCACACCAAGTTGTTCGGCGGGCTTGACCCGGTTGACAATGCCATCGGTGGGAAGAAACTCGCGCACCGTGAAGCCGAGCCGCTCGAAATACTGGCGCCTGGCCTCCCGGGGGAGCTTGGGTTCGTCGCCGAGAGTCACCTTTGTCTCCTGCCGCGCGCCGTCGCGCAAGATGGTCAGCGTGATGGTATCACCGGGCCGATGACGCAATATTTCCTGGCTCAAGAATCCAGCCACCATGTGGTCGGGCTTGAGCCGGGGCAACGGCTGGCCATCGATGGCCAGCACGATGTCGCGCTCCTTGAGACCGGCCTTGACCGCCGGACTGCCTTCCAAAAGGTCGCTCAGCACCACTCCCGATTGATTTTCCAGATTGAGCAGCTTGGCCACCTCAGGAGCGAGCGGCTGCACGCCATAGGCTCCCAGCCACGCGATCGGCCGACCCGTCACCGATTGCGGAATCCGCCCCACGTTCGGCAGAACCTCATCGGCCAGGAGGACCACACTGCTTTCCTCCACGTTCACGAGCACGATCGGGTTGCCGTTCTGCTTGCGGGAAAACAGCAGAAAATTTTGGCCGAAAGAGGTCTGCGCGAGTCCCGCCAGCTGGCCGGCAAGGTTGAAGACCGGCAACCCGGGTCCCGCGACCTCGCTCGCGGCGATGGCGGTTTTCTGCGGCAGCTTGGTCACCATCGCGACGCGCGAACTGAGGAAATACGGCATGAAATCCTCGTCCTTGTTGCGCAGACCGATGCCCCACAGCTCCTCGCTGAGGACCGGATCGGCCGCGATGGCGGCGTATTTTGTCACCGGGACGAGTTTGCTCCGGAGTTTTTCCTCCACCCGGATGAAATGCCAGCCGGTCAGCGCATCCTGGCCGAGATAAGTCGCGTTGGCCGGCTCCGTGCTGCCCGGCTGGTAGACCTTGAAGTCCTTGAGCTGGTCGGGCGCGACCCGGGGCAGGATGGCCGCCGCCGGGAGGATGATGGTGCCGTTGTCGTCGACCACCGTGCCCTGCACCCCGACCGGATGGCGCTCAATCTCGTCCTGGATGAAGAACTCGACGGCCACGACCGACTTCAAACGTTCATTGAACAGCTCCGGCAGCGATGCGGTCGAGGCAAAGACCGGGGTCGCCAGGCAAAGCAACAGGGGAAGACGGCGCAAAAAATTCATGGTTTGATCACGTAAAGTGAAATGCTTCGGTTCCGCTGGGCTTCAATCAGCTGCGGCACCGGCTTGAGCACATAGGCTTCATATATCTTCTTAAGCTTATCGAGATCCGCGATCGGCACGCTGCCGATCTTGGTGATGATGTCGCCGCGCGCCAGGCCCGCGTCCGCCGCGGGATAGCCGGGCTGCACTCCAAGCACGATCGCCCCGGTTTCGTCGGTCAGCTGATTCCTGCGGGCGAAAGTCCGGGTGACCTTCTGTACGCTCAAGCCCCATTTTTCCAGCGCCCATTCCTCGCCCATCTGGCTTTCCAGCTTCTCGGTGACCGCGCTGAGTTCCAGCATCTGTCCGCCGCGTTTGACGCTGAGGCGGACGGTCGAGCCCACGGGCAGGCTGGCGATCATGTTCTGGATCGGCGGCAACTGTTCATGGAAACGCCCGTCAAGTTTCTCGCCATTGAGCTTAAGCACCACATCGCCGGGATGGAGGCCGGCCCGGGCGGCGGGCGAACCCGGGTCGACGCTGTTGACCAGCAGGCCGGTGTTGGCCGCCAGCGTATAGAAATTCTCGAGATCCTGGAGCACGCCGGGATCAAAACCCAGGTAGCTGCGCGAAATCCTGCCGTGCTGCACCAGTTCCGCGGACACCCGGCGGGCAATATTGGCGGGAATGGCAAACCCGAGATTTTCGGCGCCGATATAGGTCCGGGAGTTTATGCCGATGACCTTGCCATCCTCGGTCGCCAGCGGCCCCCCGCTGTTCCCGGGGTTGATCGCCGCATCGGTCTGCAGCCAGTTGTTGAACATGCCGGTCTCGTAGCCGTCGATGCCCTGCGGATCCTCGAAGGGCCGGCTTTTGTTGGAAATGATGCCCCGGGTCAGGGTCCGCTCCAGTCCGTAGGGTGTGCCGACGGCATACACCGTCTGCCCGGTATAGAGCTTGCTGGAGTCGCCGAATTCGGCCGAGGTGAAACTCAACTTGCGCCGGCGGACGTCATCGAGGTCAAGTCGCAGGACGGCAAGGTCAGTCCAATGGTCCCAGCCGACCAGCCGGGCGCTGACGCGCTCGAGACTGGCCAGCGTGACGAAGATGCCCACGGCCCGCGGGCTGGCCACATGGGCGTTGGTGAGGATGAGTCCGCCGGGGGAAATGATGACCCCCGAGCCAATGCCTTCGGAAATCCGCTGCGCCCCGTCGTCGAACGTGCTCTCCTTCACATCAATCCTCACCACCGCGTCCAGCAGATGATCGAAACCCCGGCTCATGCCGGCATTGACCGGAGAAACAGCCCCCAGCAATGCCACGCCGGCGACCGCCAGCTGGCGGATGATTGACGGTCGGAGGGAATCTCTCAATGTGGCGGGTTTCACTTGATGGCTACTAATTGCAAAGACTACGACTTTCTCAAGATCGAGCCGTATTGGCAATCTTTCTGGGAAAAAACCAAGGCTTTCCGCGCGGAAAACAGCTCTTCCCTTCCGAAATACTATGTGCTGGACATGTTCCCCTACCCCTCGGGGGCGGGTTTGCATATCGGCCATCCCGAAGGATATACCGCAACGGACATCCTGGCCCGCTACAAGCGCGCCCGGGGCTTCAACGTGCTCCACCCGATCGGCTGGGACGCGTTCGGTCTGCCCGCCGAACAGCATGCGGTCAAGACCGGGACGCACCCGGCTTCGAACACCCAGAACAACATCGTCAATTTCCGCCGGCAGATCAAGGCGCTGGGTTTCTCGTACGACTGGGACCGCGAAGTCGACACGACGGATCCGAAATATTTCCGGTGGACCCAATGGATTTTCCTCCAGTTGTTCCGGCAGGGCCTGGCCTATGTTGACGAGCGCCCGGTATGGTGGTGCCCGGAACTTCGCACCGTCCTGGCCAACGAGGAAGTGATCGACGGCAAGTCCGAGGTCGGCGGCTTCCCTGTCGAACGGCGCAATCTCCGCCAGTGGGTCTTGCGCATCACCGCTTATGCCGAGCAATTGCTCGAGGGCCTGAGAAATGTCGACTGGCCCGACTCGACCAAGCGGATGCAGGAAGCGTGGATCGGCCGCAGCGAGGGCGCGGAAGTCCTGTTCAGGCTGGAAGATCCCGCGCTGGGCGACTTGAAGATCTTCACCACGCGCCCCGACACCCTGTTCGGCTGCACCTACATGGTGGTGGCCCCGGAACATCCGCTCGTGGACGCGCTCACTGTTCCGGCGCAACGCGACGCGGTGAAAGCCTATCGATTCAAGGCCGCCAGCAAGAGCGATCTTGAACGCACCGACCTGGCCAAGGACAAAAGCGGCGTCTTCAGCGGCAGCCATGCGATCAATCCGGTCAACCACGAACGCGTGCCCGTATGGATCGCCGACTACGTGCTGATGGGTTATGGCACCGGGGCCATCATGGCCGTGCCGGGCCACGACGAGCGCGACTTTGAATTCGCCACCCGCTACCAGCTTCCCATCGTCCGCGTGATCGAAGCCACGGACGGTCCGGGCGAATTACCCTACGTTGGCGAGGGGAAAGTCGTGGGTTCACCCGGCTACAATGGACTGGATTGGCCGGAAGCGAAGAGGCGGATCACCGCCGATCTCGCCTCCCGGGGTGTTGGCAAGGGCACCATAAATTACAAGCTGCGGGACTGGTTGTTCTCGCGTCAGCGCTATTGGGGCGAGCCGTTTCCCATCGTGTGGGTCAATGAGGCGGACTACCGCCGCGCCGCCGCCTTGCGCCCCGATTTGCCGGCCCAGCCGGTCAGCTTCAGCGAAAAAGGCGCCACGCATTTTGCGCTGCCTTTGCCGGACACGGCCCTGCCTCTCGTCCTGCCGGACGTTCAGTCCTATCTGCCCAGCGGGACCGGCGAAAGTCCTCTGGCCAACGAAACTGCCTGGCTCGAAATCTGGGTCGATATCGTGACCGGCGCTTCGCTGCCGGCAACCCAGCCCAAACCGGCCGGTGATGCGTGGGTGCGGGGGCGCCGCGAAACCAACACCATGCCGCAATGGGCCGGATCGTGCTGGTATTACTTGCGCTATCTCGACCCGCGCAACGCCAGCGCCATCGCCAGTCCCGAGGCGCTGAAATATTGGGATGTGCCCGACCTCTATGTCGGCGGGGCGGAGCACGCCGTGCTGCATCTGCTCTACGCGCGTTTCTGGCACAAGGTGCTCTTCGACCTCGGCGTCGTTCCGCAGAGTGAGCCCTTCAAGAGGCTTTTCCACCAAGGCATCATTTTGGGCGAGGACGGCGCCAAGATGTCGAAGAGCCGCGGCAACGTCGTGAATCCCGATGATATCATCAGCGCCTATGGGGCGGACTCGCTCCGCCTGTACCTGATGTTCCTGGGACCATTGGAGGCCATGAAGCCCTGGAATCCCAAGGGGATCGAGGGCGTGCACCGTTTCCTCCGCAAGGTCTGGCGGGAATGCCTCGATGCCGACGGCGCGATCAGTCCGCGACTCGTATGCGCGACCAGCCTGTCGACCGAGACCGAAAAGATATTTCATGCGACCATCAAGAAGGTGGGCGACGACATCGAGGGTCTTCGATTCAACACCGCCATTTCGCAAATGATGATATTGCTCAATGCGCTCCAGAAAGAGCCGGAGCTGCCCCGCCCGGTGATGGTGGATTTCCTTCGGCTGCTGGCGCCGTTTGCGCCTCACCTGACCGAAGAGCTATGGGCTCGCTTGGGCGAGGCGGGCTCGATCGCAAGTGCCGGCTGGCCCTTGTTCGATCCAGGAAAACTAATCGCGAGCACGATCACGGTAGTCATCCAGGTGAACGGCAAACACCGCGGAGAGGTCACCGCGGGCATCGATGTAGCCGAAGCCGAGTTGATCAACCTGGCCTGCGCCCAACCCAAGATCAGCGCACACCTAGGTGGAAAACCGCTCAAGAAGACGATTTACGTGAAAGGCCGTTTGCTTAATATACTTGTTTAGAACAGTTAACGTTTTTTACAAATCATCGATTTTCCTTGTAATAGGTATTACACCCTAGTTTAATCTTGGGCAAACGTTGAAGCGTCCACCCTCGCCGCGAACCGTACATACTTCTTATAAACGCCATGAAAACCAAGTTGCCCCTCCTGCTCGTTATTGGCACCGCATCTCTCCTCCTGCTGTCTCCTGAGGCGTTGGCTCAAGGCCAAATCGGCCCGAAGAAAGGGCCGACGAGCAAAATCTATATCGCCGAAACAAAGGGTGACACGCAGATCATGAATGACAACAAGATCTATGCCGCGCGCCAAGCCACGGCATTTGATGCTCCCGGAACAGTGATCGAGACCAAGGACGACTCGCACAACGCCCTCGTTTACTCCAACGGCACCGGCCTTTATATCGATCAAAACTCGCGGGTGGAAATTGCCCGTTTCATGCAAGAGCCATTCCGGCCGGACCGCAAGAACAGCACCGACGCGCTGGTCGAACCCTCCGTCTCGCAAAGCAATGTCTATGTGCCCCGCGGCTCGGTGGGTATCTGTACCAACCAGCTCGTGTCGGGCAGCACCATGACCTACACCACACCGCTGGCGCTGGTCAATATCCGCAACGGGAAGCTGTTCATTCAAACGAAGGCCGGCGAGACCATCGTGGATTTGCTGGAGGGCGACGTCACGGTGCACGGCGGGGACCAGGATCCGACCGGCCAGGTTCTTCGCCCCGGGGAGCGCGCCATCATCCAGGCGGGCCTTACTGGCGAGGCCCCGTCGCTGACGATCGGCGAAATCCCGAAAAACGAGCTGGAGTCGATTGACGAAAGGGTGACCATCGCCTGTAACGCCAAGAAGACCGTCACTTTTGAAGCCAACGACAGCAAAGGACAGGACGGCAGCAGCGCCGATCAGGAGATAGTCCCAAAACCCACGGTTCCCAACCAACTCCCCGCCAACATCACCGTCAGTGTTGACCGCCTGCCGGACAGCACGAAGTGATCAAGTCCCAACTGTGATTCTCCGCGCCAATACCAAATACCTTTTTCTGAGCGTTCTGCTGCTGGCCTTGCCTGCTCACCGAGCCCAGGCGCTGCTAAACCTCGACGGGTCACGCAACCAGATCTTCGTGTTCGGCAATGTTTCCTTCGCCTATAATTCGAATATCTTTTCCGAGGCGAATGCGCGGGGTGACAGCAGCGTCACGGGCGAGGCGGGCCTCGAGTTGAAGCGCCGGGCGGGGATCATCGCGATCAACTGCACCGTCAAGGTCGCCTACCAGCGTTACGCCACCTACACAGGCGAAGACGCCTTCAATCCCAGTTTCTACATCGAGTTTGCCAAGACCACCGGACGCACCACCGGCTCGTTTACGGTCAATGCCTTCCGGGAAAGCCGCTCGGACAGCGCGGTGAATCTGCTGACGCATTCGTGGAATTATCCCATCGGCCTCAGCATCAAGTACCCGTTGAACGACAAGTTTTATGCCACGTCGGAAACCGGCTATCTGGAGCGCCGGTATGTCGACAACCTCGGGCTCGCCAATTACCGGGATTACACCGAGGCCGTCGACGTCTTTTACGTCTACACCTCCAAGCTTGATCTGGACGGCGGTTACCGGATTCGCGCGTCGAAGACGTCGATCGGTGCCAACACCTACGACCACTGGTTCAACCTCGGCGCCACGGGCGGCCTGATGGCCAAGCTCAACGGCTCGATCCGGTTCGGCTACCAGATCCGCCAGATCAGCGGCGGACCAAGCTACAATCACTTCAATGCCATGGCCGCACTTACCTGGCCGGCCACCCGGAAGCTGACATTCACCAGCGCGCTCAGCCGTGACTTCAACACCATCGCCACGGGCGAATCGGTTGACTCCACGAGCCTGAACCTGCGCGCCAATTACGTCTTCACTCGCAGGGCGGACTTTGGGACCGGCGTCGCGTATGGACGCAATCTCTTCCTCGGCGGGCTCCCGCCCCAACGCCGGGACAACTTCTTCAGCTGGGACGTCAGCGGTGGCTACAAGTTCAACGATCACTTGCGGCTGGCGGCCAGCTTCAACTACCTGCAGAACAGGTCCAACCTCAGTTTTTCCGAATTCTCCCGCCACGGTTTTTCCCTCGATCTCGACAGCCGTTTTTAGTCCCGCCATGAAACCCATCCGCCTTGTTTTATTGCTGCTCACCGGCCTGCTCGTTGGCGCGGGCCAGGTTTTGCTCGCCCAAAATTCCGAGAACCAAAAGAAGAGCTACATCCACACGCTGGTCTCGGGCGACCGCATTCGGGTGGCTGTTTATCAGGAGGATGATCTGACCAGCCTGGCTCGCATCGACGCCCACGGCCGCATCAACCTGCCCTTGCTGGGTGAACTCGTCATCGGCGGCAAAACCGTGGTTGAGGCCCAGACCGCGATCGAAAACGCCTACAAGGACGGCCGTTATCTCCGGAATCCTCAGGTTACTGTCACCGTCGAGGAATATGCCGCGCGGGAAGTCTCCATCCAGGGACAGATCCGCAATCCGGGGCGTTATACGCTCCCCGTCGAGTCCACCTTCACCGTCGTCGAACTCGTGACCAAGGCCGGCGGCATTACCGACATCGGCAAAGGCTCCGCCGTCACCCTGACCCGCATCCTGCCGGACGGCTCCAAAAAGGTGTTCACCATCGATGTCGACAGCATCATCCGGGGTAAGAAGGACCGGAAGAACGACGACAGCACCTTCCTCCTGCAGCCGGGCGACATCGTTTACGTGCCCGAGAGCCTTTTCTGATCAACCAATCCCATGTCTGTCCTCGACGACTCCCCTACCTCGGCCCCGGGAAAACATACCGGCCCCTCGATGCATGGCAACGACCACCAGGTAGTCGAGCGGCGCTCGCTGCGGGATTACTACGTGATTCTCCGGGAACGTCTTTGGATCGCTCTTCCCGTCGCCGTCCTGACCGCCCTCGGGGTCGGCTATTACCAGGCGGATGTGCCGCGCATGTATTCCAGCACCGCCACGATGCAGTTCGAGCGCCCCGACCGGGTGGTGCTCAACGAGCAGGTGGTGGACAACTCGGTCCGGTCCGACGTCGACCTGAACACCTACCTGCAGATTCTCCGCAGCGGCCGCCTGCGCTCAATGGTGGCCCAGTCGCTCACCGCCGATCAAATCAAGCTGCTGCAGCGCCCCTACCTCAAGGATCTCGCCCCGGGCACCAACCCGCCTTCGGTCGGTGGATTGCTGGGCAACATGGAGCCCCTCTCGATTCGCAACAGCTACATGATAACGATCACGGTCACGAACCGGGATGCCGAGGGCGCGGCGCTTCTCGCCAACCTTTACGTCGACCAGTTCATGCGTTACCTCATGGAAAAGACCGGGGGGCAGAACGAGTTCGCCGTCGACTACCTCAAAAGCCGGGCCGAGGAGTTGCGCAAGGAGTCCGAGGCGGCCGAGGGCAAACTGCAGGAATACCGCCGCAAGAACAACCTCGTCTCGCTCGACAGCAGCATGAATATCGTGGGCGAGCGGCTCCGGTCAATCAACGCCACGCTCACCACCGCCCGGCTCAGCCGTATTGATACCGAGACCCTGCTCGCGCAGATCGATCAGATGCAGAAGAGCGGCGGCAGCCTGCTCGAAATCGGCTACATCTCCTCCTACGGCTCGATTCCCACCCTCAAAGCCCAGCTGGCCGATTTGAACAAACAGCAATCCATTCTCAGCGAGCGCTACCTGGAACGTCATCCCAAGATGATCGACCTGGCCAATTCCATCCAGGTCGTCACCGAGCAGCTCAATAACAATATCGAGCAATCCATCGCCGATCTGCGCACGCAATACGTCAAGCTCAAGGATACCGAGGCCTCCTACCAGAAGGAGTACCATGATGCCGAAAAGGACCAGCTGCGGCTCGGCGAACTTTCCGTCGACTTCAAGAGCCTGGAAAACCAGGCCCAGGTCGCAAAAAACAATTACATCCAGATTCTGGACCGGCTCAACCAGACCACCACCACCAAGAATCTCGAGAACATCCCGGTCAAGCCCTTGGACCGGGCCCTGCCGCCCAGCGCGCCCTACTCCCCGAATATCGCAAGCATCGTCAAGACCTGCGTGGGGCTGGGGGTGCTGGTTTTCGCCGGCGTCGCGATCGGGCTCAGTTTTCTCGACGACCGCGTCAAGAGCGCCTGGGATATCGAGGGCTTCATCGGGGCCAATCTGCTCGGCATCATCCCGGAGTTGGGGGACGTGCCGGACGCCGAGAAACATTCCCTCGTCAACAGCAACAAGACGTCCCCCGGGACCGAGGCCTTCCTCAGCGTTTACAGCGCGGTCAAGATCCACTCCAAGCTCGACTTCCCGAAGTCCATCCTCGTCACCAGCACGATCCCCGGTGAAGGCAAGACGATGATCAGCTGCAATGTGGCGGCGGCGTTCGCGCGCCACGGCAAGCGCGTTCTCCTCATGGACTGCGACATGCGCCGGCCGATGTTGCACCGCCATTTCAAGCTGACGAATGAAGCCGGCCTCATCACCTGGTTTGAAGCGGGCGCCAAGATTCCCGCCGATCCCGTCGGCGAACCGTCGCTCGGCCTGACCAAGGTGGACGAAAATCTCTATCTGCTCCGCTCCGGCGGCCGCTCGAAGAGTCCGACCGAGCTGCTGGAAAACCCCGTTTTCGGGCAGTTCATCGAGGCCATGAAGCAGCATTTCGACCTGGTCGTCGTGGATTCACCGCCCATGGGCGCCGTCACGGATTCGCTGCTCATCGCCGAGCGCACCGACGAGGTCATCTATGTGTGCCGCTTCAATCGCGCCTACCGCAAGCACATCCGCCTCTACATCCAGCAGCTCAAGGAGAGCAAGAATGAGCTGCTCGGGATCGTGCTTAACGGCCTGTCGGCCCGTCGCATCGAGTATTACAGCAACTACCGCTACTACCGCAGCTACAAGAAATATTACGGCTCGCAGTCGTGAAATGACGCCCACGGGACAGCAGGTTGCAGACCATCGCTTCACTGGCCCGCGGACAGGAAGTGGCAGTCCGGGATTGTCGTTCTCCGATCAGTAGTCCGTAGTCTGGTGGTTGTCTATGCCCTCCGCCTTTCTGCCGCCTGATTTTGATCCCCACCGCCCGATCGCCTTGATCGCCGGCCGGGGCCGCTATCCGGTCATCACGGCGGCGGCCATCCGCGAGGCCGGAACGCCGTTGCGGCTCATCGCGATGGACGACGAAACCAGCCCGGAACTCGTCGCCAGTTTTTCCCCCGCCGAGCGCGTCACATTGAACGTCGGTCAGGTCGGCCGGATGCTGGAAACGCTCCGGGATTTTGCCGCCGGCTACGCCCTCATGGCGGGGCAGGTCAAGCCGAAGCGGCTCTTCCACGGCCTGACTCCCGACCTGAAAGCCGCGCAGATGCTTTTCTCCCTCAAACGGCGGAATGCGGAAACCATCTTCGGCGCCATCGCCGCCGAAATCGAGAAGCTCGGCGTCACGCTGCTCGATGCCCGGGCCTTCATCGACGATCATCTGGCGACAGCCGGACCCATGACCGGCCGCCACCTGCCGGTCGACGAGGAATATTTGCAGCACGGCATCCATATCGCCCGGGAAATTGCCCGGCTCGACATCGGACAGGGCTGCGTCGTGCGCAAGGGCACGGTGCTGGCCGTTGAGGCGTTCGAGGGCACCGACGAGATGCTCCGGCGGGCTGGCACGTTCAAGACCGATGAGGCTCTCTTTGTGAAGACGGTAAAGGCCCGGCAGGATTTCCGCTTTGACGTGCCGGTTTTCGGTCTGCGTACGCTTGAAACCATGCACGAGGCGGGCCTGGCCGCCGCCGCCCTTGAGGCGGGCAAGGTCATCATGCTCGACCGGCCGGCCGTCATCAGGCAGGCCGGCGCGTGGGGCATCGCCCTGCATGGCTTCTGACCCACCGGGCCCGGCTGCCGCAATCTTGCACTTTTCGTCTTTGCGCCCACCTTTCCCCCATGCCCGCCGATATTGTCGAAGTTTCGATCAAAGGCCTGATGCCCACTGCCAACGGCTGCGCCGTGTTTCTTGGCAACGAGGAAAAGGTCTTCGTCATTTACGTCGATCCTAGCGTCGGCAGCGCCATTTCGATGACGATCAATGGCGTCAAGAAGGAGCGTCCGCTGACCCACGACCTCGTCGGCCACCTGCTGCTCGGCTTCGAGATCAACCTCGAGCGCGTCGTCATCAACGATGTCAACGACGGCACCTATTTTGCCCGCATCATCCTGCACATGCAGAACGAGCTCGGCCGCAAATTCCTCGAACTCGACGCCCGCCCGAGCGATTCCATCGTGCTCGCCCTCCAGCAAAAACGCCCGATTTTCGTCGCGCGGAAGGTCTTTGACCTGGTCGACGACCAGAGCGAAATCCTGGAGCGCATCCTGAAGCAGCAGAAGGAAGAGCCCAAGGAAGAGGGCGACCAGTGACGCCGGTTGACGGAGGCCGGACCGCCGGTCCCGCGGCAGCTAGCGGACCATTCCCCCCTGGCCTCCTGCCCGGCCAGCCGTATACGGCGCTGGCCCCGATGCAGGACGTGACCGACCTGCCGTTCATGCGCGTCGTGGCCCATTACGGCGCACCCGATTTCTTCTTCACGGAGTTTTTCCGCGTGCACAGCCAGTCGCGCCCCGAAAAGCACATTCTCCGCTCCCTTGTCGAGAACCGGACCGGCCGGCCGGTCTTTGCCCAACTCATCGGCGAACACGTCCCCGACATGGTGCGCACGGTCAAGGAACTGCTCCGCTATCCCGTGGCCGGCATCGATCTCAACCTGGGCTGCCCGGCACCGAAGATCTACAAGAAGAATGTCGGCGGCGGCTTGCTGCGCGATCCCACAAAGGTTGACGTCCTGCTTGGCGCGCTGCGCGATGCCGTGCCCGGTTTGTTGACGGTGAAAATGCGCATCGGCTTCGACTCGACTGGGAATTTCGGGACCATTCTCGGGCTGATCAACCGGCACCATGTCGACCTGCTCAGCGTGCATGGCCGCACCGTGAAGGAGATGTACCGCAGCGACGTACACTACGACTTTATCGGCGTCGCCGCGCGCACCGTCCGGTGCCCCGTGCTGGCCAACGGCAACATCACCTCCGCCGACAAGGCCGCCACCACCCTGGCGCAGACCGGGGCCGCCGGCGTCATGATCGGCCGGCACGCCATCCGCAATCCGTGGATCTTCCGCCAGACCCGCGAAAAACTCGCGGGCCGGCCGGTGACACCGGTCACTCTCGCCGAGGTGCGGGAGTACATCGACCGGCTTTACCGGGAAACCCTGCAGCCCGGCGTGCCCGAGTCCGCCCACGTCGCCAAGATGAAGAAGTATCTGAACTTCGTCGGCCAGAGCGTGGACGCCACGGGCGCGTTTCTCCACGACATGAGAAGGGCAACGACCGAGGCCGAGCTTTTCGCCGTGTGCGACCGCCATCTTCTCGCCAATCCGGCCGCGCCTTTTGCCGCGGAGCCTTATCCCGGAATCATCGCCCGCCCCAACTGTGAATCACCGGTCGAAAGCTGTTCGCTCGACACGGTGACAGCCTGATCATTCCAGCCCGAGCGCCTTCCGGCCGGTGTCCGAGATCATCTGCGGGGTCCATTGCGGGTCCCACACAATGTGCACTTTGGCAGATTCCACCGTCGGCAACGCGGCAATCTTCTGCCGGGCGTCCTCGGCGATGACCGGCCCCATGCCGCAGCCGGGTGCAGTCAGCGTCATCTTTACCTCCACCTTGTTCGTCCCGGCCGGCAGGGCCTCGATGGCCAGGTCATAGACCAGCCCGAGGTCGACGATGTTGACTGGAATTTCCGGATCAAAACAGGTCCGGAGCGCCGCCCAAACCGCCTCTTCCGAGAACACCGACTGACCTGGGCTGGTCGAAGGGCCCATGGCCGCCGGCGGTGTGAAACCCTCGATGGACCCGACATCCTCGCGAGCGATGCGGAAAAGCCCGAGATCGGTGCGAACCGTCACATTGCCGCCCAGCGTCTGCGTGATGAAGACATTTGTGCCCGCCTTGAGCGTAATCCGGTCACCCGCGGGAATGGCGGTCGCCGGGCAGTCTTTGGTGAGGACGTGTTCCTTGTTCATCTGATCGGGCAGCCTACTTCAGCCGCAGCTCGAATGGCAACCGGGCATAAAGGCCGCGGGGATCGTTGAACTGGCCCAAGGACCGCAGCTCTTCCGTTAAATCCCGGATCAAACCACCGACCGGGCCGGCAAAGGTCTCGTCATGCCGACGGCCCTCAAACGCCTGCGCGAACGCCTCGGCGAACTGTTTCTTGCGCGGATACTCGGCGACCTTGAAATCGTCCCCCAGTTTCGCCTTTTGCGCGGCGTATTTGACCGCGGCGGAGAGGCCACCCAACTCGTCGACCAGGCCGAGCTTCAGTCCCTCACTGCCCGACCAGACCCGACCCTGGGCGATTTCCTCCGTCACCTTTCGGTCCAGCTTGCGCGACTCGGACACCTTGCGGATGAATTGATCGTAGACCCAATCGACGGTGTTCTGGAAGATCGCCAGTTCCTCGTCGGTTTTGGGCCGGGCGATCGTGCCGATGTCGGCGAACTTGCCCGTCTTCACGGTATCGAAGGTCAGGCCGAGCTTGTCGGTCATCAGGCCCTGGAAATTGAGAAACATCCCGAATACGCCGATGGAGCCCGTGATGGTCGAGGGCTCGGCGAAGATACGGTCCGAATAGGTCGAAATCCAATAACCGCCCGACGCCGCCACCGTGCCCATGGAGACGATGACCGGCTTCACCTTCTGGATCAGGCGCAGCTCCCGGTTGATGGCCTCGGACGCGGAAACGCTGCCGCCGGGGCTGTTCACCCGGAGAACGAGCGCCTTGACGCTTTCGTCCTGCCGCAGCTGCCGCAGGAGCCGTGAGGTCTTCTCCCCGTAGACGTAGCCTTGCTCGTTGCCGTTGCCATCGACGATCTCACCCTCGGCATACACGATGGCGATCTTCTCGCCGCCGATTGCGCCCAGCTCGAGTTTCGCCTCGTTCTGCCGCTTGGCCACGAGTCCGTTGCCGGAGACCAACCGGGCGTAGTCGCTCAGCGCGATCTGCCGGAACGGCTCCTTCGAGCCCTTGCGGCCGGTGGCGGCCTTCAACTCGGCGAGGACCACGTCCAGGTAGGCCACGCGGTCCACGAGCTTGAGCCGCTTTGCGTCGTCGGCGCGGATCAGGCCCTTTTCGTCCACGGCTTTTTGCAGCGTTCCGACCGGAAGCTTGCGCGCCACCTCGATCGAATCGGTCACCGTCCGCCAGACGTCGTCAAGCAGCGTCTGCGTCTGCAGGCGGTTCTCGGGACTCATGTCCTTGCGGGTGAAAGGCTCGACCGCGCTCTTGTATTTGCCCACCCGGGTGACCTGCACGCCGACACCAAATTTCTCAAAGGCTCCGGCAAAAAACATCGGCTGCGCAGCCAGACCGGGCATCACCACGGCCCCATAGGGATCGAGCACGATCTCGCTGGCCACCGAAGCCAGGTAGAAGTCCTTGGTGCTCGCAAAATCCAGGTACGCCTTGATCGGCTTGCCCGATGCCTTGAAGGTCTCCAGCGCTTCGCGCACCTCCTTGAGCGCACCAAAGCCCGAGCCATAACCCGTCGGCCGCAACGATCCGGTCAGGTAGAGGCCCCGGATGTCGGGGTCCTTGGCGGCCGCCTCCAGCGCCCGGGTGACTTCGCGCAACTGCAACACGTGCTGCGCATTGCCGCCGAATGCCTCGGTGAATTTCTCCAACCCCTCCGTCTGCGAGGGCGCGTCCTGGATGTTGGCCGCCAGGTCGAACACCAGATAGGAGCTTTTCTGGAGCGTCGCCGGCTTCTTTTCCCCCAGTGCCACCATGGCGCCAAGCAGCAGGAGGCACACGACCACCGCGCCGAGCGCGAAGACGAGCAGGGCCGACAACGAGGCAAAGAAAGCGGTGAAGAAGTTCTTCATGCCCGGGAACCTAGGCAAGCGGTTGGCATCCGCCAGCGAAAAGCGTTTGCCGGCCTGAGACTTGGACAAACGGTCCGGGGACCGGGTGACCGGCATTCATCGGGCTAAATATCGCCCCGGACCCGCCGATTTGACCATCTAGGCCTTTTCATCCCTGGCCGGAGCCGTCTATATTGCCACGACATGAGCGACAAAAAGGAACTGCTGACCACCAACCGCAAGGCGCTGACCATCAATCTCGATGGTACGCGTTACGGCACGATCGCCGAGATCGGTGCCGGTCAGGAGGTGTCGCGCATTTTCTTCCAGGTGGGCGGCGCGTCCGGCTCCATCGCCAAAACCATGTCGGCCTACGACATGACTTTCAGCGATGCCATTTACGGCAAGGCGCCGCGGTATGTCTCGCGGGAGCGGTTGGTGACCATGCTCGACCATGAATACCGGCTGCTCAAGGAAAGGCTCTCCGAAAAACGCGGCGACCGCACCAGTTTCTTTGTCTTCGCCGACACCGTCGCCACCAAGAGCTTCAAGGGCAACGCCGACGGCCACGGCTGGCTGGGCATACGTTTCCAGCGCGACCCGCTGGAGGAACCCAACGACATCATCATCCACGTCCGCATGTGGGACAAGGAGAACCTCGCGCAGCAGCACGCCCTCGGCATCGTCGGCGTCAACCTCATCTACGGAGCCTTCAATTATGTCGATGATCCGCTCCTGCTGGTCCAATCCCTGGTGGATGCCGTGGGCGCTGACCGCGTCGAGATCGACATGCTCAAGGTCAGCGGGCCGGCTTTCCGGAATGTCGACAACCGGCTGCTTTCGCTCCGCCTCGTGCAGTTCGGCTTGACCAACGCCGTCATGTTCGCGCCCAACGGCGATGTGCTCCAGCCCTCCGAGGTGCTCTACCGCAAGGCCGTCCTCGTGGAGCGCGGCAGCTTCCGCCCGGTCACCCACGTCAACGTCGACATGCTCAACTGCGCCGCCGCCCAGTTCATGCAGGAGCCGATGGTCAAGGGAAAGGAGATCGTCGTGCTGATGGAGATCACCATGAACAACCTTCTGGCCTCGGGCGACCTCGACGCCGACGACTTCCTCGCGCGGGTCGACATGCTCGGTCACATCGGATTCACCACCCTCATTTCAAACTATTCGGAATTCTACCGGCTCGTCTCCTATTTCCGCCGGTACACCAAGGAAATGATCGGCGTGGCCATGGGCATCAACACCCTCCTGGAAATTTTCAATGAAAAGTATTACGAGGAGCTCGAGGGCGGCATCCTCGAGTCGATGGGCCGCATGTTCCGTCACGCGGTCAAGCTCTACATCTACCCGATGCAGCAGGATGCCTACGACCGTTATCAGGCCGGCGGCTTTCTGGCCAGCGCGCACAGCCCGGCGAGCGCACCGGGCATCACCGCGGGCGTCATGATCACCGCCCGGAACCTCCAGGTGTCCGACCGCCTCCGCAACCTCTACGCCCACCTGCTCGAAAATCACAATCTCGACTGCATCGTCGGCTGCAACCCGGACTACCTCAACATCTTCTCCCGCGACGTCCTCCAGCGCATCAAATCCGGCGACGATTCGTGGGAGCGGCTCGTGCCGGCCAAGGTGGCGGAGATCATCAAGGAGCGCGGATTGCTCGGCTACGGGCCCAAGCCCCAGGCGGACGCGGTCTGAGCCCGGGTGGGGCCGACCGCGGACCACGGCCGACCCCACGCCCGCCGGACGGGTGCACTCCACCCGAGATATTCGTTTTCACTGTTTCGGGTCGGGCCCGGAGCGCCTCCTTTTTTTCGTGTCTTTCGCGTCTTTCGCGGGCAACTCTTTCCCCGTTTCATGCGCTTCCATAAATACCACGCCCTCGGCAACGACTACCTCGTTATGAATCCGGCCGATTATCCCGGCTGGAGCGCCCCGACGCCGGAGCAGATCCGCGTCATCTGCCATCGCAATTTCGGCGCCGGCTCCGACGGCATTCTCTGGGGCCCGCTGCCGGCCAGGAACGCGCAATTCGGCCTGCGCATCTTCAATCCCGATGCCTCCGAGGCGGAGAAATCCGGCAACGGCCTGCGCATCTTCTCCCGTTATCTCTACGACCAGAAACTCGCGGGCGAAAAACCCTTCACGATCTCGGTGCCCGGCGGCGTGGTGGAAGCCGTCGTCATGCAGGCCGGCCGGCTCATCACCATCGAGATGGGCCGCGTCACGTTTCAAAGCGACCAGATCCCCGTCGCCGGTCCGGTGCGTGAGGTGCTCAACGAGCAGTTCACCATCAAGGACCGTGCCTTCACGTTTTGCGCCGCGGGCATCGGCAATCCCCATTGCGTCATGGTGCTGCCCGAGATATCCCCGGACCTCGCGACGAATTACGGCCCCGCCATCGAAGTGCATCCGAATTTTCCCAACCGCATCAACGTCCAGTTCCTGAAGGTCCTCGACCGCCGGAACGTGCAGATTGAGATTTGGGAACGCGGTGCCGGCTACACGCTGGCCTCGGGCAGCAGCTCCAGCGCCTCGGCGGCCGTCGCGCGCAAGCTCGGCTTGGTCGACGCGAACCTGACAGTGCATATGCCGGGCGGGCAGATCGGCATCGAGATCAGTCCGGACTACGCGATCAAGATGACCGGCCCGGTCACCCGGGTCGCCGAAGGCACGCTGCATCCCGAGATCTTCACCACGAAGGTCTGAACCGCGACAGGCGCCGACGGCAGTGCGCGGGCCCGGTTCAATCCGCGTCAAAACGCCGATACCGTCCGGTTCCGCGGGCGGGCCAGGTTGACCGTGATCTGCGGCGAACCGGGCCAGGGACCGCCGGGATGCAATTCCAGCGCCATGACCTTGTCGGGACCCGGCGATATGTCCGGAGGGAAAATCGCCCGCGCCAGCTCGACCGGATCATCGGACCCGTTCCACGGTCGCGTCTTCCGCCAGCGCGGTGCCCAGGAATCAAAGACGAAACGACGGCCGTGCCGCCAGTATTCCATGAGGGTGTGTCCTTCGCGGATCGAGGGCACGTAGCAGGCCAGCAGTCTGGCGCGCTCCGGCGGGTTCGGCTCGCGCAGCAGTTCCTGCCAGCGGGCCACACACCGGATGAAGCAATCGTGGGGCAACGGACCGGTGGCAAAATTCGCCGGGACCGCCTCCCGTCCGGTCACGTCGACAAAGGTCGTCAGCCCTCGCTCTATTGCGAGCAACAGCGGGCCAGGATTGGCTTGGTCGGCGGCCAGCCGGCCGCGTAGCTGCGATAGGCTCTGGGTGCCGTCCAGCTCGGTGTAGAGCCAGAGCATGCCCTCGAACGCAAAGATCAGCCCATAAAACTCCGCGGGATAATGGCTGCCCTTGCCCGGGTGGTTGTTGGTGATCCGCAGAACCCGCGACCACACGCCGGGCCCAAGCAGCGCTTGCGCCCGGAACGCCGCGCCGGCCGGATCAGCCCGACGGAAGGCGAGCGAGAACAAAACCAGGCCGCAGACCATGAGTCGGAGCGCACGCATGATCCTCCCATAACGCAGCTGCGGCGCCAAAGTTTTGCCGATGCGACCGGCCCGCAAAAACCTGCTGCCGGCTGGTCAATCACGGCGCCCGGACGCACGCACCTATTCCAAATGCGCGACCGGTCATTCCGCGGGCGGAATCAAGTGGTCCCACGCCCGGGATGCGGCGGCACCGGCACCCGGCTGTTGCCTCGCCGCCCGATGGAGCGCCGGGCGGAGCCGGTGCGGCTCCCCTCGTTCTCAGAAGATCGACTTCTTGCTCTTGGTCACGTGGTCGGGCCCGAGGCCCTCGTAATTGTGCACGCTGCCGGCGGTGTCCGCCCAAAGCGGGAGGTTGTTCTTGCGGGCCAGCTTGGTGTTGTGGACCGCATCGCGCATGGCGGTAAAATCGGTGAACATCTTGCGACACTCCGGTCCGCATTGTTCCTCGAAACTGCCCAGGCGCAGCATGTAGGCATTGACGGCGTGATAAACAAGGTCTTCGACCGTGCAGCCATAGGCTTCGGCGGCGCGAACGATCGGAGCGGACTCAGCTTCGTCCAGATGCAGTTTGATATTCATGGAGGCTTCCCGTGGTGGAAGGTTGATGGTGGCCGCACGCTGGCGGGTATGTCGTCAGTCTACGCCCGGGAACGCGCTTTGACTGGGCATATTTTGACCAATGCTGCGCGAAATTTACCCGAACGGGGCTTCTCCCGCCGTGGACCAGATCCACCCGCCCTTTCCCGGGGTTCCTCAGCCCCAATGGCTGTCGCCACCGACCCGGACCGCCTGATAGACCGCGTTGCGAATGATCGAGCTGGCGCCGCAGAATTCCATCGCTTCGCGCAGGACGGAATCGGCGCTTTCCCGGTTGTAGGTAAAACCGTCGGGCAACGTGCCCTTGCACGAGTAGAGGTAGTCGTGGATCACAGACGGCCAGGCAATGATCGGGTCCTCGGGATCGAGGATGTCCCAGGCGGCCCGCGGAATGCTCGCAAAGTCGGTCTCGAATTTTCCGGGCACCGTGATGGTCCGGCCCAGCTTGTCGGACGAATAGGAAAACGGGCGCGTCACGGCGTAGAGCTGCTTGGTGCCGCCCTTGGCCTTGATCTCGGCCGCCGAATAGGAACGCAGAAAGAGTTTGCTGAGGAACTTGCTCATGGACGAAAGCCCGGCGCGGACCGGGAGTTGAGGTTCGACTGACCGGCCCTCCGCGGCCCCTTTTCCCGCGAAGCCCGGCGGGAGAAGACGGAAGGCGATGGACGAAAGTCTGGCCAGCCGCGTTCCCGCGTCAAACGGCATTCTTGACCGG
>JBBIHQ010000040.1:25741-30235 GCA_037446975.1 Opitutia bacterium
CTGTGACGGGCAATTGACGCCGGTTAATGCGCAAGCAGTGCGCAGCAGGCGAATGCGATATCCCCTAGCCTTTCCGTCGCGTTTTTGTCGGACCCTGTTGCCTCCCGGTCCAACCCCAAGCCAAGTAGCATGCTGCCACCATGAAGCCCCGGACATTCCCCCGCGGATGGGTCGCTCCGTTGTTGTTCGTCCTCACCGTCGTTTCCGGCTCTTCCGCCCCGTTTTCGGCGGACTTGGTGGACACGCGCGGCGACCAGACCACAACCGGCAAGTTTTACTATCAGGACAAGAGTTACCGTTTCGAATTCGGGGCGAAAGACCAGCCGCTCATCATCATGGTTGACGGGTCGAGCGGCGTCATGCGTCTCGTGAATCCGCTGGAAAAGGCCTACTATGAAGCGGGCCCAGCCGAGCCGATGACTCTGTTTGCCAATCCTTTCGCCCTCTACGCCCATCTCTCCAAGACGAAAGAAGTGCGGACGGAAGGCGTGGAGTCCATCGATGGCAGCCCATGCAAAAAACTCGTGGTGTTTGGCGGCGAACAGGTGTTCGTCACCGCCTGGGTGTCAGACGAGTTCGATTTTCCCCTGAAAGTGAAAACCGAGCTCGACGGGCGGACGATTGAGCTGCGGAACATCCGGCGCGGCCCGCAGGACCCCGCGCTGTTCGTCCTGCCGACCGGCTGCCAGTTGACCGTGGTCAAGGAGGAACCGGAGCCGCAGCCGGAATGGGCCGGCCAGGTGGCGGGAGCGCCTCTGCTGGCCGTGCCGTTTGAAAAGACGCTGAAGGCGGGTGAGCTGGTTCGTCTGCGGCCGAAGGACGGCCGCTGGGTCGGGATTGCGGGAACCAACACCAGCCAGGGTCAGGGCAGCTTCACAACTGCGGCGTTCAAGGGCGGGAAATACGTGGGCGGCGGATCGATGAGCACGCTCATCCTTGATCCCGGCAACTCCGGCGCGATGAACGACGGGTCGCGGTCGGCCACCGTCGACGAAATTATCATTCGGGTTGGCGAGGGAACGATGAAGATCAAGACCTCCTACGTGACACCGCCGCCTCCGCGTCCGGGAGAGACGCCACCCGCGGCGGAACCGGTGGCACCCGGATCCGCGGCGAGCGAGGCCGCGGAGATCAGCGCACCGGCCGCCATCAATATGGCGGCCCCGGTCGAGGTTTCATGGACCGGTCCGGGCGCCAAGGACGATTTCATCACGGTGGCGCGGCCCGCCCAGCCGCCCGGCAGCTTTGACAACCGTGCGTTCGTCCGGAACGGGAATCCGGCGAAGCTCTGGGCGCCGAGTGATCCGGGCGAATACGAGGTGCGCTACATTCTCGGCCGCGGGGTGAAGCTGCTCGCGAAGGCACCGCTCACGGTCAACGCAGTTACAGCAAGCGTGCAGTCGCCCGTCACGGCAATGGCGGGAACAGAATTTGAAATCAGCTGGCAGGGTCCGGGCTATGCCAGGGATTTCATTTCGATTGCCCGGCCGGGACAACCGCCCGGAGCCTCGGTGAACTCCACCCGGATCCGACCGGGCGGCACGCTGAAGGTCCGGGCGCCCCGGGAGCCAGGCACCTACGAACTGCGCTACATCGTCGGCCGTGGGGCCAAACAGCTCGCGAAAACGGTCATTACCGTGACGGCGCCGTAGAAATCCGCGGTGGCTCCGTCTCAGGTTTGATTACATCATCTCTGCGCCGGCAGCGGCGTCAGAACGCTGGGAAACTCATCCCTCGCCAGAAGGATGTACGAAGGCAGGATTGAAGCGGTACGAAGGCACATCAGAGGCAGTCCGACGCCACCCACTCCCGGGCTGTCCAAGCGATCCACCCCGGAATTGCCGTCTTACCGCCCTATCGCTGGGACTGGCGTTGGGTCAAACGATACCATGTCCGGAGCTTCATCCCTTCGGAGCTGGTTAATCAATGCTCTTTGGACACTGCTCCGTTTTCATTTCCGAGCCAAATGAGCATTGATCAACCAACGATGGTCGCATTCTGTTCGCGGTCGCGGCTTTTCGCCGGCCACGTTTACGGGACCATCTGCCCGACAATCTGCGGCCGGTGCGTTTCGCTCCAACGCACGTTGTGGTCCATGTTCAGCACCAGCTTGTCACCGTCGAACTTCAGCCGCGCGGTAATGATGTAGGGCGTTTCATCGAAGCAGAGCTTGGCCGTAAAAGTGTCGTCGTCAGTCCACGCCCCACACGCCGCCATTCCCTGCGGGGCCTCATCCCATAGATCACTGATGCGCTTCCGGAATGTGGTCGTGCCGCGCCGCCACCGGCCAAGTCCACACTCGATCGTGTGGGTGCCGTCCTTGTCCTTGAAGGTGATGACCGGAATTGCGGCGGCAAAATCGACACTCACGGTCCCGATGCCCTGTTCGTTCTCGGGGAAGCTGAAGACCTTGCCTGATACCGCGCTCGTTCGCGGCGAGTGCTCCGCCCCGGCCACGACCGGGAGCGTCAGCGAGGCCAGCTTGCGCGTCAGCGCTTCTTGCGCGGCCGCGTTGGCCGGCAGAGCCGTGTAATGCAGGGCGGGCAGGAGGTCCGCCCAGACAGTGTCCATTTCGCCCTTGGTGCCGCCGTTGCCGCTGGTGCCGCTGGTAAGGGCGAGGACGACATCGTATTCGGGCAGCACGAAGCAGAACTGGCCCTGGGCGCCGTCGGCCCGATAGCCAGTGCTCTTGTTGCGCCAAAACTGATAACCGTAGCCGGCGTCCCAATTGCTGTCGGGATCTCCGCCGCTCGAAGATTCGAAGGAGGTCGCCTCCTTGACCCAGCGCTCCGGAAGCAGGCGCCGGCCGTTCCACATGCCGTGTTGGAGGTAGAGCTGGCCGAATTTTGCCAGATCTTCCGTCGTGAGCAACAGGCCGCCGTCACCCAGGTCAACGCCCTCCTTGCTCTCGTGCCACGGGTGTTGCGCAATGCCGAGCGGCTCGAAGAGCCGCGGCGTGAGATAGTCTTCGACCGTCTGGCCGGTCACCTTTTGCACGATGGCGGCGAGCATGTAGCTGCCGCCGGAATTGTAGACCCAGCGCGTGCCGGGCTTGTTCTCCACCGACAGGGCGAGGAAGGCCCGGCGCCACTGGCCGTCCGGGTTATTCCGCAGCCGGTCCATCGTGTCGTTCTGGTGGCCGGAGTTCATTCGCAACAGATCGCGGATGCGCATGGCCTTGAGATTCTCGGACGGCTCGGTCGGTGCGAGGTCGGGGAAGAACGAAATCACCCGGTCGTAGATGTTCAGCCGACCTTCCGCGGCGGCGAGGCCGATCGCCGTCGCGGTGAAGCTCTTCGTCGCCGAATACATGATATGGACATCGTTGGCGGCATAGGGCGCCCACCAGCCCTCGGCCACCACCTTGCCGTGGCGCAAGAGCACGAGACTGTGGACGGCATCAACGTGCCTCTCGAGGTCGTTGACCAGCGCCAACACTCCGGCCGACTCGATGCCCTCCGCCTCGGGCGTGCTGCGAGGCAGGTGGGTCGACTCCGCGCCGGAGGCGCGCAAGAGCAGGGTTGAGGCCAGAACGAGAGCGAGGGGTAGACGCCGCTTGAGGAGCATCCGGACAGGAAAACGCAAAAAGCCGGCGGTGCAAGCGGGTGCGGGAATTCGCGAAGGGAAAGCGAAAGAACACGATGGCATCCCGTCAGCTATCGGCCTGGCGACAACAAGCGTCTGCGGCTACTGACCCGCCCGAGCTGACATTTTCGGCTTTAGTCGGCGGGTCGCCTGTGCGATCAAACCGGGTACCCCTCCACCCCACGCCACAGCCCGGAGGCCGGTAGCACCGGCGTGGCGAAATTCACCCAAAACCACGTACCCCATGAATGCCCTCCTCGCTCTCTGGTTACCGATCCTGCTCAGCGCAGTGGTCGTGTTCGCGATCAGCTCGCTCATCCATATGCTCTTCAAGTGGCACGCCTCCGACTACGGTGTCCTCTCCAATGAGAACGCCATCCGTGACGCCATCCGCGCCGGCAATCCGGCACCCGGCCGTTATGTGGTCCCCTTTTGCAGGGAGATGAAGGAGATGGGCAGCGAGGCGATGTTGAAGAAATACCAAGAGGGCCCGGTGGGACATATCACGCTTCTGCCGAACGGCGCCCCGAACATGGGCAAGCACCTCGGCCTTTGGTTTCTGTGGTGTCTGGTCACTGCCGCGGTCGCGGCGTATCTGGCGGGACAGATCTACGGCCTGCATCACTTGCATGCGCGCGGAGCGGCTAAGCTGGTCGGAGCCGTCACGCTTATCTCTCTTGGCTTCGGGACGGTCCAGGAATCGATCTGGATGGGTCGCCCATGGTCGGGGACGGCAAAGAATCTCCTCGATGCCGTGCTCTATGCCGCCGGCTCCGGCCTCGTCTTCTACTGGCTCTGGCCATGACCCAAACCCGTGGGCGAAACCCAGCTTCCTGAGTTTAGCCTGACTCTCGCCTGTGGCCCCAACGGCCACACGACCCTTTGGACAGTCCCGCCCCGGCGTCGAAT
>JBBIHQ010000041.1:0-28924 GCA_037446975.1 Opitutia bacterium
CACTCCGACGACCAGCACTTACGGTGGCGGCAGCATGGAATGGTGGTTCGCCGGCATCTGGCTGACGCTTTTTGGCATTGCGGTCCGGCGCCGCAGCGGAAGGCAGGGAACGCGTGGCGATGCCGCTAGGGCGGCATGACGCCCATCCTGTTCTGGTTTGCCCCCAATCGGCGGAAAGGCGCCGCCAGCCAGATCGGTGCAGCTACTTTTTTGCCAGTTTCCGAAGCAGATATGTGGGCATCGGAGACGCACTCTTGATATCGATCTCACCCTGGCTCTGAAAGGCGAATTTGTTTCCCAGGAGATTCATCGTAATTTCCGAGATCTGGATCTGGCCCGGCTGCCCATGTGACTCCATCCGGCTGGCGATATTGACGGTGTCGCCCCAGAGGTCATAGGAGAACTTTCTCGTGCCGATGATGCCGGCCACCACCGGGCCGCTGTTCATGCCGATGCGGATGCTCCAGTCGAGCTGGTGCCGGCGGTTGAACACCCGCACGGCCTCGAGCATCTCAAAGGCTGCGTTGGCGCACGCTTCCGCATGGTCGTTGCGCATGGACGGTACGCCGCTCACGAGCATATAGGCGTCGCCGATGGTCTTGATCTTCTCCAGTTCGAATTGCTCCACAATGCGGTCAAATCCGGAAAAAATCTCGTTCAGCAGCTGAACGGTCCGGTGCGGCGACTGTCGGGAAGCAATCCGCGTGAATCCGACAATGTCCGCAAAGAGCACCGTGGCGTCGATGAAGCTGTCGACAATTGTCCGCTGGCCGGCCTTGAGTCGCTCGGCGATGGCCTTGGGGAGGACGTTTTGCAGCAGCCGTTCCGCCTTGGCGCGCTCGATTTGCAGCTGGTCGAGCAGTGCCTGCTCCTGATCCCGGAGCCGTTTCTTTTCGAGTGAAGCCGTGATCCTGGCCCTCAGGATGACCGGATTGAATGGCTTCGGCACATAGTCCTCTGCGCCGGCTTCGAGGCAGCGGACGTTGCTTTCCACGTCGTCCAGCGCGGTGAGCATGATAACCGGAATGTGACGGAGGCGGGGATCGGCCTTCATGTATTCCAGGGTCTGGAATCCATCGAGGTCCGGCATCAGAATGTCGAGCAGTACGAGGTCGTAAGTCTCCTCCTTAAGCCGCGTAAGCGCGGCGCGCCCGGTGGCGGCGTCGTTTACGTCGTAACCCAGTTTTTTCAGTCGGCGGACGAGCATCTCCCGATTCATATCGTCGTCGTCGACCGCCAGCAGCCGCGCCGGGGCCAAGGGCGGTGCTGACACGCCGAAATCATCGGAAGTGGCCGCCGGAATGACCGGAGGCACGACGGCGCCGAGCGTGGCGTCGCCGGCGATGCCCAGGTCGGCCGATGCACCGCCGATATCCATTTGTTCCGGATAGGCCTCGCTCTCAAAAAGACCGTACAGATTTTGCGCCGCCTTGAGGATCTTCTCAAGGTCCTTGACCAGATCGGCATGCTTGCCGGACCTGGCCTCGTCGAGGCAGAGTTCGGCGTATCCGATCACAGCGTTCAGGGGGGTGCGCATATCGCGCCGCAAGCCGGGGAAATCGATCTTGCCGGTCTCGATCTTCCACGGGGCAAGGGCATCGTTGATCAGCGCCAGCAACTGGCCGCCGGAGGTGTGGATGCGCTTCAAATCGAGCAACACCGTGGTGATGTTGTTTTCCTCGGCCGACTCCATGAGCATTTCGCTGTAGCCGATGATCTGGTTAAGCGGCGTGCGGAGCGCATGCCGCAGCTTGGAGAGAGCCTCCAGGTCGCGCGACTTCAACGCCTTCAGAAAGGGGGTGAGCGAGCTGGGCTGACTGCTGTCTGGCTTGGGAAACTTGGCGCTTTGATCGCTCATGCCTTGGGCGGGAATTTCTTCAGCAATTCCTCGATCTTCGTGAGCAGCCGGGCCAGTTCGACCGGCTTGGTGTCGAAATCGTCGCACCCTGCTTCCAGGGCCTTGACCCGGTCGCTGTCCATGGCGTGGGCCGTGAGAGCGATGATGGGGATGGCCGCCGTGACCGGGTCGGCCTTCACGATTTTCGTTGCCTCCCAGCCGTCGATGACCGGGAGACTCATGTCCATGAGGATGAGATCGGGCCGGCCGCTTTTGGCCAGCTCGACCCCGGCGCCACCGTCAACGGCAATTGTCATGGTGTAGCCACGTTTTTCCAAACGGCGCGACAGCATGTCACGATTCATTTCGTTATCTTCGACTAGGAGGATCTTGGGCATGTTGGGAGAGGATTGAGGATAGGAGGTTTTTAGCTTTCAGCAAGTGCGCAGGACTGCATGACGGGGCGGATGAGGTCCGCGAGCTCTTCGCGATTGAAATGACCTTTTCTCAAGATTGCGACGACGCGTGGAGCCAGATTGGCCTTCATCTCCTGGGTGATATCCATGGAGCTGATGATAATGACCGGAATACTGGCGAGGTCAGGCGTCTTTTGCATGATCTCCAGCAGTTCAAATCCATTCATCCCTGCCATCTTCAGATCAAGCAGGATGATCGCCGGCCGGCTCTTCTTGAGGGCGCGGAGCGCGGCTTTTCCGTTTGCCGCGGTGCGGAACTGCCAGCCTTCCCGCTCAAGCATCCGGGTAACGAGGGTGCGGGCATCGACATCATCTTCGACGAGCAGCACGTGACACCGTGCGAGCGGGGTCAGCAGCATGGCGATCTCGGCCGTAAGATGCCCGGCATCGACCGGCTTGAGCAGCACGGTGGTGGCGCCGAGGGACAGGGCCATATCCGTGTCGCTAACGGCACTCAGCATGACCACCGGGACGTCGGTCAGCTTGGGATTGTCCTGCAATTTTGTGAGAACGGTCCACCCATCCATTCCCGGCATCATGACATCAAGCAGGATCAGGTCAGGGACCCTTTGGGCGGCCATTTCCAGCCCTTGTTGCCCTGATGCCGCCTCAATGGGTTCGTAGCCGCTGGAATCGAGAACCTCGGCCACGATCTTTCGGACTTCCTGATCGTCTTCAATAATAAGTATCCCGGGTTTGGCCTCGAGGGGAAAGGGCGACTTGGTGAGTTTTTGGTTGGTCTGGATGACCTTGGGCTGGCCCAGCTGGACATCGGCTGGCAAGCGGATCAGAAAAGTCGAGCCTGTGCCGGCAATACTGCTGACGGTGATATCGCCCTTCATCATCTGGGCAAATTGCTTTGAAATGGCGAGGCCGAGACCGGTGCCCCCATATTTGCTGGTGGTAGAGGCGTCGGCTTGGCTGAAAGCCTGGAACAGCCGGCCAAGCTGCTCGGGTGTCATGCCGATGCCGGTATCAATGATCGCGAGCTCGATCAGGTCGCCGCCGATCCCCGGAATGCGGGTGGTCCGCAACGTGATGGTGCCGTTTTCGGTGAACTTGCTGGCATTGCTGAGTAGGTTGAGGAGCATCTGCCTCAGCTTGGTGGCGTCGGCGTGCATCGAGCCGATGCCATCGGCGCTCGCGATCACGAGCTTGTTGCCCTTCTTGCCGATCAACGGCGAAACCGTGGAAGCGACCTCGCGGATGAGCTTGTTGAGTTCAAACGTTTCCAGGAACAGCTCCATCTTTCCGGCCTCGATCTTGGATATGTCCAGCACGTCATTGATCAGGCCGAGCAGGTGACGCGCCGCATTCAGGATCTTGTCCAGATCATCCGCCGCCCGGGCATTGCCTTCGTCCCGGGCGTCTTCCTGGAGCATTTCGCTGTAGCCGATGATGGCGTTGAGGGGCGTGCGGAGCTCATGGCTCATCTTGGCCAGGAAAGTGCTCTTCGCTTTGCTGGCTTCCTCCGCCTCCTTGACCGCTTTGGCCAGCAGTTTGGTGCGGTCCTCGACCCGTGCCTCGAGGGTGCGGTTGGCCTCCTCCAGTTGCTCGTTGCTTTGGTGGATTCTTTCCCGGGCCTCTTCCGCCACCACGCGGGCTCGCTCCAGTTCGGCCGTATTCAACTGAATGGTGTCGAGCATGGCATTGAAGGACTCGATCAAATCACCGATCTCGCCCGTGGAGGTGACTCCCACCCGATAACTGTAATCCCGTTCCCGTTGGATGTCCGCGGAAACCCGGGCCAGCTCGGTGATGGGCTGCGTGATCAACGCCTGCAACCGGTAAGCGACGGTTGCGGCCAGCAGGACGGCGACCAGAAAGATGATCGCATAGCCACGCATCAGGTTGCTGGACCGGTCGATGTCGGCCTGGGTCAGCTCGACCTTCAAATAGAGCGTTCCAACCGTTCGGATTCCGGACCGAATGGGTGACCAGACCACGGCGCGGTCGGTGTTGAAGAGGGTGGAAATGCGCTGAGGCGGGGGAATAGATTCATGAACTCCCGGCCGAAAGTATTGGGCCAACAGTTTGTTGTCCGGAGAAAACACAGCCGCGGCAACGATTTGCATCTGCGGATCCGTCCCTGCCATGCCCGATGCGAGATCAATCCCCTTGGGATTTTGCGCCAGTTGCGGCGCCAAGGTATCAACCAGCAGTTTTCGTGTGCTATCAACCCGACGCTGGACCTCGAGGTTGAACTCTCTCAGATCGTAGATATAGAGGCCGGCGAATGCGAGTGAGAGACTCACGCCGCAAATCAGCACTATAAAAAGAGTTAGCTTCCAGCGAAAGGTCAGGCTTTTCACATTCGAAAAGGCGTTAACGGCCCTAGGCCATTGGAATGCAGCCCAAAGTCAAACGCCTTTGCGTTGGAAGGTATTGCCGGCAATTGACCGGGGGACCCGGTGATCGAATTCCGGGGAAACGAAGCTCAGTTTGACCCGAATCGTTGCGCTGAAATTCACCAGGGAGAATCCGCTATACCGCCGTGGGCGGAAGCACTTGTCCCGCAGCCGGCGGAGCGAATTCTAGGTTAGCCGCCGGCCTGCAAACTTGGATCCGGGCAAAGTTTGAACCGGGCAGTCCGGTTCAGTCACTTTCTTGCCGTATCTGGCCGCGGCTGCTGGTCGACGGATGAGGGCGAAGTCGGTTTTGCATCATCTCGGAACCGGCGTATCGCAAGTCGCGGATTCGCATAAAGCCGCCGAGATGGCGGATTGCGCCGGCTGAATTCGTCCCTCAGTTCGATCGCCCTAGCACCAGCCGGTTTACGCGGGCGACAAGATCCTGTGGGCTGAAGGGCTTGGTGATGTAATCCAGTGCTCCGAGTTCCAATCCAAGATTGCGGGAGTCAGGTGAGGCCCACGCGGAAATGATGATGATCGGAATCGTCGCGGTCAGCGGATCGCGCCGCAATATCTCGCAGACACCAAAACCGTCCAGGTCGGGTAACATCAGGTCCAGCAGGATAATATCCGGCCGGACGTGCCGCACGGAGGCGATCGCCTCCCATCCGTTGGCGGCCGTGGTCACCTTGTGCCCCGCCCGGACCAAATGAAATTGCATGAGCTCGGTCAATTCCGGCTCATCGTCCACGGCCAGAATTTCGGCTGAATACGACATGCCGGAATAGTGCCGGTCTTCCGTGACAATCAGGCGAGCGGCAGGTTACGATCGGGAAAATTACCAACGCGCGTCACCACTGGTGATAAGCCGGGTGGCCCGGCTGGACGGCAACAAATGTACCCCGACAGGTGGCGCAGAGCCTGCCGGACGCGTTCAGCGCCCCTTCGACGGTCACCCGGCCGGCGACAGCTTCCACGACGCGGGCCGTTAGCTCGACCGGCGCCCCGGTGGGGGTAGGACGGGCGAGTTTGATGGCGTATTCAGCGGTCACCGTGCAGAGTGGTTTCTCCAGCTGATCGCGTTGCATCAGATGCCAGGCCGCCGCCCAATTGCAGTGGCAGTCGAGCAAAGTACCAATGATGCCGCCATTGAGCATCCCTGGAAATGCTTCGTGATGTTTTTCGGGTTGCCAGGAGGCGACCACCTCGTCTCCGCGTACAAAGCTGCGAATATGCAAACCCCGCGGATTGGCCGGACCGCAACCGAAACATATGCTCCGGGGTGAAAATCTCTCCTGCAGGCAACCTTCTACCATGCTGGGAGTCAGCCGGGGAAACATTCGGGCGGAAACAAAAAACTTCGTAAGATTTTTAACTGGCGCCCGGCACGGGCCGTGCCATGGTGTCGCCGATATATCCATCCCACCAATGGCGCGCAAGATAGCCTTCCTCAACTACAAGGGCGGTGTCGGCAAGACTTCGCTGATCGTAAATACCGCAGCCAGTCTCGCGCGCCGCGGCATGCGGGTGTTACTGCTCGATTTTGACACCCAATCGAACGCAAGTATCTGGCTGATGCGATTGGAGCGTTGGAACAAGATCAACTCCACCGGTACCGGTTCAATTTATTCGATTTTCGATCCCGGCGTCGCCCGGTTGAAGGACTGCGTGGTCAAGGATGTCGTGGAGGGCAAGGAGGGCGAGAAACTGCTGCCCGGGCTCGATCTGGTGCCGACCACTTTTAATCTGGTGGATTTGGAGGGCGAATACAAACCCGACCCGAAGCGGCCTTCTTACGTCATTTTTCAGGAGCAGCTCGCGGAGATCGAGAGCAATTACGATTTCATCCTGTTCGACTGCCCGCCCAACGTGCTCCGCGCCTCACAGAACGGCGTATATTGCGCCAACGAGATCTACGTTCCGTCCAACCCCGACGCGCTGAGCCTGATTGGTTTCACGCTGCTGATCGAAAAGCTCATCCGCTTCCAGCAGACGTCGGCGAGTTTTCGTACCACGGCGATGGGGTCGGCGGCGATGGTCTATGGCATCGTCTTCAATTCGATCAAGAGCAACACTGACATCGAGGTGCCGAAGATGCGCATGCAGCTTCGACTGAATCAATTCAAGACCCAGAAGCGCGGCTGCGCCCCGGCCGCCAAAATCTGCACGACGCAGATCCGCGATGCGATGATCGTGCGGCGGGCTGTCACCTTGGGTCTGCCGGTATTCCTGGTCGGCACCGAGGGCAACGACGAAGACAGTGTCGCGAACGACTACCTCAAGCTCGCCAACGAGATCATTGAGAACGCGCCGCCCTAAATTTTCCAGGAGACTATCCACATGGCCAAGTTCACCAGCACCGATTGGGACGAGATCCGCAAAAAATTCCGCCACTCCATCATGGCTGACACCTCGCTTGTCAGCTTGGCGCAGAACCTTGATACGAAGGAATGGCCGCACGCGGCCGAGGATGAAAAGCCCTCGAAATATATCGATTTTAGCTATGATGAGCTGCTCATGATGCCCGAAATCGCCGGCAAGGCGGACCGGGCCGATCATCTCATCGGCATCCTCAAGGAGACGCTGGCATTCGACGATCCTTTTGGTGATATGGTCGCGCAAGTGGAGGAGACTTCGGCCAAGGAGAATCCGATCCTGAAGACGCTGGCCCGGCTCAGCATACCGGAGGAATATCCGTTGATGCTCGCGAATTTTACCGAGGGTACCCGCATGGTTTGCGCCAGTGAAGGGGTGAAGACCATCGGTGGTTTCGCAAACCTGGGCCAGCAGATGTCCACGCGCGTGGTACTGGGCGGCGATTTCCGCACCGCGCTCAATGCCCTGACCCACGGCGACGAGGAGGGCATCGCCCAGTTTCTGCCTTATCGCAAAGGTGCCGTCGGTCTGCACTTGGCGGAGGCCATCGGCCTCGTCGCCGCCGGCTTGCCGCGGCCGGAGCAGCTGGCGCTGGCGAAATATTACGGGGCGAAGCTCGGTGCGACCGAAGTCGTGGCGGTCAAGCCCCTCAGCAAGGAGCAGGCGGAAAAGCATGAAAGCATGATGCGCGCGACGGTGGTGGCGGCCCTGGACTGGTTCAAGGATGAGAAAGCCAGTCTGCTCAAACATCTGGCCGAAGGCGGCACCTACGAGCGTTATTTCGTGGTCCTTAATGATCCCGCTCGCGAGGCCATCGCCGTTCGCCAGGTTGCCAGTCTCTTGAAGTTGGATCCGAAGGCGGCGGCCGCAGCCGCTCCGGTCGCAGAAAAAAAAGGTGGGTTCTTTTCCCGTCTTTTCAGCAAGGGCTGATTCTGCCACTATCGGACTGTGGATAACCAACCGCCATTTCCGCCCGGTGCGCCTCGGCCGCCGGCAACCTCGTTTTCCCCGCCCGTCAAGAATGTGGCGCCGTCGCCGGCCTTCCCGCCGCCCGGGAGCGTGAAATTTCCGGCCAAGCCGGCTGGCATCAAGCCGCTGGTTTTGCCCCGTCGCGTCAGTCCGCTGCAACGGGCGCAGGAGGCCTCGCAAGCGACGGCCGAGGCGCGCCGGTCGATCGACGCGATCATGTCGCAGTCGCGCACTCCTTGGGGCGGCAAACCCGCATTAAGCAGTTCCCAGGTGGAAGGCCTGGAAAAGGCCTTGCGGGCCTTGGAAACAAAGGTGGCTGAGCGCGAGATGGCGCTGGCTGAGGCGGAAAACAAGCTGGCCGAACGGGACCGCGCCCTGGCTGAAACCGAGGCCTTGCTGCAAGCCCGCGAAAAGGTGATTGACGCGATGCGCAAACAACCGGCGGCACCTGCCGGGTCGGTCGTCAACCCCGAGGAACTTGAGGCTCTGGCCAAGCTGAAGGAGGAATTGGACCGCCAGGAGGTCTCCTTGAAGGAGCAACGCCAGGCCCAGAAGGAGCGCGAGGAGTTTCTTGAGCAGAGCGAGGCCGCGCTTTTTGAGAAGATGCAGGCCCAGCAGGAAAAAGAGACCGAACTCGAGCAGAAATCCGAGGATCTCAAGCGCGCCATGGTCAAGGCCGGGATGATCAAAGAGGAGCCGAAGGGCCCGATGGAGAAGGCCTGACGGAACTTAATTGAGTTTGCCCTTTCCAAGACTGGTTCTCCCCCCTATGGAATTGCCCTTAATGCGCCTACGTTTGCTCCACTCCACGTTGCTGTTTGCCCTGATTGCCGCGCCGGCATTCCTTCGGGCCCAAGATGTCAGCAGCGCCGAAGAGGAACGGTTGGAGAGCCTTTCGCGGAGCGATGAGGATTGGGTGGCGCCGAAGAATTCCATCACGGTGGGCTTTAGGATGCTAGCTTCCGGGGCCAAGGTGCATTTCGGCAATCTCGGGGCGGTTCCTTTCCCGTCCACGGCGATTGCGCCAGCTTCGGCCGGGGCGACCTTGCGGACTTATCAGAATGGCTACGTGGGATTTGATGCGCCGCGGAGCACGGAACTGGACTCACTGGGCAACCAGACCAGCACCCCCGGCGGGCGCTATCAAACCTACACCACCGCGACAGTCGACGTGACCGATGCGAACGGCAACGTGAGCTCGGTCACGAGTTCCACGGCCACCGGCAATTTTCCGAGTTATACTCCCGGCCTCACGCGCGTTTGGTCCTACGACACACCGCAGCAGGCAGCGATAGATCCAGGGTATATCGGCATGAGCACCTACAGCGCGACCAGCGGCGGGGGTGCATTCGACAAGAAGGAGGGTCCTTCGTCGGGCCTTGAGATGCAGCTTGCCCACGTCATGGGCAAACTCTCCAGACGCGTGGATTGGAGCTTGGTGGCGGGGATTGCGCTGAATGGCATCAACAACAAGACCTCGGGCGATGTGAACTCGACCCTCAACACAAAGACCGACTTCTTTTCCCTCAACGGCCAGCCGGCCCCCGTTACGTCGGTTGCGACGCCCTATTCGCCGCCGACCTATGATCCAAACGCGTCCATCACGACGGAGATCACGACACCGCTTGGCGCGGCCCCGGATCCCAACCTTAGCACCCAGACAGCCTTGGCCAGCGGAATCGTCGTCCACGGCAAATGGCAGGTCAAAGGGGCCTATTTCATGGTGCGCTTTGGGCCATCGATTCATGCCCAGCTGACCGAACGGCTCGGCCTAGGCGCGAGCATCGGACTGGCCGGCGCTTTTGCCAGTTCGTATTATATGGTGGACGAATCGATGGATCTTCCCGATGTCGGCACCACTGTCTCCACGTCCGAACTCAGCTACACGACCAAATTTCTCAGCGGTTATTATGCCGATCTGAACATGGACTGGACGGCCAACGACCGTACGGGCGTCTTCGGCGGCCTGAGCGCCCAGAAGCTTGGCGCTTACGATGAGACGGTGGGCGACCGCACGGCGCATGTCGATTTGGGCAGCTCGGTCGGCTTGCGCGGCGGTGTTAATATAAAATTTTGATTGCCTCAGCCGCTGGCCAAGCCGGCCAGCACGGTCTCGACCGAGTTGAGTTTTTTCGCGGGGAAGAACGAGTTGATCCGCGCAATCACCTGTTGGACCAGTCCGTCAGGGCAGGAGGCGCCTCCGGTAATGAGGACCCTTTTGGCTGATTCATCGCCCGGCCAGAGTTTGCACACCTCCGTGTGCCCGCTCCGGCCCTGACCCAAAGTGGGGAAGACGTAATGCTCAATCTCTTCGCGTGAGCGGATGTTTGCCTCCGACTGGATGAAGAAAGCCCGGGGCCCCAGTTTCTGGGCGCAGAGGCGATAAAGCTGGTACGTGTTGGAACTGTTCTTTCCCCCGATGATGAACGCGGCATCAAGCGGCTCGCTCAGAGCCCGCTGCAACGCATCCTGGTTCACCTGGGTGGCATAACAAAGCGTGTCCTTCTTGCCGGCGCCGCCGACATGGGCCGGGCCGTCCTCGGCGCCATATTTTTCCGCAAAGACCGACTTGAAATATTCGATGATCGCGGCCGTTTCGTTCATCAGCAGCGTGGTCTGGTTCACGACCGCCACCCGGTCGAGGTGACGCACAGGATCGAAGTCAGGGGTGTGCAGCCCCGCAAATCGGGTCAGCAAGTCAGCGCGTTTTGCGTCGGTCGGCGCGGCGATATAGTCGCCCAGCTGCCGGGCTTCCTCAAGATTGCGGATGATGATGGACGGGGCGGTGCGACGGGAATTGGAAAAGGTGGCCTTCGTCTCTTCATGTTCGCTCTTGCCGTGAATGACCACGGTGTAACCTTCCCGCCCGAATCCCCGTGCGGCCTTCCAGACCTTTTCCACCAACATGCACGTGGCGTCAAACTGGGCGACCCGGATGCCTTTGCGCACCAGCTTCTTCTTGTCCTCGTCGGTGGCGCCGAACGCGGGAATAATGACGATATCCTCCGCCGTGAGGGAATCCCAGAGCAGCGGCCCGGCGTGACCCGCCGGGGCGGCCAGGCCGGCGACCGTGAACGGCTGGCCCTTGTCGGTTTGCAGAAAGCGCAGACCACGCCGCCGAAGGTCTTCGTTCACAAACGGATTGTGGATCAACTCGCTCAACATGAAAACCCGCCGGCCGGGATTTTCGGCAAGCGACTCGTACGCCCTCTCGATGGCATTCTTCACCCCGAGGCAAAAGCCGAAATGGCTGGGAATGACATACTGCACCGCGCCGAAATCCAGTATGGCGGGCCGGGAGGCGGACCGCTCGTTGGTGCGGGCAAGCGTCTTGATGGCTTCGCACAGCTTGCTCTGGTAGAGGTTTCGGGCCGCCTCGTCCTGCTGGTAGATGTCGCGGTTGCGATCCCTTTCGACCCGGAATTTGTAGATGTAGTCGTTTTCGCCGAGATGCAGGTAGGGAATCTCGATCAGGAAGGGTTCCAGCCGGTCCAGCACGGCCGCCAGTGCCGGCGCCAGTGAAGATCGGACGGATCCCAACTCATCCAAGGTGCGGAATTCCACTTCGCGGTCCGCCGGCTTGCCGGTCACCTGGGTGAAAAACACCCGGTAGTTCACCCCGTTGACCGGACAGGAGAAATATTCAGCCGGCACCGACCGGGATTCGAAATTGGGCGTCAGCCGGCCGAGCGCCATCTTCTCGTCGGCGCCGACAAAGGCATGGCCCAGTTTCGTCCCGGCCTTGCGCACCGCGAGCTGATTGCTGGTGTTGAACGCCAGCAGCACGCAGATCTCCGGGGTGCTGGATTGGGGAAGGGAGGACATCGGCTGGGGACCCTGCAACCATCGCCAGCCGGGTCGCTGCGTCAAGTCGCCGGCGTTACCGGCTGCTCTGTTCTTGCTCCGAGGTGGGATTTGCATAACCAGTCCTTCAGCTGGATAAACTTATCCAAGCGTTTCCAGCATGCACCCTATTCCGGCCAGCCCCGCCGCCCAGACCCCGCGTTCGCCCGGTTCTGGATTGATCGCCTACAAGGTGGCCGGCATCTATGCCGCACTGGCTTCCGGTTGGATAATCCTTTCGGATATGGTGGTGGCCGGCCGGTCTCACGGTTCCCCGGCGTGGCTTTGGCCCGAGATCGGGAAGGGGCTTATTTTTGTCGCGGTTACCTCGGTCCTGCTTCTGCTCCTGGTGCGGCATTATCTGCGCCGGTTGCACGACGCGGAAAGCCTGCGCTGGGCGGGCGAGCCGCATTTCCGGTCATTGGTGGAGCAGTCTCTCGTTGGCGTCTACCTGATGCAGGACAACCGTTTTGTTTATGTTAACCCGCGGATGGCGGAGGTTTTTGGCTATTCCCCGGCGGAGATTGTCCAGCAGCTCTCGGTCAGCGACCTCGTGGCGCCCACCAGTCGCGACTTGGTGCAGGAGAACGTGGCCCGCCGCCTGCGCGGCGAGGCAATGGGACTAAACTATTCATTCCGCGGCCTCCATCGCAAGGGCTGGCCGCTCCAAATCGAGGTGTTTGGCACTCGGATCGAACATCAGGGCCGGCCGGCGATCATCGGCACCTTGCTGGATGTCACCGATCGCTTTGAGGCCGAGACGGCTTTGCGGGAGAGCGAATTGCGCTACCGCCTGCTGATTCAGGCCGCCCCGGATGCCATCTTCCTGCTGGATGTGGAGCGCGGCGTCTTTGTCGATTTCAACCATCAGGTTGAGTTGTTGTTCGGGCTGGCCGGCGAGGAGCTTGGCCGGCACGGCCCGGTTGACCTGAGCCCGGAATTTCAACCCGACGGCCGGCGTTCGGCCGAGGGATTTGCCCTGCAGGTCGCCCGTGCCGTCTCCGGAAGCCTGCCGACTTTTGAGTGGGTGCACCGGAGCCGCGCCGGGCGGGAGATTCCGTGCGAGGTGCGCCTGGTGCAGCTGCCGGCGCAGGGGCGGACACTGATTCGCGGCAGCATCACCGACATCACCGAGCGACGAAACGCCGCCGAGGCGCTGGCCCGGAGTGAAGAGAATTATCGCACGCTTTTCGAGCTGGCCACCGATGCCATCTTTCTCTGCGCCGCCGACGGCCGGTTGGTTGATGTCAATCGCCACACTTCGCAGCTGACGGGTTTCAATCGGGAGGAACTTTTGCAGAAGACCGTCTATGATGTGATTGCCGATGACGATCATGAATACCTCCGGCATTGCCTGCGGGAAATCCTGCGGGATGGAACCCGGTTCAGTGTTTACCGGTTCCGCTGCAAGGACGGCAGAGTTTTTCCGGGTGAGACCAATACCAGGCTGCTTCCCGACGGTCGGCTTCTCGCCATGGTGCGGGACATTACCGAGCGGAAGGAAGCGGAGGCGCAGCGCCAGCGACTGGAGCTGGAGTTGCGCCAGGCCCAGAAATTACAGGCGATCGGCACACTGGCGGGCGGCATCGCGCACGATTTCAACAACATCCTGGCGGCCATCCTGGGGAACGCCCAGCTGCTGAAGATGGTCCTGCCGCCGGCCCACGAAGGGCAGGGCAACGTGTCGCAAATCCTGGTGGCCAGTCACCGGGCCAAGGACCTGGTGCAGCAGATCCTGATGTTCAGCCGCCAGCGCGAGCAGTTGCGCGAGGTGCTGCAACTCGAGCCCTTGCTCAAGGAGTCGGTCAAGTTGATCGGGGTTTCGCTGCCCGCGACCGTCAGGCTCGAACTCGTGATCGACCCTGGTTTGCCGGCGGTCCTGGCTGATCCGACGCAAATCCATCAGGTGGTGGTCAATCTTTGCACGAATGCCATTCATGCCCTGCGTACCGGAGGCGGCACGTTGCGGCTGGCGCTCTCGGAGGTGTCAATGCCGGAGGAAGATACTTCGTCCAAACCCAACCTTCCGCCCGGCCGTTATGTCTGTCTGACCGTGACTGATTCGGGGCACGGCATGGACGCCGCGACTCTCGAGCGAATCTATGAGCCGTTTTTCACCACCAAGCCGGTCGGTGAGGGTACGGGATTGGGGCTGGCGGTCGTGCACGGCATCGTGCAGTCCAACGACGGAGCGATAACCGTGAGCAGCCGCCCGAACGAGGGTACGACCTTCAAGATCTATTTCCCGGCGCAGGCCGACCAGCCGGCGAAAGCCCCGCGGCAAGTGGAGGAATTGAGGGCTGGTCGGGGCCAGCACATCTTGTTTGTTGACGACGAGGTTCCCATCGCCGAGGTGGCCAGAGTCATGCTGACCAAATTGGGCTATCGGGTGACGGTCTGCATTGATCCGCGCCAGGCGCTGGAGCATCTGCAGACCGACAATGCGGATTTGGCGCTCATGATGACCGACCTCAGCATGCCCGGTCTCAGCGGAGTGGATCTCATCCGCGAGGCCATGCGGCTGAAGCCGGGTCTCCCCGTGATCTTGCTGACCGGCTACGGCAACGTCATCGATACCAAGGCCGCCGTGGAGTTGAACATTTCCGAAGTGATGCACAAGCCGTTCACGATGGAGGGGCTTTCCGCCGCCATTGAGGGTGCGCTGGAGGAACATCGATGAATCTGGAGGATATGCGCCGCCAGTATGCGCAAAAATCGCTCGACGAGGCCGAGCTGTCGCCCGACCCCTTTGCGCAATTTGACGTGTGGATGCGCGAGGCCATCCAGGCGCAGTTGCTTGAGCCGAACGCCATGGCGCTGGCCACGGTTTCAGCTGGCGGGGAGCCGTCGGTGCGAACGGTGCTCCTCAAGGGCTTCGATACGCGCGGGTTTGTCTTCTATACCAACTATGAGAGCAACAAGGCGCGCGACATCGAGGCCAACCCGTCCGTGGCGCTGCTTTATTCCTGGCTGCCGCTCGAACGGCAGGTCAGCGTGACCGGCAGCGCGGCCAAGATCTCCGCCGCCGAGTCGCTGAAATACTTTCTGAGCCGGCCGCGGGAGAGCCAGGTCGGGGCCTGGGCATCGCGCCAGAGCGAGGTGATCACCACGCGCTCGTTGCTGGAAGCGAAGTTCGCCGAGATGAAGGCGAAGTTTCTCAATGGCGAGGTGCCGCTCCCGGGCTACTGGGGCGGTTATCGGGTCACGCCGGTCAGGTTTGAATTCTGGCAGGGCCGGCCCAACCGGCTTCACGATCGATTTCGCTATTCCCGCCGGGCAGACGGGCAATGGAAGATTGAGCGGTTGATGCCCTAGGACCAGACGCCCCGCGCCTTCGGCCCCGGGGTTCGGCGGATTTTCCTTAGGAATTCAATCCGTCCAGCAAACTACGCAGCTCCTGCGCGGGATCGTCGTGCTGCTGTTCCACCGCAAGGCTCAGTGCCTGCTCGAGCCAGGCCTTCGCTTCCGGGAGACGACCCAAGCCCAGCAGGGTTTTCCCCAGGAGGATGCGCGGCATCATCCAGTCAGCCTTGGCCTCGGCGCAAACGACCAGGTGCTCAAGGGCTTTCTCCGGCTGGCCTTCCGCCAGCCACGCCTGGCCCAGACTGAAACGGAAGAGCGCGTTATCCGGCTGCTTGGCGACCAGCGCCGCAAAGTGCGCCGAGCGCATCCTAGTCGAAGAACAGCACCACGGCTGTGGAATTGTCGAGCCCGCCGCCTTCGTTGGCCCGGTTGATGAGAGTTTGCGTGGCGGCTGCCGGATCCGCCGCCTGTTGCAGGATCTCGGCGATTTCCTCCTCGACGACATAGCGGGTGATACCGTCGCTGCACAGCAGGTACCGGTCGTGGGGCAGAACCGTGTGCTTGGTGCAGTTGCCGAGGATCGGGGGTGGCTGGCCGATGCAGCGGGTAAGCGCATTGCGATTTTCCATCAGGAGGCTGACCGATTCACCCCGGGCCTCGCGTTCACGCAACTCGTTCTCGATCGTGTGATCCGTGGTAAGTTGCTCGATCAGGTTCGCACGCAGCCGCAGGGCGCACGAGTCACCCACATGCCCGATGTTCAGCTTGACGCCGGTCAGATGTGCAAAGGTCAGGGTCGAGCCGATGCCGAATTGCGGGCTGAGAACCCGGCCGAGCAGGAAGACCTTGTTGTTGATCTCCTCGATGATGCGCTGGTAGTCGATCGCGTCACCCGCTGGTTTCTTGGCAAAATGCTTCTCGAGCTCGGCGACGGTCAACTGGCTGGCTTGGCCGCCCGACGGCAGGCCGCCAATGCCGTCCGCCACGGCATAGATTCGATGCGTGTCGCTGCACAGAAAACTGTCTTCGTTTTCGGGGCGGACACGTCCGAGGTCGGACTGGGCGAAGGAACGCAAATTCATGTGAGCCGAGTCTAGAGAAAGCTTTTGCTCAAGGGAAAGGTCTAAAAACACTTTCCCGGTTTTTGCGATCGAGGCGTTGATATCCCGGGACGGGCAGCGAACCGAGAAACTCCCTGCCGTAGGCCTTCGCGAGCACCCGGGAATCGAGGATTGTGACAACTCCGCGGTCGGTCTTGTTGCGGATCAGCCGGCCGATGCCCTGGCGGAATTTGATCAGTGCATCCGGCAACGTGAGGTCATTGAATGGGTTGCCGCCGTTGGCCCGGATATGCTCGCATTTTGCCTCGGTGATCGGGTGGGTGGGCGGGTCAAAGGGCAGGCGGGTGATGATGACTTGCGAGAGCGCGGCTCCCGGCACGTCCACGCCGGTCCAGAAGCTGTCCGTGCCGAACAAGACGGCATTGCCCAGCGTCCGCATCTGCTGGGCCAGCTCCGTGCGGGACAGATCCGCGCCCTGCATCAGAAACGGCCGCTGGGCCGTGCGCCAACCGGGTTCCAACTCGGCGGCCACCGCCCGCATATCGGAGTAGCTGGTGAAGAGGACCAACGAGCCGCCCCGCACCTTCCCGGTGCAAAAGCGGATGTAATCCGTGAGGGCTTCAAGGGCCAGCCGCGCCTCCTTGGGGGTCGGCAGCGGCACGTCCGCCGCGACATAAATTCGCATGTGGCGCTCGAAATCAAACGGCGACTTGACCGCCACGGAGCGGGCGCCGTCCGCCCCGATGCGGACGGCCAGCGGGTCGATGCTGCCGCCCATGGCGAGTGTGGCACTGGTGCAGACGACGCTGGTCCGGCAGCCGAAAAGGTGTTTTCTGAGCTCGGGCGCCACGTCGATGGGCGCGCTTCGCAGCGTGACGATCGTTTGCTTCCGTCCGCTCCGTTCGGCCCAGTAAACGTGGCTCTGGTCGCCGAGCGTCAGCCACTCGGTGAGGCCGGCCTGCAGCCCTTTGATGCGCTGCCTTTGCTCGAGGAGTTCATCATGTTCCCGCCCGTCCCCCAGTTTGTCAGCCAGTTTGCCCAGCAGGCGGTGCAGGGCTCCGAGCGGACCGTCCAGCATCGCTTCCGCCACTCCGGTTTCGCGGAGCCGCACAACCGGCCGCGGCGTCAGCAGCTTGTCGGCAAGGAACGCAAAGAACAATTTCGAGGCGTCAAGCGCGTCGAACACCAGTTGCTGCGCCTCCGGACCGCCATGCTTGCGAAAGAGACCGCGTTTGGTGCGGGGATTGAACAGATATTTCAGGGCGCGATCCACGCCGTAGCTGCTGAGCGACAGTCCAAAATGGTTGGTGGCCACCTCCGGTATCGTGTGCGCTTCGTCGAGTACGAGAAAGTCATCGGGAAAGAGCACCCCGCGTGTCCCGGTTCCGGCCCCTTGGGCTTGCGCGCCGCCGGCGTTGATAAGCGCAAACAGCAGGGCGTGATTGACGATGACGACCTGGGCCGAGCGCAGCCGGACCCGGGCGCGCTGATAGTGGCATCTGTCGGGGTCGCAATGTTTGCGCGAGCATGACGACGAATCGGCGTTGATGGCGTCCCAGACTTCGGGCCGGGGGGGCGGTTTCAAGTCGTGGCGCAGGCCGGTGGTGGTTTTTTCGGCCCATTTCGCAATCCGCTGCAGTTCCTCGTAGTCGGCGTCGGCGAACAGCGTGGTCCGGTCCGCGAGGGCATGGGCCAGACGGGTCGGGCAAAGATAGTTCGACTTGCCGACCAGCACCGTGGAACGGAAATCAGCATAGGGCGCCAGACCGGGGGTCGCCTTGAACACGCGTCGGCAAATGGGCAGATCCTTCTGCTCAATCTGCTCTTGCAACGAGATGGTGTGGGTGGAGACGATGAGCTGCCGGCTTTGATCGACGGCATGGATGATGCCTGGGACGAGATAAGCGAGCGATTTGCCGACTCCCGTCCCGGCCTCGAAAAGCAGGGGCGCATCGTCGGTCAGGGAGGCGGCCACGGCGTGCGCCATCTGCTCCTGCTCGGGCCGGTGCTCCAATTTGAGCGCCGAACACAGGGGCCCGGTTTCCGCGAAAATCTCCGCGGCCAGCTCGCGGATGCGGGTCGGTTTGGGACCGGACTCCGCGAGCGGACCGCCGTCTTGGTTCAAGCCAATCATGGGCGCCCAATCAGCGAGGTTAATCCATGCCTAGCAATTTAATTTGCGGGCACTATTCCGCCGAACAGTGTCGATCCATGGCGATTCCACCTGCAACGTCGGCGGTCTGGACGGAAGACCTGATCCGTTTTCTCCAGAGCCAGCCCGGCGTGGCGGCCGTGCGGTTGAATCCAACGGATCGCACCGTGTCGCTGGCGACACTCGGCCGCGTCGACGTGGCGGCCGTCGAGGAGCAACTGGCCGAGGTGCTGCGCGCCGTCGAGCAAAGACTGGATGACTCCAAGGCAGCCGCGGCCAAACCGGCGGGTTTTGTGGTCCGGCATGCCGACGGCGTCACGATCATCGAGCGTCCGACCTGTGTGACCGCACCATCCCTGTGGCTGTGGCGGGCGTTCGCCTGGCCGGAGGCGGCGGCCCCGGAGCCGGAAACCCCGGAATGGCGGTTGCTGGCGACGCTGGCGGCCGTTTGCGGCGTTGGCGGATTGACGGCTTTTGCTCTGGGGCACGTCGCGACGGTGCCGCCGATGGTCGTCAAGGCTCTCTATCTCGTTGCCCTAATCACGGGCGGTTGGGACGCGGCCATCGACACCTGGGCCAACCTCCGTCAGCGGAAGCTCGACATCCATTTTCTCATGCTGGCCGTGGCGATCGGTGCCGTGGCGGTCGGTGCCTGGGGCGAGGCGGCCCTGCTGCTGTTCCTCTTTTCCGCCTCCGGGGCGATGGAAGAGTACGCGCTGGACCGCACCCATCGCGAGGTCTCGGCCCTGCTCCATACCGCGCCGAAACTGGCCACCGTCATCGGGCCCGATGGCGAGCCGCATGTCGTCAAGGCCGAGGCGATCAAGGTCGACGACCGGCTGCTGGTGAAACCCGGTGACATGTTCGCCGCCGACGGCGAGGTCGTGAAAGGGGAATCGTCGAGCGATGAGTCGACGCTGACGGGCGAATCCATTCCAGTCGACAAAACGGTCGGCTCGCCGGTTTTCAGCGGTACGATCAATCTCCTGGGGGTGCTTGAGGTGCGGGTGATGCGATTGGCGTCGGAAAGCACGCTCCAGAAAATCATCCGCCTGATCCAGACCGCCCAGAAGTTGAAGGCTCCGAGCGAGCGCTTCACCGACAAATTCGGCGCCAGCTACACCCTGGCGGTACTCGGTCTGACGGGCACGATGTTTCTCGTGTGGTGGCAGGGTTTCGGTGTGCCGGCCTTTCACAATGAACCGGGAGAGTTTTCGGCGTTCTATCGGGCGATGACGTTGCTTGTCGTCGCCAGCCCGTGCGCCCTGGTCCTGTCGATCCCGTCGGCCATTCTCGCGGCGATCGCCTTTGGCGCCAAGCACGGCATTCTCTTTCGCGGCGGGGCGGCCATCGAAAAGCTTGCCGAGGTTGACGTGGTGGCGCTGGACAAGACCGGCACACTGACCACGGGTGATCTCGCCGTCATATCGTGCGAAAGTTTTCCGCCGGGTCGCGAGCAGGAGGTGCTGGAACTGGCGTTTGCCCTCGAGAAGAATTCAACCCATCCGATCGCCCGGGCCATCACGTTGCATGCCCGCCAGGCGGGCGTCCGCCGCCGCGAGGTTGAGCTTTTCGAATCGATCACCGGGCAGGGGGTGCGCGGGAGGATCGGCGGCACCAGCGCGGTCCTCGGCCGGCGGGAACTTATTTCCGCCGGCCCGTTTGCCGGGTGGCTGGAGAAAATGCCTCCCGCCGACGCGGAATTCTCGGAGGTGTGGGTGTTGGCCACCGGACTGATCGGGCGCCTGCTTCTGAAGGATCAGCTGCGTCCGGAGTCGCGGGGAGTGCTGGCTGCCTTGAAGGCCCGCGGCATCAAGACCGTCATGCTCACGGGTGACCGGACCCACACGGCCGAATCGGTGGCCCGCGAACTGGGCGTCAGCGAAGTGCGATCAGGCCTGTCGCCGGAAGCGAAGGTGGCGGCGGTCGATGGCTTCCGCCAGCAAGGCCGCAAGGTGGCCATGGTGGGCGACGGAGTGAACGACGCCCCGTGCCTGGCGGCGGCCTACGTTTCGGTGGCAATGGGCGCGCGCGGCAGCGACGCCGCGCTCGAACAGAGCGAAATCGTCCTGATGAATGATCGGATCGAGAACTTCCTGTCGGCCCTGCAACTCAGTCGGCGCGCCCGGCGCATCATCCGGGAGAATCTTTTCATCTCGCTCGGCACGGTGGTGGTGATGGTGACGACGTCGCTCTTCGGTTTTGTTCCGCTGAGCCTCGGTGTCCTCATGCACGAAGGCAGCACCGTGGTCGTCTGCCTCAACAGCCTGCGCCTGCTTTTCGGCCGGAACCGATAGGCGGCCGGACGGCCAGTTCAATTGGCTGCGTCGGCGTAGGCCTCCAGCTCCGCGCAGGTCGCGAACGCCTGGCCGGGATCGGAGCCGCCCGCGGGTTCGCCGGTCACCCGGACTGCAACCACGTACAACGGGGCGGGGAAAAGACACTCAAAGCGCGCCCCGGGTTTCAGGGATCCGGCGTTGACCGAAGTGGTGTCGGGGTAATCCTTCAAGTCTCCCACGGTCTCCCAGGCGCCGCCGGGCTTTGTCATCACCTGTACGCGCGGCCTGCGGGTGGCCGAAACAAACCAGCCGCCGTCGCGATCATTGCGGCCGTGGACAAAGACGAGTCGCCGGACGACGATCGGCTCCAGCATCGTCACAGCAAACATCGCTTCGGCCTGCGGCTTGCCGTCATAGGTGTCGGCGATCGTCGTGGCATCGCCGTCGTTGATCAAACCGTCGTAGCGGGTCCGTCCCCAGGGACCCGAGCGGCTGCCCCCGCCCAGCCGCAGGAGATTGGGCGCGGGCTGGCCCGCTAGGGGCAGCCAGACGCGATAAACCGAGCCGCGCCAACCGGCGTCCGCAAAGGGAATCAAGCTGATCTCCATCGGCGTGTCGGCGGTGAAGCCGTCGCTGGACGAGCGGATGATGGCCTGCAGGCGGTAGACCTGCGCGCCAGGCCAGGTCTTGAGCCCGGCGGGTGCCGGCTCGGGGGTGAGGTGCAAAGCAGAGAGTTTTGGGCTGGGCAAGGCGACCGAGCTGATGTTCTGGCCAAAGCCACCGAGCAAGGCAGTGTCGGCGGCCAGCACCAGCGGACCGTAGAGGACGGCAGCGCGACCTTGGTTGACCTTCTCGCCGATGACGATCCGCGGCTTGAGCTCCAGGTTCAGCTCCACCAAATCGCCCGGTTTCCAGGAGCGCTCGATGAGGAGGTATCCGTCGGCTGCCAGTTGAGGTCGCAGTTTCTCGCCCGCAACCTGCAATGTGAAATGATCACACCAGGCAGGGACGCGCAATTTCAGCCCGAAGGTGGCGGGCCCGGCGGGATTGACGGTGATCCGGATGCGACCGTCGGCGGGATAAAGCGTCTCCGTGGACACCGCGACCGTGCCGCCGTCGCGCAGTTTCAATCGTGCCGAGCCCGCATCGTAGAGATTGATCACGACCCCGGCGGCGTCGGTGCTGATCGCCAAGGTGGGGATGAGCGCCACGCCGCGCGGGCCGCTGGAGAGGCAGCAGTGGCCGTCGAGGGTATCGCTGTACGGCTTCATTCCCTCCATTTGAACGTAATAGCCCCAGGCGGCGCCATCGGGCCGCTGGGCGCCGAACAGCTGGTTGGTGACCACCCGCTCAAGCTGTTCGGCATAGCGAACCTCGCCGGTCAGCCGCAGCAGTTGGGCATTGAGCTGCAGCCAGGTGACCGTGACGCACGTCTCGCCCACGTCCCCCACATCGGGCATGTTGCCGTCCTGGTGGAACAGCTCCCCGGCGGTGGCGGCGCCGGTGACGTAGAGCCGATGATCGACGATGTCCTGCCAGGCGTTGACGGCGGCGTCAAAAAACGCCCGTTCGCCGGTAGTGCGGTAGAGTTCGAGTGCCCCGTTCAGGTCGGAGAGCATTTCGTAGCCCTTGCCGTTGCCGACCTGGTTGACCCCATCGTGGGCCAGCAGGTGCGAGAGCAGATGCGGGCCGTTCGGCTGTTCCCATGCCCGTACGATATATCGGCAAAAATCAAGATACCGCTGCTCTCCCGTCAGCCGGTAAAGTAGCACCATCGGTTCGAGCACGCTGGTCGAAGCCATGCCGTAATGCTGGCTGCCTGCGGTGATGATGTCGCGCTGGCCCGGGCCGTCGCCGAGGTCATGGCACAGCAGGTCGGCCATGCGCCGGCAGGTGTCAAGCGGGGCCGTGTTGCCGGTGTAGCGCATGTACGTGAGCAACCCGATAAGGTTGTATTTGTGGGCCCACACATCCCATTCCGTCCAGCGGTCCTGCGGCAGGTAGGTGCCAAGGTAGCCGTCAGCGAGCTGACATTTCATGAGTTCAACCACGGCCGCGTCGAGTTTGAGGCGCAATTTCGGGTCACCGGAATAAACCCAGGCCAGCGTCGCCGCATGCAGCCACTTGCCGATGTGCTCACCGTCCCAAGCCTGGCGGCCAGGGCGCTTGCGGTAACCCTCGAGGAGGCGGTCCGTGTCGATCTTGACCAAACGGTTGGCTTCGCTGGCCGCGATGCGCCCGCCGATCCAGCCCGTCAGTTGCACCGCGTCGGGGGACTGGAAATCCTGCCGGTCGGGGACCGCACAGGAGACCTTTTCCGGCAGCAGCGAGGCGGCGCGGAGGACGCCGCCCAGGGGCAGAGCGCTGAACAAGACGAGGGACACGGCGAGGCGGTTCATGTTGGAGTACCCGGGGTGGATGGATGCTCCGCCGGAACAGAACCGACCCCAATCCCAAAACGCAACTCCATGCGCGCTACCCGGCCATAAGGACCGGGGGAGCGTCATTTGAATAAGCCCGTGAATCACATCCGCGCCGTCTCCGCCCGCGGGCGGCCGCACCGGTCACCTCTGCACGCACTCCGCTAGCGCTGCGGATATGCCGTCAATCTTCGATCCACACCAAGTCACCGGTGCGCACTTCATCGAAGAACCCGACTATTTCGATATTGTTCATGTGCACGCAGCCGGCGCTGCAGGGCGACCCGAGCTGGCTCTCGCGATTGGTGCCGTGGATGTAAATGTACCGGTCGTGGGTGTCGACGTCGCCACCGGCGTTGACGCCGGGCTCCAGCCCCTGCAGCCAGAGAATCCGCGTCGTGATCAGGCTCTTCGCGTTCTCCTGCTCATCGAGTTCGTTGAAATGCCGGCCGGTATTGACCCGGCCCTTGAACACCGTGCCGGGTGGCGCGCCCGCGCCGATCTTCTCCGCGATGTGGTGCAGGCCCCGCGGGGTGCCGAGCGATGCCTGCACATTGGAGGGCGGACGGACCGAAGTGGAGACGACATAGCTCTGACGCAAAGCACAGTCATCGAAAAACATGAGCAATTGCTGTGCGATGGATACGACTATGACACGACGAGTGGGCTTGATTCCCAGGGCGTCACACCTTTCTTTCATCCGTTTCAACATTTCATTCACTGTGAGCAATAATTCCTATCGGGTCGGCATCGTCGGCGCCACGGGAGCAGTCGGTCAAGAGCTGATTGCCCTGTTGCAGGCGCACGCATTTCCGCTCGCTGAACTGCGTCCGCTCGCCTCGGCGCGTTCCGCGGGCCGGAGCATCGAATTCGGCGGGAAGAAACTCACGGTGCAGGAGGCGGTGCCCGGGGCGTTTGCCGGGCTCGATCTGGCGTTCTTCGCCGCGGGCAGCGGGGTGACCAAGATCCTCGCGCCCGAGGCCGTCAAGCGTGGCTGCCTCGTCATCGACAAGAGCTCGGCCTTTCGCATGGATCCGGCGGTTCCACTGGTTGTGCCGGAAATCAACTCCCATGCCTTGCGGACGCACCGGGGTATCATTGCGAGCCCGAATTGCTCGACCGCAGTGGCGCTCATGGCGCTGTACCCGTTGCACCGGGCGTTCGGCCTAAAGCGGGTGGTCTTTGCGACCTACCAGTCTGTTTCCGGCACGGGCGCCGATGCCGTGCGCGAGTTGGAAGCGCAGGTGCAGGCCTACGCGGCGAAGCAACCGCTTCGCCACGAGGTGTACCCGCACCAGATTTTCCAAAACCTCATTCCGCACATCGATTCCTTCGGCGCCGACGGCTACACGGGCGAAGAGACGAAGATGCGCACTGAGAGTCGCAAGATACTGGAAATTCCCGGGCTCAGGGTCTCGGCCACCTGCATTCGCGTGCCGGTGGTTCGCGCCCATTCCGTGGCCATCAACGCCGAGTTCGAACGCGCGGTCTCGGTCGAGGCCGCCCGTCAGGCCATTGCCGCTTTCCCGGGCGCCGAACTGATCGATGAGCCGGCGAAAAATTCCTATCCGACGCCGCTGGCCTACAGCCGAAAGGAAAAGTGCGGGGTGGGCCGGATCAGGCTCGATACATCGCTGGACAATGGCCTGGCGCTTTGGGTCAGCGGCGACAACCTGTGGAAGGGCGCAGCGCTCAATGCGATCCAGACGGCCGAAAAGATGATCGAGTTGGGTTTGCCGCTGCGGGCGTAAAACCTGGGGTCGGGTGAGTCCGCCGGACGAACTGCCCGACCTTTGCCCGCCCCGGGTCGTCGGGATGACTCACCCGGCAGTATCTCCTTGCGAGCAGGGGAAATTCCCGGCTTTAGTCACCGCTTTCCGGACGATTAGCTCAGTTGGTTAGAGCATCTCGTTTACACCGAGGGGGTCGGGGGTTCGAGTCCCTCATCGTCCACCAAGTTTCTTTCCGGGGCGGAAAGAAACGTTCCCACCGAAGCCTTGGCGACAGTGGGTTAAGACAAGCCCCGCACTTTTTATGAAATTCATCCTCGCCACCAGAAAAAGCCCGCTGGCCCTCGCCCAGACCGAGATGGTGGCGGCGCGTTTGCAGGAGAAGATTCCCGGCGTCGCATGCGAGTTGCTCAAGATGGTCACCACCGGCGACCGGCAGGCGGAGTGGTCGCTGGCCAAGCAGGGCGGCAAGGGCCTGTTCACCGCCGAGTTGGAGCAGGCGTTGCTGCGGGGCGACGCCGATGCGGCCGTGCACAGTTGCAAGGATCTGCCCGGGGCGGATACCGACGGCCTCGTGATCGCCGGCTTTATGCCCCGCGAGGATGCCCGGGACGTGCTGGTCGTGCGTGATGGCATCACCGCACCGGTCACGATCGCCACCAGCAGCCCCCGCCGCCAGATGCAGATCGCCCTGCTTTTCCCGGGCGCGCAATTCATCGAGATTCGCGGCAACGTGGACACCCGATTGAAAAAAATCGCCAGCGGCCAGGCCGATGCCACCGTGCTGGCCGCCGCGGGTCTGAAACGCCTGGGGATCGCCTCGTGGCCGGGAGTTAATTTCCGCCCGTTGAATTTCGATGAAAGCGTGCCGGCGGTCGGCCAGGGGGCGATCGCGGTCCAATGCCGCATGGGTCGCGCCGTAAATTTCTCCGTGGCCCTCGATGTGGCCACGGCGCGGGCGGTGCTGTTGGAGCGCACCTTTCAGACCTTGCTTGGAGGCGGCTGCCAGATCGCGTTCGGGGCGCACGCCACGGCCGAGCAGCTCTATTTTTTCCACGAGAAAACCGGCATCCGTGCATTTCCGCTCAGCAAGGCTGATTTCTCCCAGCCGCTGACCTATGCCACCCGCCTGCTGAAGGAGCTCGATTTCCATGTCTGACCCGGAAACCAAAACGCTCGCCGGCCGCCGTGTCGCCGTTACCCGGCCGCGGGAGCAGGCCGTCGAATGGCGGCGCAAGTTGGAGGCGTCGGGCGCCAGCGTGCTCGAGCTGCCGCTGATTCACGTCCGGAAGGAAGTTAACCCGGAAGTCCTGGCCGAGGTGCTGTCCGGTTTCGGCGCATACGAATGGGTGATCTTCACCAGCGTCAACGGTGTGAGATATTTCTTCGAGGAATTTCTGCGCGTCAATGATGACATCCGTGCCCTCGGTTTGGTGCGTATTGCCGCCGTCGGCGAGGCCACCACCGCGGCGCTGCGCGAACTGCACCTGCGGGTGGATCTGCAGCCCAGGAAAGCCAGCGGCGAGGAACTGGCGAAAGAGCTGATCGCCCGCGAGTCGATGGACAGCGCGAAGGTCCTCGTGGTCACGGGCAATCTGAACCGGGAAGTCCTGGTGCAGAAACTGGAAGAAGGCCGCGCCATCGTCGATTGCCTCCCGGTGTACAAGACCGTGGAAACGGATCTGGCCAGGGATCCCGTGGCGGGCGAGTTTCGGACGCATGGCGCCGATGCCATCCTGTTTGCCAGTCCGTCCGCGGCCCAGTCGTTTTTCGACCAGGCGGCTTCGCTCAAGCTGGCCGCCAAGGCCAGACGGCCGCTGGCCGGAAGTATCGGCCCGAGCACCACCGCCACGATGAAACAGCTGGGCCTGCCGGTGGATTTCGAAGCAGCCGAGCCAAGTCTCGATTCCCTGGTGCACGAACTCTTGAAGAAGCTTGACCACGGATAGCGCGGATGATCACGGATTGGTCTTGGCCTTTATCCGTGTTCATCAGTGTAATCCGCGATCAAGGCACCAAAATGAAAGTTCCCTTTCTCGATCTCAAGCCGCAGCACCAGGCCATCCGGGCCGAGGTCCTTGCCGCCCTGGCCAGCACCTACGACAATACCCGCTTCTGCCTTGGCCAGGACGTGGAGGATTTCGAGAAGGCTTTCAGCGCCGCACTCGGCTATCCGCGCACTCTCGGCATGAACAGCGGCACCTCGCCGCTGCACATCGCGTCGATCTGCGGCGGCTTTGGTCCGGATGACGAGATCATCACGACAGCCTTCACCTTCGCCTCAAGCTGCTGGGGCATCAGCTATGTCGGGGCCACGCCGGTCTTTGCCGACATCGATCCTGACGGCTGGTGCATCAGTCCCGAGTCCATCGCGAAAGCCATCACGCCGAAAACCAAGGGCATCGTCGTCGTGCACATCTTCGGCCAGCCGGCCCGGATGGACGAGATCATGGCGCTGGCGAAACGGCACAGCCTCTTCGTGGTCGAGGACTGCGCGCAGGCGGTGGGCGCCACCTACCGGGGCCAGCCGGTTGGTTCCATCGGCGACTGTGGAACGTTCAGCTTTTATCCCACCAAGAACCTCGGCGGTTGCGGCGAGGGTGGGGCGTTTGTCTCCCGGCATGCCGCGGTCATGGACCGGGCGCAGTTGCTTCGCGTGCATGGCTCGCCCAAGCGTTACCAGCATGCCGAGGTGGGGTTCAATTTTCGCATGGACGGCTTTCAGGGTGCGGTGCTCAACATCAAGCTGAAGCATCTGGCGAGGTGGACCGCCCGTCGCCGGGCCATCGCGGCGAAGTATCGCGCCGGCATCAAACACCCTGATGTGCAACTGCCGGCGGTGCCGGCCTACGGCGAGTCGGTCTGGCACCAGTTCACGCTGCTGCATCCCCGGCGCGATGCCCTGCGCGTTCATCTGGAAAAGGCGGGCGTTGGCACGGAGATAATCTATCCGGGGCCGATGCATTTGCAGCCGTGTTATGCGTCGCTCGGTTACCAGCCCGGGAGCCTGCCGGTGACCGAGCAGACCAGCGCCAGCTGCGTGAGTTTGCCGATCTTTCCCGAGCTGACCGACGAGCAGGTCGATTTCGTCATTCAATCAGTCAATGCATTTTGAACCGCTAATGTGCGCCAAGGCGCCGCTGATCGAAGTAGCAATCGAATTGGCGTCCGATCGGCGTGAATGAGTGATTAGTCCCATGATCAACGGCATCAGACTCAAGGTTTGCGGCATCACGTCGCTGGTGGATGCGGACGCGGCCGACGCCGTCGGGGCGGATTACCTCGGATTTATTTTTTATCCCAAATCACCGCGGTGGGTTTCGGATCTGCAATTCAAGGCGATGCGGGAGCGACTGCCGCCGCGCAAGAAAGTGGCGGTGTCAGTCGACCCGACCTTGGCGGACCTGACCCGGCAGATGGAGCTGGGCCTGGATCTTTTTCAGATTCACTACAATCCCCAGACTCCGGTTTCAGTGATCCGCTCCTGGGCGGAGACGGTGGGAGCGGCCCGACTGTGGCTCGCACCCCGGCTGCCGGACGAGATTGACGTTTATCCCGAGCAGCTGCCGCTGGCGGAGACTTTCCTGCTGGACACTTTTCATCTGACGAAAATGGGCGGCACAGGCGAGACGGGTGACTGGCCCAAGTTCAAGCTCCATCGCGAGGCTCATCCGGCGAAACAGTGGATTCTCTCCGGCGGACTCAACCAGTACAATGTCGCCGAGGCGGTGACAGCCACGGGCGCGCGCTGGCTCGACGTCAGCAGCGGGGTGGAACAGGCACCGGGCATCAAGAGCCCGGCCAAGCTGCAGGCCTTCGTCCTTGCTCTGCACAACGCCACGAAGCGGGACAATCCGGCTTATGGCTGATAAGAAGTTTACCGGAGAATAGAACCGCATCCGCGCCAGAGACACTCGCCAGTCGCAAACGACGCTAAACCGGTCGGGCGCGTATGGGAGCGGTCGCCTTACGCGTGAAACTCACCTGCGCAGCGCCGGGACGGCGGGGTCATGGTTGCGCGTCATCTTTTGCCGACCTCGACCGGGGCGAGCCCGGCGCCGGACATTGCGCTGCACCGTGATGCCACTTTTGCAAAGATCCGCGAAGTATTCGTCGGGAAAATCAGC